>CADAXQ010000018.1 GCA_902791935.1 uncultured Erysipelotrichaceae bacterium | reverse complement strand
AGATAATTCATTTCTTAACAACGTAGTTGTTCTTTTGAAAAACGCCAAAAAATAAGTAAAGAAAAAGGCCGTTAAGATTTTTCATTTCTTAACAGCCCCATTTTTTCATTAGCTGGCCTAAATGGACAGTTTTGATACAGTCGAACACTTCAATGTATCCACCGAACGCTAAAGTTTTAGAACAGCAGGCATCTCCATATCTTCTTTGTGGAGATCTAATCTTTCAACAAATCCAGCTTTCAAATAAAGGCTTCTTGCGCCTTCATTCTCTGGTTCATAGCTCAACCAGCAAGCTTCTGATTTTCCTGCTGGGAATGTTTTAACAAATTCAATAGCAAGCCTTAATGCTTCTTTTCCGAATCCTTGACCTTGGTATTTCTTATCAATCATGAAACGCCAAATATAATAATACTTTTCTGGAAGCCCATAATATTTTGTAGCCCACGGACAATCATAAGCAATCATAATGAATCCCACTGCTTTCTTACCATAATAAATGCCAAAGGGATACACCTTCATCCCCTCTTCGGCAATAGCAAAATATGCATCAATCAAGCTATCAGCATTTGGAGCAACAAAAGACTTTTGATCTTTCTTAACTTTTAATTTTGTGATTTTATCACATTCATCCCAAAGGATTTTTTCTAAATGTAGTTTCTTTTCCATGTTCTAATGATAACAAAAAATAAAAGGACTGACACATTGAATCAATCCTATTTAACAATGTAAAATGTTTTCTTTGAGATAACACTATAACAAGTTTTTATTTCTATCTGCCAATAGAAGTTCTTTAAAATTATAACTTGTAAAACATAATTATAAGCATAAATAATTATAATAATTAGGTATTATAGTGTTCAAAGTATGATTGATTTAGAAAAGCAATATCAAGAATATCTCAACAAAAACATCTACATAAATATGTCTAGAGGTGTGCCTGATGCACGTCAATTAGATTTATCGGAAAGCATTTTAGATGTACTTCGTTCAGGCAATTGTCTAAAGATAAACAATATTGATTACAGAAATTACGGCTTGCTAGATGGTATACCTGAATGCAAGGATTTGTTTTCTAATATTTTAGATATACCACAAAACAATATAATTATTGGCGGTAACTCTTCGCTTGCATTAATGTATAATGCTATATCAAAATCCATGACCAATGGAGTTTGCGGTTCGACTCCATGGAACAAGTTAAGTAAAGTTAAATGGTTGTGCCCTGTTCCGGGATACGATCGCCACTTTGCGATATGTGAGTATTTCGGAATTGAGATGATTAATATCCCAATGAACGAAGATGGACCAGATATGGATTTAGTCGAAAAATATATCAAAGATGACTACGTAAAAGGGATTTGGTGCGTTCCAAAATATTCAAATCCAACTGGGATTACATATAGCGATGAAACAGTGAGAAGATTCGCAAAACTTAGACCAGCCGCCAAAGATTTTAGGATTTATTGGGATAACGCGTATGCAATTCATGATTTATACGAAGAGAAAAAAGAACATCTTTTAAACATCTATTCTGAATGCAAAAAGAACAACAATGAAGATATTGTTTATATTTTTACATCCACAAGTAAAATCACCTTTCCTGGCGCAGGCATCTCTGCGATGGGGACAAGTGAGAACAACAAAAAAGATATGCTCGAGCAAATGAAAGTTCAAACTATAGGATATGACAAAATCAATCAATATAGGCACGCTCTTTTTTTAAAAGATTTGAAGAATATAATGAAAAGACACGCAGATATACTTAGACCCAAATTTGAACTTGTCGAGAGAATATTTTCTAAAGAACTAATTGGTTTTGCAACTTGGTCTAAACCACTAGGTGGGTATTTTATCTCACTCAATGTTAAAGGGTGTGCGAAAGAGGTTGTTGAAAGATGCAAAAAAGCGGGGGTTATTTTAACTAATTCCGGGGCAACATATCCATATGGAATAGATTCATCTAATTCAAATATAAGAATCGCTCCTTCATCCGTCTCACTAAAAGAATTAGAAATCGCTTTAAGAATCATTTGCTTAAGTGTGAAGCTCGAAACAAAACAATCTTAAGAAATAGGTTTAATGAAAATGAAAGAAAATTACATTTTAATAGATATAAAAGATAAGGACACTACCGCCATAAACAAAGAGGTAATGAATTTAGCTATAGATTCATTTTTGAAAGATAACCCTAAAAATAACATCAGCGAAATCATATATGGAGATAGTCTTTCAAAAGTTTTTCTAGAAATCTTAAACAATGATACGACTAATGTTAAAAACAAAGACTTGTTATATGATATTTTAGAAAAAATATACGACCACTGGAGATCGGTAAAACGTTACATAATTTCAGATCAAAATAATCCAAGGTTTGAAGAGTTGGATTTCTTGACTCTATTTGATAAATTCACTGAAGCATTGCTGGGAAAATATAGAGAATTATGCTTTAAGCTTACCGGAAAGAAATTCACCGTTTATAGGCAGCTCCCGGCTTTTGCAAACGCATTCTTATTAACAGATAGCAATTCAAATTATATTTATAAAGAATTAGAAAGCGCGAAAGTTATTACAAAGATTGCTTTTAGAACGCCTTTTGTTTCTTATTCTGCATCCAACAAAAGGACCGGCATCTTCGAAATAATTAACGCCAATCCAATTGATGGATTAAATCTTTCTAACAAGAAATGGTTTTTAATACCAATTTTATGTGGCAAAAGCAGAATTCATGTGTGCATTTCAGAAAGATATATTTCGTTAGGTGTTTCCTTATCAAATTTATTTCAGTTTGATGATGATTTTAAAAATTCAAAACCAGATGGAATAATTCTTTTCGGATCCAACACAATTGACGGAATCTATTATGACAAAGAAAAAGATATTTATATCGGCTCTTTGAAAGAACGGGATGAAATTGATTACTTTGGCTATTTAAAAAAGATAATTCTAACAGTTCATAACATTAAAATGATAGAGAATGGCAAATTACCAATTCATGGTGCTGGGATATCAATAAAATTGAACGATACGACAACAAAAAACGTGATTATTGTAGGAGACTCTGGGGCAGGAAAAAGTGAAACAATTGAAGCTCTTCGCTTAATCGCAAACGGCCAAATACAAGAAATCACCACTATTTATGACGATATGGGTTATTTTGAAATTATTGATAATCAAATATATACATCAGGAACAGAAATTGGTGCGTTTGTTAGAACCGATGATTTAGAAAATGACTATGTTTATAAAGTGTTTGATAGAGCAATATTCTTAAACCCAAAAGGAAAAAATGCTCGATTGGTTTTACCTGTTTCTACATATAAAGAAGTATCGAATAAATATCATGTTGATTATGTGTTTTACGCTAACAACTATAAGAATAGTAAAGAAAAAATTCACATTTTTAAACAAGTTGAAGATGCGTTGCTCGTATTTAAAGAAGGTAAACGATTTGCGTTAGGTACAACTGGAGAAAAAGGGTTGGTACAAACTTTCTTTGCAAATCCTTTTGGTCCAATTCAATTAGAGAATACTACCAATTCACTATTAGAAACTTATTTTCAATTATTATTTAATAATAATATACCAATTGGCGAATTATTTACTGGATTAGGATTAGAAAATGGTAAAGACAATCCAAAATACGCAGCCCGACATCTGATTGAACTATTGATTAAATGATTTGTTTATAAGTTCTTCCAACGTTATAACCTGGCAATTTCTCGATACAAATTGACATTTTTTTCAAAATCGTCAGTGAAATATTCCCAAAAAAGTGCGATGTAACCAAAGAAAAAGGCTAACACATTCTTGTATTAACCTTCATTTTTTAAATTGGGGCGGAATACGGGATTCGAACCCGTGAAATGGCCGGTTCACAGCCGGTTGTGTTAGGCCTCTTCACCAATTCCGCCAGCGCAAAATAGTTTAGTGGTTCTTGCGCACTTAAGCAAGAGAAAAGAGAGTTTCAAGAATTCATTCAGTCCGCCTATAATATCGTTGTCGTCATTTTTGGCGTTCTTTATGGTCATCCGCAATCGTTATTTCCGTTTCATCTATCGCTTGTTGGCCGTGATCCTTGCGATCATCGCGCTGACTTTCGTTTTCCTTTCGGATGCCGTCAATTCAATTGGTTGGAATGCCTTCCGCTATCCCGGCACCATCATCACGATGTATGCGACATTCGTATTGCTTTCCGAACTTTTCTTATCTTTAAAAGGGCTACGGAAAAGCAAGAACGCTAATCCCCCGACGGTATTCGGGCAGTTGTTGTTCATTTCAGTCTCACTAGAAATGAGCCTGCTTCTCACGCATCCACTTTACGTATGGTTCATCTCTTTTCATGATGTCGGGGCGACTTATTTCACGAATGAACGGTTGATCACCGAATTATTGCTTTACATCATCCTGCCCGTGCTTTGTTTTTTGGATTGGCTGTTCTTCTCGGAAAAAGGCGATTGGAAATGGCACTGGATTATCTATTTTATGGCCATTCCATTTTATTACGCCGTCTTCTCTTATTTACGGCATTATGTGCGTACTTCAACCACCTTCGCCATCTTGACTTTTGACCCCGCTACCTTCTGGAACGTTCCTTTCTTAGAAATCTGGGGTGGCTGGCTCGGCGTTATTCTTTCGTCGTTGACACTTTATCTTCTTTATCTTTTGATCGCAGCTTCTTTGGTTTTCTTGAGTTTCCTTTTCTCCGGGAAGTATCGGCGCAAACCGGCGATCCAAGAGGGATAGCTTGCCAAACCATTCCTTCTTCTTGGGCCAATATCGCCTGGGATTGTGTCGGGGTTAAAACCCCGATTTCGGTCCAGTGCTTTTCAAAAGCGCATTGGATGGCGATATAAACCTTACAAAACGACGCCCCGATAACGTATTCGCGCACCAAATATAACGTGTGCGTTTTTTGGCGATACGCGCCATATTGCGGTTCTTTTAAGATATGGGCTGCTTCTTCTACCTTTCGTAAATAATCGTCGGGGTAACGGACGGCAAGGCGATCTAAAAATTCATTCGGTGCCCAGACTAGTCCCTCTTCCCCTATTCCATAAAGCAAGCAGACCCGTTTCGGAATTCTTCCGAGTTTGACTTGTTGATGTTCCATGTTGTTTTCTCCTTCACTTATTTCTAGGCAACGAAAGGAAAAGAAGGACAAAACGTGGTGATAATTAAGAAAAGGTGCGATAATCCTAACGATGGAAAAGTACGATAAAAAAGGTGATGTTTCTTACACCTTGGGAACAACGTTAACGTTCGAATTAATGCTTCGGAAACCCGAAGTCGCAAGAAAGATTTATGTGAATCCCAAGCAAAAACGGGATGAGACGTATGAAAAGATGAGATTGCTTGCCGAGAAGCAACACGTCCCCTTTATCACCAATAATCAAAAGATATTTTCGTTGTCTGAAAAAGACAACGTCATGATGATTGGTGAATTTCAAAAGTTCCAAACCGAGACGGTTCCTTCAGGCAACCACGTGGTTTTGGTGAACCCCTCAAATCAAGGGAACTTAGGAACGATATTCCGTAGCTCTGCTGCTTTCTCGATTGATTTTTTAGCCATCATTCGTCCGGCGGCCGATGCGTTTGACCCAAAATGCGTCCGTTCTTCCATGGGTGCCATCTTTTCGGTTCCCTTCGCCTATTTTCCTTCGTTTGAAGCCTATCAAGCCTTAGCGGGTTACCGTCATTACTACCCTTTTATGCTACAATGCTCCACCCCACTACATACCATCGAAAAACTGGCTCCTTATTCCTTGATTTTCGGGAATGAAGCAACGGGATTACCTGATTCCTTTTTAAGCATCGGAACCCCGGTAAGAATCGAACAATCTTCTCAGGTGGATTCCTTAAATTTAGACAACGCCGTTTCGATTGGCGTTTATGCTTTTAGGTAACAAAAATCATCGGTTGTACCGATGATTATGCGTCATGTGAGGAAGGATCTGACGAATCGTTCCCGCCTTGCATTTGTAACGTATGGAGAATCAAATCCGCATCGGTTAAGACACCGACGTGATATAGATAATCAAAGTAGGCCACGCTGAACCAATAAGGCAAGGTTGCTTGCAAGGTCGGTGTATAAAACGCAGAATCCAAGAACAAATTCGTTGCCGTAATCACGGCACCATACAAGGTTTCATAGGCCGGATCGTTTTTATGATTGCGCAATGCCATTCGATGAATCTTTTGAATGATGGCAATCCGTTGCCCTAACGAAGCGTCGGGATCAATGGAATCATGGAGCTTCTCTTTTTGTTTCTCCGTCAGATAGCCGACCCATTGCGGTTTCTCTGCCTTGACGCGTTTCTTTTTAACGTCCGTCATAAAGCCGATGAATCAAAACCGCCAAAGAAGAAGAGAAATTAAAGTTCTCAATCACGATGTGATAAGGCACGGTCACATGGGTAGGCGCGAAATTCCAAATGCCATGGATTCCGGCTTGAACGGCTTCATCAATCGCTTCTTGGGCATATTGGGCAGGAACCGTGATAATGGCAACCTTCACTTTTTGGGCTAAGGCAACTTCGCCCAATTCCGACATGGCGTGAATGGATTTTCCGTTGATTTCTTTGCCGATTAAGTCAGGGTTCGTATCGAAACCACCAACCACGGCAAGTCCCATTTCTTGGAAGTTGGGATAATTCAATAAAGCTTGGCCCAAATGACCGCAGCCGATAATCACAGCCGTGGTCGTATCACGATAACCTAAGAAGGTTTCTAAGGTGTCGATTAGTTTCTCGACACTTCTCCCTTTCTTCGGACGGCCAGGCTCATTCGAAATGGCTTGCAAGTCTTTCCGAATTTGTTCTTCGGAATAACCTAATACTTTCGCGATTTTAGGAGAAGAAATCGTTTCTACTCCTTCTTTTTGCAACTCCTTAAAATACTTGAGATAAAACGGATAACGTTCTAATTGGTTTTTCGAGAATGTTTTCATACGATCTCCTAGTGGCGATTTACCGAATTCATTGTAGTTTCAAAAGCTAGTTTTGTAAATTAAATCGGTAAAGAATTCTAGATTTTTATCAAAAGAGATCACACCAAGGGATTTCAAACGTGTAGGCGTGACTAGATAAGGTAATGCCTTCTTCTCCTAAGGGAGGGAATAATGAAGTGACAAAGGCATTCGAATCAAAGTGGCCAGATTGGGTGGCTACTTGTAACGCCATTTCATCACGTTCTAGATTGGCACCATTCTTTTGATGTAACAGTTTTAAGAAGGCTTCTGGTTGATAAATATGAAGCATCTCCCGTTGCCAAATCCGTGGGGTTAGCCCTTTTTCGTAGGCATAACGAAGCGAAGCAATGTCATCCGGTGTGAAAACCCATTCCAAGGATGATGGAAGCAAAGAAAGCGCGGCTTCTCGGTGCGAAGGATCGTTTAAGCATAATTCATTGCCGTATCGTTCGTTAAAGGCGGCATAGCCAATCCGTTTGGAGCCTTGGTAAAACACCACTGCCTTTGAACCATGCGATCCCAAAGCAGCTAAGAAAGTTTCGGGGCGACGAATCCGATAAGGAACAGAAGAACGATATAGGGCATAAGCGAAATCAATGTCTTCTTCTCCCATCGAGCGAGCAGAATATTCGGGATATTTCTTTGTGCTTGCTGGGAACGTGAATAACAAATTCACGGGGCCAGGCACAAATCCCAGGGAATGGTATACGGCAGGATTTCCGGTCAAAATCGCGAAGATTTCCCCGTTCTTTTTATTTTCTTGGTGCGCTTCTTCCATCAAAGAACGCATGATGCCTCGATGACGATAAGAGGGTAGCGTAGCCACTGATCCAATCGTAGCAAAACGATATGATTCATTTCCTACCTGTAACGTCTCTTGCAGGTTCCCTAAGATGGACACGATCTTCCCATCTCTTTCTTCTAGTAAATGCTCGGCAGCGCGATTGATTCCTTCCCCATAAGCGCGCGGTTGTTGTTGACGAATAGAAAAATCGCTCGACCGTACATCGGAAAACGCGGTATTTAGGGTGGATATCAAGAGTTCTTTTTCGTGAAGTGAAGCATGGCGAATCATGCAACCATTTTAACGTTCTTCCTTGCTTTCGTGTACAATGAAAACGATGAAGACCATTGAGATTACGGATAAAACATTTCAAGGTTTCTTGCCTAAGCGCAAGGAAGATACCTCAAAATTCGACTATGGTCGGGCTGTTTTGATTGGCGGTTCCGCTTCTTACGGTGGCGCGCCCTTATTATCGTTAGAAGCTTTGACGTCCTTACGCATGGGGGCAGGATTTGCTACGTTATACGTCCCCGAACCGCTTTATTCCATTTATGTCGGAAGAAATCCCCAGGTGATTGTCCAAAAGGCACCATCAAAAGATGGCAATGTTTGCTTTGAAGAAACGTTCTTTCGTGCCATAGAAGCAAAAGCAACCGCCATTGGGATTGGGATGGGCATGACCAATACGGAGGCGTTGATTCAAATCGAGCAAGACCTCTTCGCCCATTACCAAGGCAAATTGTTGTTGGATGCCGGCGCTTTAGAAGCCCTTTCCCTTTTCCCAACTTCCGACTTTCAACCCGATAAACCCCAAGTGTTACTCACGCCGCACCATGGCGAATTCGCTAGACTTGTCGGTGTCCCCTATCCCGAAATTGATGCCGATCCTTTGAAATACGCCATCCCTTACGCGAAAAAGCACCGCGCTGTCTTGTTACTAAAAGGCCACGATACCTGGATAACCGATGGAGAAACGACCTACCACAACATCTTTGGAAATGCCGGACAAGCCAAAGCAGGTTCCGGTGATTTATTATCGGGCATTCTCTGTGGCTTAATGGCACAACATCTGCCTCATTCCTTATTAGAAATCGCTTCCTTTGGTGCCTATCTCTTTGGGAAAAGCGCCATGTTACTTGCCCAAGAACAAAACGAATATAGCTTTTTAGCCGAAGATATCTTACGAATGTTACCAAAAGCCATGGATCCTTGCGCGGCCAAGCAATAAAAAAGAATCGCGTTTATTGCGCGATTCCTTTTTGCTTCAGATATTCGGCCAAATCCTTGGCAATCAACGCATGGCCTTTGTCATTCGGGTGAAGGCCATCGGCAAAGTATTCACTCGGTCCAAGGGGTGGATTTTCGCCGGGAAATCCCGCTAAGGCAATCACATCAATCCCCCATTTTTGGCACACTTCTCGAATGGCTTTTCGATAGGATTCTAATGGAGAACCGTTTGGCGTCAGGCGCATTCCGCACGCCGTCGGGTCCTCTTCTTCGTAACGACGGGTTGGTAAGATAAAGGCCACTTTGTCTTTCGAGAAGCCATCTTCTTCTAATAAGACGCGGCAAAGTTCATTCATGGCGCCATAGAACGTATAAACCGAGGTATCGCCCATCTTTCCTAACGGGGCATCCCCATGGCCATAATCGTTCGTTCCGCCGAAGACAAATAAGAAGTCGGCATCCCGTTTTAAGGACGATGCCCGTGCCACATAATCGAAATCGGGATCCCCATAAGGATCAGGAATGCGTTGTCTCGCGATGCGAGTGCCGCTGATGCCGTCATTTTCTTCTTCGGCATGGAGCATTTTGCAAAGGACGGTCGAGTAACGCTTTTCTAGACTACTGGCTCCATAGCCCTGCGTGATGGAGTCCCCTAAAAATTCGAGTTTCATTTTTTGTCTCCAAGATGGAAGGCGGCAATCCGTGCGCCTAAGCTGACGCCATAACGGAATGGACGAACCCGGAAGGCTTTCCCTTCTTCAATGACATCAATTGGTTCATTGTTGTCGAGCCAATAACCGTCGAGCACTTTTCCATCCGCAAGCACCACATTCCGGTTTTCGCTTCCGAATGTGACGTTTTGGTCAAGTAACATCCCGACATTACGAATAACGGCATAATAGGTATCAGTTTTCTCGTCATGATAAATTTCAGCGTTCTCCGTCTTTAAAGAAGACAAAGGATAACGCAAGACCACATCGTGATTGGTGGCTAAGAAGAGGCCAATCTTCTTTAAGATTTCTTTCTCTAAGGTTGGCACGGTGCCGTCGGCTTTTGGACCAACATTTAAGACTAAGTTACAACCGGCACCTCTCGCGTCTAACAAAATATTGACGAGTTCACGCGGGGATTTTTGAGAGAGGTCATTCTCGGCATAGCCCCAGTGATCGGTGATGGCATCACAGACTTCTCCGACGATAGGACGACTTCCTGGTTGGACGGGGAATGCTTTACCCCGTTCAAAGGTAACCCCATCGATTTCTTGAGAAGCCCCCTTTGCACCTAAGGCGGTTAAACCGGTGTTATTAATCACCATGGCGTGAGGTTGATAATGGTGAATCATCGTGTAGATATCAGCTGGGAAATTAACCCCTTGGGGCAATCCCCAGGTGCCATCAAACCAAATGCCGCCGATTGGGCCATAGTTTTGGCAAAGGATGGCGATGCTCTTACGGAGATAATCAAAATATTCGTCCCATTTCTGGCCTTTGCTTAAGGGAGAATGCCAGTCAATGACGGTATGGTAGAAGACTGGCAACAAGCCATGACGGCGACACGCGTCCACATATTCACGGATCAAATCGCGGTGGCATGCGCTATGGGGCGCATCGAAATCCGATAAGCCACAGGTGTCATATAGCGAGAATCCTTCATGATGTCTCGTGGTCAAAATGATGTAACGGCAATGGGCGCTTAATGCCGTTAAGCAAAGTTGATCCGCCCAATCTTCGGCTGGATGGAATGCGGAAATCTCTTTTTCGTATTCCGCCTGACGGTTTTGATAGAACGCATATTCCGCCCATTCGCCTTTCGATAAGTTGCTATAAAGACCGTAATGGACGAAAAGGCCAAAGCCTAAACGCTGATAGTCGGAAACATAACGATAATCCATGATGTATTGTCCTCGATATTAACGGCTATAAGTTTAGCATAGATACCTTTACCAGTCTTTGCAAAACATAAGAAAAAGGTCGCGTTTCATGGCGACCTTTGAAATGAAAAGCGAACTTTATTTCTTGTAAGAGTAGAAACCTTCGCCACTGGCAACGCCAAGTTTTCCTTCGGCAATCATCTTCTGCAACACTTTGTGAATGTCTTTGAAGTGATAAGGGGCTAAGAAGGACGGAATCTTTAAATACATGCTGACGATTTCGTCGCAGGTCTTCATGCCGACAACATCGCAGATTTGGAACGGTCCTTTCGGAGCGCCGGTGCCATGGATCCAGGCCGCATCGATCGAAGCAGGATCCGAGATGCCTTCGGCATAGAGGTCTAAGCCTGCGAAGAGGAACGGAATCAACATGGAATTTAAGAGATAGCCAGCCTTTTCTTTGCGGACAGGGAGCGGAATCATCCGGATGTCTTTGGCAAAGGCGAGCGTTTCGTCGAAGTATTTCATGTTCGTCTTGGCTTGCGCCATGACTTCAGCGGTGTTATTGCGCCAAATTTCGTTGGCGAAGTGCATCGCGAGATAACGATCGGGACGGCCGGTATATTTGGCAAAGGTGCTTGGAAGCATTGAGCTCGAGTTCGTCAAGAGAACGGTCTTGGCATCCATAATCGGAGCGGCTTTCTTATAGAAGCCAATCTTGGCATTCTTGTTTTCCGACATGGATTCGATGATGACATCAGCATCGGCGAACGCTTTCTTCATATCGAGTTCGAGTTTGATGCCTTTATAGGCCGCTTCCACTTTCGCGATGCAAGCATCCGCGTCAAAGGAATCGGGATCGGCAATGCCCATGCACCACGGGCCTTTGCCACTCTTCATGCCTTCAATGGAGGCAAGATAGTCTGCCTTGACTAAATCTAGTTTGGGTTGGGTACGGCCAATCGAGGATTGGCTGCGTAACCAAATGGTGACGTCAAATCCGCAATAAGCGGCTTGGAAAGCGATTTGGGTGCCTAAGACACCACCGCCAGCAACAACGACTTTTTTGAAACTCATGGTTCGATTTTTCTCCTTCACTATGGTTTGATATTTAAGTCGGTAAAATTATATCGTTTTGTTTACGCACGTACAAGAAAGCAGAACAGAAACGATGTTTTATCGACAAGAAAGCGCTTACAATTCATGGTTTTCTTTCTTTTGCTCTTCTTCGTTCATCTTCCTTAAGAACTTTTCTTTTTGCCGCTTTGGCAAGTAGGCATCCCCAGTGGATCCGCCAAACACGGCCGAAGTTTCATAAGACGAGACAAAAGCGTTCGGGTCAATGGAAGGAATGATGCCTTTCAAGAACTTCGCTTCGCGGTAAACCAACACGCAGTGCACCACTTGCATCGTCTTTTTGGAATAGCCGCCCTGGACGGTATAAATCGTGCAGGTGTCATGCAGTTCTTCCGATACGATTTTTTGAATCTCATCGACTTGGTCAGTCAAAATATCCAAGACGTATACCGTATTGTATTTGCCATAAAGCAATTTCACGGCAACGGAACTGGCCACGGCCGTTAAGATGCCAACCAACGCCTTGCCCCAGTCTTGGTAGCAGGCAAAGCCAAGCAAAACGATGATGGCGTCGATCAATAAGCTGGCGTTCTCTTGCTTGAAGTTCGCATATTTCACCATCAAGGCCGCCAAAACATCGCTGCCACCGGTTGAACCTTTGCCCATAAAGCAAAGCGACAAGCCGATGCCGTTAAGCACACCGCCGGCAATGCCAAAGAGAATTAACTTAGAGGTTTGCTCTCCTTCATTGAAATAGGCGATTAAGCCCATATGATCTGCTAAATTAAAGGCGGAGAACAAGCTATAGAACAACGGATAAGCAATCGTGCCGATCAAAGAAGAAATCGCGAATTCTTTGCTGACGAAGAAAAAGGCGATAAACCAAAGAATCACGTTAAAACCCCACAAGAAGTATGTGGTCAAATCCATGTTGGTCCAGGGAAAGATCCAACTGGATAGAATCATGGCCACGGAGGTCATGCCGCCTTTCACGATTGAGAAAGGAACGATAAATAAAGCGTTCGCAAAGCCAGTTAAAGCGCCGCCGAACAATAAAAGAAGAATATTTCTGGTTTTCTGCTTGGTCTGTGGTTTCATCTTCCTCATTCTATCGGGAATTCGTCCGTTTTACGAGCAAAGAACTCAACATTCAACAAAATGGGGAAAATCGTCTTATTTTATCGGGTATATCAGGATTTTTTCGGTGACTCGATTTCGTAAAATATCTCGCCATCTTTGACGACAAAGGAGACATCATTGCCATAGACTTCGTGCGTTTCAAATGGCAATTCTTTCGGCGCGTTCCCTTGGTCAGAAAGACATTCCACGAAGGAAGCGTCTAACGGCACATAACTTTTAATCGGCACCCACTTCCATAAGCTTTTCGGGTCACCGGAACGTTCGCGCCGTTTCTTTTCGACATCGATTTTCAATCGTTTGCTGTTTTCTTTGTGCCAATGGGCCAAGTCCAAATAGGTTTGGCGACATTGCGGCGCGTAGTCGGCAAGCACCGACTCGCAATAGGCCAAAGACAATTGCCCTTGATGAAGCAAGTACTGCCCTTCCGCGATTTGGCAAAGCACGTCCCACAAAGAACGGCTGTAACGTAACCAGTTCTCCGCTTCTTTGGTTTTTGCTTCGTAGTCGGCATATGACAAGTCTTTGCTTTGGGTAATCGACTGCATCATCAAGTTCGCTTGCCCTAATAACTCCATGCATTCCTGCTCTAAAGCCGTAAACTTCTGCGCTTCTTCGGGAAGGATAGAAGGATTGCTTAGGATTTCCGAACGGAAATAGGCACTCCGTTTGGCTTGCACAAGCAAGGCGAACGTCTTGCTTTTGAATTCGTTATTTTGAAAGGAAGCAATCGTGGCAAGTTTGTCATCAATGTCCCCTAACCGTTCTCGGATCTGCGCAAAATAATACTGGCCGACGACAAAAGAGGCAGCCCCCATGATGGAATTTTGAAAGCTAGCAAGAGAGAATCCGGCGGGGATGGTCCATCTTTCAACGCCTTTTAAAGACGGCATTCCTTTGACACCGAAACGAGAACGTTTCTTCTGCGTCTCTTTGGTTTTGCTCGGTGCTTCCACTTGCTTGGGAATCAAAATCTCGTAGACGGTGTTCTCTTTTTTCTGCCGTTCGAAAACCTTCGGTAGCAACGTGTTCATCCGTTTGGTCAACGTTTGATCTTCGATTTTGTCCAAGGTTTTGCTACTCCATTCTTTGTTGCTCAAAGGACGGACTTGCACGATGACCCCTTCTTTCGGGTCAACAATCGAAGCCGGAACAGGTCCTCTTGAGCGATGAAACAGGCATGCAAAGAAATCTTTTAAACTCATCGGTGTGATTATAAAGCAAAACGGCGATGTTCTATCAGCGATTTGAGCATCAATGGGGTTATTGCGGGTTAGAAGAAGGGTTAACTGGCTTCCGAATCACCCGATACGTGATTTCCAGAAAAGTGAGGCAAAGCACGGCGCAGATCAAAACATAATATGGCATGACTTGAATGCCAACGCTTTCTTGTAAGAGGCCAAACACCATTGGCATAAATGTGGATCCTACATAAGCGGAAGCCATCTGCATGCCAATCGCCGAAGCGGAATACTTTTTCCCAAAGTTTGCGGGGGCCATATGTTGAATGGCAGGATAAATCGGACCCATTCCGGTTCCGATCACCACGAAACCAACCACGGCAAACCAATAAGACGCAAAGGGGATGGCGACTAAGACAATGCCCACGAACTCGACGGCAATTCCAATCCGAATCAAGAGACGGTCACCCCATCGATTTGAGACAAAGCCCGCGAGTAGGCGCCCTAACATCAAGCCAAGGAAGATCAAAGAGCCAAATGAGGCGATTTGTTCCGCGGATAAATCGTTTCTGGTGCCGGCAAAATAACTGGCCGTCCACAAAAAGCAAGTCGCTTCGCCCGCGCAATAAGAAAAGAAGGCGATTGACGTAAAGATCACGCCACGTTGTTTTAACGTTTCTCCTAAGCCGGCATTTTCAGAAGGCCCTTCTGCTTCGTCTTTTTGCTCGTTTTTCTTCCATAAGGGAAGGGAAAGAAGCACCACCGCCAAAATCCCCATTTGCACGTAGGAAGTCCAACGATAGCCTTCATTCCAATTTGCATACTTTAACGCCAACGACATGATGTTCGGAGAAACGATTGCCCCTACACCATAGAAGCAATGCAAGAAATTCATGATGTTAGAGCGGTAATGGTTCGCGACGTAGTGATTCATGGCCGCATCAATTGCCCCGGCACCTAAGCCATAAGGAACGGCAAAGATAAATAATTGATAATAAGCGCTTGAGAATGAGAAACCTAATAACCCAATGATGGTTAATGTAATCGAGACCACCACAATCCATTTCGTGTGAATCTTTTGAATCAAACGGGGTGCGCATAACGCGGAAATGATGGTCATGGCAGAAATGGTCATGGAAACATACCCGGCATAAGAAGAAGGCACGGCAAATTCCGTTTGCATCGTAGGCCACGCCGAACCCAAAAGAGAATCGGGCAGACCGAGAGACACAAAGACTAAGAAGATGACGGCAATTAATAAAGAACCCATAATCAAACAGGGGGATTTTAGGCGAATCTTCCTTTACTGGCAAGCAATAAAAGCCTAGATATACCAGCACAAACCAACCTCGCGTTAGAAAAGCAGCCAAAGCGCGCCACAAGACACCTAGGTTGAATTCCAAAGCGATTCCCTTGTTATTCGCATAACCATGCGGTTGGCCTCAATTCTTGAATGATGTAAATAACAAAAGATGTATTATATTACTGACATGAGTTTCATAAGGATTTTGGATGTCATCGTCGAACCTATCTCGTCATCCGATCAGGGAAGCGTTCCGCCATGGGTTTATGCGCTCATCATTGTCGGAAGCGCTTTGCTTTTGGTGGGGGTAGCAATCGGCATATTTTTTATCGATAGGAGAAAGAAATGAAAATCTACGACGTTGCTTCCGGGCCCATGATTGCGATTCCAGTCGCGATTGCCATAGCGGTTTTGGCAGGCATTGGATTAATCGTGCTGGCGATTGTTCTGCTCATTAAATCACACAAAAAGAAATAAGATATAAACCAATAGGCTTCCGATGGTGAGACTGGCTAGATTGGCGGAAAACGAATGCCACCAATTTTTGCTGTCTTTTTTCATTAACTGAAATAATCCCCATTCCACCAAGAAGACCAATATTTCCCCAACCACTGACATGAAAATGGATAACCAAGCGATATCGATGAAAGAAAGTATGCTATTGAAAAGCATATTGGTGAATAGGTTCATCGGCAAAGATAGCCAAAGTCTTTCGTCTTTGACTTTTTCTAGTCGTAACACAATGAGCTCGATGGTCATGGTTAAGAATGCGCCAACGATCAATTTAGTTATCTCTCTCATTGGCAGGATCTTTCTTTTTCATCCAGTAAACAACCACCAGCATCGCTCCCGTGATGAAGCAGACGATGGGAATAATGATCTCTTTAGTGCCATAGGGCTTAAGCAAATTGCCAAGCAAATATCCTGGGATTAAGAACGCGGCGGCCAAGCCAAAAGAAAATCCTTCTCGCTTGGGGAAGCATCTTCTGATGGCATCCAGCGTCACCGGCATCAAAAGATTAAAGGAAAGAATGAAAACATAATCGACATAACTGTTCTTTAAGAACACCGAGAGAACCGTAGAAACAACGGATGATGTGATGATCGTGAAAAAGGGGCCTCCCAAATCTAGTAATAACCCGCCAATCGCCTTTCCCATAAATGCCGCAACCGCAAGAAGGAAAATGGCAACCCAATTCACGATTCCATCGCTCATTTTGCTATAAAAGCCTAAAAAAGATCGAACTCCAATGGCGGCACAAAGTAGCAAAGCAACTACCGCATACCACCGAATGGATGAAAACGAGTAAGTTTTGTATTTGCCATCCAATAAATCAAGCTTGCCGAAGAAATAGATAAGGGTCAAAGGAACAACAATAAACGGTATCAAAACAAAAAGCGATTCGATAAAAAAGGAAGCGTTTCCGGCAATCAGAATAACCGATGCTAAGCCAATGCCTAGCGCACCCGTTGAGACGAATAATCCCCCTGGGGTGGCGCGGTTTGAAAACATGAGCACTTGTTTTCCAGCACTCACATGAAATAAAGCGTTGCTTATTCCAAAGATAGCAGCACAAACAAACATCATCGTCGCCGACATTTTTCCGGTAGCAAGCATAAAAACCGCCCAAGCAATCAAAAGAGTTCCGATTGACAAAAGCAAGAAAGCCTTAAACATTCTTCCGCCGTTAGCGCCACCAAAACGATCGATCCATAAACCAAAGACGGGTTGAAGAAGAAATGCCAGGCAATTGTAAACCAGGAAAACATATGGTGTATCTGAGGCAAGATTTTCGTTTCCTGCGACCAAATCGGCAATTAGAACTAGAGAGGCGGCGCAAATAAAATCAACGCAGAAATGCAATATACAGAATATGATCAAATGTATGGCATTCTTTTTCATACAACAGTTACCAACATTATAACTTATCGATAAAAATGATGATATTAATCTAGTCCTATAGAAGTTGGATATACTAACTGCTTTCGTTGGCAAAAAACAGCAAAGGACAACGATCTTATACCGTTTTCGTGTACGTTTAAAAATCTCAGTCTCGTCTATGAGAATATCAGCAAGTTTTTTCTTGTAATGCCTCTATTCTTCCTAACGTTTAACGGCGTGCCCCATTTCTTATTTGAGATTTCATCTCGCTGATTATTATTTCTTCTAATAATCAATTCCCATCGATAATAAAATTTCTTGACGCCCACATGATTGTGTCATTGCACTGCTAATCTCTAAGTAGACAGTCACACCTAGAAAAGTGCACACTGGGGCGTGGCTGCCGAAAGGAGATCTTTCTTATGGGCAAACAGCAAAGGCTGCTCGTTGGGAAGCAGATCCGCGAGGGGTCCATGTCGCCGGCCAGCCCGAGCCTTTTGGTGGGGAGGTTGCGAGACGGCGCGCAGCTCCGAATCGGAAAGGTGCGACAGACCGTCGATTGTCATAAGAACTCTTTCCGGGTTTAGCAATCGAAAGCATATTACGATCCCTGAATCCCTTATTTGCTACCACATCTAGGAAAAATGCGCCTAGGCGCAAAAAACTATAACGCTCAATCAAGAAACAATGTAAACTGATTATAGAAATTTGCGTCAAGGCGCAAAAAACTATAATGATATGAAAAGAGACAGGTATTTGAATCAACTCATCGCATTAAAAGATGACGGCATGGTCAAGGTAATAACCGGAATCCGAAGATGTGGGAAATCCTATCTTTTGAACAAAATATACAAGGACTACCTTATATCCATAGGCATCCCTCAAGAAAACATTATCTATCTCGATTTGGAAGATACGGAGAATTCTTATTATTGGGATCCCATATATTTGAATGACTATGTTATCAGTCTAGCATCCAAGGTAGACGGAAAAGCCTATGTTTTTCTTGATGAAATCCAGCACGTTTTTTCCATTAAGAATCCGGCATTAACTGATGGCAAACATGTAAAGCCAGAAAAAGACGACACGGATGATTTAATCACTTTTGTAAATACGGCCCTCGGCTTAGCGAAGAAAGAAAACATCGATCTTTATATCACTGGAAGCAATTCTAAGATGCTTTCTTCCGATATCATGACGGAATTTCGTGACAAAGGAGAAGAAATCCACGTATCACCTCTCTCTTTTGAAGAATTTCTTCCGTCTTCTGGGCTCGATCCACAAAGTGCTTTTTCAGAATACATGCTTCATGGGGGCATGCCACGCGCGGTTTTAAAGAAAACTGGCGAAGAGAAAGAGGATTATTTGAAGAACTTATATGAATTAACCTATCTGAAAGACATTATCGAGCACAATCACCTTTCTAGGTTTTCTCCTATCGATGAGATTGGAAAAGTTTTAGCAAGCTGCGTCGGTCAGCTGATAAACGGCTATTCCATCGCGGCGGATTTTACTCGACTGAAAAGAAAAGAAATCTCTCCCCTAACCGTCCAAAACTATATCGGTCTCTTTCGAGATTCTTTCTTGATTGAAGAAGCTGAAAGATATGACATCAAAGGAAGGAAATTCATCGGCGCTACGAAAAAATATTACTTCTCCGATGTCGGGCTAAGAAATGCACTTCTCAATTTCAATCACGATGATGATGGGCAGGTTATGGAAAACATCCTCTATAATGAATTACGATATCGAGGATTTAAGGTTGATGTCGGTGTCGTAGAAATCAATGAGAAAAATCAGCTCGGAAATGGGATTAGAAAACAATATGAAGTCGATTTCATAGCCGTAAAAGGGGGAAAGAAATATTACATTCAATCCGCGTTTCATATGGCGAGTGAAGAGAAAAAGAAACAAGAAAAGAAATCTCTTTCGGCGATCAATGATTTTAATTCCAGAATCATCGTTGTTCGTGACCCCATCCCGCCCAGAAGAGACGAAAAAGGAATCGTTACCATCGGTGTAGTCGAATTTCTTTCTCAACAAACCTTGGATTTTTGAAGGCTTAAGTCAATTCGGGAGTGACAATACTTATGTGTAATTGAGGCATCGTTGCCTTTGTCTGTCAAAGCAATAAAAAAGCCCGATTTCTCGGGCTTATCATCTCATTTCAATATCCTTGGATGATATCAAAATGTTAATCGCAAGATGGCGGGAGAAGAAGGAATCGAACCCACGTTAACGGTTTTGGAGACCGCTGTTCTACCATTGAACCATTCTCCCAGAACGGTGGCCCATAGGGACGGAAAGGATTATAACGCGATTCTTGGGAAAGGAAAAGAGAAAAGGCGGGATGACCCGCCTATCCCTATATTTTCAGGAATTAGTTCTCTTTCGCGATCTTGCCAACCAAGCGCATATCGACACGGCCTTTGTAGTTCGCGCTGAAATGCTTCATGATGGCAGGCATCGAGTGGTCTGGCAACGTCGCAATGATCTTCCGAATCTCTTCTTCGGTCAATTGGGCAGGGACAAACTTCGCTAAGCAAGCTTGCTCTTTTGCCACTTCTTCCGCTTGTTCCGGACGATTCGCGGCCACATAAGACGCTTTTTCTTCCTCGAGTTCTTTGGCAACTTTTTGAATGATGCCTAACACATCCGCATCGGGGATTTCTTTCTCGGGGTCTTGCGCTTTTAGAAGCTGATAACGCGAAATGACGGCGCTATAAGCGCTACGAGCAGCGCTATCATGCGCTTTCATTGCCTCGATATTTGCTTTTTTAATATCGTCGATTAACATACGATTCATCCTTCTTTCACTCTGCTATTGTAGCATGTTTCCGTTCGCGGTGATGCCGCGCGATCCCCTCAGCCGCATCGACGGTGATATGACGGATCGCCATAATGACCGGAATGATTTCCAAACGGCCAAGCAACATCCCAACGTTAAGAATCCATAACACGGTATTGTAGGCGCCTAAGGTGTTCGTGGCCTTGTAATTGGCTAATCCTAAGAGATCCACCCCTTGACCAGCCAGCGCCGTGGACCATTCATGAGCGGCTGCTTCATAGCCAATATTGGGGCACAGTAACAATGCCACAATGCCAAGAATGCTAAACGAGAGATAAGTCACCAAGTAACTTAATGCTTCACCGGTGGTTTTCTCATCAACCGGACGGATTTCCCCTAGTCTCACGTGATTCCGAGGCACTCGATAACGCGGGGAAATATCCCGATTCTTGATTGACCAAGCGAATTGCTCAATCAAAATGGCAACCCGGTATTGCTTAATGCCGCCCGCCGTGGAACCCATGCCACCGCCAATGGCCATGCCCAAGATCCCAAGCATAATCGTCAAATGACCTAAGGCAGGCAACGAATGATTCGTAAAGCCCGTGGTCGTCAAGGAGCTGATGATATAGTACGTGTTATAACGAAGCGAGCTTGCGAAATCCATCACTTCGCCAGACTGATAAACATTGCCTTGCAAATACGTGGATAACGAGGCGAAGAGCGAAAGCACGATCAATAGCATAAGCATCGTCCGCACTTCGATGTCTTTCCAGTACTTCTTCCATTGTCCCCGCACCACGAAAGTTTGTAAGACAAAGTTTGTGGCACCGGCCAACATAATGATTTCAGATACGATTTCGATGGCGATGGCGTTCCCCGTATACAGCAAGTTAGCCTTTTCCAAACTGGTATAGGCCGCGGTGGAATAGAACTCGATGGAATTGGCTCTGGTGCCAAAACCACCCGTCGCAATGCCACCAATCGAGTGACATACGGCATCAAAAGGAGCCATTCCCGCCGCCCATAACGAAACGGAGCCGATGAGAATCAAAATGGCATAAATGCCAAATAACATCTTGGCATTCTTCCCAATGTTGGGAAGCAAGCGGTCATTATGGCCTTCGGCAAAGAACAATTTGAAGTTGTTTTTCGAAGAGATCAAAGACGTGATAAGCAACACCAATCCAACGCCGCCGATGAACTGCATCCAAGCCCGATGGAACAAGAATACATGGGCAGCCGGATAGGAAGAAGAGTCGACGCCCGTTAAGAAAAGCTTGTCTGGCATGACAGTAAGGCCCGTGGCCGTATAACCAGAAGTCGCCTCAAAGAAACTTTCGCTATAGGTAACGCCTAAATTCAAATCGGCATTGCCATAATTTAAAGTGGAGAATTTTGTTAGATAAAAGGGGAAGGCGCCCAAAGCAAACGCCATAATCCATAGTAACGTCAATAAGACGGCGTCTTCGTTCTTTCCTAGTTTTCCTGCTTTACGACCCGCTAACGTGAATAGCCATAAAAAGAAGCCGAGCACGATGGCAGCGCCGCATGGCACTAAGAAATCAAGATAGACCTGCCATTCTTGCGGGTAAAACAAAATCATGATCAAAGGAACAAGGCTAACGGTTCCTTCGCCAATCATAGAGAGGCCAAGATAACCGAGCACTAGTCTAAGCCCGGTCGCGTTCTTCTTCGCTTTTTCCATGCGTTGCCTTTCTTTTGATCCAGGCGGTTATTTCTTCCCGCCAGAAGGCTTATGGCTTGTGGCTTTCTTCGCCGACGCTTGCTTTTTCTTCGGAGAAACAGGCGCTTCTTTCCCTGTTTCGGCAGAATCCGCCGCTTTCGTCTCAGTCGTTGGTTTTTCGACTGTCGGTTGCGCATTGGAAGCAGGCATCACGGATTCAACCGGCTTGGCTTCTTCTTTTACGGGAGTTTCAGGAATCACGGGTTTTGACTCACTTGTGGAAGCTTGCTGGATCGCCTGTTTCCGATTTTGATAAGTTTGCTGAATTTGCGAAAGCACCCGTTCTTGAATGTCTTTCTTTCCGGCGCGCGTCGTTAAATAACGGGTTAAATCTTTTTCGTTTTCTTTGGCGCAAGAAATCACCAAGGAATCGTGTCTTTTTAAAATGACGTTACCTTTCGGAATAATGAATTTGCCTTCCCGAACAATATAGGCGATATTCGCATAAGGAGGGAAGCCGATGTCTTTAATGGCACGGCCGCAAATGCGATATTTTGATAACAAGGTGGCTTCGACCATCACGATTTTTTCCGAATCTAGGTTCATGGAGCGAATCAAAGCACCTTCGCCCGATTCGTTCTTGATGTTCTGCGTTAGCAAATAAGTAGAAGAAATCACTGAGTCGATGCCGAGTTTCTTATATAAATCAACGTTGGCAGGGTTCGAAACCACGCAGATGCATTTTTTGACGTTAAACGCCTGTTTGGCCAGTAAGCAAGCGGCATAGTTGTCAGTGTCTTTCTTACTTAACGAGATAAATAAATCGGCATCATAGATGTTCGTTTCTTCGAGCACATACATGCGCCACGGATTTCCGACATAGACTGTGACACCTAAGTGTGTCGTTAAATAATCCGCCACTTCCGGGTCAGAGTTAATGACCATGATGTGATTGCGTTTGTCTTCTTGGAAAGACGAGATGACATAAGCCGCTTCGCGGTTGCCATTGGCAATGACGATTTGCATCACTTCTCCCCCTCTGCTTCTAACGCAATGAACCGTTTTGCCGATAAATCCGAAGGATAAATGGCTTGGATGGAAGGAATGCCTGAAATCAAAACGGATTTGTCGGGATCGTCAAAACGGACGAAAACCTGTGGCACACCATAAATCTTGGCGCAAAGATGGGCCAAGAAAAGATTGGTATTGTCGTCACCGGTCGTAATGATAACTTCATAAACGCTCGTGATATAGCAATCGGATTCAAGCGTTCGAATATCGGTCGCGTCTCCGGTGATTTTAAATCCTGTGAACGTATCGTCTAAGCGTTCAAACGCCGTTTCTTGGGGGTCCACTACAATGACATTCTCACCCCGTTGACTCGCCCGGTTCGCTAACATCGCGCCCAAACGGCCAATCCCGATGATTAAAATTTTATTCCGCGCTGCCATGTTCCTAATATTACTCTACTTTTCCGTATGGGACAAAGATGAATCCGAGTGCTCCGTCTGGAAAGAGGTAACGGTACCATACATTTTTAACAATGTTTGGTATTTTGCTTTGGTGAGGCGCGGTTTTAATCCCTTCCATCCTTGGTCACGGTACGTGGCAAAACACCAAAGCAAAAACGCATCGGTGGCTTTCGCGATGAAATAGCGATGATGGTAATACGAAAAATAGTCATAGGCCGAGGAAGGCTTAAACGATTTCGGGTCATAGGTATACGATGCGCTAAGCACATCGGCCACATATTCCATCGCATATTTCCAAGGCATAGCTTTCGCGAGCAAGCTTCCCTGTCCAAACTCGACCCAGTATTCCCAATGATGGGGATTGTGTTTCGTGTGATGCAACGTGATCATCGAGTAAAAGCCTTCGGAATGCATCCGTTCTTCATAAACGGGAGAATGATCGCCCGCATAATAACGCGCGGACGGCCAAAACTCTTTCGGGCCATATTTCGATAAATCATGCCGTAACGACAAGAAAAAGATGCCGAAATGACTGGCGTTACGAATGACGCGGTGACGATGTCTCACCACCAATGCAAAATGACGAAACGGGTGGCTCATCCGAGTAATTTCTCCAATGCCGTCCCAATATCTTCATGCCAGACGTAGTCAAAATAACGGTCTAACGGGGTCGGTTCAAGGTTAATCAATAATTTCTTGCCCCCGAGCATATATTCGGGAAGCGCAGCAGCGGGATACACATTTAACGATGTCCCGCCGACAATTAAGAAATTCGCGAAACGCATCTCATTGACCGCCCCTTCTAAGCAATCTTCGTCTAACGGCTCTTCATAAAGCACCACATCGGGTTTTAAGATCCCGCCGCAATTCCGACAATGCGGCACTCCGATCGGTGTTAATTCCTCTAACGAATAATGGGCGCCGCATTCGACGCAATGGTAACGTTGGGTGGAGCCATGTAATTCATAGACTCGTTTCGAACCCGCTTTTTGGTGTAATCCATCAATGTTCTGGGTCAAGATGGCCACATAATGCCCTTTGGCTTCATAGTTCGCCAAAGCTAAATGCGCGCGATTCGGTTTGGCGTTCCGATAGACCATCGTGGACCAATAAAAGTCATAGAACGTATCGGGGTGTGCTTCAAAATACGAATGAGATAACATGACCTCATAAGGTTCTCCATACTTGCTTCGGACTTGATAAAGCCCTTTTGGAGAACGAAAATCCGGGATACCTGAGGCCGTAGACACCCCAGCACCCCCTAAAAACACCAGCCGTTTGGCTTCTTGAATCTCGTGACGAACGGTTTCTAGTTCCATGCCTTTTATTATAGGCGTTCTTCGTTATTTTTTACGAAGAATCAACCGATAAGAATGGCAATCTTCCTTTGCTTCGATAACATCGAAGTCATCGTGATAGAAAAGCGCTTCTTCCAAAGGGGAGGCAATGTCGCGGCTGAGTGTCGGATCGCGGTGTGCCGCATAACTTTGGAGTTCGTTACGGCCTTCATCGAGCAAAATGCACCAAATTCCGCCGCGTTTTAAGGCATGGAAAGCCGCTTTTCCCAGTCGAACGACATCTAAGAAATGTGGATAAGCATTGAATAAGATAACTGCGTCGTAGCCTTCCCCTTCAAACGTATAGAAATCTTGAGCCACAAAGGAAACCATGGGGTTTTTTGAATGGTTTTCCTTTGCTTTTTCAATCATCCTCTCACTGATATCGATGCCCAAAACCGGTGCGTTCACCTCTTGGGCAAGAAGCTCGGTCAACGTGCCCGTCCCACAGGCCACGTCAAGCACCTTGTCCCCTTTCCGTAATGAAAGAGAATGAACGAGTGCTTTCCGTTTTTCCTGACTATGGGGAAGTTCCCACGAATCCCATTCCCCAGCAATCGAATCAAAGTAAGAAGAAATCAAACTCATGCGGCTAGTTTAGCATCGAGCCAGTCCGTCCAGTTGCTGACTTTCTGTAATCCTCCATAGTTACCAGGCATGTTCGCTTCTACTTCTGTCATGTCTTTGCCTAAGAACTTTTGATAAATCTCTTTTTCTTTGGCTTCGAAATCAAAGGAAACGCTGGCTTCTGGGTAAGCGGTCTTAAAAATGTAATAAGTATCGATCAACGCAAATTCCATATTCGTGTAATAAGCGTTATAGGGCAATAGCACATAGACTTCGCCATCCTGCACCGCTTTTACGCCGTTAAAGATGGTTTTGTCATTTTGATATTCCGCCAAGGTTTTCTTAATGCCAGCGGCATCGAAATAGAGTTTTTCCATCTTCGGCCCTAACGTGGCCCAGGCTTCGGAAGAGATATCGATTTGGCCTTGTCCTGTAATTAAACTTTCTCCTTCAACGACGTTATGGACGCCCGCCTTGACAAAAGACGGATATTTGGTATGCGTTGCCAAATAATCTTTCTGACCCCAGTTCCCCACGCCAGCCACATAAGCAGTCACAGGATCCGTCGCCGTCTTTGTTAACGTGGCAAGCTCTGTTTCGCAAGCGCTCACGTAATTCAATAATTCTTCTGCGCGTTCATTGCGGTCTAACACTTGCCCTAATGCCCGGTAGACTGCTTTTGTCTTGCTATCGAAGATGGCTTGTGGTCCAAACTTGACAGTAAAGACGACGGCGCCCGTCGCTTCTTCCATCTTCACGGCATCATCGGCCGTTTCATAATCGCTGACGATCAAATCGGGTTGTAACGCCGTCAATTCAGTTAAAGGCACCCCGGCTTGCATGCCCATCGGGCCACCTTTACCTGCGAAAGGAAGGCCACGGAACTTCTCTTGGAACGCATCGTAATAAGGACGACCAACACCGCCGAAAGGCGAGCTAGAAGTCCGCGCGGCAGGATTATCAATGTCTTCCACACCGCAAAGCAAGTCCAAATCGCCGATATAGCTATAGGTCCGTAACGCACCTGCGCCGACACAGGCAATCTTTTTGTAAGAACCCGGGGTGACATTTAACGTTCTTCCAATCCCATCTGTTACAGTGATGGTAGTATGCGTAGCATTCGTAGAAGCAGGTGTATTTTCCCCGCAGGCCACCAAAGCAAAAGTCGCTAAGCCCAGCACTAAGATCGCTTGTTTTTTCATTTTTCTTCCTCCTTATAAATGAAAGATGGGTGATCTTTTCCATCGACTTGTTTTAGTTTCACGCCGTACGTGGCAAGAATTTCTGTCTCGTTCAAGGTTTCCTTGCCGCCTTTCGCGAGTAATGTGCCGTCCTTCATCCAGTAAAAGACATCTCCTAGCAAAGAAGCTTCGTTTAAATCGTGTAACGAAACCATCACACTGCGGCCTTCCTCTTTAGCCAGAGCTCGCACAAAACGCAAGAATTCAACCTTACGGGCCAAATCCAAATTGGCGGTAGGTTCATCGAGCAACAACAGTTTCGGATCGCCTGCCAAAGCACGTGCTAAGCCGAGCATTCTGGCTTCCCCGCCACTTAATTCCGTGGCTAAACGACCCCGTAAGTCCCATAAATTCATCTTTTTTAAGATTTGTTCTACCGCTATTAAGTCTTCTTCTCTCGCTAAGGCGCCATAATAAGGGATACGTCCAAGCAATACGACTTCTTCCGTAGAAAGAGCGGGGAACGAAAGATTTTGTGGCAAATACGCGATTTGTTGATAACGATCACGTGTTGTCCAATGTAATAGGTCTTTATCTTGATAGGTAATAGACCCTTCTTTTGGCTTCAATAAACCAGCCAAAACCTTTAAAAACGTGCTTTTGCCCACGCCATTTGGGCCAAGAAGGACCCCGATTTGGCCATCGTTTAATTCCAAAGAGACATCTTCAATGACGAATGGTCCCTTCTTCGTATAGGAAGCGGAGAGATGCTTAACGGATAACATAGTGATTCCCTCTCTTCCCCACTAAGAAAAGCAATAAGAATGCCGGTGCACCAAAAAGAGCCGTAATCGCGCCGACTGGCAAGTTCGCGGCCCTGCCAATGCACCGCGTCAACATATCGCAAATCAATAGCAATAACGCACCCAGTAAGAAGCTACCCGGAATTAACGTTCTGTGGCGGTAACCAAAGAACCGCTTCCAAAGATGGGGCGCAACGATACCGACAAAGCCGATGATGCCACAGAAAGAGACGGCCAAGGCGGCAATTAAGGAAGCAAGAAGCAATGTCACCATCCGTAATGCCGGGACTTTGACGCCAACGCTGCGGGCAAAATCTTCCCCGCAAAGTAAGGCGTCATAATGTGAAGAACCAAACCAAAAGAGTAACAAACAGGGAAGAATCGCGGCAGCTAATATGCCATTTTCCGTCAAATTCAAGCGCTCAAGGTTTCCAAAGGACCAACCGACTAAGGCACTTAACGTATTGTCTTCGGCCAAGAATTGACAAATGGTAGTTAACGCTTGAAAGAAGGAAGCCATGGCAATGCCAACCAAGACCACCGTGGTAGGTTCAAAGCGGTGGAAACTGGATAACCATAGGGATAGCCCGATCGAAAGCAAAGCAAATAAGAACGCAAAACCAGCCAACGCCAATGGTTGCGATGCCACGCGGGAAAAGCCGAGCGCACTGGTGCCATAAAAAATGAGCAAGAAAAGATTAGCCCCGAATGTAGCGGCATTGCTGACCCCTAAGGTCACAGGAGAAGCCATCGGATTTTCTAAGGCCGTCTGCATCATTAACCCTGCTAAACCTAAGCCGCCACCGATCAAAAAAGCCGCCAACGTACGGGGTAAGCGTAACCGCAACATAATGCGATTGACGGAGTCATTACTCTTTTGAAAGAGACCTGTAATGACTTCCGTAAACGAAAGACCGGCATAACCAACAAAGAATGAGCCAAAGAAGGCGATCACAACTAAGGCCAACAAAATCCACAAGGCGATATGTGCCGCTTTGCGGCTTTCAAAAATTTCGCTTCTTTGACGCATGCCATAACTCTAACAAAACTTAGGCTAGATAGCAAAGAAAACAAACAAAATAGAACATTTTGTTCGTTATCTTATCTAGAAATCGAACATAAAGTTTGATATCTTAAAAAAGTGAGCCTATCTCTATGAACCGCAAAGAAGAAAAATCTATCCACGCCATCCACGATGCGTTACAAACGTTAATCAAGCAAAAAGACTATGCCGATATCACGATCAGCGATCTGATTCGTACGAGCGGCGTCTCGCGAAGCACATTCTATGCACACTTTAAAAGCAAGGATGACGTCCTGCAAAACGTCTGCCATGCGATATTTCATCATGTGTTTTCTGCCTCTTTGAAGCCTGAAGCACACCATGACTTCTCTCATTCGTTGGCGTTTGACTACGAACACATGTTAACGCACCTCTTCTGCCACTTTCAGGAAGAGAAGGAACTGATCGCCGCGATTTTATCTTCTAGTGCATCCCATGAATTTGATGCTTCGCTTAGAGGAGAAGCAAGGCCATTAGCCATGGCGTTATTGCCCGCCGCTGAAAAGAAACATCAAAATGTCCCCGAAGAAGTCTTGTCTTCGGCAATTTTAGGCACATTGGTTGAATCGTTACACGCGTCGGTCACCACGTCAAAGCAAACCCCTGAAGAATGGACAGAAGGAATCTTAAATCTCTTCACCCGTTCCTGATCTAGGCATGAAAAAAAGCTCTGACATATCAGAGCTGATATTCGGTTTATGCTGGTCGGGATGACCGGATTCGAACCGGTGATCTTCTGCTCCCAAAGCAGACGCGGTAACCAAGCTGCGCTACATCCCGAGAATGGCGCGCCAGACAAGATTCGAACTCGTGACCCACAGATTCGTAGTCTGTTACTCTATCCAGCTGAGCTACTGGCGCACCCTAGACGCTTTTCAGCGCTCAATTACTATAATCTTCTCCCTGATGGTTGACAAGTCATTTTCGTTAAAAGTTGGCCTGATTCATGACGTTAAGGATTTTTTAAGGAAAAAAGCCTTCTACCAATAGAAGGTACTTCTTTCAACGTAATTTCATCCTGAATCGGCAAAGCCAATCGTCAACCCTCATGGATATCTTTCATTTAATTTGTCGATCAGCAAATCATATTCGCGGAATGATTTCGGAAATGCTTTTGAAAGGATATCCAGTTGCAACTCATCATCGACGGCATGTAAGGAAAGAAAATGGGAGAAAAATTCTTCTTCTGTCATATGAGGCCTTTTAAAATAGCCAATTCCATGACCGATACCGCTGGTATAGCATTTAAAAGTTCCTTTCGAAATCGCTTTAAATATATCTAGCGTTTCCGGAAAAAGACTAGCAGCAGACATTTTATCTTCAAAATAATCATGGTACGCTATGTCACTTTGACTCCCCGGTTCCCAGTTCGTCCCATAACTCATCCAAAGATTATATTTTTCAAGCAGTTTCGTCTTATTTTCTAAAAATTCTGCCATTTGATTTACCGTATTAACTTGTTTGCATTCTTTCTTTAATGCTCGATCAAAACCAGGGAATAAATCCTGATTCATGTCTCTAAGAGCGCGGCCAAGTTCGTGATAAAGATTTTCCGCTGAGATCTGTCTTAAATAGATATATTTTTTATCGGCCTCATAGAGTCCACCACAACAGCCATACTTACCTTTTGTGATAACGCCATGAAAACGACGTTCATGGAATAAAAAATGGCTTGCTAATTTTTGATAGCGCAAAGTGCCTCCCTTACAAGCAGTCACTAAGCTATCCAGATCTGTCTCATTGTCCGTTAAATGGTTCCGTAACAGCGGCTTAAAATCGATGTCGGAGCCATAAAAAGAAGGCGTTCTTGTGATCTCACTACAATATAGCGGATTCCCACAAAGTGGACATGTTAGCGTATCAAAAGTATGAAAATCTCTTATTTTTGCTTCGTCTAAAGTTAATGTTTTACGGTAGTAGCAATCCCCAATAGAATAGATATTAACCGAATGATCGTAAACAATCCGATACTTCATTCTTTTATTATTTTAAACAATATTTTTTAACTGTATGTAAATATAATAAAAAAGTTTGAAACCATTCTTCTTGGTTTCAAACCTATGCTTTTTTAAAATGGAGCATCCGGGTGGAATCGAACCGCCGGTTAGTGAGTTGCAGTCACTTGCCTTACCGCTTGGCTACGGATGCAGCGTGTTGAATTATAGCATTCACTTCTTTTTCTTTCAACGTAGCCGACAAAATTTTAAAGTGAAGAAAAAGAGAACGGAGTTTGTTCCGTTCTCTCGGGAAGGAAATTAGGAATTTCGTTCGGCCCGCCGCTTCTTCCGTAGTCCTTTGGAGATGCCATGTTGCACCGCAAAGAAGATGACGACGGCAAGGATAATGACCGCTTCGACAATCAAGATGACAATGACGGCCGTCGGAACTGAGCCCGACTTCACGTTCTCCCACATCTTTAAGACATATTGGTTATCTTCGCCATAGTCTTCCATCACCATCAAGCTCGGAACGATCTCTTGCGGCGGATATTGCGCATAGAACGCCCGTCCCGCCGTGATGGTTTTATCATCGATTGTAATCGACTCATATTCATCGGTATAGAAGACTGTATCGACATTGTTTTGGAACTCATTTAACGAATCGTTGAAGAAATAACTAAGATTGACCGCAGTCCATCCTAAGTCGTTCTTCTCACTGTAATCGTCCCATGAATCGTAGGTTTCCCCGTCAATGGTGCCTTTACCCGTACGAAGCAAAGCGTTGAATTCGTCATCCGATAAAGAAGCATAGGCTTCATTTCTCACGAGTTCATCGTCGTCGTTCCAAACAAAGTCACCGGCTTCTTCATCGTATTGATAAAGGATCGGCATTCTGACGTCATACCATTCGCGGGCTTGTTCCAAGATGGAATCCCCGGCAACCGCAGAGGTATAACCGATGTAATCCATATTCGCTGCCGCGATCTCAGGCGTTGAAAGGAAATCGATGAACTTTTGAGCGTATTCTTGCGTCTGCACTGAAGAAGGAATGACCCAGGCATCGAGCCAAATATTCGCCCCGATGGTCGGAACGGAATAATAGAGGTTCGTGCCATATTCTTCCGCGGAGTCAATCGCATAGACCGCGTCGCCAGACCAAGCCATATCGATCCCGGTGCGGTTTCCCGTCTGGATATCGGTTTTGCCAGAGTCGACTTCCAAGCCATACGAATTGCCCATCAACGTCGATAAGGCATCTTGAATCGTATCGATGATTTCCCCATCGGTAACGGGGGAAGTTGCTCCTAAGGAAGTGGCAACTTCATTAAACTCATCGACGTGACAAATGTTGTTGAATAAGACGTTAATTTGATGGTTATAGTCGGTTTCGCTAAGCCGGCCATTTTGATAGGCGTCTAAGAGTTTTGAGAAATCTTCGCGATACGCATAAAGCAATGCAATCGCGTAAGAATCCCGCATGGAGTCTTTGATTTGGAATGTGCCTTCGTATTTCTTGTCCCATAACGAAGCGTAGTCCGTCATATCGAACTTCACTTGATCGGGGGTTAAGCCACGGTCGGCATACACCGAGAAGCCTGGGTTGTACATAATCCCAAGCGTGCCCCACATGTAGCCCCGCATATAGTCGTTCACTTCGTGGGCGACGCCATCGCTTCCCGCGACTTTAATACCGTGATAAAGCGATTTTAGGAATGGAGAGCCATACGCTTCATACGTATCTTCTTCCCATCCTTCATAACCATGGGCGTAAAGGGTTTTACGCGCATCGCCAGTCGCAAAAGGAACTAACATATCCCGCGCCATCATCCGTTCGACCATATAGTCCGACGTGCAGATTAAGTCATAAGACTGCGCGCCCGTCTCATAGTTCGAAAGCATGATTTCATTCGTGTCAAACGTCGAATAAGACACCGTGAGATTCACATGATCTTCTGCTAAGACTTTCGCTTTGAATTCTTCGACCAAATTACGTGAACCTTCATCGCCATTCGCGATGTAGTCTTCAGAGTTATAAATCCGTAAGGTGATGGAAGGATATTCGGCTTTTTGCACAGCGGCATCAACGCCTTGATAGGCGGCACTCGCACCCGTGCCTGCCGTCAATAAAGAAAGAGTTAACCAAGGAAGGAGCCAGTTCATAGTTTCATCCTCGCTTTCTGGTGGCGTCCAACGGCGCCAGCCTTACGGTGACGGTTCACCAAAATCAAGGCGACCACCACCAAGACAACGACTAAGAAAATCAAGGTGCAAAGCGCACGGAGTTCCGGCGGAAGCGGGTGCTTCTTGATGACGCCTTGCACATAGGTCGAGATCGTAGAGATCTTCGAGGCACCGCTTAATAAGCCAGGGCCAGCGGTGAAGGCAGTGACAATGAAGTCATCGAGCGACAAGGTAATCGCGATTAAGAATCCCGAGAAAACGCCGGGGGCGATTTCCGGCATCGTGGCTTTCCAAAGCGCTTGGCGCGGATGGCAACCTAAATCTAACGCCGCTTCGTATAAGGCCGGATCCATTTGTTCGAGTTTTGGTTTCACGTTCAAATACACGAATGGTGTGCTTAACACCAAGTGACCTGCGAGTAACGTCCAGAATGAGAATTGGAAGTTCGGGAAGAAATGTTCCCGGCAGAACACGAAGAGGACCGTTAATGCCAAAGCCAAGACGATTTCCGGCGTAACCACCGGAATTTGGTTCGTAAATTCGATGGTCCGTTTCCAGTGCCGGTTCGATTCATAAACCCCAATGGCGCCAAAGGTGCCAAGAATCGTGGCAATCGCGCTGGATACCAAGGCGATAATGATGGTATTACCGACGGCTTTCATGATGGCTTCCGAACGGAAAAGCTTGCCATACAAAGAGAAAGTGAAACCGTTCCATTGGCCCAGCACGTCCGAATCGGTGAACGAGAACACAACCAACACCAAAATGGGCGCGTACATGAGTAAAAGCAAGAGCCAGATATAGAGTTGGGCAAAGACTTTTTTGATTTTTTCTTTGCGTTCCACTTGTTCTACCATAATCCACCTCCTCGGCGTGCGGTCGCGTCACCGCGGTCGAATTTACGGGTGATGAGCATCGTGATGGCAATGATAACTAGCATCACGACCGCCATGAAGGAACCGCTGTTCCATTGGCTGTTGGTGAAGTTGAGATAAATGCTATTGCCGAACAAGGTGATTTTGCCTTCGGATAACGTATCCGAGATAACGTAAGAAGACATGACTGGCATAAACACCATTTCCGAAGCTGAGACAATGCCGGGCAACGTTTGGGGCAAGACGTTCTTAAAGAAGACTTGCACGGGGTTCGCCCCTAAGTCCGAAGCCGCTTCCATTTGGGAGCGGTCAAGTTTTAACATCGTGGTGTATAACGGAAGGATCGTAAACGGCAAGTAGTTATAGACCATGCCGATTAAGGTCGCAGCCCAAGGATATTTGCCACCACTGAGCCCAATCCAATCAAGCAAGTCACGGGTCGCACCGGTACGGATGACGAAGTTAATCCACATCGGCATGACGAAGAGAACGACCAAGACGCCGTTTCGATTGAGCTTTTTGTTCGCCAAGATATAGGCGGCTGGATAGCCAAGAAGCAAACAAATTAACGTCGTTTGTACACCCAAGAACAAGGAGACGAGCAAGACACTCCATTTGCTCGGGGTCGTAAAGAAGGCAACCGCCGCTTCGCCCGATGGATTTCCGGCCTTGTCGGTGAACGCATACCAGAAAATCATCAACATTGGAAGCACGACGAAGAGCAGTAAGAAAATCGCGTAAGGAATGGCGAGATAACGCCGTTTCAGGCGGAAAAACAGGCGAAACTTCGAATTTTTCTTTGGTTTCGCCACGGCTTCATTCGGCGACATAGGAATCGAGCCCTTTCTTCAAACGAAGCGCAATCTTCTCGGGTGGAACATGCACCGAAACATGGTCCCCGATATTCCATTGATAAGGCGTATTGCAAACAAAGTCTTCTTCGTCTTCCGTACGGACGATGTATTGATAATGGTCGCCAATCCAGACGGATCCGACGATGGTGCCGGTGATTTCGCCGGCTTCTAAGTCATCCGAGAGTTCGGGGGCATCCAAATCGAAGGAAGCGATGACATCGGCGTCATTCAAATCGTATTTCTTTCCGCTCTTCGGATCGACCAAATAGCCATTTTCATCGATGGTGGAACCTTTTAATAACGTCTTGATGTCGCAAGCGAACGCCGCCCCATCAATTACCACTGCTCCATTCTTATCAATATAAGCATCAGTATAGACGTTGGAGGTGAGTTCCTTCTCCATGATTTGTAAGTTTTCAGGGGCGACCGACAAAGAAACCTCGCTCCCCACCAAACGCGCGGTATGGTCGCGGCAGGTGATTTCGTTCTTTCCGACTTCCAATTCGTAAGAATAGTCTTCGCCTTTGAAGATGGAGCTGATGATTCTTCCATCGACGACGCCCTTGCCTTTTTCGCCTAAGATGACGTCTTCCGGGCGGACGACGACATCGACTTTCTGATTGAGTGGGAAGTCATCGACACAAGCCCAGTTCGCGCCTAAGAAACGCACTTGTTTCGGGCCGATCATCGTGCCTCCGAAAATATTCGACTCACCAATGAAGTCGGCCACATAGGCCGAAGTCGGTTCGTTATAGATGTTTTCCGGCGTACCCACTTGTTGAATGGCACCGTCTTTCATGACGACGACCTTATCGGACATCGAAAGCGCTTCTTCTTGGTCGTGGGTGACATAAATAAAGGTAATGCCAAGCTTTTTATGCATGTTCTTGAGTTCGAGTTGCATATCGACCCGCATCTTGTGATCCAAAGCGCTTAACGGTTCGTCAAGCAACAAAACAGCCGGCTCATTGACGATGGCACGAGCAATCGCGACCCGTTGTTGTTGACCGCCCGAAAGGTTTTGAATATCGCGGTCCTCCATTTCTTCTAAGTCCACGATTTCGAGCGCGTGCGCCACTTTCTCATCGATTTCCTTGGCCGAAAGTTTCCGCATTTTATATAACGGCACTTCTGTTGTTAAGGCTTTCTGAAGTTCTTCGTTTAAGCTCGATAACTGATGCTCACGATCTTCTTCGGAAAGATGGGAATCGTTTCGCGTTTCCCGGATGAGTTTCTTAATTCGTTTGACCGCTGCTTTATCAATGCCTTTTTCGGGATTGCCATCTTTGTCTAGCTGCGGAACCGGAACGTGTTTTAATTTCAAGCCAAACGCGATGTTGTCATAAACATCGAGGTTTGGGAACAACGCGTAATGTTGGAATACCGTGTTCACCGGTCTTTCATACGGCGGGAGATTCGTGATGTCCCGTCCGTTTAGGAAGATCTTCCCAGAAGTCGGAAGGTCAAAGCCTGCGATCATGCGCAGCGTAGTCGTCTTGCCGCACCCCGATGGGCCAAGCAACGTCACGAATTCGCCGCGTTTGATGTCTAAGGAGACATCGTCTACGGCTACGAAGGTCTTGTCGAAGACCTTACTCACATGCTGAAGGGAAATGATGATACCGCTATCGTCCATATGCGTCCTCCGTGGTCAGGTGAAAGGCGTCGCCCTAAAGCAAGAAGGGAACCCCCATCCTGTCGAGTAAAAATATTGCGATAGAGCGAAGCAAAAATCAACAAAATTTTGAACAAATTTTTGAGGGGGTGTTTTTGCGCCTTTCAAAAAGTCGGTTTTCCTTTGCTGTGGTCGGAACAATATGGAACTTTTTTGGGATGGTTTTCATGGGGATTTTTTGTCCCGATTTTTTCGTTCTTTACCTGCCGATGAAATCCGTTTAAAATCAAGGCAATGAAAAAACGTTTTTTCTGGTTTATTGTTTTGCCATTGCTAAACACTTTAACGGCGTGCCCTGGTCAATCGGTGAAAGTGATTTCTTATTTGTCCTTTAGAAAGCTATATGACGCATCACTAGGCACAGGAGCCGATTCGTTGCCCCTTCATACGGAGAATATCTCTTATGCTGAACTTTCAAAGAAAATCGAGCACAAAGAAAATTTCTTGCTGCTCGTTTATGATTATTCCTCTTTGCTAGAAGGGATTCCGAACGATTGCACTTGCTGGAGTGGCTTTGCCACCGGCTTTGACCAATATCTTCAAAAATACGACGCTTTGGCTTATGGGGTGAATCCCGCCGATTTCCCTTCAGGCAGTGATTCTTTTAAGCTCCGTTTTGTGGAAGGAGAAGTCACTTTGGCAGTCTTTATCGATGGTACCTTACTCCATCAGACCACCAACGGGGATGAAACATTGTCGAATCTTGAAAAGATTGAGACCTATCTTGATGACAAAGTTATTTGGGGCAAATTCCTTTATCTCACGCAAAAACAATTGGAAGAGAAATTCGCGAAAAAAGACGAATTCGCATTGGGCTTCTTACGGAAAACCTGTTCCGATTGCTCCTATATGACTTATTCCTTATTAAAAAAAGAAGGAGTTGGGCTACCAGGAAAAATCTATCTTCTCGAATGCGACAGCGAAGGAATCCGTTACAAAAACGGGGTATATGACCCCAATCAATGGCAGACGTTTAAAGACGAATACGGCCTTTCGAACGTCTATAACACCACTTATGGCTACGATAAAGGTTATGTTCCAACTTTTATCATGTATCGCCCAAAAGGGAATGAAACACGCAAAGCTAATGCCGTTTATGATATGGCAGTATATCTAAACGATACGTTAGAGCAAGACGGAGATACCGTCAAAATTACGAAGTCTTATTGGGACGGCACAAGAAAGCATCACTTCACCGTGTCTAGTCCCAATCTAGAAATGAATTTGCTTGGCCGCGTCATCCCCGAGGGCGATTGGGATAAATCCGGAGACACCATCGTCTGGAAACGTGACAAAGCCGCAGATGTCGAGGATTTCTTCCTCCGCGGCTTCTTCGACTATTACGGGATACAAGAAAAGGCATCGTGACCCGATGCCTTCTTTTTTATGGAGATTAGAGCTGGATCTCGTTGCCGTCATCGTCAACGGGGACGAGCATGTCGGCGGGGGCACCGCAGACGGGGCAGGACCCGTCTTCGTTCGGGACGACGATCTGTCCGCAGACTAAGCAGCGATATTTTTGAACTTTCTTTTCTTCCATTGTTTTTTACTCCTTGTGATAATCGAATGTCTTCGATTGATGATATTATGCAGGATAAGGAATGATTTTGCGAGGGAAATGCTTCGATTCTTAGTTTTCTTTTTCAAACGCCCCCAAGAAATAGTTCTTTTTCCCGCGGCGTAACACAATGTACTTCCCCTCGATTGCCATGTCTTTCGTGATGATTTTGGCAGGGTCAGCGCATTTTTCTCCGTTCACCGCGACGGAGTTTTGCAAAATAAAGGTCTTTGCTTGGGTCTTAGAAGGTGCCGCGCCGAGCGTCACCAATAAGTCCAATAAGCTCATTTCGTGATCGAGTTTGACTTTCAAGGAACCTAAAAGTTCTTCGATTTCTTTGCCGTTTAACGAAGCGACATCGCCCGAGAAAAGCACATTCGACATCTTAACGGCCTCTTCGGCTGCTTCAACGCCGTGGATGTCTTTGGTGATTTCATAGGCCAACTTCTTTTGAGCGATCCGTTCGCCAGGATGTTCGAAGTGCTCTTTCGAAACCGCTTCGATTTCGTCATGCGATAAGAACGTGAAAACCTTTAAGTATTTAACAGCATCTTCATCAGTCGTATTCATGAAATATTGATAGAGTTGGTAAGGTGAGGTGAGTTCAGGGTTCAAGAACAAGGCACCTTTTTCGGATTTGCCAAACTTCTTACCATCGGCACGCGTGATTAAGTGAGCCGTCATGACTTCAGCTTCCGCATCGTCCCCATCTAATTTCCGGATGAGTTCCATACCTGAGGTTAAATTGCCCCATTGATCGTTTCCGCCGATTTGGATCTTGCAACCATATTCTTTCCGTAAATGATAGAAGTCAATCGATTGGAGAATCTGGTAAGAGAATTCCGTAAACGAAATGCCCACTTCTAATCGTGAAGAGACAATTTCCTTCGATAACATGTAGTTGATCGTGAAATATTTGCCATAGTCGCGTAAGAAATCGAGCGTGCTCATCGTTCCTAACCAGTCATAGTTATTGACGACTAAGCCACGTTCGGGATCTGAAAAATCCAAAAACCGTTCGAGCTGCGCTTTGATGCAGGCAGTATTTTGAGCAAGTGCTTCTTTCGTTTGCAAATTCCGTTCTTTCGATTTGCCAGAAGGATCGCCGATCATACCCGTTGCCCCGCCAACAACGGCAATGATACGATGCCCTGCCATCTGTAACCGTTTCAAAATGGAAATCATCACGTAGTTCCCCACGTGCATCGAAGCGGCCGATGGGTCAAAGCCGCAATAAATGGTCTGCTTGGTGGAAAGCAATTTCCGCACGTTTTCTTCGTTGGAGTATTGCTCAATCAGTCCGCGGTAATTCAATTCATCGACAATATTCATAATGTTCCTCTCATATTTCGCCAACTAGGGCAACTAGGGCAAAAAGCGGATAAAATGCCACTTTTTCCTATGGTCTCTATTCTACGATGTTCCATTTTTAAAGCAACAAAAAAGGCTAGATATACCAGCAAATAAAGGATACGGAATCAACCTGCCATCGCGCTTTTTCAGAACAGGTTGGACGAAAGGTCGCTTTTCGGCGTCCCGCAGAC
>CADAXQ010000017.1 GCA_902791935.1 uncultured Erysipelotrichaceae bacterium | reverse complement strand
GGACGCGGCTTTTTTGCGCCATAGGAGGCGCCGGCCCCTAGGGGCCCATTGATGTCCTGCTGATTTTTCTCAAAAAACACATACTTAGTGTAACTTCCAATTCTGACGGAAGGAAAGAATCAATTTTTTGGAAAAACCGATATCTTTGCCTCGAAAAGTTTTGGAAAAGCCGATATTTTTAGTTATAAAAATATTGGAAAAACCGATTTTTATCGATAGAATAATATTGGAAAAACCGATTTGGTGGAGAATTTATGTTCCGAAGAAAGATTGAAAAAACGCTGAACGATTATTATCAAAACGCCGATGCCAAAATCATTATTGTCGATGGCGCTAGACAAATCGGCAAAAGCTTTATCATTCGGCACACCGCCTCTACTTATTTTCCCCACTATGTCGAAATCGATTTGAAGTCTGACGCGGAAGGCGAGCAGCTTTTTAAGAACGTTAGAACGACGAAAGATTTCTACTTACTTATCGGCGCCCTCTATGGCAATCAGCTCAATTCCGTTAAAGATACCATCATTTTTCTTGACGAAATCCAGTATTACCCTCAATTGATTTCGATGCTTAAGGATTTAAAAAAAGAAAACCGCTATCGCTATATTGCCAGCGGATCTTTGCTCGGTGTCACCTTAAAACACACCTTTATTCCTATGGGCTCCATCAATGAGGTCCGCATGTACCCCATGGATTTTGAAGAATTTTTGTGGGCCAACGGAGTCGGTGAAGAGGTCATTGATTATCTCCGTAACTGCTTCCAAACGAAAACTGCGGTAAGCGAAGCTGTCCATCAACGAATCTTGTCTTTATTCAAAGACTATCTCATCGCGGGTGGTTTGCCTGATGCTGTCACGGAATATGTCATCAACCGCAACGTTTATAAAACGCGGGAGGTTCATGCTCAAACCTATACCTATTATAAAGATGACTGCTCCCAATATGATTTAGAACACAAACTAAAAATTGCCAAAGTATATAGCTTGTTGCCCTCGAATATGGCAAACAAGGTCAAACGAATCACCTTTAAGAAAATCGAAAACAAAGATGATTCTAGCCTGGCAAAATACGAAGAAGAGTTTGATTATCTCGTTGCTTCAGGGGTCGTCAACGAGGCTTATGCTGTAGCAAATCCCGTTTTCCCATTAAACGAATCGCTAAGCAAAAATTTAATCAAACTCTATTTTAATGACGTCGGCATTTTGACCAATTTGCTATATCGAACGAATATCCATGCTATCTTGGACTACGACAGCGGCGTGAACTTAGGCTCTGTCTATGAAACCGTATGCGCAATGGAATTAGCGGCGCATGGCCACGAATTATTCTATTATGACAACAAGAAAGTCGGCGAAGTCGATTTCTTAATCAATGACTATGACCGTCTTGCCGTTTTGCCCATCGAGATCAAATCTGGAAAAGATCAAAACAATTTCCGTGCCATTCCGAAATTGGTAGCGGCTGATGGCAAATACCGGTTACCGCTTGGCTACGTACTCGGAAATAAGAATCTCATGCAAACGGAAAATAACTTAACGACGATGCCAATTTACATGATTATGTTCTTATAAAAACAATCTGGGATTTCTTAGCCATCAATGTTGTTAGAACACATATTCACCTTTTTGGTTAATTTCTACCTTTTTGGCGATTTTATTAAAACAAATCATCTTCTGCCTCAATACGGACAGAAAAAGGGGCTATTAAGATTTTTCATTTCTTAACAGCCCCTTTTCGTTAGGTTCATTCAACGACGCAAAATCAACGTCGTAGTCGATAAATATGTTAATGGGCTATCCACAGTAACTTTATCGCCATCTCTAACGAAAGAGACAGAGTGAATCGACCCATCGTGTTCCACGACATCAATCGAAGAGAATTCTAGGTTCTTCGCGTAGAAAGATAACTTATCGATGGTGTTATATGTCGCGTTTGTGAATAACAAACAATCCTGATCCTCTTGTTCATAAAGATAGGAATAAATTCCAATCTCATCCGAATAAACAAGCGGAGAAACCATGTGTTTCAACACTTCTTCTCGTAATAAAACCCGACGTAATTCATCATATTGATCCAAATGAACGCTGGCATTAAACCGATAAGGATTCACATAGAAATGTTCTCCTACGGCTACCCCATTCCCCGTTTCTTTCATCACGGCGTTATATAAACGCGACAATATCTTCGCGTCTGGTTCGTATTCGATTTGATAGAATTCCCCAGCCGCTTCTTGGGCCGATACTTTGTAATGGGGAACGCCGTGTAATTCCGGCACCATTTCTAAAGTATCGTCGGCGTGGTAAGCCCCTATCTTCGTTACGGACTTGGCATGAATTAACGAGGATAGTCCCCGCATTTCTAAGATTTTTGCTGCTTCCCCGTCGACATAAACAAAGTTGTCACGGAAAAGGTCACGTAATTGTTGATCCGTGAAGTTCCAGGCATTTTGACCTTTTAAGGCGATGATTTCATGATGGAATTCTTTCTCAAGGCTATAACGATAAGAGAATCCTAAAGAAGCAAAGTAATTTGCGATGGAATAATCGTCTGGGGTCAAAGATAAGAAGCCACCGACATGACGATGGTAGACCGTATCTTCATCGATCGGAATCACGATGCCACGCATCTGACTCGGTAAGAAATGAAGTTTCTTGACGGCATCCAAATAGGGATTCAAAGAAGAAATGGCTTGGAAGTAACCTAACTCTAATGAAGGGCCGTTGCCAGTAAACTCGGAAATCGAATAGGTACAGCCATCAATTCCTAACGCCAAGGCAGCCTCTAATTCAAATTTCGCGAATTTGGTGTCTTTGTCGTAATGGTTGAAGATGCCGTTTTCAAATTCCGGATAAATGATGGCTTTATCGCCCAGCATCGCGCGATTCGCCATCGAAATCATCGTGAAATTGCTTAAATACGACTTCGGGCCACAATCGGTGTAGGCTGGTAAATGAATTCGGTCAATCATGACGCCATCCGGAGACAACGCCTGATGGAGTTCTTGCCAATGTCTCGCTTCCATCGCATGGTTCCAAGAAGCGGAACTCATTAATCCCACTGAGGTCTTTAATCCCAAAGAACGAACGCGGTCCCCGATTTTCTCCGCTAAAGATAGCATCGTATCGTGACTCACGTCCAGCCACACTTTCCGTTCGGGTGACGGTTCTTCTTGCTCTAACGCATGAACAAATTCTTCGCGACTTTCCTTCTTGCCTAACTTCTTTTGATAGGCCTCCATATGATGAGGGCAGAAACATCCGCCCCAATCAAGTGGAGCGTGGTTATGGAGACGGAAATCATCTTCAATCCATAAAATCGAAGGTTGCACTGTTTGGACGTAATACGTCATTAAATCGAGATAGTATTTCTGCCATTCTTCATCTAACGGGCACGCGACCATTTCACATTGGTTGCCGAACCGGTCCACCATCGTTTGGAAATGTTGCCCTGGTTTTAATTTTCTGCCCCGATCTAAGTGACCAATTTCAATCCAGGGATTCAGCGACAAGGAAATGCCAGCATCCGCAAAGACTTTCTTTGCTTTTAAAATAACCTCAATCCAAGGCTTTAATTCTTCTTTGGTGATATGACCGACATTGAACTCTTCGGCATTGAACATCAAGATGACGTTTTGAAACCGATATTTGACACAAGCATCACGAATGGTTTGAATTCTCTGATCCGCATCTTCATCAGGAAAAATCTGAGCTCGATACATATGTACAAACTCAGGATTGCGTATTACTTTTTCGTCCATAAACACGTTCCTTTGACCTTAACATTATAAAAATTTAAGGGTGTTTTTAGAAGAGAGAGCGGCATGAATATTACTTTTCGATATAATTTGGACATTTCCCAACAAAAAAGATAGGGAAGAGACATTTCAAAGAAAGAAAAAGGCCTGATTCTTGAATCAAGCCAGTGTTTCTTCGTGGTCGGAACGATGGGATTCGAACCCACGACCTTCTGGTCCCGAACCAGACGCACTACCAAGCTGTGCTACGTCCCGATGCCTTGGGGAAAATCTCCTCAAGCGCACGTTATTATGCCACTTTAGAACGAAAAATCAAAGAGGGACATTTGATTGGTATCATCGAGCCCTTTCGTGGCACCGACATCGTCTAATGCTGCCATGGCCGAAGTGCCTAACGAATAGAAATGCGTCGGATCGTTCGGAAGCGGTTCTTGCCGCACCCGCTCAATCAGATCCTCTTTGGATAAGAAGGGGCCACCATGGCTACGGGCGGCCACAATGCCTTCTGCGGCTGCCGTACCAAAGTTCGGAATGACAGAGAACGGTGGCACAATTGCATTGTTCTCGGCATCAATCGTCCAGAACTTCGCATCGGATTTCCGTAAGTCAACATTTTCGATCTTGTAGCCACGGTCCACACATTCAATCGCGACGGTAAGCCCTTTTAAGACTTCGGCATCGGTATCGCTTAACGTCTTATTGGCTTGCGCTTGTTGCATCTCATGAATGACATCTAATAACTTGTCTTCTGGCAGTGTCATCTTCTTAATATCGAATTTGTTGCAACGCGTCGAAAAATAAACCGAATAGAACGCTAACGGCTTATGGACTTTATACCAGGCAACGCGCCAACCCGCCATAACGTAAGCTGTCGCGTGCGCTCGTGGGAACAAGTATTTGATTTTGTGGCACGACTGGATGTACCAATCGGGCACGCCATGATCGCGCATATCCTTCTCGTATTCGGGTTTTAAACCTCTTGCCTTACGAACGTCTTCCATGATGTGGAAGGCTTCGGAGTGGTCCAGGCCCTGAAGAATCAGGTAGTTCATGATATCGTCACGACACCCGATGACCTGATCAAGCACCTTGCCCTGGCTAATGAGAAGCTGGGCATTATCGTTCCACACGTTCGTGCCATGCGATAGACCCGAGATAATTAATAAGTCATTGAATGTCTTTGGTTTCGCTTCTTCAAGCAATCCTTGGACGAATGGGGTGCCGAATTCGGGTAAGCCCACTGCTCCCGTCTTAAATCCTAAGGGATTTGACTTCATATGAAGCGGCCCGACCCCTAAGAAGAGTCCCATGACTTCTTTGTCATCCATCGGAATCGTACGGAAATCGACGCCAGTGGCTTCATGCATCATCCGTAACGCCATCGGGTCAACGTGGCCAAGCTCATCGAGTTTTAAGACGGAATCGTGCATGGAAGCAAATTCGTAATGGGTTGTTAACCATCCTTTCGACGGGTCATCAGACGGATATTGATAAGGCGCAAAGTCAAAGATATCCATATCGGCTGGGATGACGACAATGCCGCCCGGGTGTTGACCCGTGGAGCGTTTCACGCCGACACAGCGTTCCGCCAAATAAGAGATATACGCGTTATTTTCGTTGGTGACTGGCTCATGCAGTGCACGTTCATAGTAGCCTTTGACGTAACCACAGGCGATCTTAAATTCAACGGTCGTAATCGTGCCAGCGCGGATAACGTGCGGAGAAACAACTGGTTTTCCTTCGGCATAGAGTTTGTTTTCTTCAGGTGTCGAAAGCATTCTTCGCGTTTCGTCATGTGCTTCGTCTAGGTGGTCCTGCGGGAAGTTCAAGTCGATATCAGGGACTTTGTCTGCCTTAAATCCTAAGAACGTTTCAAACGGGATCGATTGTCCGTTTCTTAACATATCGGTTCCACATTCAGGGCACTTCTTATGTGGCAAGTCGAAACCAGAACGATATTTTCTAGGATCAGCCCATTCAAAGTGCTTGCATTTCGGGCAAAGGTAATGTGGATTTAAAGCATCGACTTCCGTAATGCCAGCCATATGGGCGGCAAAAGATGAACCGACAGAGCCACGGGAACCGACAAAGAATCCATGGCTATTGGCCCATTTGATGAGCAAGTGGGCGATGTAATAAGTAACGGAGTAGCCATGCCCGATAATACCTTCTAATTCCCGGTCAAGCCGCGCTTTGACTTCGGGGTCTGGATTTGGCCCATATTGTTCTTCGAGATTGTGATAACAAATCTCTTTTAAGTGCTCAGCCGAACCCGGTAAGTTCGCATCTGGGGTATATAAGTGATCTTTTAAAATCTTGATGTCTCCGCTGATTTGATCAGCAACCCGGTTCGTATTCTGGATGACGATTTCTTGGCATTTCTCTTCGGGCAACCATTTCCGGAAGCTATCGAGCATCTCTTTCGTGGAATAGAAATGTTGATCGGGGTTCTCGACGTGGTGCCCTGCTTCTTCTAACGCACGGCGAGAGGCCGTCATTAAAGGATGGAAGCCGCCGCCGATGGCTTTCTGGAACACATAGATATCCCGCGTGACTTTATCCACGGGATTCACATAATGGCAATCGCCGGTGGCACACACGGGCTTATGGAGTTTTTCGGCCGTGTCTAAAATGGCATGCAGCGCCAAATCGAGTTTCTCTTCGGTATATTCGCCCGTTTCGATATAGAACCGATATTGTTCACGCGGCTGAATTTCCACGTAATCAACAAAAGAGATGGCTTTTTCTAAGTCTTCCGGCCGTTTTTCGATGGCCGAAACAAAGACTTCGCCATTTTGGCAAGCTGAACCCAAAATCAAATGTTCACGCATGTTTTGAACGTCGTCATAGTCAATGCGTGGCGTCGAACCGACGGCCATATAAGCCGTTTCTGATTTCGAAATGAGCTTGTATAAGTCTTTTAAACCCGCTTGATCTTTTGCGATGGCGATCAAGTGAGAACATTTTAACGAACGGTACATGCCCGTATCCGTAAAGACAGGATGTTCCAAGTCTTCCGTCGTTGGGTTGGTTTTCCCGACTTTCTTGGCGATAACGTTGATTAAAACCTGCCAGACTGAGTTTAAGGCGCCGGCATCGAAGTCGGCACGGTGGGCTTTTTCGTCATCATAGGTATCGAGTTGCAAGTCTTTGGATAAAGCACCGAGGTTATGCCGTCTTGAATCGGGGCGTAACCAGTGTGACAACGCCAAAGTATCGATATAGGGGTTCTTAATCGGGGGCAATCCTTGTCTTTTCCGCATCATGTTCAAGAAGCCGATATCGAAGGTTGCGTTATGCGCGACAAGAATCGTATTCTCATCCCCAATAAACGCCATGATTTTCTCTAACGCTTCTTTTTCGTTCGGCGCCGAAGCGATCATTTCGTTCGTGATGTGCGTCTTTTTCTGAATGGCTTCCGGAATCTTCACGCCGGCATTGATAAAGGTGTCGAAATTATTTCGAACCATGCCGTGTTCGACGAAAACGGCACCGAATTCCGTGGGGCGGTCATACGTTTGGGAAAGGCCAGTAGTTTCGAAGTCGAGTACGCAGTAATTGGCTTTCCGTAAATCCATCGGCTCCTTTGGCGCGTTGTAAATCATCTGCGGTTTATGGAACGCATAAAACTCTACGCCGTAAAGGATCTTGAAATCCAAATCCGGCTTCTTTTTCTTTAAGCCGCTTAAATATGTTTCAGCAATCGGGAACGATTGAATGACGCCGTGGTCGGTGATGGCCAGGGCTTTCATACCCATATGGATGGCCAAATCAATATAACGTTGGGCATCCCCTACCCCATCCATTGCGGACATCTTGGTGTGTAAATGAAGCTCCACGCGTTTATTGGGTTCGGGATCGTCACGTAATGGGATTGCGGGGGCATCATCTAAATAATGAACAAAGATTTGTTTCTGCCCCGTATGGATATCGGATTCAATGACGCCACGAACACGAACACGCCGACCATTGGCTTTTTCGTTTAAGCCAGCAATCATATCGCCTTTTAATCCGTTTGAAGATTCCAACAAACGGATCTTGACGGCGTTCTTTTGCCTAGCATCGCCGATGCCGCAAACAAGCATGAATTTGCCACGACGGTTCTTTCTTGGTGGGTTGTCTTTATCGTCAATCCCATAAAGCTCCCCTTCAACATCAACGTGATTTTCATGGGTGGTGTAGACCTCGTTGAGATCGTTTAACTTCACATAGTCGCCTTTTTCATAGATGAGGCGTTGCGTTCTGGCGTTTCTTTCGTCTTGTAAATTATGGAGATAGCTCTGTTCTGCTTCTCTTAACTCTTTCGCATAAGCCTCGGCTTCTTCATCAGAAACGGCAGAATTGGATTCCAGTGTCATAGAAGATTCGTCTGATGTGTCTGGTTCGCATTCGTTTTCTTCCGCTTCTTCCGAAGGCTCAGCTGTTTCTTCGGAATCCTCTGAAGGCTCTGGTTCGTCTGGTTCAGATGTCTCTTCTGGCGCTGAGACGGGTTCCTCTACCTTTTCAGGTTCCGGAGCCTTTGTTTCTTTCTTTTCTTCTCCGGCCACCAATTGGTAAGGATAAGACAGGAAATTTAAGAAAGAATTAAACGCCTCTAAGACCGTTGACAAAGAAGATTTCGCGGCATCATCAGTCGGGCAAAGTTCAATGACGTCTTCCTCTCCTTCTTGTAACACCAACGAAGAAGGAATGTGGTACGTCGCGAAATACCAATCATGGAACAAGGCATCTAAATCGTCTAGTTGAGACGGATTTTCGTAGGAAAAACGTAAATCATACGGATAAGGAATGGTGGCTAAGCCTTCCATAAACCGTTCTAAGGAAGAAAAATCCCAAGGATTCTCCTTCCGAATTGCCATATGGATGAGATGCGGATTATAGGTATCCCGCCCCACAAGTTCGAAATCCAAATCGCTTAAAGAATCAGCACTTTCGGCCTCTAGTCCAATCGATTTTAAAAAACGCAACATTTTCTCTCGCATATTACCGAATGAATAACCCCACAATATCTTTGATGATAATCATGACACCAAAAACTAATAATAAGCCAATTCCAATCGTGGAAACGATATTTTTGACCCGATCATTGATTTTCTTGTGGAATGCCCCTTCAAGGAACGTCACTAACAATTGCCAGCCATCTAAGCCTGGGAAAGGCAAAAGATTCAAAATCGCTAAATTTAACGAAAGGAAACCACCATACAAGAAGAACGTCCGTCCCCAACCGATTTCGGTAGAGGTCGTGGCAAGCACGCTTCCCATCGCCACGACGGAACCGACATTAGAGAAGTTAAAAGTGAAAATCGACTTTAAGCCTAGCCCAATCGAAGTAAAGAAAATCGTAAAATATTGGCAACCTTGCTTGAGCCGTTGCCCAAATGGCGCCCAATACGTGTAAGTCAAAATCGAGACAGCATCCGAAGAGGTTAACGCCAAGTTCCCTTTGTCATTCTTCACATAGGTGTAGCGAACCGTGGTTTTATTTCCTAACGCGGAATGAAATTGTTCCCGGCTTGGGCTGACGTCATAGCCGTCCGACGCGATAAATGTCAAATGAAGTTCGACTTCATCCCCTTCTTCTAAGACATACGCTTTTTCCGTATCGGGGAATTGCGAAATGCCTAAAGCCGTTTGATACGCATTCGTGAAAGCACCCGTATCAGGAGCATAGAATGTGATCTGACTCGCCAAAGGATTATCGGCGACAATCGAAGCGAATTGGAAGACGGCGCAATAAGAGGAACCATTGATCGTTGCCGCATCATCCACGACATAACCGATTTCGTTGCCATTTCGGTCTTTCGCGGTGAACGGAACATAGAGCTTCGTGTGGTCCGAATCGATCTTGCTACCGCCAAGACTGCCGCCCACCCAGAACGATAACGCCTGCGCCGTTTCGGTATTTTGGTCGGAGGAAGTCACAAACGTTGCTTCGTTTGTTAATCCCGTATCGAAATACGCGGCAGTATAGTACGAAGGGAAGCAAGTCGCATAAATCATCGTGGAAAAGAATGCCAAGAAGAGATTCACCATAATCCCAGCGCCCATGATGGCCGCCCGTTTTGGATGGGAAACGCCTTCTAAGCAACGTTCTTTCGGCACGGATTTACCAAACGGAAGCTCAACGCCTTCGCTATACATGGAGACGTAGCCACCTAATGGTAAGGCACGAAGACTAAAGGCCGTTTCGCCACCTTTCCGGGTATGAGAAAAAATCTTGGGGCCAAATCCGATAGAATATTCCAAGCAATAGACGTTATATGCTTTCGCGACCGCCAAGTGGCCTGCTTCGTGGCATCCGATTAAGATGCCGAGCATGAAGATCAGGATCAGAACGGTGATGAAGATATGCATTACGATTTTCCTCCATAGTGGCGTTCCACCCAAAGTCTCGCATAGAAATCGGCCGAACGAATATCCCGTAACGTCGGATGGGAGACGTTCGGTAAAGAAGACAAGGCACCACTGACGGCTTTCTCAATGGCTAAGAAGGGGATTTGATGATCTAGGAATAAGGCAACCGCTTCTTCATTCGCAGCATTTAAGTAAGCTGGCATCACGCCACCCATGGCTAAGGCACGTAACGCAATCCCCACCGCGGGGTAACGTTCGGGCTGGAATTTATGAAAGGTATACGGCCCAAAATCAGAAATCTTGGCTTCATGATACACCGTAAATGGCGCTTTCCCCTCATATAATGCATAGGCAATCGGGCCATGCATATCGGGTTTTGCGATGTCGGCATAGTAGCTGCCATCTTTCATTTTGATCAAGGAATGCACATAAGATTCGTCGTGCAATAAAATTCGAATCCGCTCGACGGGCCAATGAAAGAGGTAATGGGCTTCAATGACTTCAAAGCCTTTGTTAAACATCGTGGCCGAATCAATCGTGATCTTCTTCCCCATCGACCAAGTCGGGTGATGTAACGCTTCTTCCGGGGTAACGTTTAAGAGTTCAGAACGGCTCTTTTTTCGGAACGCGCCGCCAGAAGCGGTAATCACGAGTTCCTCCACGTCTTCGCGTTTGACTTGAGACAAGCATTTCGCTAAGGCGACATGCTCCGAATCAATCGGATAGAGTTTGCCATGACCATGTGCCAATAATCGTTCGATTAGTTCACCACCAACCACTAAGGATTCTTTATTCGCAAGGCAAAGAATTTTATTTTCACGGAGGGTTTCTAACGACGGCATAAGCCCGGCAAAACCAAGAATGGCGTTCTCTACCATTTCCGCACCGCTGTCACGAATTAAATCTAAAATCCCTTCTTCGCCTTCGTAAACGTTAATGGTTGGATATGCTTCATGTAGTTTCACTGCGTCATCGTGTTCTAACACGGCAACATGCTGAATCAAAGGAAAACGGCTTAAAATCCCGGGAATCTTATCGACCTGATGGCCGAGCGATATGCCAAGTAACTGAAAATCATCCGGATGTTTTTCAAAGAGATCAAGCGACTGGGTCCCGATGCTCCCAGTGGCCCCTAATAAAACGACTTTTCTCATAATAGGAAGTCAAATTCGTGAAGCAAGAAAATCAAAATGATCGAAACGCCGATCATGGCAAAAATCGTGGAATCGAAGCGGTCTAATACGCCGCCATGGCCCCGCAAAATGTTGCCATAGTCTTTGATGCCATAATGCCGTTTGATTAAGGAGAAGCTTAAGTCACCTAAATCGCTGAGTAATGGCAAGATGAAGCTAATTAAAAGAATCCAATAGAAATTCGAACGGTCTAAGAACGGCAACATCGGCCAGCCCGTGAAGGCCAACGCTAAACCCCAAGTAGAGGACAACAAGAAAGAAATCACAGCGCCAAACCAAAACCCTTCCCAGGTCTTTTTCGGGGAAATGCGCGGATTCATTTTGTGTTTCCCGAAGTAAACGCCGCCGAAATAAGCAAAGACATCATTCGCGATCACCCCGATAAAGACATAGACCTCCATCGTGATGGATCCCCAATATTTAAAGCCTACTTGCTGAATCACGGAAGGACCGCTGACGCCGCTAATGATCAAACCGCTATAGTCGCGATAAGCCGAAGAGAAACCATAAACAAAGAAGGGGAAATAACGCACGAAGTAGAATGTTTGGAAGCCAAGGCCAAGCAAGATCGTCATCGTAAAAAGATAAGAAACATCGGAAAAATCGAAGTTCTTATCAAAAATTGCGATGATGAAATAGCCAATCAAAGCAGCCGCAATACCAACGACCGAAATATCTAACGTAGAAAAATAATTTTCTAAAGAGAAGGAATAGTTCTCGGGATCTTTTCGGTAACCAATTAAATTGCCTTTCAAAATAAACCAATAAACGTAACAGAACGTAACGACAAACGTGAATACCCAAATCCACCAGCCATAACGTTTGTGGGGAGCCAGTAAGACTTCAATTAAGGCCAAAGACAAAAAGGCCATGAATACGAAAAAGCAAACCCACCCACCTAATACGAAGGCAGGAATAAAGATGGCGACGAGGATGGCAGCAACAATAATGCGAGAACGAAGCGAAGCCTTAAATCCCGCTGGCGGCGTATTTACCAAGCCATTATTACTCATTCTTCAATCCTCCAAACCGACGGTTGCGTGCTTGATACTCTTTGAGACAATCGATTAACGCATCCCGTTTAAAATCCGGCCACTTCACCGGAGTAAATACAAATTCAGCATACGCGTTTTCATACAATAGGAAATTAGAAATTCGTTCTTCTCCCGAAGTCCGAATCATTAAATCCACATCGGGAAGCAAGGGTTGCCAAAGATATTGTTTAAATGTTTCTTCGTTTAAATTGTCTAAGGCTAGCGAACCATTTTGATAAGCAATGGCAATCTTTTTGGCCGCCCGAACGATTTCGTCTCTGCCACCATAGTTTAAACAGACATTCAGATAACTCGTAGAATTGGCTTTTGTTCGTTCCATGGATTCGTAACAAACTTTCCGGGTTTTCTCCCGAATGCGCGATAAATCCCCAGAAACCAAAATACGGGCACCCACAGAATCTAAATAGTCGATTTCTTTTTGAAAGAAAAGCTCCAAATAGTCCATCAAATGGTCGATTTCGTCTTGCGGGCGGTTCCAGTTTTCGGTAGAGAACGCATAAAAAGACATGTAACGAATGTTGAATTCACGGCACGCATCAAAGATTTCAATGATGCGATTGCAGGCTTCTTTATGGCCTAAATAACGGGGTAATCCCCGCATTTTCGCCCAACGGCCATTCCCATCCATAATAAACGCAATATGGTCTAATTTCTTCGTGAGTTTAAACGTTTGGTCCATCGGGAAAATTATAGCCGAAATAGCAGTAAGAAAAAACGCTTTGCCCGCAGGAATATACAAACGACCCGCAGTTCCGTTAAAATAGATAAGTCATGGAAAACAAAGTAGAAGAAAAAGCAACTGTCGTGGATCCCATGGATCCGCATGATCCTAAGAATCCCGCGTTAAAAATAAAAATGAAGCACCGCACCTATTGGATTGTTGGCGTGTTCTCGGCGGTACTCGTTGGCACCATCGTTACCGCTATCCTTGGTGCCGTATTTCTCAACCAACGTTCCTCTTCCCGTAGCACAAGCGGCTTTGCCTATGGCTGGAACAACGCTGCCAGTGGCAGTTATGATGCGGCCAAGAAATATCGGAAAGGCAACTCGATTTATACGTTTTCTACGGATGAACCTGCGACATTAACTTCCATCACCGTGGAAAAAGAAGATGCCTATTTGGTATTCCCAAAAAGCAATAATCAGCAATCTGTTTTAAGTTTAGATGCCACATTTAATGGGGATTCCTCGGGAATTCGAGGCATTTATCTCCCCACGTTATATGCGGATATTGCCGCTCGTTCTTTCACGAGCTTGCCCGCCTTGCAAGAAATCCATTTTGGTTCTTATACGAATGCCGAGCAAAGCGTTCTTCAAAACATCCACGAATATGCCTGTAGCGATAATGCGACATTAACTTCCGTCACGTTCGCTTCGAATCTTTCTTCGTTAGGCGCATACGCGTTCACCAATGACATCGCTTTAACCACGCTAGATTTCAGCAAAACCTCACTTCGTTCCCTCGGGGAAGGCGCTTTCGCAAATTGCACTAGCTTAACAAACATTTCTTTCCCTTCTACGATCGTTTCTTTGCCGAAGAATCTTTTCCAAGGCGATACGAAACTCACCACCATTCACTTTGCAGGTTCCCAAGAAACCTGGTCGGCATTAACAAAAGAAGCCGACTGGAACGCTGGAACTAATCTTCAAGAAATCATCTGCCAAAACGGCACGATTACGTTATAAGCAAAACGGAAGGTCAATCGCCTTCCGTTTTTTCGCTGTCTTCTTGTTGCAATTCCGCTTGTTCTTCCGTTTTGGCTTTTTGGTTGGTCTTTCTTACCCACCAGAATGTAAATCCTGCCGCCAAGACGAAGAGAACGGCACCAACAACATAATCCCAGGTTGCAATTGGCTTAATGGCCCAAGACGATGTGCTTTCGTCCCAAACGCCCCGATATTGCGGATAGATGCTGGAATTGATGAACATCGAAACCAAGGATCCAAGCAATAATCCGAGAATGCCATAGAATGTGGTCACCCGATGTTTCGCGAGTAAGTTCTTCATCAAATGAGAAGCGGCCCATAAGCCGAACAAGGCGCCTACGACCAATAACAATGCATAGACGATGCCAGTGGCGACATAGCCACCGCCAACGCCAGAAGCCCAAATAGAAATGCCACTTCGTCCAATAAACGTATGAAGAATCGGATAATAAACGCCAAGCACCATCAAAGACATCGAACCCGAAATCCCAGGAACAACACAGGTAAACGCGGCCACAAACCCAGCAAGCAACATCATGGGATACATCCACCACACCCGATTGCCCATGGCGTCAGAGAAGTTCACTTCCGTTAAGGCGGTAACAATGCCTAAAGCGGCGGCAACCGCGAAACAAAGAACACCGGACAAAATGTGGGCAAGCTTTTCTTTGCCATCTTTCCCTTTCCGTAATTCGCTGCATGCGACGGGCAAGGAGCCAAACACGCAGCCGGCAAAGAAACCCGTTAACGTAAACGGCGCCACTTCGTAGCCTTTTTTAATGCCCACTAAGGCAGCCACGGCACCGAGAATCAAACCGAGGAAATACGGTAACAACGTCAAAAAGCTTTTCTTGAATGCTTTTCGGAAACTGGCCATCGCATCCACTAAGATTTGATAACAATGTAGGATGACAGCAATTGAACCGGCGCTTAAGCCTGGAATCGCGGCAGCAATGCCTAATGCAATGCCTTTTAAGCCACTAAGCAGGAATCGTTTTGTTTTCGTTTGTTTTTGCATAACGTCTAAAGCATATCCGCTTTCTAAAGAAAAAGAAACCACAAGAAAAGCCGCCCTATATAGGCGGCGTAAAGACTACGTAAAGACGAATCAGATCGTCATGATTTCTTTTTGTTTGACGGCTAAGATGTCATCGATACGTTTATTCGTTTCAGTGACAATCTTTTGCAAATCTTCTTCGATACGATCTTTTAAATCGTCGGTCATCGTGTCGTCGTCTTTTAACAAATCCATGAAGTCACGACGGACGTTCCGCACCGCGACTTTCGCTTCATCGGCAATGCCTTTGGCTTCTTTTGCGATTTGTTTCCGGGTGTCTTCCGTCAATGGTGGGACAATAATCCGAATATCGGTGGCTTCCACTTGAGGATTCACACCGAGATTCGCCGCGGCAATCGCCGCCGCGATCGTTTTGATGTCTTCACGCGAATATGGCTTGATAAGCAGTTGGCGCGGTTCTGGCATCGAGATGCTTGCTAACGCAGTGATTTCCATCTTGTCGCCATAATAATCGCACTTGATGCCGGAAAGCATCTGCGGATTGGCCCGTCCACTTCTTAACTTTGAAAGGCGGCCTTCATAGGCTTCGACAGTCTTGTCGAGTTGTTGTTTCGCTTCTTTGACAATTTCTTCCATGGTATTTACTCCTTCGCGATGACGGATCCTATCTCTTTTCCATTCAAGATATCGATTAACCCATTCGGATTCGACATATTGAATACATGAATCTTCACGGGAGAATCCGCCAACATGGCAACCGCGGTAAGATCCATGACCGCTAATTTACGGTTCATGACTTCTTGATAGGTCAAATGCCGTAATAGTTTTGCATCTTTATTTTTCCGAGGATCGGAATCATAAACCCCTTCGACGCCATTCTTGCCCATGATGATGGCATCGGCATTGATTTCTAGGGCCCGTAACGTCGCACAGGTGTCGGTGGTGAAATAAGGATTGCCCGTGCCGCCGGCAAAGATGATGACTCTGCCTTTCTCTAAGTGAGAGACGGCTTTGCGGCGGATATAAGGTTCGCACGCTTCAGGGACATTGATGGCGGAGAGAACGCGGGTGTCTAATCCCACGCTTTCGAGCACGCTTTGTAATGCCAAAGCATTCATGATGGTGCCTAACATGCCCATGTAGTCAGCAGTCGAACGTTCGATGCCAACTTTTTCAGCCATGCGACCGCGCCAGATGTTTCCTGCGCCAACCACGATGCCGATTTGCACTCCTTTTTCATGGGCGGCTTTCGCGACAATGGCTAAGTCTTTTAACTTCTTTTCGTCATAAATGGAGCCATCCACTTCATCTTGGAGGGCTTCGCCGCTTACTTTCAAGATAATGCGGTGATAGATAGATTGTGATTCCATAGCGCCCCTATTATACAAAAAACCAGGAAAGAAGTCTTTGTAAAACGAAAAGCGCGTCACAAGGACGCGCTAACCGTTTGACATTTTGCTTAAGCAGCTAAGCCTTCGCCGACTTGGTAGCGGACGAAGCGGACCACGCTGTTATTGGCTTCTTTGAGCACTTGTTCGATTGTCTTGGAAGGATCGATTAAGTACTTTTGATCTAATAAGCAATATTGCGAGAGTGCTTTTTCCGCTTTGCGAACTGCGATTTGGTCTTTGACGGCTTGCGGTTTATTCGCGAGCTTTTCGTCATCGGCAACTTCGCGTTGCGCCAAGGCTAATTCCCGGTCGCGGGTGGCAGCAGGAACATCGTTTAACGAAACGAATTCCGGCGCATTGGCCGCGATATGCATCGCCAGTTTGTGGGCTAAATCCGCATCTTCTTTGGCTAAGATGACCGCTACAGAGATTTTGCCATGTTGGTGAATGTAGCTTCCGAGTCCTTGTCCTTCTTCCGCGTGAAGAATGACGTAACGACGGAATTCAATCTTTTCACCCAAGGCAAGCGCAGCATTATCATGAAGTTGTAACGTCGCTTGACGTGCATCTTCGATGGAGGCTGGTTCGTTCTTCATGACATATTCCAAGAGGCCTTCGGCATAGTCATGGAATTTGTCCGAAGCAGAAACGAAGTCCGTTTCGCAATTGGCTTCGATAAGAGCCGCTTTGTGGCACTTATCGCAGACTTTCACCAAAGCAAGGCCTTCGGCCGCCGTGCGATTGGCACGTTTGGCTTGTTTGGCAATGCCTTTTTCACGGAGGTAGTCGACGGATTTCTCGAGGTCATAATTGTTTTCTTCGAGTGCGTGTTTGCAATCCATCATGCCCGCACCGGTACGTTCCCGGAGGGCTTTGATTAAAGCAATGGTGTTTTGATCGGCCATTTCAATCTCCTTTATTAAGCAGCTTTGCTTTCGTTGGCTTTGGGAGCAGCGACAGCTTCTCCTTCGGCTTTCGGAGCAGCATTTTGTTGTTGGGCAGCATTACGAGCAGCGAAACGAGCTTGACGTTCCGCTTGCATCTTCCGGAAGCGTTCTTCGCGAGCTTGACGTTGCGCACGGATGGCAGCTTTGCGTTGTTCGTTGGCAATATCCGCCGCACGGACCGCGTCTTTCATCGTGGCTTCTTCTGCTGCGTCTTTCACATAAGCATATTCCGTGACACCGCCTTTGGATTCAACCACGGCATCAGCAAGGACACCAATCAAGAGTTTGAGAGCACTTGGGGCATCGTTGTTCGATGGGATTGGGAAATTCACGAGATCTGGATCATCGGAAGTATCGCAGATGGCGAAAGTAGGAATATGAAGTTTGCGAGCTTCTTCAATGGCGTTATGTTCCACGGTTGGGTCATCGACGATGATCGCTTGTGGGAGACGGCGCATTTCTTTAATGCCTTCAAGGTTACGAGAAAGTTTTTCGAGTTCTTTCTTTAAGATGGCAACTTCTTTCTTGGGAAGCTTTTCAAATTCACCAGAAGCTTCCATGTCTTCGAGTTCCTTGAGTTTCTTGGTACGGCCAAGGATGGTACGGAAGTTCGTTAAGGTGCCACCGAGCCAACGATTGGCAATATAGAACGAGCCAGAACGAGTGGCTTCATCAACGATGATTTGTTTGGCGCTGTCTTTCGTGCCGACAAAGAGCACTTTGCCGCCTTGATCAACAATATCCTTTAATTTCTTGTAAGAAACATTGACTTGTTCGACGGTTTTCGCCATATCGATGAGGTAAATGCCATTGCGAGCCCCATAGATGAATTTGCCCATCTTTGGGTTCCAGCGGCGGGTTTGATGTCCAAAGTGGACACCAGCATCCAACAATTTGCGCATCGTCATAATCGGCGCATTTGGATCGTGGATGATTGCGGCCATCGTTTCTTCGGCCGTAGCAGCATCGTCAGAGGCAGCGGCTTCTTCTACCGGAGCAGCGCTCTCGACTTTCTTTTCTTCGTCACTCATTTTGTGACCTCCATTTGTTTATGCCTCCCCCGTTTCGAAGAACTGACCACCAAGACGTTTTTTAAGCTCTTTTGCCCGTCAAGGAACACGGCGTTCAATCCACAGGGTGTGTATAAGCCCTAAAAAGGGCCATTGGGTATTATACAGGAGAGAAAACTCCTTGACAATTGAAACTTGAAGGCCTAATTAGGCTAGAAATTCAGTCTTCATCGTCGGGTTTCCCTTGACGGGGGAAATAGGCACGATATTGTTCTTGCATCGCTTTCTTGGAGACGTGCGTATAGACCTGAGTGGTATTGAGACTCGCATGCCCTAACAGTTCTTGGATGAGACGTAAGTCGGCACCATGATCGAGCAAAGACGTGGCAAAAGAATGACGCAACATATGGGGGTGTAATCCAAGATAGATGCCAGTCTTCTGTTCCACGGAACGAAGAATCGTTTCAAGACCCCGCACTGTTAAGTTTTCACCCCGTTCATTGAGGAAGAACGCATCCCCAGGTCGGGTGGAATGGTGACGGGCAGCTAAAGTGGGACGTTGTTTTTCAAAATAAGTCTGCATGACTAGCAATGCCGTTTGGCCAAACGGCACCAATCGTTGCTTATCGCCTTTGCCGATGATGGAAATGACGCGTTGCCGGTAATTCACGTCCCGTTTTTTAAAAGAAACCACCTCTGAAGCTCGCATGCCAGACGCATACATGAGTTCGAGAATAGCCTGATCCCGAACGGCTAACGCATCGGTTCGTTTTGCATTGGCGTTTAATAACGATGAAACTTGTCCCTCGCTTAATGCGTCGGGGTAACGTATTGGCTTCTTCGGTGCATGCACCATTTCAAACGGATTGAACGGCACTTCTTCCTTCCGTAACAAGTAATCGTAGAATTGCCGCAATGCCGACATTCTTCGTCCCAATGAACGGGGACCGACGCCGCGGGCGAGCTCTTCGGCTTCAAAGTCTTTCACCGTTTGCTTGTCGACTTCGTCAAATAACAAACCTTCTTCATTTAAAAACGCAAAAAAGAAATCTAAATCCCGTCGATAAGAATCCAACGTATGCGCAGAATAACGTTTGGCTTCCAAATGATCGAGATATTCTTTTTCCGGTTTATTCATGGATGAGTTTCCAGTAGGTTTTGATTTTGTCTAATGCCAAAGCAATCGTAGCATCCCGCGTTTCTTTGTGCGAATTCGGGAATAAGGCCCAGGAAGCGTTCATCGGGGCAAAATATGCCCCATCGGCATGTAATAAATAATCGACCAATGCGCCAGAGACGGTTTCTTTAGGAACGGGAATAAAGGGTTTACCCTCCAAGGACCGCCAACAAGAAATGGCGGCAAGAATGCCCATAGCGGCACTTTCCACATAGCCTTCTACACCGGACAACTGCCCAGCAATATAGAGATTTGGCATTTTCTGCAATGTTAAATTTTCGTTTAACGCAACCGGCGCATCGATATAGCTGTTCCGATGCATTAAGCCATAACGAATGAATTTGGCGTTTTCTAATCCCGGAATCATGTGGAATACCCGTTGTTGTTCGGGGAAGGTTAAGTTCGTTTGAAAACCAACTAAGTTATAGTAATCGCCAAGTTTGGTGTCTTGCCGAAGTTGAGCGACCGCGTAAGGATGCGGATGTTCAGGGGTAGAGAGTCCAAATGGTTTTAAAGGGCCATGTCTTAAGGTTTCTATGCCACGTGCCGCCATCACTTCAATCGGCAAACAGCCTTCGAAATAATGGGTATCGAATTCATGCACTAACGCTTTCTTGGCCGAAACGAGTTCCGTGACGAAGGCGTTGTACTCTTCTTTTGTGAACGGGCAATTGAGATAAGCGGAATCGCCTTGTTCAAAACGCGATTTGAAATACGCTTTCGAGAAATCTACGGAATCTTTCGCGATGATCGGTGCCGAGGCATCAAAGAAAGAAAGGTTCTTTTGTCCGATGACTTGGCCGAGCTCTTCAAGCAAAGATTCTGACGTTAAAGGACCTGTGGCTAAGATCGCCGTAGTTTTAGGAAGTGTTTTCACCTCTTCACGAACCACACGAAAATTCGGGAATGACTCTAAAGTCTTTGTTATCATTCCGGCAAAAACATCGCGGTCGACGGATAAGGCATTGCCACTAGGGACTTCAGCTACCGCTGCCGCTTGCATCGTCAAAGAATCCATTTGACGCATTTCTTCTTTCAGCAAGCCACAGGCGTTACTCAGTTGTTTGGATTTCAAAGAATTCGAGCAAACGAGTTCCCCGAACTGGTCAGTCGTATGGGCGTGGTCGTCCACCAAGGGCCGTCTTTCGTATAACGTGACGCAAGCGCCATGTCGAAGCAAGAAATACGCCGCCTCGCTTCCTGCAAGGCCACCGCCAATAATCTTGACTTCAGGTTCTGACATCACGCGTCCTCCTCTAGAGAGATTTTACTTCTTTTTATCGTTGATCCATTCGTGGTAACGGCATTTCGGGAAGTTCGTACATCCTAAGAAATCTGCCTTTTTACCATGTTTCACCACCAAGTGACCCGTATGGCAAGATGGGCATGGTTTAACCCAGTCTTTTTCGGTATAGGTGGTTGGATTCTTCTTTTCTTGGGTTTCATTCCCTTCGATGTAGGTGCAAGAAGGATAGCCAGAGCAGGCGACAAATTCTCGGCCTTTCCGGTCTTTGCGGTAGACCAGAGGTTTACCACATACCGGGCAAAGACGCCCCGTTTCTTTTGGTTTCTCTTTTTGCACGTATTTGCACTTTGGATAATTCGAGCAGGCGACAAAACGGCCATAACGACCGGTCTTGTAGACCAAGGGAGAACCACAAACCGGGCACATTTCACCCGTCGGTTCATCCGGTGTTTTCTCCATGCTTTCACGGACTTTTTCAAATTTCTCCATGAACGGATAGTAGAAACTCGTCATGGCTTGAAGTCTTGTTTGTTTGCCTTCTTCGATTTGGTCGAGCTCACTTTCCATTTGAGCCGTATAGTTCGTGGAGACGATTTCAGGGAAGTTTTGCTCCAAAGCTTCTGTGGTACGGACACCACGTTCAGTCGGGGTTAAAACGCCGCCTTTTGAGGTGACATAAGCACGAGAACGATTCAACAATGTTTGGATGGTCGAAGCGTAGGTAGATGGACGACCAATGCCTTTTTCTTCCATGAGTTTCGTGACTTTCGCTTCGGTATAACGTGCTGGCGGAGCCGTGAATTTTTGCTCAGGATCCACTTTCTTTACGGCATAGTCCGCTCCTTCTTTTAACGGAGGAAGCTGTTTTTCTTTTGCATCCTCGGGCTCGCCATAAAGCGCAGTATAGCCAGGGAATAACATACGAGATCCGCTCGCACGGAATGTTAATCCATTCGTTTGGAACAATGCCGTGCTGACTTCATCCACTTTTGGGGTCATCAAAGACGCCAAGGCGCGGTCATAGATCAAGCGATAAAGCTTAAGCTCATCGGGGGTAAGATACTGTGCCACAGATTCCGGGGTACGAGTCGCCGAAGTCGGACGGATGGCTTCGTGTGCATCTTGGATGCGTTCCGAAGTTTGTTTTGTCGGCTTGATGCGGCCAAGATACGTCGGGCCGAATTTATTTAAGATATAGGGCTTCGCATCATGTTCGTAGAATTCGGGTGAGATACGGGTCGAGTCGGTACGCATATAGGTGATTAAACCGACGTGTTCGCCATTAAGATCCAAACCTTCATATAAGCGTTGTGCCAAAGATTGGGTCTTGGAAGTTGGGAATTTATAACGGGCAAATGCCTCTTGTTGCATTGAAGAAGTATTGAACGGATATTTGGAAGCCGTCGCTTTGCGAGCCGTCGTCAAAGAGACGATGTTCATGGTCTCGCCAATACGAGCCACAATGGCATCCGCTTCTGCTTTGGAATGGATATCCACGGCGCGGCCATCGACTTTGTCTAACGAAACCGTCAAGGTCTTGCCATCGCCTAAATCCACCACCGCATCAATCGTCCAATATTCTTTCGGCTGGAACGCCTTGATTTCGCGGTCGTTGTCAACGATCAGTTTTAACGTGGCGGATTGAACGCGGCCTGCGGAAGGCGAGCCGATTTTCCGTTGCAATAATGTGGAAAGCTTAAACCCAATCACACGGTCATACATCCGGCGGGTCTCTTGGGATTCCACTAAGTTCATGTTGATGTGAGAGGGGTTTTCTAAAGCAGCAAGAATGGCAGGACGAGTGATTTCATGGAACGCTAACCGTTTGGTGGTATCCACGGGCAAGTTCAAAACACGGGCTAAATGCCACGCGATGGCTTCCCCTTCACGGTCAGGGTCGGTTGCCAAGATGACTTCATCGGCTTTCTTGGCTTCCCCTTTTAATTTTTGAACGATTTTCTCTTTGTCTTTGCTGATGACAAAATCCGGTTGAAAACCATGCTCGACATCAATGCCGAGTCCACCTTTGCCATGTTTCGACAAATCGCAAATGTGGCCTTGAGAAGCAACGACTTCATAGTCCTTGCCTAAAAACGATCCAATGGTCTGGCATTTGTTTGGAGACTCCACAATCACAAGCTTCATTCATGCACCCCCTCTTAGCGGAAGAAAATATTAGTGACCTCCTTGGGCTTTGTCAAAGGCAAAACTCCCCTTGCTTTTCCCTATAAATAATTACCTTATTTATAAAGAAGCGAAAAAATTTTTTCTAACGTAAAAGTTCCAAGACGTCATCCACGCTTTCAATGATGGGCGCCCCGTCATGAATCATGCGGTTACAAGCGCTTTCCTCATCGGCACGGTAAGGAACGCAAGCGACGTCTCGTCCAAAATCGAGCGCGTGACCGACCGTTAATAACGTTCCGCTATGTAAGGAGGCCTCACCAACGATGGTCAGTCGCGATAATCCCGCGATAATCCGATTGCGGGCGGGGAAATGATCCCGTTCTGGTTTGACGCCTGGCGGATATTCCGACAATAACAGCCCTTCTTTGCTGAGACGGTCATATAAATCTTGATGCGAGGCGGGATAAGCTAGGTCAATGCCACACCCAAGCACCCCGACTGCTTTCCCACCGCTATCCAGCGCTGCTTTGGTGGCCACGCCATCAATGCCTCTTGCCATGCCAGAAACGATGGTAAAGCCCTTCTTCGCGATGCCACTAACCAACTCCTTTGCCATTTTCTCCCCATAAGGGGAAGAGTCCCGACTTCCCACATAGGAAACGCAGTGATTCATGTCTTGAATACAGGCAATGTCACCGCGATAAAAAAGCACGAACGGCGGTTTGGCAATCTTTTTTAAGGATTCCGGATAAAGCGGATCCACTAAGGTCAATGCCTCGCAAGGCAAATGATCAAGTTGGTCGCGCACCTCCTCCACCTTCGCTGGTTTCCGTTGTCGTATCGTCTCGTAAATTGACCCCCAGTCGCCTTGAAAACGTAACGCTAACGCGACGAGAATTCTGTGTGCGGTTTGATGTTCCACTTCCGCTACCTCTCTTTCCTCTTATTAATAGGAAGGAGAACGGGAAAAAGGACAAAAGAAATGTTAGAAAAGCGTCATTTGTTTTTGATAGTATGCAGCCACCGGAGCAAAGCTCTTCCGATGAATGTGAGGAATTGGGCCATACTTCGCGATGGCTTCTAAATGTGCTTTCGTGCCATAGCCTTTATGCTTGGCAAAGCCATACTCAGGGTATTGTTTATCTAATGCTTCCATGTAACGGTCACGCGTGACTTTCGCCAAAATTGAAGCTGCTGCCACATTTAAGCAATTCGCGTCGCCTTTGACCATGGCAACTAACGGAACCTCGGTCACCAACGGCATCGCATCCGTGATGATCATGTCGTAAGGAACGTGAATTTGTGACAACGCTTCTAACATGCAACGCTTCGTTGCTTCGTAAATATTGATTTCATCAATCACGTCTGCCGAAACGGAAGCAATGCCATAGCCTAATGCGTTCTCTTCAATCACGGAAAACAACGCTTCCCGTTTCTTTTCCGTTAATTTCTTGGAATCATTGATGTCTTCATTTTTGAAGGAAGGATCAAAACACACGGCGGCCGCGAATACCGGACCTGCCAAAGGGCCACGCCCCGCTTCATCGATGCCGACGATGACATGCACCGTATCGGAATAATATTCGCGTTCTTTCTTTAACATGGTGCACCTTCTAAGGAAAGACGACCCAATAAACCGTCTTGGAAGTCTTTGAGTAGACCACTACGTGCTTTCGAAGTATCGGAATTCCCGCCGATGCCAATGTAACCCATGCGTTTTGCAATGCCGTCATATACCGTTTCATCCGACCATGAAGTCATATCTGAAATGCCATAACGGGATGCTAAGCATGATGGATAACGAGATCGTAATAAGGATAATAAGGAATCCGCTAAAGCATCGAGCGGCAACACTTCTTCTTTGATGGATCCTAAACAGGCTAAAAGAATCGCCTGCTCTTCTGAAGGATAATTCATCGGCAAGATGCCAGGAGTATCTAACAAAACGAAATCCTGGGATACTTTTACCCATTGTTCCGCACGCGTCACCCCAGGACGATTCGCGGCCTTTGCGGCATTCCGTCCTGCTAAGTTATTGATAAACGTTGATTTCCCGACATTTGGGATGCCTAATACCAAAAGACGTAACGGCTGAGGCTTCATCCCAATCTTTTGTTCCTTCGCCCGTTTCTTCGTGATGATCGGGGAAGCGCACTGCAATAACTGACGAATGATTTTTTCGTGTTTCAAGTCACCCGCTAAGGCGTTCTCCCCTTGCTTCCGATAATAAGAAAGCCAACTCTCTGTCTCTTTGGGGTCGGCGCGGTCTAGCTTCGACAACACCAAAAGATGAGGCTTCTCTCCTAATAAGGATAGAAGCATTGGGTTCCGACTGGCGCTCGGCGCTCTTGCATCCGCGATTTCAACCACAAGGTCTGAACTCTTTAAGTATGGCGTTAACGAGGCAAACGCTTTGGCCATATGCCCAGGGAAATAATGAATATTTTGACGTTGTTTCGGTTCGTTCATAATTCTTGTATATTCCAGGGCATCACAATGCTATCCCATTTCATCCGTTCCGTGGCACTCTTGTCACTTCCTGCTTCTGGTAAGGTATACCAGCATTGGCTCGAAATCGCTACCACTCTTCCTTGTAAGGCATAAGACGGCACGGCACCTAATAAGCGCGAATCCCGACTGGCAGATTTCTTCCGGTTATCGCCGCACAAGAAATATTCGTTTTCTTGCAAGGTGTACGCGTTCTCCTCGCCATTCGCATAACGGGAACCATCATTTGTTTCCGCTTTTGCCGTAGCTAACCACGCGCTAGAATCAGCATCCCACGGCGTAATTTCTAAAAAGGGTTGATCGATCGTGGCAAACGTCGAAGACCCTGCTTCTTTTACATGCAAATCCCCAGCGTCATCGAAATATAACGTTTCGCCCGGTAAGCCTACGATACGCTTGATTTTTAATTCGGCGGACGAGGATAACACGCGTTCGTGATTCAAAAGAGAATAATCAGACGCATAATACGTCACCACCACGGAAAATCGTTTCAACCGTGAAGCAAAATCTGAGCGATTATCCATAAAGCCGCAATCGCAGAGATACGAACAACCTGCCGTTCCGAAGTCTCCTAACGAATAGACCGGGGTATCCGTATAGATACGATTTCCGTTTTGATAGACTTCGGTGTTGCGATTTAACGTCGGATACATCGATTCTCCGTTCACATAGAACTTTTGGTAACGGCCATAGTCATAGGCCGTCTGCGCCACAATCGCGAAGAAAGCCGAGAAGAATAAAACCAACAAAACGCGCCCTACCCATGCCCAAATCGGATGGGAAACACGAGGGGCCTTTGTTTCTTTCTTTCCTAACGCAGGCAAAGCGGCATTGCCATTTACGTTCAAAATCTCGCTCATACGGCGTTTATTATCCCTTATTTTTGTTTTCTTGTGTACTCTAAGCCAAAAAGAAAGACCCCCGAAGGGGTCTTGTGTCACTTTTTGAAATCGCGTTAGAAACGCAGGATTTATTTCGCTTCTTCTTCGGAAGCAACGGGGGCAATGGCCTTGCCCTCTTTGATACGGGCCGCTTTGCCAGCGAGTTGACGCATATAGTGGATGCGAGCACGACGGACGTGGCCAGTTTTGAGCACTTCAATTTTCGCAATCGCGGGAGAATTGACCGGGAACACACGTTCGACGCCAATGCCACCCGAGATCTTACGAACGGTGAACGTTTCGCTCACGCCATGGCCGCGACGTTGAATGACGACGCCGTCATAGTTCTGAATTCTCTCTTTTTTGTTTTCGATGATGCGGACAGAAACACGGACCGTGTCACCAGCTTTGAAAGCAGGGACATCGTTTTTGAGTTGAGAAGCCGTGACTTCTTCGACTAATTTCAAATTCATTTCGGTACTCCTTACAGTATGATTTGGTTCTCTTCAGGTTCACATTCCAAGTGACGGGAATGGCGGAGCATGCGTATCGTCCTATGGACGCGACTAGTATTCTACCGAGCCAAAATGCGCTTGACAAGGGAAAAATCAATCTAGCTTCGCGGATTTTACCAAGAATGTTTCGATTTCTTTTCGAGTGGGTAAGCCAGCCGTGGCCCCATAGGCTAAGGTGCTTAACGCACCTGCTACGTTGGCTTCTCTCAAAATTTGGCGCCATTCCTTTTCGGAAAAGGCTACAAAATCCTTTCCTTCTAAGGATGCTAAGATGGCACCATAGAACGCATCCCCTGCCCCGGTAGTATCGACTGGCTTTACGGGGTATGATGGCACAAAGATGCGCTTTCCTTGGTAACGCATCTCACTCCCTTTTGCCCCATGGGTGATGAATAAACGGGCATGGTTCGAAAGAGAGAGAAGATAGTCTTCACCAAAAACGGCCATTTCTTCTTCGCTGCATTTCAAAAGGTCTGCATAGGGAAGATATTGCCGATAAATCGTGACGGCTTCTTCAGGAGAAGCATAAAGGTCATCACGGTAGTTGATGTCTAATGAAATCGTTTGACCGTGGGCTTTCGCAGCCATCATTTGTTTTGTGGCAAACGCACGTCCTTCTACTTCCGAGAACATCAACGTTCCGAAATGCAAGATATCCGCGGTTAAAAAGGCTTCCGGAAGCGAATCTGGAAGGCAATAATCCGCCGTATGTTTACGGGTAAAGCAAAACGAACGTTCGCCCTGTTCTAACGTAACCCACGCTAAAGTCGTATTGCGATCAGGCAGAACGGAAAGTGCTAATTCGTCAAATCCTTGCGCTTTGGCAAAGGCTTCCAAATAATGTCCCATCATGTCATCCCCGACGGAGCCAAAAAAGCCGACTTTGGCGCCTAGACGTTTGGCCGCCAAGGCAACGTTGAAAGGGGCGCCACCGGCATGACGGGTAAAGGAAAGACCATCGCTTGTTTCTTTGCCAGTTAAATCGACTAAGATTTCCCCAATGACGCCAAGCATGGCTTATTTCCCTTTCAAAGTATCATCTAAACCTTTGACTTCATCCGTCATCACATCTTTCGCATGATGCAAAAAGGCAAAACGTTCTTTTTCTGGCTCAGGAGGCAAAGCACGCATTTTTTCGATTGCTTCTGCGGAAAGTTTCTTCTGCGCTTCCGTGGTCGCCGGACGTTTGACAGGGTTTGGCTGATTGACGGTAATCTGCGGAAAGACAAATTGAATGTCGTTTTGGATGAAAAGCAGCAGCAATTCGCGGTTTAAATCACGAGTTACTTGGAAACGATTGGCTTCCTTGCAATGGCAGATGACCAAATAAGAAACATCAGAGTCGCCAATTTCACTGATTCCTTTGTAGGTTAAGGTGTCGGTAATTTGAGGAATTTTGGCTTGAATCTTTGGTAATGCGCGAAGCAGTAGGCCTTCCACACGGACGGGGTCTTCGTTATAGCTCGCCGCCATCGATACAGTGACAAGACTATCCATTCTAGAAAGATTCACCACCGTAGTGATAGACGAATTGTTGATGGCTTTAATGTTCCCGCCTGCATCGGTGATTTTCGTGCTTTTTAATCCGATGTCAGATACGGTGCCACGGAAACCATCGATAATCACGATGTCGCCAACAGCAAAATAATCATCAAAGACGATGAAGAGACCAGCAACCACATCTTGGATCAATGTCTGGCAGCCTAAGCCGATAATCAAGGTGACGATTCCTACGCCAGCAAGAATCGATTGCACGTCCACTCCCCATAATCCCAAAATGACGGCGATAGCGGCTAAAATAACCACATATTTCGTTAAAGAACGAATCAATGCGCCAATCGTGCGGCTTCTTCTTCCGTTGCCACTAAACAACCGCGTTAACAAATTGACCAAGAAGATCAATAAGAAAGAAACCGCAATCGTGACCACGGTGCCAACCATGGCAGAAGAAGATGCCGCGATATTTTTTCCGATGGAAACCCAGCCGTTACCCACTCCATCTCCATAGAGTTTATCAGCCGCTTCCTCTTGCCCGAATGCACGTAAATTGGTAACGAAAACAATGACGAAAATCGAAATCAAAAAGAGCAAAATCGAAATCACATAACTCGCTTTTTGTCCGGTCGTCTTTCGCGACCACCAATCCGTCTTTTTTTCTTTTTGCTTCATCATTTATTCTCCTTTTTTGCGGTTACAAACGTGCCTTCCCAAAGCACTCCACGATAATCTCCGGCCTGATAATGCAAAACATAACGTCCACTTTTATCGTAGCCAAGATCCGTCACACTGCCAGAATAGGTTTTTCCTTCTGTCACTTCTAAGGTATATATCGTCTTTTCTTCAATCAACACTTCGAAGGCAGCGGCATAGCCTTTAGGGTTATCTATGGCGAAAGCGTAGTCTAGACAATCTTCCGTCGAAGAAATGTCTATCGTATTCGCGCTAATAGTTGGCGGAGTATCCACAAATTGCGAGGTCAAAAAACTCACTCCGCCAACCCCAACGGAAAGAATCGCAATCGCAGTCGTGATTCCTTGGGCGATGCGGCGGCTTTTGGCATAGCTTGTCAATGTGCCTTGGAACACGGACGGAGCGGACAATTCGTCGCTGGTTGCAATGTTGTTTGGCGAAGCATCGAAACTGGTTGCCAAGTTGTTTGTTGTTAAATCGTTAAATTCGCTATCCATTGGGCGCAAAAATTGTAACACATCGAAAGGATGGAAAGAGGGATTATCCAGCAAAATTAATGGTGTTAAGTATTTTTACTTGACAGAAGAAAACAACCTAGATAAGATAGTGCCCGTAAATAAAGAGGAGATTTTATGTCCGTCAAAATCAGATTAACCCGCATTGGTCGTCACAAAGACCCATTCTACCGCATTGTTGTTGCCGATTCGCGTTCCCCACGCGATGGCCGTTACATCGAACAAATCGGTACGTTCAATCCTGACCTCGGTGAAGACAAAGCCGAAATCAACGAAGAATTAGCATTAAAATGGCTCAAGAACGGCGCTACCCCTTCTGACAGTGTCCGTGCCATGTTCAACCGCAAAGGCATCATGGCCAAATTTGCTGCCACGAAAGGCAAGGAGAGCAAAGAATGATCGATTACGATAAGGTCATTCATGGCCTCATCGATCCGTTGGTGGAACATCCTGACGCGGTTTTAATCCGCGTGGAACCCGATTCCAACGATCGTGATGCCTACATCCTTATCGTCGCCGAAGACGATGATACGGCTCGTCTCATTGGAAAACGCGGCGTAGTCGCCAATGCGCTTCGTGAAGCCGTTGGGATTGCGGGAAAAGCCGACAATTCCAATCTCCGCATCCACTTGAAGTTTGAAAGCTTCAGCGAAGACGAAAAAGAAAAAGGCAAGGAGAACGACGCCGAGTAATCGGCGCCCTTTTCTTCTTTATGGAAAACGAAGAATACATCCGATTAGGAACATTACGAAAACCATTTGGGTTGCAAGGTCAAGTCCGTTGCGTGAGCCTCACTTCTTTCGCCTCACTCCGTTTTGTGCCAGGCAAGGAAATCACGCTTTATTCGGAAAAGACAAAGGAACGGAAAACCGTCACCGTCTCTTATTTCCGTGATGGTGGCAATGAATTCTTCCTTGGTTTTGAAGGCATCAACACCATCGAAGCGATCGAGCCTTATATGGGTTGGCATCTTGAGATGCTTAAGAAAGACGCGATGGTTCCAGAAGGATACTACCGCCTTTCCGATTTAATCGGCATGAAAGCGTTTGACGCCACTACCGCTGAACCCATCGGAGAAATCATTGATGTGGTAGCCTATAGCAAGACTCCGAACTTAAAATTAAAAGAAACGAATGGCAAAATCGCCTATATTCCTTTTGTGATGGAAACATTCGTCAAGTCATTAGACCTTGAAAACAAAACCATCCACATTGAGGTGATGCCGGGACTATTATGAAAATCACGATTCTCACATTATTCCCCGAGATGTTTCAAAGCTGCTTTGGCAGCTCCATTTTAAAACGGGCTTTGGGAAAAGGTGTGGCCGAGGTCGAATGTGTGCAAATCCGTGACTATACCAAAGATCGTTATGGCCGCACGGACACCCCTCCGATTGGAGGAGGCGCTGGTTTAATCGAGAAATGCCAGCCTATTTTAGATGCCTTAGCCGCCAAGAAAACCCCAAACTGCCATACGGTTCTCTTTTCGCCACGTGGCCATACCTATAACGAGAATATCGCAAAATCCTATGCAAAACTCGATCATTTAATCCTGATCTGCGGGCATTATGAAGGCGTCGATGAACGGGTGAATTCCCATGTGGATGAACTACTTTCCATCGGGGACTATATCTTAACCGGCGGAGAAATTGCCGCGATGGCCGTCACGGATTCCGTTATTCGGTTATTAGACGGAGCCATCGCGAAAGATTCCTTAACCGATGAATCATTCAATGTGCCGTTACTCGAATATCCCCAATATACGGAACCCTATGACTACGAAGGAGAAATGGTGCCAGATATCCTTTATTCTGGCAATCATGAAGCCATTGCGAAGTGGCGTCATCTTCAATCGCTACTACTAACGAGGCAATATCGTCCCGATCTATTTGCGAAATATCCTCTCACGAAGCAAGACAAAAAGTTACTAGCGGAAGCTGAAACAGGCGAAATGCCAAAATGGGAAGAAAATGCCCTTCAAAAAGGGCATAAGTTCATTAAAAAGGACTGAAGTATCAGAATCCACCGCGGGGAGGCATCTTCCCGCTTTTTTGATATTGCTTCATCTGCTTCATCATTTCTTTGGATTTCTCCCATTGCCGAATGACGCGGTTCACATCGGCATTGGTTTTGCCGCTTCCTTTGGCAATCCGGCTCTTTTGGGAGAACTTTAAGATTTCGGGATGGCGTCTTTCGTAAGGCGTCATGGAATTCACGATGACTTCGAAGTCTTTCATTCGTTTTTCGGCAGCTTCTTGTTGCTCGTCCGAAAGTTTGGGCATGCCGGGAATGAGTTTTGCCAAAGCGCCGATTGAGCCCATCCGTTGCACGCTCTTCATCTGCTTTAACATGTCATCGAGCGTGAACTCGCCTTCCATCATCTTCTTCGCTTCTTTTTCGGCGGTTTTCTCATCCATGACGGCTTGGGCTTTCTCGACTAAGGTCACCACATCGCCCATGCCTAAAATACGATTGGCCATCCGGTCTGGATGGAACGCATCCAAATCGGTCATCTTTTCTCCGACGCCAACAAATTTGATCGGGATGCCCGTCAAATATTTGACGGATAAGGCAGCGCCACCTTTCGCATCGCCATCCATTTTCGAAAGGACAACTCCGGTAAGCCGAAGTTTGGCATTAAACACATTTGCCACATTGACGGCATCTTGACCAGCCATGGCATCGACTAAAAGCAACGTCTCTTGCGGTTGCACTTTCGTTTGGATGTCCGTTAATTCTTGCATCAAAGCTTCATCAATCTGTAACCGGCCTGCCGTATCGAGGATTAAGTCTTGGTAACCTTCCGCTTTCGCTTTCTCTAGCGCTTGCACAGCAGCATCGACGGGATTCACGTTCGTGCCTAACGAAAAACAATCAACGCCAATTTGATTCGCGATGGTTGTTAACTGATCGATGGCGGCAGGGCGATAAACGTCTAACGCGCCAAATAACACCTTATGCCCTTGGTTTTTAAGCCATAGACCAAGTTTCCCAGCCGTGGTGGTTTTCCCGGTACCTTGCAAACCGACCATCATAAAAACCGTCGGACCGTTCTTGTTAAACGCGATACCCGTATCGTCGGCACCGAGCAACGTCACGAGTTCGTCATAGCAAATCTTGATGAGCTGTTGGGAAGGATCGACTTTCTTTAAGACTTCTTGCCCTAGAGCCTTTTCTTTGACATCTTGGGTAAAAGCTTTGACAACTTTGTAATTGACGTCAGCCTCGAGTAACGCCACACGGATTTCCCGGATGGCATCTTCCATATTGGCTTCGGTCAAAGTGCTTTGTCGGCGCATTTTCTTAAAAATGCCGGTGAATTTTTCCGTTAACGATTCAAATGCCATGGTCGGATAACTCCTTTAACGTAATAAGGGCCGCCTGTTGTTCTTCTTTAGAAGGAGAAGCTAGTTTTGCCACTGCTTCACGGACGGATTTTTTATAATGAACTTCACCTAATTTGCTTTCAAAATCCTCTAGTTTTTCGAAAGAGGTGCGTAACGATTCGCTGGCAGCCGCACGGGAAATCGCAAGGTTTTCCGCAATTTCTGATAACGACAAATCATCGCGGTAATACGCTTCGAAAATCGTCTGCTGACTTGCGGTCAATAACGCGCCATATTCTTCGTAAAGTTCCATGGCTCGTTCCCGTTTTTGTAAAATCGCATCGTCACGCATTCTGTTTTTCCCCGCCCATTAATAAGGCGTGTAGATACTCGTCCAAGTCGAATTCTTGGAGGTCGTCCATCTTTTCGCCTAACCCGATAAACCGAACGGGAACGCCAAGTTCGGAACGAATGGCCAAGATAATGCCGCCTTTGGAGGTACCATCCATTTTGGTGACGACAATGCCGGTTAATTTTAAAATGTCTTGAAATGCTTTTGCTTGAGAGATGCCATTTTGCCCCGTGGTGGCATCAATGACCAAGAATACCTCTTGGGGGGCACCTTCGATTTCGCGGCCAAGCACCCGTTGCATCTTCGAAAGCTCATCCATTAAGTTCTTTTTGTTTTGTAACCGACCCGCGGTATCTACGATGAGCAAGTCAATCGCATGTTCTTTCGCATAACGGGCGGCATCAAAACAAACGGAGGCCGGATCGCTATTGGCGGGGCCCGTCACAATCGGGCAATGGAGACGGTCTGCCCAAATTTTTAATTGTTCTACAGCGCCAGCTCGGAACGTATCGGCAGCTGCTAATAAAACGGTCTTCCCTTGTTGTTGATAACGATGGGCTAACTTCGCAATGGTCGTTGTTTTTCCGACTCCGTTTACCCCTTCCATTAACAAAACGGTTGTTTTGCCTGGCGTAAACGAGATGTCATTTACGATGGAATCACCGCTTTCGACATAATCCACGAACATCAAGTCCACCAGCTCTTCATTGACTTTCTTTGGATCAGTGATGCCTTCGGCTTTGACTTTCTCCATCAGTTTTTGTAATAGATTCATCGTCCATTCCACGCCGACATCCGCTTCAATTAAAATCTGTTCAAGCTCATCAAAATAATCGGCATTCACCATGTCGTAACGTTTTGTGAGCTCTTCGAGCCGGTCCCAAAATGCCGCCCGTGACTTCGCTAATCCTTTTTGATATTTTTCTGTAGTTTCCGCGGCTTTTGGGCTTTCTTTCTTGCCGGAAAACTTACTTTTTAAATACGCAAATAATCCCATAATTTATCCTTACGCTTTTAAGCCGATGAATGCTTTCTTCGATAAGGCATCTCGTGCGGCATTCTGTTCGGCTTCTTTCTTCGATTTCCCTTGGCCACGGCCTAATTCAGAGTTCTCGAAATACGCGCCCATCACAAAAATATGGCCTTCGGGTGTGTTTTGTTCTTGAAGCAAGCGATACGTCACCGCTTCTTTATAATCCGCTTGCAATAATTCTTGTAACTGGCTCTTCGGATTTTCTTTCCAATCGATCTTGCCCGTTTTAATCCGCTCGTAAAATTGACCGAGCAAGAATTTCTGCGCCGTCTCAAAACCTTGATCGAGATATAAGGCGCCAGTAAATGATTCAAAGATGTCTTCCATTAAAGGCAAAGATTCTTTGGGGTCTGTCGTAAACGAAGGACCAACCATCACATAATCCCCTAACCCTAGTTCTTTCGCGAGTTCCGCTTCGGATTCGGTGCGGATAAACTGAGAACGAAGGACGGACAACTCTCCTTGGTTCATCTCAGGGTGTAGTTCATAACAAAGTGAGCCAACGACAAATCCAATTAAAGAATCGCCTAAAAACTCGAGCCGTTCATAATCAAAACGACGGTTCGAGACCCCATTCTTCGAAGAATGGGTCAACGCTTGGGCATAGAGATCGATATGATGCGGCACGATCCCCATGGTTTTTAGTAGTTCTTCTACGGGACGGGCCATGTTATTTTTGCTCCACTTTCGCAAAACCAGCCGCGATTTTCTCAATCATCTTGGCATCGGTTAGTTTTGCTGCCACTTCCATGGCGCTTTCAAACGCTTCGGGATCGCTATTGCCATGGGCTTTCACGACCAAGCCATTGACGCCAAGTAACATCGCACCACCGACTTTCTTCGTGTTCATCGTATCTTTGATGGTATCGATGCCACTCTTGGCGAGCAAATACCCCATCTTGGTTTTGAAATTCTTCGTAAAGCCTTGTTTCATGAGTTTCCCCATGGCTTTGGCCATGCCTTCAAACGATTTCAGCATGATGTTCCCGGTATAGCCATCGGTTACCACGACATCGGCACTGCCCGCAAAGATTTGAGAGGCTTCAATATTGCCTTGGAAATCCACTTTGGGATCGGCTTTTAGTAAAGGATAGGCTTCTTTCCCTACCGGGGAGCCTTTTCCTTCTTCACTGCCATTGGATAACAATTTCACGATGGGTTTTTCAATGCCATATGCCCCTTGAGAATAAAGGGAACCCATATAGGCGAATTGGGCAATTTCTTCCGCGGTATTCGTGTTGGAAGCGCCGACATCTAACAATGTTACGAAATTACCCCGTCCTAAATTCGGAAAACCCGTTACTAACGCGGGGCGTAACACGCCAGGAATCCGTTTTAAGATTAACGTTGCCGCACTTAAGAAAGCACCGGTAGAACCTGCGGAAATCACGGCATCCGCATGTTGCTCTAGTAACGTATGCATCGCCACCACCATCGAAGACTCTTTCCGACGGATGACTTCCAAGGCACCAGCTTCCATTTCAATGACATCGGAAGCGTGGACTAACGTGGCAAATGAAGCCGCTTCTTGGAATTCTTCGGTTTTCCCAACTAGAATCAAGGCATCTTCGGGATGTAATTTGTGATACGTCTTAACCGCTGCTAATGCCATGGCGCTCCCGGCATCGGAGCCCATCATATCAATCACGAATTTTCTCATGCGAAATCCTTCTCTTTTCTCTCGTCTTAAGTATACTGTTTGACCCTCGGAAATACTAGGCGGAACGCCCATCCTTCGGGAGATGGTCAATGAGGGAAAGCAAGGCAGCATTTTCCGGGTCTTGCGGACGACGAAGAATCTCCGTGGCATCGTCCCTGGCGCACGTAAAAATCTTGAAGTCATCGATGACGTTCAACGTCTGGAATGAAGGAAGTCCCGATTGTTTCGTACCTAAGATTTCTCCGGGTCCGCGTAACTTTAAGTCCGCCTCCGCAATGGCGAATCCATCATTCGTATCGCATAAGATTTGTAGCTTCTTCTCCCCGTCTTCGTCACCCTCTGTTTTGTCATAGGCCAAGAAGAAATGGGCAGGGTTACCATCTCTTCCAATCCGACCCCGTAATTGATGCAACGAAGAAAGCGAGAAATGCGTGGGGGAATAGACAATCATCGTATCGGCTGCTTTGACGTCGATCCCGACTTCAATCAAAGACGTTGCGACGAGAATGGGGCATAGGCCAGTTTGGAAGGCAACGGTTGCCACCTGCTTGCTTTCTTCATCCATTTTGCCATGCACCATCGTCACGCGATTGGGATATTCTTTTTTGTAACGTTCCGCCACTTTTAAGACGGATGTATTGGCTTTTTCGCTTCCTTCGATTTGCGGCACCACCACAAAAACACGGTGATCGGTGGCCAAAGCCTGGTCGATTGCTTTTTTGATTTCCGGGCTATCGGGTGCCACGATTTTTGTGGTCACATCCCGTTTTCCCGCTGGGAACTCCGTTAAGGTCGATACATCCAAATCCCCATAAATCGTTAACGTTAACGTTCGGGGAATCGGGGTTGCTGACATCATTAATAAGTCGGCATGTTCGCCCTTATCGACCAATAAGGAACGTTGGTTCACCCCGAATTTATGTTGCTCATCAATGATGGCTAATCCTAAGTAGGCATATTGGACGGAAGGGGAGAATAACGCATGGGTCCCTACGACTAAATCTAAGGTGCCATCCGCTAAGTCTGCCATGATCACCCGTTTCTCTGATGGTTCCATGGCGCCGACTAATAACCCCATCTGAAGATTCGTCCCGGCAAAGATAGAACGAAGGTTTTCGTAATGTTGCCTTGCCAAGGTGTCGGTAGGAGCCAACAAGGCCGTTTGCTCACTCCGCGTATGATTCGCGTAGGCACATAACGCCGCAACCAGTGTTTTGCCAGTGCCGACATCGCCTTGCAAAAGTCGGTACATCATGTGGTTTGAATCCATATCGGCCGCGCATTCTTCGTAGGCTTTTCTTTGGTCAGATGTCAAAGGATAAGGCAACGTCCGAATAAAACGTTCCACCATTTGGGGTTGAATTTTACGAAGACTATCCTTCCTTAACGCCCGGTTTGCTCCTCGTACCCATTGGTTATGGAGAGAGAATAGCAACGCTTCTTGATACTTTAAAACCCGCAATCCTTGATGGACTTCTTGGCGATTCCGCGGGAAATGTACGTTTTTATAGGCGTCGTATAACGAAATCAACCGATACTTCTTGCGGTAAGTAGTCGGAACCACCTCTTCCATTTTTCCGGTATAAGAAAGAAGCATCCGTTTAACCAAAACACGGAAGACGTGCTGCGTAATTTCGCTCGGCAAGGCATAAACCGGTACGAAGGATTCTTCGGGAGGAATCATGCCTTTTTTGATTTTGGACATGCTGATTTTGCCCCGCTTGGCATCGTAATAGCCAACGATGGTAAACGTATCCTCGGCATTCAATATCTTCGAAAGATAGGTTTGATTCCAGGCTTCAATGTCGTAATGGAAGCCATGGTCAGTTTCCAAAGAAAAACGATATAACGTCTTGTGGGCAAAACGATAAGGACGCGGCAAAGGACCTGCTAACTTTCCACAAAGCACGACCCGTTCATGATCCGAATAATAAAGCGAGGGCTTGCTATACGAAAAATCCTCGTAACGCCGAGGTAGGTGCCGCAAGACGTCCATCGGCGTGATAATCCCCATCGACGTTAAGGCAGCATTTAACGCTTTTGATTTCGTTAACGGTGTCATCACGGATAGTTTAGCAGTTCATCTAAGAAAGGAAAACGCCCCAAAGGGGCGTCTTCTAAGTTCTATTTTTTATTCGATGCCGACTAAGAAACTATAGACGGGTTGTCCACCTGGGACCAAATTCACTTCAATATCGGGATAGGCTTCTTGAAGTTCGCCTTGTAACGACTCGATTTGATCATTCGGGACATCTTTGCCCGCAATGATGGTGGCCACGGCAGAATTTTCATTCACGCCATCTTTTAATAAAGCACGTAACGCATCATATTTATCGGGAACACAGGCGATTAATTTCTTATCATCCCGCATCGCCATGTAATAACCTTTCGTGATATGAACGCCATCGATATCGGTATCCTTGATGGCGTAAGTCACCGAAGCTGAACGCACGTTCTTTAACGCGGACTTCATCGCGTCATACGCTTCATCAGGTTCTAAATCCGAAGAATATTGCATCAATGCCGTTAAGCCTTGGGGAATGCTCTTCGAAGGAATGACAGACGGATGGATATTCGGATCGTCTACCATGACGTCACAAGCTTGGGTCGCGGCTAAGACGATGTTGGAGTTATTCGGCAAAATAAACACGTTATGCGCGTGGCATTTTTGAATGGCGTCTAAGAAATCCTGGGTCGATGGGTTCATGGTTTGACCGCCAGAAACCAAAACATCGACGCCGAGTTCTTTGAACATTTCATCGAGGCCTTCCCCGCTAGAAACCGCGACAATGCCAATTTCTTTCCATGGTTGTTCCGCTTGGGCTTTCTCTTGACGGTTCCGCTCGATATTCGCGGCCATATCGGTCGCTTTGTCGCCATGTTCGATATTATGGTGCTCTTCCGACATGTTTTCGATGGTAATCGTTAAGAATTCCCCATATTGTTGGGCAAAATTTAACATCATACCTGGAGTTAAGGTATGCACATGGACTTTCACTAAGTCATCATCGCGAACAAAGACTAAGGATTTGCCATGGTTTGCCAAGAAATTCTTGAAGCGTTCTTCATCAAAGGCCTTCTTACCTTCGCCAGGTTTTCCCAAACGAATCAACATTTGGGTGCAATAACCATAGCCTTCTTCCGATTCCGAAAGTTCTGCCCCGGCATATTTGCCATCATTGGTGCCTAAGACATTCGAGACCGCTTCTCCTTCGGAGAGGTTTTCAATCCGTTCGACAAACCGGCCTTTTGCCGCCTTGTCCATGCCTTCTAGAATCAACGTCAAACCAGCGCCACCTGAATCCACGACACCGACTTGTTTTAAGACCGGCAATAAATCCGGGGTATGTTTTAACGATTTCTTCGCTTCTTGTAGCAAAATATCTAACGCAGCTTCAATCGTAGAAATCTTTTCTTTTTCGAACCGGTCTAACAAAGCGGCACTGCTTTCGCGGATGACTGTTAAAATTGTGCCTTCCACCGGGTTCTTGACGGCTTTATAAGCCACGACTTTGCCATTCATGAACGCATCGGCGAGTTCCCGCACCGTTAAGCGGTTCTTGCCTTTGCAGCTTTCGGAGAAGCCCTTAAAGATTTGAGAGGTGATGACACCCGAGTTGCCGCGGGCGCCCATCATCAACCCACGAGAGAATAAACGCGCGACAGTTTCGACGGATTCATCATTGCAGTTTTGAATTTCTTTCGAGCCTGAAGTCAATGTTAAATTCATGTTCATGCCCGTATCGCCGTCTGGCACGGGGAAAACATTCAGTTGATCGACTTCTGGATAATGATTGTAGAGGTTGTTCGCCCCCGAAAGAAAAAGTTGCTTTAGTTGCTGACCATTAATTGTTTTCATAGTTATTCAACTTCTTGGACGTCTTGGATATAGACGTTCACTTCCCAGTTCTCAATCGGGAAATTCTTTTGCAAATCATAGGTAATCTTCTTTTGCACTTCCCCGATGACTTCTGTCAGTTTTACGCCATAAGCAACGACGATATAGACATCTACGGAATAGCCGTTTTTCGTTTTACGGCAATAGACGCCTTTGATGTACTCGAAGCTCTTCAAGAACTCATAAAGAGAAGTCCCCAAACTTGGTTTGGATACCAAGCCCATCACCCCGTAACACGAGGTGGCGGCTTCGCCGGCGACTTGCGCAATCGCCTCACCGGAGATTTTGATCTCTCCGTATTTCGTTTTCTTGACAGCTGCCATAGGTATCTTAAAACCTAGTTATTATCGCACGCGCGAGACTTCTTGGCAAATCGAGGGAAAAACCATTGATGATATGCCAATATTTTAATATAGGAAAAAGACGGAAACGACAGCAAAAGACAAGGAGACCGATGCCCTTTCTAGCAACTAACGCCTCTGGTCTTTGGCTTTTGATGATTTAAGCCGTTTTAATCATCGATCAAAGAATATAAATATTGCCCATCAAAGCAACAATAGTCCTACAAAAGCATCTAAAGAGGCGGATTTTAAATTGCCATAGACATCTTTTCTATAAAACATTCATGACGTCCAACCAATCATCAAATTCAGTTTTATCACAAGACTCTATCTATCTTGGGAACACAGCTTAAGCGTCACGTTTAGGAAGATCGCTCTTTTTGCTTGGGCCAATTCAAAACCATTAAGGATCATCAAAGATCCACAGTTTTGTTTCCTCAAAGCATTAGGACCGATCGCTGATTCTTTTTTCTTGTAATACATCTCTTCCAACTCCATCAAAATGGTGGTTTGCAAGAAATGTCAGAGAATGGGCAAAGAAAAAAGGGCCATAAGGCCCCTATAAAAGAAAAAGCCCAGCAGCGCGCTACTTTAGCCAGCCTCTCGACTGTACTATCATCGCCACTGTGGTGCTTAACTTCTGTGTTCGGGATGGGAACAGGTGTGACCACCACGCCAAAGCCACCAGACTTTTTCTTGTACTCAATGTTCTTTGAATACCGGATACTACTTTATCATGTTCTTCTGTTGAATTGTGTAAATTTAAGCGACTTAGCTTACTCATCTGATAAATCAGAATTAGTGAAATTAAGTCCTCGTGCTATTAGTATTAGTCTCCTGAACGCCTTGCAGCGCTTACAGATCTAACCTATCAACCTTCTAACATTGAAGGGCACTTACTTCTTTCGAATGGGATGTCTCATCTTATGGCCAGCTTCATGCTTATATGCTTTCAGCATTTATCTGTTCCGAAGGTAGCTACCCGGCCATGCCGCTGGCGCGACAATGAACCCAGCTCGCGTACCACTTTAATTGGCGAACAGCCAAACCCTTGGAAGGTACTTCCCCTCCAGGATGTGATGAGCCGACATCGAGGTGCCAAACCCAGTCGTCGATGTGAACTCTTGGACTAGATCAGCCTGTTATCCCCAGGGTAGCTTTTATCCGTTAAGTTACGGCTCTTCCATATAAAACCGCAAGATCACTTTGCCCGACTTTCGTCCCTGTTCGACTTGTAAGTCTCACAGTCAAGCCCGTTTGTACCAATGCACTCGACGCATGATTTCCAACCATGCTGAACGGACCTTTGGGCGCCTCCGTTACTGTTTGGGAGGCGACCGCCCCAGTCAAACTGCCCGCCTAACACTGTCCGCTGACTCGTAAGATCATACGTTAGAACGGCCATCCTCCAATAGTGCTATCTCATTGGCGACTCCACCAAGGCCAAAGCCCTGGCTTCAAAGTCTGGCACCTATGCTGCGAATGAAAAACAGACGCTCAATATTAAGTTACAGTCCGTCTAGTCGCGGGTAACCTGCATCTTCACAGGTAATAAGATTTCACCGAGTCTGCTGTCGAGACAGCGCCCAAATTATTATACCATTCATGCGCGTCGGAACTTGCCCGACAAGGAATTTCGCTACCTTAGGACCGTTATAGTTACGGCCGCCGTTCACTGGGGCTTCGATTAAGCGCTTTGCCTTGCGGCTAACACCACCTCTTAACCTTCCAGCACTGGGCAGGCATCACCCCATATACATCGCCTTGCGGCTTAGCATAGAGCTGTGTTTTTGATAAACAGTTACTTGGGCCTCTTCACTGCGGCCTTCTCGCGAAGGCACTCCTTCTTCCGAAGTTACGGAGTAATTTTGCAGAGTTCCTTAACAACAGTTCGCTCGCTCACCTTAGGATACTCTCCTTGACCACGTGTGTTCGTTCTCGGTACGGGCCACATGCACTTAAGCTAGCAGTTTTTCTCGAGACCTGGCATGACGAACTTCGCTACTAGGCGAACCGTTCACTCGCATTCGGATCCTCACATTGACCAGCGGATTTGCCTACTGGCCAGCCTGAATCCTTAGCCCCCAATCCAATAAGGGGTATCGCTATCCAAATCTGTCACTACATCGCATGCATGCGGGGACTGGAATATCAACCAGTTATCCATCGTCTACGCCTGTCGGCCTCGACTTAGGACCCGCCTAACCCTGGGAGGACGACCCTTCCCCAGGAAACCTTAGTCTAATGGTGATGGGGATTCTCACCCCATATCGTTACTAACACCGGCATACTCACTTCTGTACGGTCCAACACTCCTCACGGTGTATCTTCACCCCATACAGAACGCTCCCCTACCACTTGGTAGAATTAACTATCAAATTCGCAAATTCGGTACTACGCTTAGCCCCGATAAATCCTCGGTGCAGAGGCACTCGACTAGTGAGCTGTTACGCACTCTTTGAATGATGGCTGCTTCTGAGTCAACATCCTAGTTGTTTAAGTATCTCCACTTCCTTTTACACTTAGCGTAGATTTTGGGACCTTATTTGGCGATCTGGGCTGTTTCCCTTTTGACCACGGACCTTATCGCTCGCAGTCTGACTCCTTGTATCAGGCCTTATGGGATTCAGAGTTTGATTGCGTTCAGTAGCGCCCAAGGCGCCCATCAGGCATTCAGTGCTTTACCCCCACAAGGGAACTACAAAGGCTAGCCGTAAAGTTATTTCGGGGAGAACCAGCTATCCCCCAACTCGATTGGAATTTCTCCACTATCCACAAGTCATCCGCGGTCATTGCAACGAACGTCGGTTCGGTCCTCCGGAGGGTGTTACCCCTCTTTCAACCTGCTCATGGATAGATCGTCGGGCTTCGGGTCCACGCTCACATACTAAACGCCCTATTCAGACTTGCTTTCGCTACGGCTCCGCTTCTTCAGCTTAACCTTGCATGTAAACGTGACTCGCCGGCTCATTCTTCAATAGGCACGTCATCAGGCTTTAACGCCCTTTGACTTATTGTAAGCATACAGTTTCAGAATCTTTTCACTCCCCTCCCGGGGTTCTTTTCACCTTTCCCTCACGGTACTGGTACACTATCGGTCTCTTATTAGTATTTAGCCTTATGTCATGGTCGACACACATTCCGACAGGATATTTGACCCGTCGTACTTTGGATACCACTAGATTCATTCCATCGTATTCCTACAGGGCTATCACCTTCTATGGCAGGCCTTCCCAGGCCTTTCGAATGGATGAAATGTATATCATATCGTGGTCCGAACCCCACTCAAGGTGGTTTGGGCTGTTCCGCTTTCGCTCGCCGCTACTGACGGAATCGATGCTATCTTTCTTTTCCTGGAGGTACTAAGATGTTTCAATTCCCTCCGTATTCCCCCGAACGATGAAATCGCTCGGTGACATGAAATAACTCATGCCGGGTTTCCCCATTCAGAGATCTTCGGATCAAAGCTCACTTCCAGCTCCCCGAAGCTTATCGCAGGTAGTCACGTCTTTCGTCGTCTATAAGAGCCAAGGCATTCACTGTACGCCTCTAAAAAACTTAACTTCGTAAGTTAAATCGGCTTTTTTGAAATCTACATTTCAATTTGTTTCGTGATTTGCGTCTCAGGATCCGGTAAAACCGTCTCTTTTCCTCGCAACATCAACGAAAAGAACATGTTTGTAATATCCAGTTTTCAAAGAACAAAGAGCTGAGAGAACCTAATCTCTCAAAACGAAACAGATTCAAGCATCACCAACGGATAAATACTAAATCAAGAATAAAAAATACGTACCGTTGGAACTCCGAAGAGTCCAACCTAACTTTCTCCTTAGAAAGGAGGTGATCCATCCCCACGTTCCCGTAGGGATACCTTGTTACGACTTAACCCCAATCACCGATCCTGCCCTAGACGCCTCTCCCCTTACGGTTAAGAAAACGGCTTCAAGCATTACCAGCTCTCATGGTTTGACGGGCGGTGTGTACAAACCCCGGGAACGTATTCACCGCGACATGCTGATTCGCGATTACTAGTAATTCCGCCTTCGT
>CADAXQ010000016.1 GCA_902791935.1 uncultured Erysipelotrichaceae bacterium | reverse complement strand
AAGGCGGTTTCATCTACAAACCGGAGTAAGAGCAGTCCCAAGCCAGCCCAGGGAGGCCGGTTTTCTTATGGGGGAGGTTAAATACAATTTCCTAGTCAAACGAAAAACCGACCCTTTCGGATCGGTTTACGATTATTCAACGTATTTGATGGAGACGGCACGTTCAGAACCTTCTCCCGAAGATTCTGTCTTGATGTGTTCCCAACCATTCAACGTGTTATGCACCACACGTCTTTCGTCTGGTGTCATTGGTTGTAACGTCACATCAACATGGGTCTTTAAGACATCTTTGGCCGTACGTTTTGCCAAATAGGCGATGTGGTCGTATTTGTCTTCTTTATAACCAGCAACATCGAGCAAAATCCGATAACGATGATGGAATTTGTTCGATACGGCAAGGCGATCAAGTTCGTTTAAAGCTTGTAACGTCCGGCCACCTTTGCCGATTAAGACAGGGTTCCGTTCCGAATCGATGTTGATATGAATGATATCATCCTCAATTGTCGACTTCGTGGTGATTTCAATCCCCATGCCCGCAATGGCGGTGTGTAAGTACTCTTCGGCAAACGCCGCGGCATCTTCAATCGTCGAAACCGAGATGGTGGCTTCTTTCCGGAAGAGGCCCTTCTTTTCTTCGACCACTTCGTAAATTAAGTTTTCTGCTGGGATACCCATTTCTTGAGCAGCAGCATTCACCGCTTCTTCAACGGTTTTAGCAGTGTATTGTTTCATCGTTTATCTCCTTCTTTCCCGCTTCTTCTTCACGCGTTTGGCAATGACGAGCTGCGTAATCAAGGTTTGTAACATGGATACGATGGCACCGATTGCCCAGTAAATACCCATGGCAGCTGGTAAAGCAAAGCCCATGATTAAGGTGAAGACGAACATGACGATGGATACCATCTTCATGCGGTTCGCATTGTCATCCGCGGTTGGATTCGCGGTTAATTTTACTTGTTTGCGGGTTTGCGCTTTCGTAATCCATTGCGGTAACTTCATCGCGCAGAATTGGAAGCCGCCCATTAAGATAAAGAGGACGAGAGCAGTCCACCAGCCTGTGGTATTCAAGTACCAGGTGCCAGAGAAATTCATCAAAACCGAAGATAACGAGTCTGATAGACGGAGATTCAAAACTTCGCCAGAAGACAAGGCAGCATTGCCGGATAACGCAGTCCAGATCGCCATAAAGACAGGGAACTGGATGAGCATCATCAAGAATGGTGAGAACATGCTCACTTTATTGCGCTTATACAAAGCCATGGTTTCTTGCGATAACCGTGCCGCTTGTGCTTTGTTGTCTTTCGAATTCGGATATTTCGCCTGTAACTTCGCAAGTTCAGGTTGCATGGCCTGCATCTTTTGCTGATCTAACGTGCCTTTGAACGTCAACGCCATCACTACCAAACGAACAACTAAGGTCGTGATGACCAAGGCCCAGATTTGGCCCCAGCCAGTTAAAGCCGGATCAAATTGGAACGATAAGACATCCACCAAGGCTGCGACTGGATAGACGATTAAGCCTTCTAAGAGGCCTTTCTTCCAGGCACCACCCCAGTCAATGGTCTTCATCGGGACGGACCAGTTGCTTGATTCGCCATAATGACCATAACCTTCATCTCTCGAACGAGTAGCAATGCAAGAGCGAGCAGAGTTATAGCAAGAAGCGATAGAGTTCTTGTATAACGTCGTGAAGTCTTGATTAGGAACCAAGGCGCTGCCGTTATATCCAGCGGCATCAAACTCAGAGGCAATCGTTTCGTTCATGGCTTCCCAGTTGCCAAATAATTTGTCGCTTTCTCCAGTGAACTTCCAATAACCATAGTTCCGGAGAATCGATTGATAGTTTTCGGTGACGCCATCTTCGTTTCCAACGCAGTCAGGAACGTTGAAGGGGTTAATCGATTCAGCGGTCGCGCTGGCCTTGATTTCGCTCACTTTGGTAGCGATCGCTTCGGCAGTCGGAAGATTGTCTGGATCTTCTTTTTGTAACGTTACAGTGGCCGAAAGTTCAATCGCGTGATCTAACACCAGTTCGTCGGCCCGTTTCCAATACGCATAGGTGGGGATCTTTACCCCGTTTGTTTTGGCACTCGCCAAAATCGTATTGGTCAAATAGTTTGCTTTCTTCGCGGTAAAAAGACCGTCTGTGTTGACGGGGATATACGCCCAAAGTTTGTCGTTCCCATCGAAGACTTGCCAACTTAATGGATACGTCGTGGTGTCGGTGGTTTGATAGTCTTCTGGGATATCTTCTTTGTTGCAATAGACGGTCACGCCTTGCTCATAAGGGTAGGCGATATAGGCTTTATCAATGTCTTCGCAAAAGTTCTGGGCACAACCCGTCAAAATGGCTACACCAAAAAGACAGGCGAACGCCCCTAGAATTTTTACTTTCGTGGATTTTTTCAATGTCGTGCTCCCATTTGCGCCAAATCGTCTTGTAATTCTGCTTCTAGTTCTACGAATTTCGTAGGATCATACGAATTACGGACGATGATGATGAGGTCAAGCGGCTTTTGGAAGTCAGCATCTTTGGCTAACATGGCTCGGACTTGTCGTCGGATTTTGTTTCGTTTGACGGCGTGCCCGTTCCGTTTGGTCACACTGATGCCGATCCGTAACCGCTCTTGCTGATTCGTTCGGAAATGGATGACGAAGTGCTTTGATTTCACCACCGGGGCCGACTGAATAATATCCTGAAATTCTTGATATTTGAGAACGCGATTGGCCCGCTTCATGGTGATCTCAACAAGCGAAAAAGCTCGTAACGAGCTTAGTCGGCAATCTTCGCTCTGCCTTTGGCCCGACGACGGGCAAGGACATTACGGCCATTAGGAGTGGCCATTCTGGCACGGAAGCCAGAAGTATGAGCGTGCTTAATTTTGGACGGCTGATACGTTTTTACGTGCATAGTATTTTTCCTCCGAGGTTCACTTGCGTGCGTAGTGATTATAATTTTTTGCCCCTTAGAACGCAATTGAAAACGGCATTAGAACGATGATTTGGTGCTTTCGTAAGGCTAAATGCAGGTCTCCTAGGGTCTAATGACAGGGGTTTTATGTCTCTTTTACTCTCGAAAAACAAAGTTTTGTTTTTCACAAACATTCCAAAGTCCACCGAATTTTTACTTTCCTTTTTGCCTTGGTTTGTTATAGTTGACGCGAAATGAAACGGGGTATTTTGCAACATTCGTGGTGGCTGGTCTTGGTGCTGGCGTCTTGCTTTAGCAAGCCTGTCACGTCATCTTTGGAAGACCGCTCTTCTCAAGATGCCTCATCATCTTCAGAATCCGTCTCCTCATTAAGTGAGTTACCGTCTTCGCAAGAACCATCGATTGATGTCACTTCTTCCTCTTCCGTCAGCCCTGTTATCCGGAAACAATTGGCACTTTCTTATACCGAAGACACTTATTATCAGTATGACACTCTGAATCTTAGCAACTTAGAAGTTCGTGGTGAAACCTACCGAGAAGATGTGTTGGTTTCTAGTGAGCCCGTGACGTCATATGTCGCGATATTTTCAGATAGCAGCGAGCTGGCAACCAGTACCTATCAGCTGAAAAAAGTTGGGGACCGTTCCCTACAAATCTCCGCGAGCGGTTACCGCCCCACGAACTTAAAGATCCACGTGTTAACGCCGACTGAGTTTGAGCAAAACTTAATGATTACTCCTCCGAGTAAGACCACTTACGCCTTATACGACACGATGGACTTCACCGGCTTTTCGGTTGGATTACATACCAAACGGACCACCGAGAAAGAAGAACCTGAGATCAACCGGACGTTAAGCGATGAGGAATATTCTTTCACAATTGAAGGAAAAGCCGTAAAAACCCCGTTCTATTTAGATGAATCCGGGAATTATACGTTTTCCATCAGTTATGCTGGATTTAAGGGGACTATTACAGGGGATTTCACGATTTCTGTGGTAAAACCAGATCCTTCTACCCCCTTAATATATTCATTTGATAACCTGAGTTATAACGAAGATACCAGCTCAATGAAGGTGACTTTCGCGAACGAGAACGTCACCCTTAAAGATGGGGATAAAGGTTATTACTCGCCCGATGAAGTAACGTTAGGCGCGGATAACACGGATTACGCGGCAGGAACGCAATCGCGTAATTTGACACCTGCCAAAGGCAAGGTGCCTTTATTGGTAGTACCAGTCGTGTTACCGGGAGATGAAGCCAACGCGACCGATGCGAACTGGAACTTAATCCAACGAAGTTTCTTCGGGGATGATGACGATGTTTACTACGAATCGTTACGTTCTTACTATTACAAGTCTTCGTATGGACAACTTTTATTTGAAGGGGTTACCGCCGATTATTTCTATCCAGGACAAGATGGTAGCCTTGGCTTAGCGTCTTCGTATGCGATTGGTCCAAAAGCTTCGGTGGTTCGTTCTATCGCGAAAGCCATCCCTTCATGGTTAACAACGACGTATCCTAATTTTTCTTTGGATGATTATGATTCCGATGATGATGGTTGCTTAGATACCGTTTGGATGGTTTATCTCCATGCTGCCGATCATGACAAGAACTTCTGGGCCTATACCAGTTGGGGTGGCAACGATGCCGGCACGAAAGAATCCCCCAGCGTCTCAACGTTTGGCTGGATGAGCTATGACTTCTGCCGAGGACTTGGCATTTCTAGCGTGGACAAAAACGGCGATGCCCATACCGCCATCCATGAAACGGGGCACATGATGGGATTATCAGACTACTACCCCACCAGCAAAGATACCGATTCCTACTATAACGCGGTGGGAACCTACGATATGATGTCTTCTAACTTCTTAGACCATAACCCGTATTCCAAATTGTTGCTTGGCTGGATTAAGCCCTATATCGTCTACGGGTCTTGCTCCATTGACTTAATCAGTTCCCAAAACCAGAACGCGGCCATTGTGATTCCGTATGACGGCAAGACATATCAAAAAGATAGCGATGGGCATATCTTATTTAACCCGTTCGATGAATATCTGATTCTTGATCTCTATACGCCCAAGAACCTCAATCACAATAACTACTCCCCTTATGGTGCGTCTTATGTCAACGCGACAGGAGGAAGACTTTATCACGTCGATAGTCGCTTGTTCCGGTATGGCGGAGAAAAGAAGACTGTGATTTTTACGTATTACGATTCCACAAAGGCTTATCGATTGTTGGATGACCCGGATGATGTCTTCAAACGTAGCGAATTCCAGGCAAAGTCGAATTATGGCTACTACTCCCGTTGCATTAGCAACACCAAAGAAGGCAGTGGATCCGAAGAAGCGGAGTACTCCTTAGATTCCAGCATGAACGCGTTTGATGAAATTCGTTGGATCAGTGCCGACGCGAGATACTTATCAAGCAAGTCAAAGCCAAATGTAGCATCTTTATTTAGACCGACAAGTAACCCTTCTTTCCGGATGAGCGCATTCCAAAAATCATTCCCGTCTTCGCTTAGTAATACGGTTGATGGAACAACCACGACGACGCCTTGCTTTGACAACCAGAAAACCTGCTCGTTCTCCTTTACTGTGGCAGCATAAATTTCGATTTTATGAAAAAATAGGCAGAGTATATGTCTTTATTCCTTTGCAAGCGCTCCATCGTCAAAAAGATAAAGGCAAAAAAAGACCACAACCTATATCATTAATAAGGAGGATTATGAAGTACAAAGCCGGTGATTTAGCCTTATACGTTCCTTTTTCGGGAGACATAGGAGACGAGATTGTAATCGTCATGTCTTTTGACGAAAAAAGGGGGCAAATACAAGCGTGTAGACTGTATCCACTACCTGTTGAGCCATTCAATATCTGTTACCGCTACGAAAGGGATCTCGCACCACACTCGCCGAACACAGGCAGTTATTCCGGTTGGCAAGAGTTCACAAAAGACCAGAAACTAGAAGAGCCGTACTATAACGTGTATGACTATGGCGGCAAGAAGACGAGATTAATAAGACGCGCATGCCGCCACCATCTCAGCGATTGGGAGTAAGAAGCACGGCAAACATTGATCCGTTTTGGCACCGTAATGAGCAAAAACGATGCTCGTTTTTTGTCATCACTAACTCGTTTTTGAACCTAAAAACGCGTCAATAAAACACAAATTGCAAGCAAAAAACAAGAACAATATCACTTTACCGATTATTAAAAACACGGCATGTAATATAACTTATATTAACTTTATAAAGAAATTTACGCGTTTTTTACGTTTTTGTGTAACAAAACAACTTGCAAGCGCAATGTAAGCGCTTATAATTTGGTCAGTCAAATTTGCTAGTCCGCAATGCTTTTTGCCTAGCGGTTGGAAAGCAGGTTGTTTTATGAGCCCTAAAAACGAAGTCGAGTCGTCACGTGAAAATGCCTATGTGTCCTTGCAGCACATTGACAAGATCTACGACAACAATGTGCAAGCTGTTTTTGATTTCAACTTGGACATCAAGCAGCACGAATTTATCGTCTTGGTCGGTCCTTCGGGATGCGGAAAATCCACGACGCTTCGCATGATCGCTGGTTTGGAAGACATTACCAAAGGACAACTTTGGATTGATCACGAACTTTGCAACGACAAGACTCCGAAAGACCGGGATATTGCAATGGTGTTCCAGTCTTACGCGTTGTATCCGCACATGTCGGTCTACGACAATATGGCCTTCGGCTTAAAGACAAAACACCTTCCTAAATATCAAATTGATAAACGCGTACGCGCGGCTGCGCGCATTCTGCAGATCGAGAAATACCTCGACCGTAAACCAAAGGCCCTTTCCGGTGGTCAAAGACAGCGGGTTGCCTTAGGCCGCGCCATCGTTCGTAACGCAAAAGTCTTCTTGATGGATGAACCACTTTCGAACTTGGATGCCAAACTCCGGGTCCAGATGCGTTCCGAAATCGTGAAGTTGCATCAACAATTGGGTGCCACCACGATTTATGTCACACACGACCAGACGGAAGCCATGACGATGGCTACCCGTATCGTGGTCATGAAGCTTGGCCGCGTCCAACAAGTCGATACCCCGTTCGAAATCTATAATCACCCTGCCAATTTATTCGTGGCTGGATTTATCGGTTCTCCATCTATGAACTTCTTGCGTGTTAAATTCGATGCCACAAAAGGAATCGCGCACACCAAAGACGGAAAGGAAATCATGATTCCGAAAGAGATTTATCAAAATATTGAAATCCCAGAAGACGTGATTCTTGGTATCCGTCCTGAAAACATTGCCCCCGTCGCCGCTACCGAAGAAGGCTTTGACCTCAAAGTCGATGTGGCCGAGCTACTTGGCAACGAATATTACGCCCACTCGAAATTTGGCGGCATTGACTTGGTCGCCAAGTTCCCCGTCACCAAGGTCTTACAAACCGGTGACATCATTCACGTTGCGTTCCACACGGACAAGATTCACTTCTTCGATCCGGAAAGCGAGAAAGCTTATCTTTGATTTTTGCTAACGACAGCATTGTCGTTCGTTCATATTCAGAAAGGAGGGAGGCTGAAAAGCATCTGAATTCCCCATCCTGTAATCCTACTTGGCTTACTCATTCTCATCTTCGACGGCATCTTTATCAGAGCCGCTACACGACATTAGAAATAAGGAGAATAAAAACTCATGTCAAAAAAATTATTCGCTCTTTGCATGGCGGCTGGACTCTTAGGCCTTGCTTCATGCAACAATCCAACAGCTTCCTCGGAAACACCAGTCACTTCTTCCGAAGACGAATTCCAACAAAACAGTGAGTCGTTCGCGCCATTAAAAGCCACGATGTACATCATTGGCTCGGGTTGGAATAACTGGAAAGCCGACACGATCGCTACTGCAAATCCGTCTTGCGCATTTACGCCATATGAAGGCAGTACGACGAAACTCGAATACACAGCTACCGTGACCCATGAAATGGCTTCTGATTGGGTTGGCTTCAAATTCATTGAAAGCAACTCTTGGAACGTACAATACGGCATGGAAGACGTTGACTTAGATTCTTGCAACGACGCCTTTAAGAATCTCTATGCTGGCAAAACCAAAGCCGACTTCACGGAAGGCGCATCGAACCGTACCAACATTTTGAATGGCCAAAATGCCGCTTTCGAAGGCACCTATCACATTGTCTATGACATGTTGGACTTCCGTAGTAATGACAATGGCGGAACCTATCACTTCGTCATTGACTTCACGCCAGCAGCAACATCCGCTGCTGCTTAATCTTTGAAAGGAGAACACATTCTTTATGAAAAACAAAATTTTATCCCTTGGCCTTGCTGCTCTTTGCCTTGCTACGTTAGCAGCTTGCAACAACGGTAACAAAACCAATAGCCAACAAACGAGCACAGTGACGGAAGCAAAACACACCAAGATCACCATTTGGGCGACCGCCAAAGAAGAAGCGGTTGTCAAAGCCGTGACCGATGCTTACAACAAAGAACACCCCGACAACCCCTATACCTATGACTACAAACCAGTCTCCGAAGGGGATTGCGGTTCCACATTAGGAAAAGACCCGACCGTGGAAGGCGCTCCTGCGCTCTTCTTGATTGCCGATGACCAAATCGCAAGTTTGGTTTCGAAGAACATCGTTTCCGAAATCCGTGGCACTCGGAAAGATGCGGTCTTAAATAGCACCAACGCCGCTGCCATTGAAGGCGCCACCTACGACGACAAGCTTTATGGCTATCCAGTCACTGCCGATAACGGCTACTTCCTCTACTATGACAAGTCCGTTATCTCCGATGCTCAAGCTGGCTCCTTAGAAGACATTCTTGCCGCCGCGAAAGCCGCTAACAAATCGTTCTACATGGATATCAACAACTCCTATTATCAAAATAGCTTCTTGATGTCCCCTGAAGCATGTGGCTTGAACTCTTTGGCTTGGCACAACGATGCCGATGGCAAAATCTACTATGATGTGACTTGGGATAGCGATACCGGCGCTTCCGTTTCGCAATACATCGGAGGCTTAGTCAGCTCCAACTACAAGGATGGCACCATTAAAATCGGCGGGAACGATGTTGTTACGAGCGGTTTCCAAGATGGTAAGGTTGTGGCAGCCGTCTCTGGCACTTGGCTTGAAGGCGATTTAAAGGCTGCTATTGGCGATAACCTCGCTGCGGCAAAACTTCCGTCTTACCATATCGGTGACAAAGCCTATCAAATGGCGTCTTTCTCTGGCTCAAAGCTCTATTGCTTGAACAAGACTCGTCCGGTCGAAGAACAACGCACTGCTGCTGATTTAGCCGCTCTTCTCACGAACAAAGAATCGCAACTCGTTCGTTTCGAAACCCGTCAATCGATTCCTTGCAACTTAGACGCTGCTGCTGATGCTCGTTATACCAAACACGGCACGATCGGAAGCATTGCTTTGGCACAACAAAGCAACTATGCCGCTCCGCAATCGAAGGCTTGCGAAGACCGTTATTGGGCGCTCACCACGATTGGCCAAGCTTATTTGGATGGCACTTATACCACCAAAGAAGAATGGGCAACGTTCTTGAAGGCGCAATTGGATACCTTACGGGTCCATCAATAAGGAACCTTCATTTCTGCCAGGCGGGGCTTGTTCCCTGCCTGGCAGAACCAAACGATAAAGGACTACGTTATGGAACAAAACAATGAAAAAATGGACGATGTTGAGGCGCAAGTAGCCCCTTCGCCCGTATCGGATACTGACATTCTCTCGTCGCCACAAAAAGCGATGAATCCTTTCGCCTATTTTTTCATTTCTTTTGGCAAGTTCTTTGCGAAAATCGGATTGTGGTTACTTGATTTGATCCTTTCGATTTTCCTTTCGTTATGGCATTTCATCAAAACCGTTGGGATTGGCTGCTACAAATTCGTTTTAGGAGTGGGTCGTTTCTTCCAGAAAAAAGCGTTTGAATTCTCGCATAACGATTGGGCAGGACGGATGTCTTACCTCATTTGGGGAACTTCGTCTTTCCGGAATAAGCAATACTTCAATGGGGTTCTTTATATCGTATTTGAAGTCGTATATACCATGTTTTTCGCATTAAATGGTGCCCATTCCATTTACATGTTAGGTTCGTTAGGCGTCGTGCAATCGGGTCCAGATCCAACTTGTGATGATACGATTTGCCCTTATATCAATGGCGATAACTCCATCATGATCCTGATTTATGGGTTGTTATGGGTCTTATCGTTATTGCTCTTCTTCTATATTTGGAATCGTTCGATTGAGTCAGGTTATACGAACTATCGAATCAATCAGTTCTTAAAATATGAGAACGTCATTGAGAAAACGATCCCGCTTTCAAGAAAACTCGACCAAGATGCGGTCGAAGCCTATGCGAACAAGCAATCCAAACGGGAATTCTATGCCGCGCACAAAGATGAAATCGATGCCTTTACGAATACGTTTGAAGATCCGAAGGCAAAGTCTTACGCCGCCTATTTATTAAAGAACACCTGCACGGTTTCTTATGAGCATTTGGCCAAAGCAGCCAAAGCGAAAGCAAGACTTCAGAAATTAGAGCAACAAAAGGCAGCCGCTTTAACCAAACGTGATGAAGGCTATCAAGCGTTATTAGCGAAGAAGCCGGCGGACAATGAAGAAGCCGTTGCTGCTTTCGGAGAAAAGGTAGAACGTTACCAAGTCAAAACCACCAACGTCGAAGTCAACTGGGGCCATAAGATTGACAAGCAAAACAACGTTTTAGCTGAGATTGAAAAACAATATCTTTGCTATGCCGAACAAGAGAGTGTGAAGAATAACAACCTTTATGGTCGTTATAACGAGTACTACAGCCATTTGACAAAGTTACGGAACAAAGAAACGTTGTATGAGCATTACGAAGACTTGGTTGCCGTCTATCAAGACCGTTATGGCAAAGCCAAAGAGAAGAATGAAGATAACGCCAAAGAATTGGTCAAACTAGAGCAAGAATATCAAGAAAAGCTCAAGGAAACCGCCACGAAATTCCAAGGCATGCGGGAACGGAAGGCCGCTTTGAATCAAGAATTAGCCAAGGTGAAAGCGGATTCTCGTGCCGAAATGAAGGCGATTCAAGCGAAGAACGATCCCGATAAAGAAGAACAGTTAGCGAAAGCCAAAGATAACTTAGTCGATAATGTGACGCGCATCATGCGTTCGTTACATGACTTCCCAGACGACAAAGCCATCAAAGCGATGGAAAAGGAAGAAAACCAAGAAAGCCGCAGCGCCTATCGTCGGGATAAGAAATATTTAAAGACGAACTACACCGATGCTTCTTATGCCGCCGAAGAAGTGTTAAACGAATTAATCGTCGCCTATAACCTTCCTTATGCCGAAGCAAAGGCGGCCGCCCACGAAATCTTGAAGAAAGAAAACGGCAAGGTCAGTTTCTTAAGCCAAGAAGAGGTGACGGCACGTTTGGCTGAAGTCCGTGCTGCGGAACAAGACTATCAAGAAAAGCATCCAGAGCAATATCAAGGCCGTCCAAAACGGTTCAAAGAAACCTGGAATACCTTGTTAAACGAAAAGTTCTACATCACGATGCTGACGATCCCGGTGTTAGGAACGTTGTTTATCACGGTTGTCCCACTTCTCTTCTCCATCTTGGTCGCTTTCACGAACTATTCGAGTGGCCATACACCGCCAACGCAGCTCTTTACCTGGATTGGCTGGGGCAACTTCCAGAATTTGTTTAATCCAGCACCCGATAGTGTTTATGCCGCGTTACCTAATGCCTTGTTACACACGGTTGGATGGACGTTGCTTTGGGCTGTCTTAGCCACGTTTACGAACTACTTCTTAGGCATTGTGGTCGCCTTGCTCATCAACAAAAAGAGCATCAAATTAAAGAAGCTCTGGCGTGGTATCTTCGTCACCACCATCGCCATTCCGCAATTCATCTCGTTGCTTTCCATTGGTGTCTTGCTTAAAGATTCCGGTGCGTTAGGCACTTGGTGGTGGCAAACGACGGGAAGCCGTTTAGGATTTGCAACCGATACTTCTACGACTGGTGTCTTTTGGACACGGTTCATCATTGTCTGTGTTAACGTTTGGGTTGGTATTCCTTATACCATCCTTTCCACAACCGGCATCTTATTAAATATTCCAGATGATCTTTATGAATCCGCTCGTGTTGATGGCGCGAACGCCTGGACGCAATTCTGGCGCATCACGATGCCTTACATTCTCTTCGTGACGGGGCCGTACCTCATTACGCAGTTTATTGGCAATATCAATAACTTCAACGTCATCTATTTCTTAAGTGGTGGCGGGCCGGCCTTGGTTGGCTCGGGCTTGCTTGGCTTAGGGCAAACCGATCTCTTAATCACATTCTTGTATAAGACAGTCACCTCGAATAGCAACCCGCAATACGGCATTGCTTCTGCGGTCGGTATCATCGTCTTCATCCTTTGCTCGTTTATTTCGATTGTGATGTACAACAAGAGCGGGGCAGTGCGTGAGGAGGATCAGTTCCAATGAAAAGTTTAAAAGCGGGCCGGATCATCTCCGACGTCATCATTTACATCATTTTGGTTGCCTTATCTTTGATTTGGTTGGCACCAACCGTTTGGTTAATCTTGCAATCTTTCGGTGCGGGTGGCATTGCCGTTCGTTCGAAATTCATTCCTGATAGTTTCACATTCGAAAACTATCTTTGGTTATTTAGCAACTGGACGGGTCAAACGAACCCGAACGCCAACGTCCACGCCTATGATGGCATGTTCAGCCGTTGGTTCTTAAATACGTTGATTGTTTCTGTTTTGACTTGCTTGATTTCCACGTTCTTGGTCTTAGGAACCGCCTATGCCTTATCGCGTTTCCGATTCAAAGGACGGCAAGCGTTAATGCGGATGAACTTAATCATCGGCATGTTCCCAGGCTTCCTTTCCATGATCATCATGTATTGGGTCATGCGGGATATCTTCCATTTGCAAGGCAGTTATTGGTCGTTGGTCATCATTTATTCTGCTGGTGCCGGTGGCGGTTATTACATTTCGAAAGGCTTCTTCGATACGATTTCCAAGAATATCGATGAGGCAGCCGAAATCGATGGGGCTTCCCGTAGCGACATTTTCTGGAAGATTATTCTTCCTTTGGCAAAACCAATCTTGGTCTACACGATTTTGACCTCGTTTATGGGCCCATGGGGCGAATATGTTACCTCCAGCTACATCATCGGCTTACAAAACCCCGACAACTGGACGGTTGCGATTGGCTTATACCAAATGATGAGTGGACAAGATACGGCCGTGACGTATTACACTCAATTCGCGGCAGGATCTGTTGTGGTCGCTTTACCGATTTCAATTCTCTTCTTTATCTTGCAACGTTACTACGTCTCTGGCGTTACTGGCGGCGCGGTCAAAGGTTAGGGGCATGAGAAACCGAAAATCAATACCATCCCCCTTATTCTTAGGTTTTTTCCTGTTGGCCGCTTGTGGCCCAAAGACACCTGTTACTACCTCTCAAGATGCGAATAGCTCTTCGGCCAGCGTCTGCGATGAGATGTTTGATGACTGCGGTGGATCTAGCGCCACTTCTTCCGAAGAAAAGATCACGTTAGCAACCGATTCCGCGACGAACTACACGTTTGATGAAACGGATACCAACAAAGATGGGGCCATCTCTTATGAGATATTCGTCCGTTCTTTTTATGATTCCGATGGGGATGGCATCGGAGATTTAAATGGCGTTAAAGAAAAGTTGCCTTATCTTCAAGACCTCGGTGTGAAAACGGTTTGGTTAATGCCGATTATGCCGTCTCCTAGTTACCATGGCTACGATGTATCGGATTATTATTCGATTAATTCCGATTATGGCACGATGGATGATTTTACGGCCTTAACGGCAGCCGCTGCCGAAGCTAACATCGATATCATGATCGATATCGTGTTTAACCATTCTTCCAGTCAAAATCCTTGGTTTACCACGTCTTATCAAGATTATTTAAATAACAACGAAGCCTCCGATTCTAAAAAAGACTGGTATGTTTGGTCTAAAACCCAAACCAGTGTCTGTAACCATTCTTATGGTTCTCTTTATTACGAAGGACGTTTTGATGCGGGAATGCCTGATTTCAACACGGAAAACGAAGCGGTTCGTCAAGAAATGGTGAACATCTTGAATTTCTGGATTGGCAAAGGGGTCAAAGGGTTCCGTTTTGATGCCGTCAAATACTTTGATTACGGCAACACGGACTATAACGTTTCTTTCTTAACCTATCTTCACGATACGATTCAAGCGGCACATCCCGATGTCTATTTCGTGGGCGAAAACTGGGAAAGCGTTGGATCGACCTTAAATCCATATTATCGTTCTACCTTTGAGTCATTCTTCACGTTCCCGTCTTCTTTGGCCGCTTCGACGAATGGCTCTATCTTGCAAGCCGCCAAAGCGATTACAACAGGGAGCCAATTTTCGCGTGACATCGAAACGAATGAGACGGCAAGAAAGACCTTAAACCCGAATGGTTATTCCTCTTACTTCTTATCCAATCACGATATGGACCGGGCATCTCATTCTTTAAGCGGTAACTACGCAAAGATGGCGGCGAATATCACGTACTTGCTGCCAGGCACTCCTTATTGTTATTACGGGGAAGAGATTTCGCTAAAAGGAAAGCGCGTCACGAATCCCGACGATCAAAGCGACGCCAGACGTCGTCTTCCGATGATTTGGTCGAAGTCTGATAAGACGGGGCAATGCAATTTCCCTGAGAAAAACCGCACGGATTTAGCAACAAATGATCAAGTGAGTCTAGGTGCAGAAGATCAATTGGCCGCGAATTTCTCCATTACCAATCATTACAAAAAAGTGTTCCATGTCCGGAACCATTACCCCTTCTTTAAAAAGGCAGTCTATAAAGATCTAACGAGCGCGATTAGCACTTCTTCCACACACGTCATCGCCTATTCTTTGACGAATGGGGATGATTCCGCCATTGTGATTCATAACTGCGAGACGTTAAATCACGTCAAAATCGATTTGGGCGAACTCACGGGTTACCACATTGCCGATTCCGTCTCTTGCACAAGAACCGTTCCGGAATTAGAAGGAACAATCTTGAAATTGGGCCGGATGTCTTCGGTTATCCTAACGCGTTAATTAACGTTGTTTGGTTTCTCGTCACTCCAAACGGGGAACAAAAGAACGGCACCAAAGTTAATCCATAGTAAAGCACCAAACGCCATAATGAGATGCCCACCATCCCAGCGCACGGTGTCGGATAAGAAAACGGACAAACCACACATCAATAAAATACCCCACACAAAGCAGACGAGGCCGAGTAAGAAAAGCAGGCCAGAGATTGCTAGAAACGGGGTGTTTTTGTTTCCGTCTTCGTTATAGGCAAGGCGCAGAATGAATTGGCTGCCATGACGAAAAGAACGAAAGGTGTTTACGATTTCTAACGTAAGAAACGCGAGTAACAATACGAAGCAGAGAATGATGATAATGGCATCACCAAGTTGTTCTTGGGTGGCGGAAAACGCATGAATCGTAGACAAAACGATGCCGACGACGGCATCGGCCGCTAAAGCAAATAAAAACCCAAGCAAACATGAAGAATATGCGTTCCGTTTTGTCATGACGAAATTATACCATCTTCCTTCTTTGGCAAAAGAATAGCAGCTTCGTTTAACAATTCTTGTTAAAACCACGAAAAAATAAAAACCAATATCGTTAGGTTAACCCGTATAATGTTGCTATATGAAACACATCGTTCTAGCCTCAAAAGGAAAACGAATCTTAGCCGCATTGGTGGATTTTGTGATCCTCGTCGGCCTTAGTGTTCTTTTATTTGCAACGGCGGTGTTTCCTAACGTCTATCCTCGTGCCCAAGTAGAAGCGAACGGGAAACGAATCTTATCGTTATACGAAGATTCGTCCTTGTTTGTGGTAACCGGTGGCGACTATGCCGCCAAAAGTGCGTTAGGTTCTTTTTCGTCATTAGATGATCTTTATGAAAAGGACGCCATCTATCAAGGCAAAACATTTCGGGTGAATTTAAGCCAAGATTTATATACGTACTACACGGAAAAGTTTTCTCGTTACGGGGGTGGCACGAATCTCACTTCCGATAGTTACCAAACGCAGGTGCTAAAAGTTGGAAGCACAGAAAGCAATATTGCCTCCTTTGATACGACAACCTATCGTTTCACTTTGTTAGACGAAAACAAAACAAGCACCACCGTATCTTACTTTCTAAGCCATTATCAATCCGCCTGTGAAGGGGTGGCAAAAAATGGAGAAATTGCCCAGTTAACTTCCGAAAATCAACAAGCGTTAGGAAGGACATATCTTTGGTTTTTACCGGTGATTTTTGGATTTTCACTGATTTTGGATTTAATTCTTCCCTTGTGCCTTCCGGAAGGGAAAACATTAGGAAAACTCATGTTCCGGTTGGGCGTTATCTCCGAAAGTGGATATCGGTTGCAACGTCGTTATTTGATTCCGCGTTTCCTCACTTATTTCTTTATTGAGTTACTACTCGGCATCGTCACCATCGGCGGATTGTTTTTAATTAGCTATACCATGTTTATGTTCTCTAAGAAGAGGCAGTGTCTGCATGACCGGCTGGCAAAGACTTGCGTCATTGATTCGCCTGCTTCATTCTATTTCGATTCTCCGAAAGAGGAAGAATCGTTCCGTCATCGCCATCCCGAATGGGCGAAACGCGATACAACCCCTTTGGATTTAGAAAAGAACGAACAAGACATTGCCGTTTTAAAAGAAGAAGACGAGGATCCAAAGAAGCCATTATGAGCATGAAGAAGACTTTACGGGTAGAGGGGGCAAATCCTGGCCGTTGCTTGTTGGCCGGTCTTTTAGACATCTTATCTTTGGTTACAGCATCCGTTGCCTTAACGTTTGTTGTTTTGTATGGGTTCTTTAATCCGATCGGCGGATATCAAAGAAACAAAGCAGAAGCTACCAATATCGAAGATTCTTATTCCCTTAATCTCGCCTATTCTGATACCTACGAACAATACGAAACAGCAACAAAGAACTTCTATCTTGTCTCTTTCCCCGATGAGATGGTGGATTTCTATGCGAAGACCTATGGGTCCCGTTATAGTGCGACTCACGTATACAACATTTTGGTTTTGAATTTACCCGTTCAACCCACTGCCGAAAGCTATTCCACTTCTTTATATGCCTACGTACAAAATGAGGATGGTTCTTTTAATCCCGATGTTTTAGCGGTCAAGGTTTCTGGCAACGAAGGACGGACTTATGAAAAGAACATGCATGATCTTTTCAAAACGGCCTATGACGAACTAAAGAAATACCTACAAACATTCGATGACCATTATGCCTCGTTGATTTATCAAACTTATGCCGACGAATGTTATTCCAGAGCTATCGCAATGGTCATCTCTATCGCCATTTTCTATTGGGTGATTCCGTTCACGAACAAAGAACGGTCCACCCTTTTTGAGAAAGCGTTGTCTATCGGATTGGTCAATTATCAGAATGGCTATATCGCTTCCGCCTATAAAGTATGGCTTAGGCCCGTCCTCTATTACTTATTGCCTTTTATTGGCTGCGTGTTCTGGAACGCCTACTCCGTATTAACGTTATGTGGCTTACCGTTGCTCGTGAATTTGTTACTTCTTATTTTCCGGAAAGAGAACCGCGATCTTACCGAACTCATCCTTTCCTTAGAACGAATTTCAGTTCCAGATTCCTTACTTTATAAGAACGATAAAGAAGCTAAGGCGGCCATGGAAGAGATGGAACGCACTGAAAAAGAAGACGACTTCACCAAAGCATTAGAGAACGTTGATTTAACGGCAGAAGACGAAAAAGACAAAAAGTGAATAACTTAATCCAGTTATCCACCGTCAAAGTATGAAAATCCCGTTACAAATTTTCTCCACATCGACGGTGAATTGAGGGATTGTGAATTCGGTGGATAATGAAACAATTCTTCGATGAATAGTTGATTTTTTATAGGCGTTAAAAGGTAAGTAAGTCCAAGAAAATCGTTTTCTACACATAACGGCATTTCGGGAAAAGTTTTCCACAATTTTTCCACAATTTGCATTTTGTGGAAAACTCGTTTTCTTCGACCTGTTGTGGGGGTTTTGGCTGTTTTAATTGTGGACAAATTATTTTTGCCCTGATTTTAGTCGAAATTTATCCACAAAATCACTAAAATATCACAAGGTATTTTTATGGATAGTAAGCCTTCTACATTAGTCGCCATATGGGATCAAGCACTCCCGCTACTACAAAAAGAGTTTGACGACGACCAAGCCTTTGCCACCTTCCTCGGGGAATCTTATATCGATCACATCGACGGAGGAGAAGTTTTCGTTGTGGTGAATTCTTCTGTTGCGGAGACTGTTTTGCAACAAGCCAAATATCAATCGATGGTCAATGAAGTATTGCAACGAATCACCGAGTCCAATTTTGTCGCTCATTTTATCACCGCCGATAAACTTTCCGCTTATCACACGGAGAAAGAACCCGAAAAGCCACAATACTTCGCGGATTCTGTGTTAAATCCGAATTATACCTTTAAGAATTTCGTCACAGGTCCATCGAATCGCGAGGCGTTCCAAGCGGCCTTAATCGCTTCTCAACAGCCCGGCAAGCTCTATAACCCCATCCTTATCTATGGAGATTCCGGCTTAGGCAAAACCCACTTATTACACGCGATCGGGAACGCCGCCAAAGAGAAATATCCCAAGATGCGCGTTCTCTATGTACATGCGCAAGAATTCTTGGATGAATACATTAAATATGTAAAGGGCGATAAAGAAGGCGCCTCTATTGTTGATTGGTTCAAGAATTCGGTGGATATGCTGCTTGTCGATGACGTCCAATTCTTGTCGAATAAAAAAGCCACGGAAGAAACGTTCTTCTCGATTTATAACAACTTCTATCAAAATGGGAAGCAAATCGTTTTAACTTCTGATCAGCATCCTTCAAAACTGAACGGGTTGGATGACCGGTTAAAGTCCCGGTTTGTGCAAGGGTTGCCATTATCGATCCACGCTCCAGAAATGGAAACCTGCGTCAACATCTTAAAAACCAGGATTCAAGCGAATAATCTCAACATTGAGGACTTTGATCCAGCCGCCTTGGAATTCTTAGCAAGACGTTTCGGAAAGAACGTCCGGGAACTTGAAGGAGCGTTTGACCGTCTTCTCTTCTACACAATCAACATCCATCCAGTGAAACATGTCGATTTAGAGACGGCAATGCGTTCCGTATCAGGCTTAGTGGACGTCAAAGAAGACGAAGAAAAGCTTTCCGAACAGAAGATCATCAACACAGTCGCGGATTATTACAACCTTGCCCCTTATCAAATCCAAGGTAACGTCCGTACGTCCCAAATCGCCATGGCAAGACACATCTCCATGTATCTCATCCGCGATTTGATGGATGTCCCGTTCCAAAAAATTGGCCGTTACTTCGGTGGCAAAGATCACGCGACGGTGATGAACGGTGTAAACAAAGTGGAGAAATCGTTGAAAACTGACACCGCTCTCGCACAAGCCGTAAACGAATTAAAAGAACGGCTAAAGAAATGATGTCATCGAAAGATTGAACAAATTGCAAAAGAAGGACGAAGAAAAATATTCCACCATAAGAAACGAGTTTTCCACTTTGTCCACCATGCTTATTATTAGTATTATTATTAAAAAGAAAGAAAAGGGAGATAGATATGCGCTTCACGATCAACAAAAATGATTTTTTGAAAGGATTGCTCATTGCTTCTCACGCCATCAGCGGACGTAGCCCTAATCCGACGTTACTTTGCTTTAAGTTAGAGATGACGGCCAAAGGATTAGAGATTACTGCCGATAACGATGATATTGCGATTTGGACATTAATCCCTTTAGTAAACGGAGACAAAGAAATCATCCGTAACTATACGTTTGGTTCTACTTTAATCGTCGCCAATCTTTTGACCAAAGCGGTTCAAATGATGGAAGGAGAAGAAATCTCCTTGGAAGTCATTGATGACCGTATCGCTAAAATCGGCGATGGAAAGACCGATTATTCGTTAAACTGCCAAAACGCAGAAGAATATCCAGACATCGATTTGGAGAAGTCGGGAAACATCTTCTCAATTCCTTGCAACGATTTAACGAAACTGGTGGAAACTACTGCTTTTGCAGCATTGGATAAGAACACTCGCCCGATTTTAATGGCGATTAACCTCCGTGGCGAAGCGGGCCGTTTGACGGCAACCGCGACTGACTCCGCCCGCCTTTCTCGGAAATCAATCGAAATTGATCCTTCCATTCGTTTCTCGGCGAACATTCCTGCTAAGACATTATCTGAAGTCGTTCGTCTCTTCGAAGGCTGTGTCGACGTTGAAATTGCTGCTAGTGAGCAAAAGATTATCTTCAGCTTCGCGAATACCATCGTAAAGAGCCGTTTGATCGCGGGGGATTACCCTGTCTCGAACTCCATCATCCCAACGAACTTCAACTATCGTTTGAACGTCTCTGCGCCACAACTACTAAGCGCCATCAGCCGTGTTTCGATTTTATCCACCGATAGAGCCGCCATCGTGAAACTCTCTATGGGTCCAGAAGGTGTATCGGTTTCTTCTTCCTCCGATCAAAACGGAAGCGGTGCGGAAGAAATCTCCTCATTCCATTATGAAGGCGAACGGCTTGAAGTTGCGTTTAACGCGATGTTTGTCTCTCAAGCCATCAAAGCGGTGGTCTCTGATGACGTGCAAATGAAGTTTATCGGGGAAATGAAGCCGTTTGTGGTGGTGAATCCGAACGACGATTCCGTCGTGGAACTCATCACCCCGATTCGTACCCGTTAATCGTTTTTCTCCTAACGGCGGTGGCTTCAGCCGCCGCTTTTTTAGTCAACTGAAAAAACAATCCCCGTTTTCGGGGCAAAAACAGCCTTTCTACGCAAAAACGACTATTCGGACGTGTGAGAGAGCGGACAAAGCAAGAAAATGCAAAATTAAGCCATTTTTCGCCCGATTTTAGTTGGCGAGATTACTACGTAGTAGTAAACTATTGGTGAGGTTAGAAGACATGGCAGAGCCGAAGAAGATTCTCATCCACACCGATTACATCACGCTTGGACAACTTCTGAAGTTGGCACGCATCGTGGACGAAGGCGGAGAAGCGAAAGCGTATCTCGCCACCCACGAGGTGAAAGTAAACGGAGAAGCGGAAAACCGTCGCGGACGCAAGCTACGGGTGAATGACAAAATCGAATTTCCGGACCTGACCATCGTATTGGTCGATCAATGATCGTCACACACCTCGAGTTGCAGGATTTCCGAAGCTATCCATCCACCGTTCTCGATTTCGCCCCGGAGACGAATATCGTTATTGGCGCCAACGGAAGCGGAAAGACAAATCTTGTCGAAGCGATTTATTATTTGTCGCTCGGAAAGAGCTGGCGTACGAATGACACCTCGGCGTTAATTCGTCGGGGCGCTTCGTTTGCTCTCGTGCGCGCGGACGTGCGTGAGGAAGAATTGCATCGCTTGATTGAAATCCTGATTACCCCACAAGGAAGGAAAATCTCTCTGAACGGAAAACCAATCCGCCGCCTAAGCGAATTGTCATGCCTTGTGAATGTCGTTCTCTTCGCTCCCGAAGACACCGGCATCTTCAAAGGCTCCCCTTCAGAACGGAGAAACTTCCTGGACATCTCTTTGTCTAAGCAATCGCTTGACTACTTCTCTTTGATTGGGAAGTACAACCGGCTGTTGCAAGAGAGAAATGCCGCGTTAAAAAGCCAAGAACCGGACAAGACTTACTTAGAGGTCCTTACGGATCAACTCATCGAAGTCTCGGAGCCAATTGCGCATTATCGCGGCATCTACATCGACGAATTGAACCGCGTGCTTTCCCCCGTCACGAGTCGCCTGTACGGGAACCAACGGGTTGCCGCCCTTCAGTATCGCCCCTTCATCAAGAACCCCGATTTCAAAGCTGCCGCTAAGAAAGCGTATCATCGGGCGTTCGAAAGCGATCTCTATCACAAGGTCACGTCTGTCGGAATCCATCGAGAGGACTTCTCATTGCTTCTTGAGGGAAAAGATGTAGCCGTCTACGGATCGCAAGGAGAAAATCGACTGGCTTCGATAGCCCTTAAATTGACTCCGTATTTCTTAATTGAGAACCCGGCGAAGAAACCGATTGCTGTACTCGATGATATCTACAGCGAATTAGATGCGTTTCACGCCGAGCGGCTCAGCGAACTGATTCAAAGCCTTGGTCAAGTCTTCGTGACCACCACCGAGGCAACGATACCGGGTGCTGCGACAATTGATGTTGCGATGCACCATGCCACGAGGAGGATAGAAAAGAATGGCAGATGAGGAAAAGAAAGAAGTGAATCTTACCCCTGAGAAATCAGAAGCAGAGATTCAAAAGGAAGAACTCTTAGAAGCCGCGAAAGAAAGCGGCGTCTCTGAAGAGTCGCTTCGAGAAGAAGACAAATTCACTTATAAGAAAGAAGATATCACGAACGAAAAGGCAATCGAGAAAGCCGATGCGAACTACACCGCAGAAAACATTCAAGTTCTTGAAGGCCTAGAAGCGGTACGTAAGCGCCCTGGCATGTACATTGCCACTACTGCGAGCGCCGGTCTCCACCACTTGGTGTGGGAAATTGTCGACAACTCTATCGATGAAGCATTAGCGGGATACTGCGATCACATTGAAGTGACCATCGAAAAAGACAACTCCATTACCGTTTCTGATAACGGACGTGGCATTCCGGTGGACATCGTTGCCAAGAGCGGCCTTTCTGGCGTGGAAACGGCTTATACCATCCTTCACGCCGGTGGTAAGTTCGGCGATGGCGGCGGCTATAAAGTCTCAGGCGGTTTGCATGGCGTTGGCGCTTCGGTCGTCAATGCGCTTTCTAGCCTTTGCGAAGTCACGGTTTATAAAAACGGCGGCGTTTATTACGTCAAATTCATCAATGGTGGCAAAATCACCGAACACTTAAAGAAGATTGGCGATTGCGACCCAGAGAAGCACGGCACCACCGTTCACTTCCTTCCGGATCCAACCATCTTTACCGAAACGACGGTCTATAACTACGAAACCATCAAGAACCATCTTCGTCAGATGGCGTTCTTAAATGGTGGTGTGCGGATTACTTTAACGGACCTCCGTCCCGAAACCCCCGTTTCCGAAGTGTTCCAATATAATGGCGGGATTAAAGAATACGTCGCCTTCATTAACCACGGCCGTCTTCCCGTCAATAACGAAGTCCTTTATGCGCAAGGCGCAGAAGAGGTCACGTTGTTAGATGGACAAAAGGAACGGATTTATGCCGAAGTTGCTTTGCAGTGGACTGATTATTACAACCACGATGGTGTTTATTCGTTCTGCAACAACATCTCGACCAAAGAAGGTGGTACCCACGTGGAAGGCTTTAATTTAGCCTTAAACCGCACCATCAACGATTATGCGAGAAAAGCAAAGCTTTTGGATGATAAGTCCTCTAATTTCACGACCGATGACTGCCGTGAAGGCTTAACCTGCGTTATCTCGGTCAAACACCCGAACCCTCAATATGAAGGCCAGACGAAGACAAAACTCGGGAATTCCGAAGTTCGTAAGATCGTTTCCACGATTGTCGGAGACTACTTACAACAATATTTCTTAGAGAACCCCGCCCAAGCCAAACTCATCGTAGAAAAGGTTCGTTTAGCAGCAAATGGCCGTATGGCGGCCGCCAAAGCGCGTGAATCCACGCGGAAAAATGCGTTAAGCGTAACGACATTACCCGGTAAACTTGCGGATTGCTCTTCGAAAGATCCTGCCGAATGTGAGCTCTATATCGTCGAAGGAAACTCGGCCGGTGGCTCTGCAAAAACCGGTCGTGATCGGCGCACCCAAGCCATTCTTCCGCTTCGTGGCAAAATTTTGAATGTCGAAAAAGCCAACGAAGAAAGAATCTTTAAGAATGCTGAAATCGGAAACATGATTACCGCGATTGGCGCTGGGATTCGTGAAAACTTTGATGTGACAAAGATTCGTTATCACAAGATTGTCATCATGACCGATGCTGATGTTGATGGCGATCACATCCGTATCCTTTTGCTCACGTTCTTCTATCGGTTCATGAAACCGTTGCTTGATGGCGGCTATGTTTACATCGCTCAACCGCCGCTTTATAAGATTGACCTCAAAGGCCAAGCCTATTACGCCTACAACGATGAACAACTAGAGAAACTCAAGAAATCCTTGAACTTGAAACCGGGTTATCCGTTCCAACGTTATAAAGGTTTGGGTGAAATGGATGCCCAACAACTTTGGGAAACAACCATGGACCCAGCCGCCCGTAAGATGATCCGTATCACCGTTGATGATGCGGCGATGGCCGATAAAGCCTTTACTGATTTGATGGGGGACGACGTGCAACCCCGTAAGGATTTCATTTCGCAGAACGCGAAATTCGTCCAGAACCTCGATATTTAATGAAGGGAGAATGTTATGGCAGACGAAGAAAAGAAAATGGATTCCCCCGCGGAAACCAATAACAACAACGCGGAAGCCGCCGGAGATTCTTCCGCCGGTGCGGTCGCAGGCATTGTCCCGGGTTTAATCGACCGCGAGATTACTAACGAAGTCCAAACCGCTTTCTTAAGCTATTCGATGTCCGTCATCGAAAGCCGGGCGATTCCGGATGTTCGTGATGGTTTAAAACCCGTTCAACGCCGAATTATCTTCGGCATGAACGAATCGGGCATGCAACCAGGCAAGCCTTACAAGAAATCGGCACGTATTGTCGGCGACGTCATGGGTAAATATCACCCACACGGCGATGCCGCTTTGTACGGCACATTAGTCCGTATGGCGCAACCATTCGCCATGCGCTACACCTTGGTCGATGGCCATGGTAACTTCGGTGACGTCGATGGCGACGAAGCCGCCGCCATGCGTTATACCGAAGCGCGTATGACAAAATTAGCCGTCGAAATGGTTCGTGACTTAGATAAAGACACCGTTGATTTCGTGGATAACTATGATGGCACGGAACGCGAACCAAGCGTTTTGCCATCCCGTTTCCCGAACTTGATCGTGAATGGTTCAGAAGGTATTGCTGTCGGTATGGCGACCAACATGCCAACCCACAACTTAACCGAAGCCATTAACGCGGTGATTGCCGTGGCGAAAAAACCCGAGATTACCCCGCTAGAATTGATGCAAAACTACATCTATGGTCCAGATTTCCCGACAGGCGGCGTTATCCTCGGCCGTCAAGGCATCTTGGATTATTTCACCACCGGCACTGGTACCATCAACATCCGTTCGAAATATAACATTGAAGAATCAGAGTCCGGCAAAGCCTCGATTATCATCACGGAGATTCCTTATCAGGTGAACAAGGCCGCCATGATTGAAAACATGGCCTCTTTGGTCCGTGAAAAAATCATTGATGGCATTACGGATATCCGCGATGAATCTTCGAAAGAAGGCATTCGTGTCGTGATTGAAGTCCGCCGCGATGCCATTCCAGAAGTCGTTGCGAATAACTTATTGAAACACACGCAGATGCAGACGACCTATGGCGTCATTAACCTTTGCTTGGTGAATGGCGAGCCAAAAGTTTTAGGCATCGTTCCGTTAATTCAAAACTACATCGACTTCCAGATGGATGTCTTAACCCGTCGGACGAAGTTCTTATTACAACGCGATACCGACCGCGATCACATCGTTGTTGGTTTGATTTTGGCGCATGATAACATCGATGAAGTCATTCACATCATCCGTGGCAGCAAAACCGATGAGGAATCTGCGGCGAAATTAAATGAACGCTTCGGCTTATCAAAACCGCAAACGGATGCCATCTTATCCATGACGCTCCGTCGTTTGGAAGGATTGGAACAAGACAAGCTCCAAGCCGAACATGCCGAATTAACCAAAAACATTGCCCACTATAACTGGTTGCTTTCGGATCGTGCCAACATCATGGGCATGATGATTGAGGAATTAACCGAAATACGGAACAAATATGGCGATGCTCGTTTGACTGAAATCTCCAATGAAGCCGCTGACATTGATAACGAAGACCTGCTTCCGCAAGAGAACATCATCGTTGTCTTAACGAAGAAAGGCTACTTGAAACGGATGTCTGAAGACACGTTCCGTACTCAAAACCGTGGCGGACGTGGCGTGAAAGGCATCACCACCACCGCAGGAGACATGGTCCACTTGATGATTCACACCAAGACGCACACGGACATCATGTTCTTCTCTAGCTTAGGCTTCGTTTACCGGTTACGGGGTTATCAAATCCCGGATGGCGAACGGAACTCCAAAGGCGTTCCTGCCATTAACTTCTTGAATTTGGCGCAAGATGAAAAGATTGTCGCCATTGTTCCTTGCGATGAATATCCAGAAGGCGAATATCTCTTCTTTGCGACCGTAAACGGCGTGGTGAAACGGACTTCCTTAACGGAATTCTCCTCAATTCATACGAATGGCAAACGCGCCATCAATCTCCGCGATGGCGATGAACTCCTTGACGTGAAGAAGACTCATGGGCACGACATCATTTCCTTGGCGTCTAGCAATGGAAAAGTTTGCTCCTTCAATGAAGACGAAGTTCGTCCGATGGGACGCACTGCCGCCGGTGTCACGGGTATGAACCTCAAAGATGGTTCGCATCTTGTGGACATCACGGGCTCTATGGAAGGCAAACTCATCTTAGTCTTAACCTCGAATGGCTTTGGTAAGCTCTCCTATAGCCAAGATACCGATGTGACCAACGAAGATGGCAGTGTTACTCATTATGATGGCTATCGTTTGACTTCGCGTGGTGCCAAAGGCGTCTTCTCGTTGAAGAGCAATGGCAAAAACGGTGAACTCACTGCAATGCGTGCCGTGAATGGCGATGAAGATTTGATGGTTATCACCAACAAAGGCATTGTCATCCGCACTCCGATTTCACAAATCCACATTGCTGGCCGTAATACGGTCGGTGTCCATATCATTTCGTTAGATCCAGGCAATAAAGTTGCCGCTATCGCGATCGTTCCTCATGCCGATGAAACGGAAGAAGAACAACCGTTAGAAGAAGACGAAGTGAATCCTCAATTGCTTTCTGACGAAGAACGCGAACAAATGAATGAAGGAGACGAAACTTCAGACGAAGAAGCCTCTTCGGAAACGAATAATCCTACGCCTGATGACGTGGAATAACGGATGAAAGTCCTAATCCACTTTGCCCCCGGCCCCGAAAACGATATCTTCCTTGGCTCTCGCTTAAGAAAGAATCTAAAAGGGGCCATGGAGCTTCGTCATGTTGCCTTGGTCGATTCGCTCTACGCGGAACCAGATATCTGTCACCTGATGTCACCCGACGACGAAGGCATGATCAAAACGGCACACGAAGAAGGCGTGCCCGTCGTGGTATCGGCTCTTTATACGGAACTAGACCCCTACGCGAGCTTCTTAGAAACCGACGCGTTTGGAAGTTACGTGCTTACCAGCCGCGCGAAACGGATGTTAGAACAAGCCGACGTGGTGTTCGTTCCTTCGTTACGGGCGAAAGAAATCGTCGAAAAAGACTTATTTAAAAAACCGGTCTTTGTCGTTACGCCCGGCGTGAATCCGGTCCGTTTCGATGCGATTGATGAAGTCGGTGCGAAGATTTTCTGCCGTTATGAACGCTTCCCCGCTAATCAACCTTACGCATTGATTTTCGGAAGCTACCGCGATAAGAATGCGACTGATTTTGCCAAAAAAATGGCGAGTATGTTGCCAAATTACCATTTATTCTTCTTGGGTGGCGATTATGGGAACGAAGCTTCGCCGCTTTCGAGATGGAATCGCGTTTCTCCAAAGAATCTGAAATTTATCCCCGTCCTTTCTGATGACCTTTATCGGTCAGCGATGAAGGGGGCAACGGGACTACTTGTTGCGGCAAACGCCATCCCCTCCCCCTTAAGCGAGTTAGAGGCGTTAGCAGCCAAAACCCAAATCTTCCGCGTTGGTTCTGTGGATTCTGAATCTAGCCTGCTTCCGGAAGGTACTTACTTAGCTTGTCGGACGCCCGAAGAAGCCGCGACAAAACTTCTGGCATACTCCCCGAACGTGCCCGAAGCGACTATAATGAACGGGTATCGTGTGGCTGGAGAAAACGATCTCACCCACTTAGGTGATATCGTTCTTCCTCTCTACCAAACGTTATTATCCGTGAAGGAGAATTCTCATGATTGATCCAAAACTCATTGAAACCAAGCCCGAATATGTTAAAGAGGCCTTGGCGAAAAAACTTTGGGACTTTGATCCCGCTCCCTTACTTGCCGATTTTCAAAAACGTCGTGAACTGACCAAGAAAGTCGAAGAAAACAAGGCTGAACAAAACCGTCTTTCGAAATCGGTCCCGCAAGTGAAGAAAGAAGGCGGAGATGTCCAACAAATCTTCAAACAAGTCAAGGCGTTAGCGGCCGAAAACAAAGATGCCGAAGAAGCTTTGAAAGCCGTGGAAGCGGACATCCAAGCTCGGATTGAAGTACTTCCGAACCTTCCGGATCCTGATTTGGTCGGTGGTGGAAAAGAAAACAACCACCCGATTTATTCTTGGGGCAAGAAACCGACATTCGATGGCTTTACCCCGAAGAATCATGTTGATTTAGCCGAATCGTTAGGGCTAATCGATTATGCCCGTGCCGCGAAAATCTCGGGCACCGGCACCTGGATTTATACCGGCCTTGGCGCTCAACTTGAATGGGCATTAATCAATTATTTCATCGCCAGCCATTTGGCCGATGGATATACGATGATTCTTCCACCCCACATCTTAAATGAACAATCTGGCTTTACCGCAGGGCAATTCCCGAAATTCAAAGAAGATGTCTTCTGGTTAGAAGGAACTGAACCGAAGAAATTTATCCTTCCTACCGCTGAAACCGCATTGGTGAACTTGCATCGTGACGAAGTGCTCTCGGAAGATGAACTTCCGAAGAAATACTTCGCTTATACGCCTTGCTACCGCAAAGAAGCTGGTTCGTATCGTACCGAAGAACGCGGCATGATCCGTGGTTATCAATTCAACAAAGTCGAAATGGTGCAATACACCACTGATACTGGCTCGGACGCTGCCTTTGACGAACTTGTCAAGAAAGCGCAAAAGTTACTCGAAGGTTTAGGCCTTTGCTATCAACTCGATAAGCTCGCGGCTGGCGATTGCTCGCACTCCATGGCCCGTACTTACGACATCGAAGTCTGGATTCCTTCCATGGGTATCTTCAAAGAAGTCTCCTCTGTCTCGAATGCTCGCGACTACCAAGCGCGGCGCGGCATGATTCGTTACAAAGATAAACAAGGCAAGATGCATTTCTGCCACACCTTGAATGGTTCTGGCCTTGCAACTTCGCGTGTCTTCCCGGCGTTACTCGAACAACTTCAACAACCAGATGGCTCAGTCATCATTCCCGAAGTGCTTCGTCCTTGGATGGGCGGACGCGAAGTCTTGAAGCCTGTGAAATAATGCTTAAGCCCAATCGAAAACGGTTGGGCTTTTCTGATTCAAACTAAAAACCACAGGGAATTTCCTGTGGTTTTCTTGATAATGGCAATATTTTTCGCTTACGTTAGAATCTTGGTTCGAATAAAAACAGGCGATTGCCTCGCCTGTTTCTAAGTGTTGATTAGTCGTCCGACGGATGATCGGGAGCGTCGTAGTCGGATGGCTTTGGTCTGCCGTCATCTTTTGACGCATCGACGACATCTTCGTCATCAGGATTTACTTCTTCTCGGTCGCTGTAATTCCAATAATTGTCGGTTTGGGGATTGCCCTGGTTGCCAGAAGTTCCACTCGGTGGAACATTAGAAGCGTTTTGACGATTGCCATATATCGCGCCATAAACAATGCTTAAGATGCCCGGAATTTCAGCCCCGAAGACAAGAGCAAGCACGCCGTTACGAATCCAAACACCGCGGCTATAGGTTTTGTCGTTACGCGAGGCGGAACGGAAGATGACGATATCGAAGATTAATCCTGGAATCAGCAATAAGAAGAAGATTAAGAAATAAACCGCGGTTAAGTTGATCGTCGCAGCAGCTGCTTGTTCGGTAAGTTGATAAACTTGGCCGTTTTCTTCATAGCTATATTGTTGGGCAAATTTTTGGACGAAATTCTCATCCTGGGCGGAGCCAAAAAGCACCAAGCTAAGAACCAATGTGATTAACATTGCGGTGGGTAGGATGAATAAATAGATGAAACTAACGATTTTTGTTGCTTTTTTTAAGCCATTCATAGAGGAATCTCCTTATCTTGCTTTATCTTACTCTAAATATTGGATTTGCATATTTTTATTTTGATAAGTGACTTGGGCCATTGCGCCATTCTTCATCGGCAACGAAGGTGGATAATGGCCTAAATCCACGTCAAATAAGATGGGGACGTGGTAGGAACCTAAGATATCTTCCACTGCTTTAAAACGGTCCAATCCAAACGGAGTGGCGTCCCAACAAAGAGGGCGGCCAATTAAAAAACCTTTTGCTGTATCAAACCATCCTGCTTCTTTTAAAGAGAATAAGGCGCGACGGATACCAAGCGGATTTAAATCACAGGCTTCCAAATACCAAATCACGCCTTCGGGATGGCGTTCTAAGAATCCCTTGGTGCCGTCAAAACGGGTTCCTACTAAGATTTGAAGGCAGTCTAGGCATCCACCGAGAAGTCGTCCTTCAAATGGTTCTTGATAGCCATAAGGAACAATGACCTTCGGCGTTCGATACAAACCACGATATAACGGGTCCCTTCTTTTTAACGGATCTGGCTTCTTACGGAAATTTGGCTTTGCCCATTTGGCATAACCCTGGAACTCCTTTTCTCCTTTTAACATTCGGATGGCATCCGCTTGATTTAAGCGAAGTGGCCATTCATAAAAAGACGGCGTGCATGGTCCGTAAATAGTGATCCAATCCAATAATGTCGTTAAAGGGTAAGTGAGGTTGGTATTGTCGGAGAAACCCATAAACCATTTCGGCGATAAGGATTTCATTTCGGAGAACGGGATAAACGGAAGCATCTCGTCCATGAGTTCTCCTCCTCCGACCGAGAGAATCAAGGCAGATTCGTCTTGGCAGGCGGTTAAGAATTCTTCCGCGCGAGCTTCGGGAGAGGCGCTGGCGACCACGCCTTCTATGAGATGAACATTTTTGCCTTCTTTGACAGTAAAGCCGAGCTTTTTGAAATTACGGCACGCTACATCATAACGAACGGAATATGGCTCCGTGGTAACGCCGAAAGACGGGGCAATCATCTCTATCACATCATGTTCTTTGAGAAAAGGCGCTTGTTTCATAAACAATGTTTTATTCATTATAACGTTTCTTCTTCTATTCGATAAGAATTCGCCTTCCTTAGCAAGAGCCGTTATAATAATTACGCCATCGCGAGGAAAACCCCACGAACCTGGTCAGGACCGGAAGGTAGCAGCCATAAGAGGGGAGTTCCTGTGCGGTGGTTTTCTTTTTATACTTAAACCATGAATGACGAAGAAGGAATGGCCTTGGCCATCGAAGAAGCGAAGAAGGCACGACAAGAGGGAGAAATCCCGGTCGGCGCGGTGATTGTCAAAGATGACAAGGTTATCGCGTGTGGCCACAACCAACGCGAAGGCAAACACGACATCGGGTCCCATGCCGAAATCGAAGCCATTCGAGAAGCAGAACAAGTCTTGAAGAACTGGCGGCTTGATGGTTGCACCCTTTATGTGACGTTAGAGCCGTGCCTCATGTGTGCAGGAGCAATTTTACAATCGCGCATCTCCAAATTAGTCTTTGGTGCCAAAGACGACAAAGATGGGGCGATTGTATCGCGTTATTTCGTTTTTGATGTTCCTTCCATCCACGAAAGGCCATTGGTGTTCCCGGGCGTAAAAGCGGAAGAATGCCAACAACTTCTACAAGATTTTTTCCAAGAAAAGCGAAGGATGTAAGCCGTTTTGTCGCTGTCTAAAAAATAGACAAAATGATTCGATACTTTTTGCGTTTTTCCTTTGTGATACAATAAGGCTTCACGAGAGTGAAAAGGAGCTAGGCATGAAACTTAGAAGGAGTCGCGATGAGTTACTAGAACAAATTCGCGAAACCCCCGTCATTGAAGTCTCTCCTGATCAAGGTTTAACCAGCGAGCAAGCGGACGAAGCGAAACGTGCCGGTCTCTCTAACCATACGAAAAAAGACGTTACTAAAACCTATTGGCAGATTTTTGCGGATAACGTCTTCACTTTCTTTAATATTGTCTATTTCATCATCGTGACTCTGATGGTGATTGCTCAAATGAGCCCGGCGAATTACCTTTTCGTAATCCCGGTGCTTTGTAACATGTTTATCGGCTTGTTTACCGACATCCATACCCGGCATTTGGTAGATAAGCTACGGTTAATTACGAATCCTAAAGTACGCGTGATTCGCGATGGCCAAGAAAAAGAGATTCCGGTCGATGAAGTCGTTTTAAACGATGTCATTCTTTATACCAGCGGCGATCAAATCTGTGCCGATGCGGTGGTCATTAAAGGCAATGCCGACTTGGATGAATCCTTAATCACTGGCGAATCTATCCGTGTGAAGAAAGACGTTGGAGACAAGGTATTAAGTGGCACTTATCTTCGGGCAGGAAGGGTTTATGTCAGAGTGATTGCCGTTGGGGTTGCGAACTACGCCGAATCTATTCAGCAAAATGCGAAGCAATTCCGCCGTCCCAACAGCGAATTAAAGTCTTCTTGTCTCTCAATCTTCTGGACTACCGGCATTATTGCCATGGTGCTTGGCGTATCTATGACGATTGTTTGGCTCGTTCGAAGTGGCGCTAGCAGAGACCTCACCTATGAATCGTATCAAGCATTCGTTCCTTCTTTGTCTGGATCCATGATTGCCATGATTCCAGCGGGACTATATTTGTTAGTTTCCTTAGCGTTAGCTATCTCCGTAGGCCGTTTAGCCCGTAAGAAGATGAACGTTCAAGAGCTTTATTGTGTGGAAATGTTAGCCCGTGTCGACGTTATTTGTTTTGATAAGACAGGCACCATTACTGACGGTCTTTTGGAAGTACGAGATTTCTATGATTATGGCAACTTCTCAAGTGATGAGACGAAAGGCTATATCGCTTCAATCATTGAAACGACGGGCGACGATAACCAAACGGCGCGTTGCTTGCTCCATTCTTTTCCAAGAGCTGCGGTAGAACCCATCGAAGCTCTCCCTTTCTCTTCCGACAAGAAATATGCAGCAGGCACTTACAGCAAAGTCGGCACCTTTGTTTATGGTGCGCCTGAAATGATACACGGCAAAGTTTCTGAGATTGCGCAGAACCGAATCGATAATTTAACAAAACGCGGCATGCGGGTCTTAGGTGTTTATTACTCGAAAAAGCCTATCAAAAATCAAGAAATCCCTGCAGATCTCACCTTAATTTCCGTGATTGCCTTAGCTGATCACGTCAAAGATGACGCGAGAGAAAACATCGAATGGTTCTTAAAGAATGGCGTTCAAGTCAAGGTGATTTCGGGCGACAATGCCGTCACAGTTTCCGAAATCGCGAACAAAGCTGGCGTACCGAATGCAGCGAACTTTATCTCCATGGAAGATGTCCCCGATGATGCCATTCCTGGTTTGGTAAAAAACTACAGTGTCTTTGGCCGGGTTAAGCCGGAACAAAAAGCATTAATCATTGAGGCTTTACAAAGCCAAGGCCACAAAGTTGCTATGACGGGCGATGGGGTGAATGACATCCTCGCCTTAAAGAAAGCGGACTGCTCTATTACGATGGGCTCTGGCTCTGCGGCAGCACGAAACGTTTCCCACATTGTCTCGGTGGATAACGACTTCTCGAAACTTCCTGACGTTGTGGCCGAAGGCCGTCGTTCCATTAATAACTTACAACGGAGCGCTTCCTTGTTCTTAGCGAAGACCATCTTTGCGATTGTGCTTAGTTTTGGCTTCTTAATTTCTCAGATGTTTGGTGGGATTTCTTATCCTTTCAGCCCAAGAAACTTATACGTTTGGGAAATCGTCACCATTGCAGGTGGTGGCTTCTTCTTGGCGTTACAAAAGACCAATGATAGGGTTACGGATACGTTTATGCATAACGTATTACGCCGTTCTATTCCGGGTGGTTTGGTGCAAATCCTGGCAGTTGTTGTCGTTTATGTTGCTTCCAGCATCAACCCAAGCTTCATGTCGTTAGAACAAGCGCGCATGGTTTCGGTATTCGTTTTCACCGCTTTAAGCTATTGCGTCCTCTTCCGTGTTTCCTGGAAATTTGACGCCTATCGTGGTTCTGTTTGCGCTTTGTTAACGGTAGCGGGCGTCGTGTTATTCGTTTTGGATTACTATTACGGAACAAAACTCGTTCGTTGGTTCTCGTTTGGTGCCATTCAAGAAGACGCCAAGATTGGGATCTTTGGATTGCAATATAACCTCATGAACACACAATTATGGATTATGACGGCAGTGACTACCGCTTGCTTAGCGTTGGCCTATTTAGGCCTTGATGCTTGGTTAGCAAGACGGAAACACTTACCTGAGACGATCAATTTTATGGAGACGACGATGAAAGGAGATTCGCATCATGAAAATTAATCCAGAAGTCAAGAAGGCGTTAGAAGAAGGAAAGCCGGTTGTTGCGTTAGAGAGCACGATTATCTCGCATGGGATGCCTTACCCAAGAAACGTGCAGACAGCATTGTCAGTCGAAAAGACCATTCGCGATAATGGTGCCGTTCCTGCAACGATGGGCATTATCGATGGGGAACCGATTGTCGGTATGACCCCTGCGCTAATCGAACAATTTGGAAAGCGGAAAGGCATTGCGAAAGTCTCGAAACGGGATTTCCCGGTGGTATTAGCAAGCGGTGGCTGGGGTGCCACCACCGTATCTGGAACGATTTTAATGGCCAAAGCCGTTGGAATCGAAGTCTTTGTGACGGGCGGCATCGGCGGCGTGCACCGCGGTGCCGAAACCACGATGGACGTTTCGCGCGATCTTTATGAACTAGGAGAAAACCCGATTACGGTTGTCTGCGCTGGATGCAAAGCCATCTTAGATATCGACAAGACCTTAGAAGTCTTAGAAACCCAAGGGGTTACGGTTCTTTCGTACCGCGAAAAAGGATTCGCGAATTTCTATTGCCGGAACTCTGGGAAACCGGTGGACTATGTTTTCCAAACACCAGAAGAAGCAGCCAAGATTATTGATGCAAGACGGAACAAATTCCCTCTCTCGGGCGGTATTTTGATTTCGAACCCTGTTCCTGAACAATACGCTTTGCCTCATTCTTATATCGATGGCATCATTGCCGATGCGATTAAAGAGTGCGATCAAAAAGGCATCAAAGGCAAAGACGTTACGCCGTTCTTGTTGGCACGGATTGCGGAAATCACCGGTGGGCGTAGCTTAGATACTAACATTGCCTTGGTACTCAATAACGCAAAACTCGGCGCTCAAATTGCCGTTGAATATGCCAAATTAAAGAAAATGCATTGATTTTATGACAACCGAAGCCCGTTTTAAGCTTGCCTTGCGCGAGATGATGCAAAGCAAGCCATTAAGTGAAATCAACGTTACCGCATTGTGCGACAAGCTTTCTTGCCATCGTCAGACCTTTTACTATCACTACCAAGATCTTTATGACTTGTTGGCATCGGTTTATCTCAACGAAACGGTTCCGGGGCTTGATAAAGCAAAGGATTTATCCGAGACATTAGAAGCGTTGTTAGAATACGCGATTAAGAATTTTGCATTCTTGCGTTCCACTTATCAAAGTGCTGCCGCAGATTTGGCGGATGGGTTCTTCTACAACAAGATTATTACAAAGATGTTGTCGTTCTATTCGCCACATACCTCTTCGGGCATGACGAAGGTTTCTTATCGGAACGTTTGCCGGCGTTTTGCGAGCAACGTATCTCACGAATTCGGTTATTGGTTTGTCCAACCTGAAATGACGCCAGTGAAATTAGAACGTGCCATGTCGCATTATTTGCAAGCCGCGAACGATGTGCTTTATCCCGCGTTCATTACGTTAGGAAAGGAAGAAAAGAAACGATGATTGATTTTCAGTTTGTTTCTCCGACCAAACTCTATTTTGGCCACAAAAAGGAATATGAGATCGGCAAGATATTACGTTCCTATGGCTATCACAAAATATTGATGGTCTACGGTCAGGGTTCCATTAAGAAAACGGGGCTTTATGACATTGTCACCAAGAGCCTTCAAGAAAATTCGATTGATTATCTTGAGTTAAGTGGTATTCCCGCGAATCCCGATGTCACCTTCGTAAGACAAGGCGTTGCCTTAATCAAGAAAGAGCCAGTGGATGCGATTCTGGCGGTCGGTGGCGGTTCTGTTATCGATGTCGCCAAATCTATCGGAGATTCTTACTACTATGACGGGGACCCTTTGGATTTCAACTTAGGAAAAGCCACCCCTACTGCTTGTCTTCCGATTGGGGTTATTTTAACGATTGCTGCCGCGGGAAGCGAAACTTCTCCTTCTTGCGTCATTTCGGATTACACCACGGGATTCAAGAAGGGATTTAACTCCGATTTGCATCGTTGTAAGTTCGCGATTGAGGATCCGGAATTATTAATGACGTTGCCGCCTTATCAAATGGGGGCAGGCATCATCGATATCATGATGCATTCCATGGAACGTTATTTCGATGCTCCATCGGACAACAATCAACTTTGCGACGCGTTCGCGTTGGCGCTTTGCCATAACGTTTATGTTGCCGCAATGAATTGGGTAAAGGATCCAAAAGATTACGATACTTTGGCCCAAATTATGTTGGCGTCTAGCTTATCACACAACGACTTAACAAACCTCGGTAAAGAGAAGGCACCTTGGCAAGTGCATCCCTTAGAAATGGCAATCTCTGGTTACAATCCAAAGATTACCCACGGAGCGGGATGTGGCGTTGTTTATTTAGGCTGGGCAAAATACATTTACCAAAAAGAAGTAGACCGTTTTGCTTCCTTTGCCCGCGCTGTTTTTACATTATCTGAGCCAAACGATGAAAAAGCCGCTATAATAGGCATTACCGAGATGGAACGATTCTATCGTCATCTAGGGATGCCGGTTCGTTTAAGCGAACTCGGTGTGACATCGAAAGATTTGCCTTCTATCGTAAAACTAGCATCGGGTAATGGCACACGTGTGATTGGCAATTACCCCCAGTCACTAGAAGCAAAGGACATGGAAGCGATTTATCGCCTTTGCTTATAACGTAGGAGGATTTTCTTTATGAAAAGAAATGAAGGGATGGGCTGGCTCGTCTATCTTCTCATGCTGGCAGGCGCTGCCGGTGTAGGGTTAGGGATTCTTCGCCCAGAGCTGAATACGAACGGCAATCTCATGCCAATTCATCAGGTTTTGGCGGTCGTTTTAGCGTTAGTCGCTGGCATTATCTTAACGGCAGTATTGCTGGAACTTGGTCACTTGATCGGGGCCAAGATCGGACATTATCGCATTGATAAATTCAACATCTTAGGCATGCAGTGGAAACGGAAGAAAGACACGAAGAAGTTCCATTTCTCCTTCTCATTCTCTTTTGACGGCATCACTGGCGAAACCATGATGGCGCCGAAAGATGTCGAGAAATCCAACCCACGTCATGCGATTTATTTCCCTTTATTGTTCTTATTATTAGAAGCCGCCGTCTGCGTCACATTTATGGTGCTCGGCGTTTCGTTACGGAAAAACATCGCTGCTTGGGAACTTGCCTATGTCTTTGGCTTAGTCGTCTTGGTTATCGCATTGATGATTCATCTCTACAACATCTTCCCTGCGGCTTTGGATTCTAAGAACGATGGCTACTTGATTACCATTCTCAATAACCGCACGAATGTGATTGCGTATAACACCTTATTGTTGGCTGAAGAAAAAGCAATGTTTGGTGAGCCAGTTCCAGAAATGCCGGTTTATCCTGAAGTCACGAACTTCACCAATTCGTTAAACCAAGTTTCGATTTATCGTGCGATCGAAGAAAACGACATCGAAAAAGCGTTAGCGATCAATGAATACACGATTCAGTCTAAAAATCACGTTTCGAACCACGCTTATCAAGATGCGATGGCCCAAAAACTTGCTTTGAAACTACTTTACGGCAACTTTGAAGAAGCAAAAACGTTCTACGTTGATCTACCTTTAGAAACGAAGAAATTCATCGCGAATTTATCTTCCGCTTCAGCCGTCCGCGCTTATGTGCTTGTTTCGGGCTTAGTGGAAGAATCAGAGAACGAAACCAAGACTGCTTTAGCGCGGTGCGACAAAGCCGTTAAATCCGTTCCTGAAGGCATGCGCCCAACGGAAGAGAAACTGATTCGTGCTTCGGTAAAGCGCGTACAAGAAAAGCATCCGGATTGGGATTTCAGCGACTTCTCATTCAAAGATGAAGAAGAACAAGAAAACCCATCCACCGAAGGAACAACGAAAGAAACTCCTTCCGAAGAGCCGAAAGCGGAAGAATCTAAAGAAGTATCTGAGGAATCGAAGCCAGAATCCGTGGAAGAACCGAAAGAAGCGGATTCTAGCGATAAGAAGTCCGAATAAGGAATTCTTGTCCATTAAGCCTCTTGGCGCTTGCTAAGGGGCTTTTTCTTCGCCCGCTAAAGAGAGATAAAACGAATGAACATCGTTCTCTGCCTTTCCTTATTTAGAATCGGCGGAGACGCGATTAATTTCGAAGGCTATCAAAGAGATCAAAAGGGTTTCATAAACCCCCGACTTTTGAGCGGCCTAGTGATAAATGGTAGGCAAAAAGAAGGGTTTCAAAGGGCGGCAAACGAACGAATTGAGGCGCCCATCTCATGCGAAAATCAAATCTCATTAAAATATATTTTCGTCAAATCAACTGGTTATTTTTAAGTTATAACCAATGAAAATTTTTGGAATAAATTGACTAAAAACAAACAAAGATTAATTGACGAAGAAATAAAGCAGAAAAATAGAAGAAATTTATCGGAGAATAACTGCGTTAAAGCAAACGACAAGTACAACCAATTTTGAAACTGATTTTATCCTTCACTTGAAAACAAAAATAAAAAGGAATGTAAAGAATTACATCCCTTGATTTTCTTTACCGATTTTAGTGCTTCCAGAGCGAACGGTAGAGATCGCTGGAAAGGAGTTTTGAGGCGGTCTTAGCGGGGAAGAAATGGGAGACCTCCATGACGTCATTAGCAGACAAGTGTTCCTTACGCGCGTAGTTCGCCAATAAGGAATAGTTCCTTTTGATTTCGCTTAGTGGAGCCATCGTGATGTAACTTAAGAAAGCATTAGTCGTTTGATTGTATTTATCAATTGGATAATACGGTTTCCGCAAGACAAAACGTTTCTCAAACATATAAACGTTTTTCTTGCCAGAGGTGGCCCGATTTGTCATGATCTCAATTTTGTCATCCAAAGAAGGCTTTTTACCTTTTAGTCCATCTAAGAAATTTTGGCCGGTATAGAAACCGTAGATCTCATTTCCTTTTGCGATATAGCGAAGCTCAATGGCCTTTAAAGCGCTTGGCTCTTCGTCACCTGGCAAATAATAAACGCCGTAAGAATAACGTTCCAGATCGCCTGATTTTGTGAGTCGTAAAAGCTCTTCTTTGACGGCAGCATCGGTCATGCTTTTGTCATGGATATCTGACAGGAAGAATAGTTCTCCTGGCTTGAATTTCTTTTGAATTGATAGGAATAACTTACTTTGCACAATCGAATTATATCACGAACATAAAAAAAGGTAAAAAGATAACTAAAAAAGTATAAAAAATAAGTGTTAATCGAAGGAATATTTTTCAAAAATACTTAAAAATGAATGAAAAACGGCTTTTTTGCCATAGAAGTTGGTTGACCGTTTCCTTTTGACGTTGATTCGATGCCTCAGCTTTTCAAGAAAAGGATTTGCTGTGACATCCGCTTTTAGAATTTCTTTTGCTCTAGGACAAAAATAGATACCGTTTGAAGACGTTTATTCCAACATCGATTAAAAAGGATTTTTGGCCCTTCTAAGCAACATTGATGGTTCACTCGATACGATTCCCATATTGTTACGTCTCGTTTCCAAGCGGCTCTAAAAACACCATTTTTTAGATTGAAAAAGGTGGCCTTAGCCACCCTTTCAATTTTTCGTCAATCTTTAATTGCCTTTGCCACCAATTGACATGGACTTAATCAAGGCATCCGAGCAACCAATTGCGCCAGCTCCAAACCGGTATTGATCATCAAACCCTTGGACGTCCTTCATCATTTGAAGGATGTTGCCAGCTAAGGTAATCAAATCTAGCGGCGCGGTGATTTTGCCATTCTCGATCCGGAAGCCTTGTGCTTGGCACGAGAAGTCACCAGAGTTCGAATTCAGCCCTTGGCCTAATCCTGAGATGTCTGTGATGTAGACGCCTTCTTTGACGTTCGCAATCAACTCGTCTGTCGTCTTCTTTGAGGGCTTTACAATTATGTTTGTTGCGCTTACGCCTACCTTGCCCATTTCGGCACTGCCGTGACCTGTCGTTTCACGTCCTGCTTTCTTCGCTGTTTCGCGGTTGTAGAAGTGGGTTAACAACACCCCATGGTTGACGATTTTTTGATTGGTTCTAGCGACGCCTTCTCCATCGTAGTAAGTGTAGAAGGGTCCTGGCAGCAACGGCTTATCGTCAATATTTACAACGCGTGAAGCAACCCTCTTGCCTTCGAGGCCTTCCAGGAACGAAGCGTGATGTTGTACTTCATCGGCGCTATTGGCTTCCACAAATACGCTTAACAATTCGGCAAAGACCTGGTTCTTTAACAAGACAGGATACTTCTTGGCTTCGCATTGGACGCCACCAAATTGGGCAGCCCCGTCTTCAACGATCTTCTTCACAAATTCATCAATGTCGATCTTAGTGAGGTCGTTACCAAAGATATAGTTTCCACTCGTCTTCGTTTCCTCACCGCGTTTCACAACAACGCCGGCGCTGATGATGAAGTAGTTCTGTTTTTGCTTTAGCTTCAATCCGAATGAGTTGTAGAGTTCGCCTGCGACATCGGTTTCGCTATAAGACACTTCAGGAACATCACTGACATCTGGACTTGCGGCATAAAGACGATTCTCAATGTCTTTGATGAGATTGATTTTGTCGGTGAGTGGCGTGTCCGCTAAAGCTTTGTTGTAGAAGTTCCGTTTCTTGTACTTCGGTGATCCAGGGAAAATACCGACTTCATTTGGTTGTTCAGAGTTTGTGGCACTGAACTTAATGGCGTTCACCAAGAAGTCAAAAGAGTCTTTGCCAAACTTTTCGGTTAAGCTGCTGCCATACTTTCCGTTATAAATGCCAGCCGCCTGCATAAACTGCGTCGAGTTGACTTGGTAAGAATCAATCTCGTGGTGGTAGCTAGAGAATGCGATGGAATTTGTGTGACCAATGCGTAATTGGGACTCACTGATACCCGCTTCTTTTGCTAAAGCAAAAAATGCTTGTGCTTTCATTCTAATTTTCCTCCTCGTCCACCGACGGTTAGATTTTGAATTCGGATGGTGGGCTGACCAACGTTGACAGGAATGCTTCCTGAGACGGAACCGCACATTCCTTGTCCTAAGGCAACATCGTTCCCGACACGATCGATGTTCATTAACACCTCGGCACCAGAGCCAATCAAGGTGCAGCCTTTTACCATTTCACAGACTTTGCCGTCACGAATGATATAGGCTTCGCTGGCCGAGAAGTTGAATTTGCCAGTAACCGGTTCTACGGATCCGCCACCGAAGTCAGTGACATAGATGCCTAATTTCGTATCCTTGATGATGTCTTCGGGATTATCTTTACCTGCCGCAATATAGGTATTCGACATCCGTGATGTTGGTTCGTAGCGGTAACTTTGCCGACGAGAGGTGCCATTGGCTTCCATACCAAGGCGTCTGCCATTGAACTTATCGACCAAGAAACCAACACAGATGCCGTCTTTGATTAACTGATTCTTTTGCGTTGGATGTCCTTCGGAATCGAGGTTAGTGGAACCCCATTCGTTAGGAATGGTTCCATCGTCATACGCGGATACGATGGGGGCCGCGATTTGTTTGCCGATGGAATCAGAGAAGACCGAAAGGTGACGGGCAGTAGCCGTGGCTTCCAAAGAATGGCCACAAGCTTCGTGGAAGACAACGCCGCCCCATCCATTTTTGATGACAACGGTAAATCTTCCTTGCGGGCATTCTACTGCGCTTAATAATTTAATCGCGGTTTTCCCGACGTTCTCGGCTCTTTCGCGCCAATTCAAGGTGTTGACAAACCAGTCCCAAGAGGCGCAACGGCCAGGGGCGTTATACGCACTTTCAATGCGGTCTCCGTCTTTGGCGATTGCTAGCATCATCAATCGGCCGCGATCCTCTGTAGTGCGGTAGTGGTATCCTACTGGCCCTTCGGCATTCCAAATTTCGATGTCCTTATGAACGGTGGGGAATCCCACTTGTGCGCGAACAATACGAGGATCCACATTCGTGATAATGGATGAGGCTTCTTTTAGTAATTTGATCTTTTCTTCTGCCGGTACATCCACGACTGGGCTACTGATACGGTTTACAATCGGGGAACGTTTGTTTTCAATCCGTTCCACCGTAATCATGCGTTCGTTTTGGAAACGATGAGAAAGTTTTTCGGTCAAAGCGAGCAATGACCGACGAGACAGGTCTGAGGTAAAACCATAGACGCTGTTGAAGCCTTTTAAAATGCGAATGCCACATCCATAATTCTCCGTACGGCCAGCACGGTCGACCTTGCCGTTATCAAGCACCAAGGATTCTGCCCTGGTGTTCTCAATATAGATTTCGGCATAGTCGCCACCCGTGGCTAAGGCGGCATTCAAGACTTCTATCGCTAATTTTTGAGCAATCATAAATGAAATCTCCTGCACGCATTATAGCGAGCGTTCTATATTTTTCACTGAAATTCGTAAGAATCGAATAGGAAAAGATAAATTTCGTCTTTTCTTGTTTGGCCATGCGCTTTTAAAATGAAAGGGTGGATTTTGAAGCGCTGCTCCAAGAACAAAACAAGCAATGGCAAGGAACCGTTACTCGCCTAAGCAAAGACGAATTGGCGTTTGCGTGCGTCAAGGATACCTGGCGGCATAAACGGATTGGCGTTTTCACGAAGTCATATCACGTGAGAGACAAGCTCGTTCGTGGCGGCGAAATCATATATGGTTACGTTTTCCAAGAATGGACGGATGACCTGAAGGGGGAAGTAGATCCCTTGACCTGGGTCTTGTTCTCCCCGGAATCAAAATATCGGCAAAATCCTACGAAATTTCAAAAAATCGCTGCAAATCTCCTCTCTTTTAGCAAAGAAGAAGAGGTGAAACGGCAAGAAAAGCGATTACAAAAACAAATCAAAGAACCTTTAAGTGAAGCGGCTTATGTGATGCTCCCCATGCATTTATCGGAAGGGGACGTGGTTTATCTTTCGATTCTTCCTCGTCCGTTGTCGTTCTTCTCTGACTTCCATCTAGGGATCAATCTCTTCTTCATGGCCAAAGCAATCTCGAGTGAGGTACTTTATCTTCCTGAACGTTATTGGACGGATTCGATGTTAGAAGCCTATCGCGCTTGCTTTATGAACCAACAAGATTCTCTTTCTTCTACGCCTGCTCATCCTTAAAATAAAGATGTTATGTCCGGCGTTAAAGTATTAAGACGTATTGCCTCGTGGCTGCTCTTCTTAGCAGCAGCTTCTTGGTTTTTGGTCAAAATCATCGAAGTGGCTACCGCTCCATATCTGCCACAAGAAGGAACGGATGCTCTTCATCGTTTTTATTTGCCTTTGCTTTATATCATCCTTTGCTTGGGCGTTATGTTCACCACCCAGTTTTCCTTGTTTCATCATCCCGAATCCAACACGGGTTACATGGGTGGCATTGTTTTGATGGTATTCTTCGGCATTGGTTTTGCCGTTTCCTTATATACCTTGATTCGCGGCATTTTAAGTATTCCTTCGAACACGCATTGCACGGACCCTGCTTATTTATATTGCACGATGATTCCTACCATGGTGATTTTCTTCGGAGAAGTGGTCTATGGTTTTGCGCTATATTGGCAAGACCATCAAGCAAAGAAAAAGCAAGAAACCATCGAAAAAGAAAAGGAACAAACCGCCAAAACAGAAGTGGATGGAGTGCATTTAAACAAGGAAGACTGATTTTCCTTGCGCCCTTCTTGGTTTTTGATTAAGATATCACCTGTATCTCTCTTAGCTGTCTTGTATAGCTAGGCGAAAGGAGTGAAGGAAAATGAAAAAAGGAATCCATCCAGCGTATCATCGATGCACTGTGACCTGCGTCAACTGCGGTGCCACGTTTGTGACTGGTTCTACCATCGGGGAAGAACTCAAAGTCGAAACCTGCTCGAACTGCCATCCGTTCTACACGGGCAAGCAACGTAATGTTGTCGCCGATGGCCGTATTGACCGTTTCAACAAGAAACTCGCCAAAGCAGAAGCCGCCAAAAAAGAAAGCAAATAAGGCGGATATCAATCGAATTGAAGGGGCTGTTAAGAAATGAAAAGTCTTAACGGCCTTTTTCTTTGCGCAAAAAAAGCCCGAATTCATCGCAAATTCAGGCTATCGTACAATATTCTTGC
>CADAXQ010000015.1 GCA_902791935.1 uncultured Erysipelotrichaceae bacterium | reverse complement strand
GTTTCCCCCATTGCCGAAAACTCCCTACTGCTGCCTCCCGTAGGAGTATGGGCCGTGTCTCAGTCCCATTGTGGCCGGTCATCCTCTCAGATCGGCTACACATCCTTGCCTTGGTGGGCTGTTATCTCACCAACTAGCTAATGTGCCACAGGTCCATCCAATAGTGACGCTTGAAAGCGCCTTTCAAACAGCAAACATGCGTCTGCTGTTGTTATCCGGTATTAGCCAAACTTTCGTCTGGGTATCCCAAGCTAAAGGGCAGGTTCCCTATGTGTTACTCACCCGTACGCCTCTGAAGTATTGCTACTCCCGATCGACTTGCATGTATTAGGCACGCCGCCAGCGTTCATCCTGAGCCAGGATCAAACTCTCAATTGAATATGATCTAGTTCAATAATTATCTGGTTATTATAATTTCCTTAAAAAAGGAATCGACGTTAGTGTATGTTGTACATCTGTTTCGTTTTCAAAGATCAGTGCACGTGTCCTGCTCAACGCTTGGGTCCTACCCGTTTGGCGCGTGCTTTATTAATATAGGATTTTGAATTTCGGCTGTCAACAACTTTTTGCAAGTTTTTTCGAGCCATCAATCCAGGAAACCCTAGATTAATGCTTCCGTTTTGAGGTTGCCCTCTTGCGGTCAGCGATGAATATTCTACTCACCTTATGAAAAATGGCAAGCGTTTTTCGCACATCTTTTTATAAAAGTTATATTTCTTCGATAGCATCGAATGTTTTTCTGCATAAATATTTTGATTTCATGAAAAAGGCACAGGTTTCCCTGTGCCAAGAGATGAGGAATGGGGTTTAGATATCCGCTTCCCAAAGCCCATGTTTATTACAATGGGCAACGACCGAAAGCACCACTTCATTCGGATCGAGATAGAACACGACTTCCGGAACCATACCAGGATGCAAGAATTTCCGTTGCGTTCCTTTATCCGTTAATAAGAAGACCCAATCAATATAATGGTTCTCTTCCATCGGATGTAACGTCGAACCGACTTTCACATACAGTTTGTTTCCGTCTTGATGAACTAAGGGAACATGTTTCTCATTTCCTTCTTCATCGCCATGATGGATTAACGGTTCCACCATTTCTGCCCCGCAGCATTCTGGGGAGCATTCGCCTTTCTCTAATTCATAGACCAAGGTTCCGCAACCGCGTTGACATTCTAAAAAGTTCATTTTGTTTCCTTCTTTCTTTTATCGTCGACTCCCATTGGCTATCACCAAGAGATAGAGGATCCGAATGAATATCATCAAGAAATCTGAATACAAATCAAAAGCGCAGAATAACGCTAAGTTCCGATTGTCGTTCCCCGTCGCGATGATTTGTTTCATCTTCCAGCAGTCATAGGCAGTAATCAATAAGCTTGCGACCAAGACAATCGCTGAAATCAGGATGCCCCAATAAAGATTGAACGTGCTCATCGGGGCGACCATATACATGATCCACCAGAACAAGGCCATCATGCTGACCGAAGCGAGTAGGCCAAAGCCAATCAAAGCAAGCCAAGATAGGTTGCCTTTGCTAAAGTAGGCAATTAAGAACATCGCGCCAAAAGATATCGCGGTTAAGGCAAACGCTTCGCCCATCGTGGCGAAGTCAATGCCGGTGAGGATGAATGTCGAAAAGGCAAAACCAATAAAGACGGCATACAAGATAAAGCCAACCCAGGGTGCCTTCCCCGTTTTGACGGCATAGACATTGTTGACGATTGAAGTGACATAGCAGCCAATCATAGAAACAATGCAAGCGCCGATGGTGAGCATGAAGCCCGTGTTACTGAAATTGACATAACCATCCGAATCGACCGTCGTGAATTGAGAAGCAATAAAGAAGCTCCAGCCCAAAGAAACGGCAGCCGTAATCAATAAGCCAATGAACATGTAGCCAAAGACGGCGCCATAGAATCGGGAAGAAACTCGGCCGTCGGAAGCATAAGGTTTGTTACGTACGTTTTCCATGAAAAAACCTCCCGTTGCCATTATAGCAAAGGGAGGAAAACTTACATCAACAAAACAAAAGAGTTTTGTAGATTATTTTTGAAGCATGCCGTCAATGAGGCCTTGGAACGAAGCGGGATCTAACGAAGCACCGCCGACTAAGGCACCATCGATGTCTTCGGCTGACATGTAAGAGGCGATGTTGTTCGGTTTGACACTGCCACCATAAAGGATACGCATATCCATGGCGACGGCGCCAAATGATTCGCGAAGCGTGCGACGGATGAATCCGATCGTGTCTTCCGCGATTTCTTTCGAAGCGCTCTTGCCCGTGCCAATCGCCCAGATCGGCTCATAAGCAATCACGACTTGTTTCGCTTCTTCGGGCGTTAAGTCAGCAAGACCGGTCCGAATTTGTTCGGCAACGAATTTCTTCGTCTCGCCTTTTTCGAAGACGTCAAGCGATTCGCCACAGCAATAAACCGGGGTCATATGGTTGGCTAATAACGCTTTGATCTTGGCGTTACAAGCTTCAGAAGTCTCGCCATTATAGGCGCGGCGTTCCGAATGGCCGAGAATGACCCAGTCAATGCCGATTTCTTTTAACATCGGGATCGAAACTTCACCCGTGTAGGCGCCATGATCGTGCTCATTGACGTTTTGCGCGGCAACAATGCAATCTTTCGGCGCGTTTTCTTTGACGGTCGCTAAGCAGACAAAGCTCGGCGCAACGCCCACTTGGATGTGATGGGCAACCGCATATTCCACCATGTCCTTAGAGGCCAAGGCGAAAGCCTTTGCCTCCGAGGGGGTCTTATTCATTTTCCAGTTGCCAAGTAATAACTTCTGTCTCATGGGTTTAACGAAGGACGTCGACGCCTGGCAAATGGCCGTCGTTTTCAATCATCTCTAACGAGGCACCGCCACCGGTCGAAACATGGCTGAAATCAGCTTTGTAGCCAAATTGTTTGACCGCAGAAGCAGAATCGCCACCGCCGCAGACCGTGAACGCTTTGCCTTTTAAGCCACGAATGGCTTCGCAAATGGCTTTCGTGCCCGCTTGGAAGTCTTCTTGTTCAAAGACGCCAACTGGTCCATTCCAGAATACCATCTTGGCTTTCGCTAAGATCGATTGATAGAATTCCGCTGTTTCTGGGCCAATATCGCAGCCTTCAAATCCATCCGGGATATAACCGCCGCGTTCAATAATGGTCGAAACGACTTTGATATTCCGTCCTTCTTTGGGTTCGAAGGAATCCGTCACCACAGCATCGGTCGGAAGGATTAAACGGCCTTTCGCTTCATAGATGCACTTTCTTGCATAGTCGAGTTGGTCTTCTTCAACCGGAGAATTGCCAACGTTCATGCCCATGGCCTTCTTGAAGGTATAGGACATCGCGCCGCCGATTAAGACGTAGTCGCATTTCTTCAATAAGGAATCGATGACTTTGATCTTGTCCGAGACTTTGAAGCCACCAAGGATGGCCACATAAGGACGATCGCTGTCTTTTACTTCGACGCAGCGGGTAAGGTTTTCGACTTCCTTGATCATCAAGTAGCCAACCGCCACTGGTTTTCCTTCGGCTTTCATGGCTTCCGGAACACCAACGGTCGAAGCGTGGGCACGATGTGCCGAACCAAAGGCATCCATCACGAACACATCCGCTAACGAGGCCCATTCTTTGGCCAGTTCTGGATCGTTCTTTTCTTCGCCTTTTTCATAACGGGTGTTTTGCACCAAGAGAATTTCGCCATCTTTTAAGGCCGCCACTGCTTCTTGTAAAGCAGCACCGCGGGTAGCGGGACAGAACGCAACATGGGTTTCGGGAACCAATTCTTGTAATGCTTTCGCGACTGGTGCCATATCATTGGCTTTCTTCATGGCTTCGATCTTGGCTGGATCGGGTTCTTTCCATTTGATTTTGCCTAAGTGCGACATCAAGATGACTCGAGCGCCTTGTTTCGTCAAAGCACGGATGGTTGGAAGAGCGGCAACGATACGGTTGTTATCCCGAATGACGCCGTCTTTTTGCGGGACGTTGAAGTCCACACGAACGTAGACTTTCTTCCCTTGCAGATTCTTTAAATCTTCTACGGTTAGCATAAATTTTCATTCACTCCTTTATGCGCGTCTCAATAATAGCACGTCCGCGCGCGTGAGAGAAACAATTGGCAAAAAATTACCGACATACAAGGAAACGAAAAAGCCGTCCCGAAGGACGGCTCTAGATTCGTGAAAGCGAATTAGTTGCCAGAAAGGAAGACAACACTGGTGAGGACGGCGCTAACAGCAACGAGTTGTAACGCGTTCATCGCAGTATAGCCATCGGTGCTCGGTTTTTCGATGTCCGCTTTGCCGAAGTTCCACTTCGTGTCGCTATGACGGTTCGTGGATTCGATGTCGACTTTGATTTCCTTGAGAAGATAGTTTTCCCAAACGTAGTATTCTTTTTCCGCGTCTTCGCGTTGGGCAGGATACATTAATTCGAAGTCCAAAACTAAGTTGCCATCGCCAGAGCTCTTATAGTTTTCTTTGCCGAAATAGACATAAGAGCCTTTTTCGGTCGCACCGCTTTCGACAACCGTGCCATCCTTGTGGGTGAAGCTGGTCTTCGAACCAGAATCAGCCGCATCGATCTTTTCAAAGAAGGACTTGAGATAAGACGCTTGTCCTTTACCATTGGAGGTGTAGGCAGAAATACGGGCATCAATGCCGCTCGTGATGGCACTTTGGAGTTCAGTATTGCTGGTGGAATAGTAGAGTTTATCGGTTCCGTCGCTGTAGCGGAGGTTCACATTGCCATCGCCAATCCAAGCATAGATATTATAGTTCTTCGTATTCTTGCTGGAATCCGTGACCGAGCTCACATAGTGGATATAGTTATCGTCTTTGGAAACAACGACTTTGTCAGAGCCACTTTCATAGGTGACTTTGGTTTGCGCTGCTGGAGTGCCTTTGGAGATGACTTCCATTTGGGCTTCCGCGTCCGCGCGGCTGAGGGATTTGCCACCGCAAGAAGCTAACGTAAGGCCAGCCATCGCGACAGCAAGTGTTAATTTGATTTTTGCGTTCATTATGAATCGCTCCTTTACGTGGTAAATGATAACTTCTTCAATTTTACTTAACAAGGGGAGGAAAACATTTTTTGGACGATCGTCTTTAAAGTGTCTATTCTTCCCGAAGTCGCTGAATCGGCGTGGATTGTAAAAGGCGGTCCGCTAAGAATGCCGTAGCGAGTCCTGTTGCTAAAGAAATCAAGGAAATAAAGGGGAAATAATAGAAAACAGACCAGGTTTCGGTGATCCAAGCCGTGACTAACAATTGGCCTAAGCCATGCGCATAAGCCCCGAGTAATGAAACGCCGTAAACCGTTAAGAAACGGAGAACATATTTGGCAAATAACATGACGGCAAACGAAAGAATGGCGCCCCCTAACGATAAATAGAATGGCAACTGAAAGATCGTTCCCCGAAGCAAAGCGACCAAAAACACGCGTAGCAAAGAAATCAGTAGCGCGTCATAAAACGGGAACATATATAAGAGGATAAGGACGACGAGGTTCGCTAAACCTGGTTTTACGCCAGGTACCCAGTTTGGAATAAATGATTCGACGTAGCCAAGCAAGATGGCTAACGCCAACATCACCGCCAAAAAGGCGATGCGGTGCACGCTGAATGTTCTTGCTTTTCTCATATGGGCACCACCGAAATATCATCGTTCCCTAACGTGGCAATCGTAATGGAGACATGATTGGGAACGCAAAGGATTTCCTGCATTGAAGTCTGAATCGCACCCATCCGTACGCATTCTTGGCCATAACAGTTCGAAGATTTGACGCGAACCTTATGGTTTTCGCGCGCAATCACCATCGAAACGCCGTCATCCGGCAAAGAAACCGTATATTCTTGGTCTACGCCGCTTAAGACAATCGGGTCAATCACCAGTTCCCCATCATGCCGCACAAAAGCATATAAGTCCCCTGTCACTTCTCTTGGCCAGAGGTAATACGCCATCAAACCGCAGGACAAAGAAACCAAAACGACCCCTGTAATGAGGTCGCCCAAGTGCTTTTGGAAGAAATCTTTGACTTTCATGCGGACGCCTTTTGGAGTTGATTGGTCATCCCTAGTTTATCATTCACATCCACGATGGAGGTACCATCCCAGATTAAATAACCAAAGTCATAGGTTTTGGATAGTTGCTCCGCAGCATCCGAACCGCCTAAGAAAATCACGGTCGAAAGCACGTCGGCCAAAGCGGGATCTCCCGTTTTGATGGTCACCGTATCGTAATGGGCTTCGGCACTCCCGTCTTTGGGGTCCACAATGTGGGTATAGGTTTTGCCTTCATAAACGCGATATTGTTCCGAAATGCCTGAAGTGCCTACGGCTTCAAATTTGGCTGGATACGTAATCGAAAGTTTAGGGTCACCATAACTAGGACGTTGCAAACTCACGGTATAAGCGTCACCTTTTCTCGTGCATCCCAATAATAGCGAAGAGGTGCCAGCATTAATTAAATAGGCTTTTAGTCCTTGTTCATCGAGGTAGTTCTTAGCTTTTCGTAACGCAAAACCTTTGGCAAACGCCCCGACATCCACTAAGCCTTTGCCATTCCGTGTGACCGTATCGCCATCAAAGGTCAGGCTCGTGGAATTCATATCGTTTAATAAAGGAGTTAATGTTTCTGCCGTTAAAGGGGCGTCGATTTTTTCCTCGTCGCTATTGGGGTTCACAAAGCGTTTCCATTCCGTGGTAATCGCCCCGATAAATGGGTTGAAATAAGAATACGTCACCCCGTTTTCTTTGTAGGTGGTCGCTTGTTGCATCGCCAGACCGAACTCCAGCACTTCTTTTAACTTAGGATCAATCGTAATCTTTCGCCCCTCGTTCGCCTCTAAATTCAACGTGTAGAGGTTATTGATGGTTTGCCCATTTAAGCTACGGGGATTAAACGCATCCGTTAAAGCATCATAGGTTTCTAATAAGGAAAAAAGATCCGTCATCTGATCTTGACTAGCCCCCGTGATTCGAATTTGGACGTTCGTGCCGAACAAGCCAAACTTCTCTTGTACCAAAGTCTCCCCCGAAATCAGGGAGGAAGTTTCGGCATTTCGGCAAGCGGTTAAGGCAAATGCGCCGAGTAAGGCAAGAAGACTCTTCTTTTTCATCGCTAAGATTATAGAGAATTAGCAAGCGAAAGTCATGGAATAAGAAAAGCGCCCCTTCCAAAAGGGAAGAGACGCTTCAAGATCAAATCAAAGCTTACTTGCTTAAGATCTTGCCATAAAGGCCGGCAAGACGGATGTATTGAGAAGTGAAGCTGTATTCGTTATCGTACCAGGCAACGACTTTGACGTATTGTTCTCCTTCTGGAGTTTCGACAATCATCGTTTGCGTGGCATCGAAGATCGAACCATAGGTATTGCCAAGGATATCGCTGGAGACGATTTCGTCTTCGTTGTAGCCCATGATGCCTTTGAGTTCGCCTTCGGAGGCTTTCTTCATCGCGGCGTTGATTTCTTCCACGGTGACTTTCTTCTTTAATTTGCAAGTGACATCGCAAAGCGATCCATCCGGTACTGGAACACGAATGGCAATGCCGTTTAAGCGGCCATTGAGTTCAGGGATGACTTTGCCGATGGCTTTCGCAGCGCCCGTGGTCGTCGGAACGATGTTCGCGGCAGCAGCGCGGCTGCGGCGGAGGTTCTTGCCCGCCAAATCCAAGATGCGTTGATCGTTGGTATAAGCGTGGACCGTGGTCATGGTGCCGCCTTCGACACCGAACGTATCATTCAAGACTTTCATGACTGGGGCCAAGCAGTTCGTGGTGCAAGAAGCGCCAGAGATGATGGTTTGGTCTTTCGTGAGTTTATCGGTATTCACGCCATAGACATAAGTTGGGATGTCTTTCGAAGAAGATGGAGCAGAGATAATGACGCCTTTGGCACCATTTTGAAGATGGACATCACCATCTTCGTGGCTCTTCAAACGGCCAGTGCATTCCAAAACGACATCGACGCCGTATTCGCCCCAATGTAAGTCGTGGGGATCTTTTTCACAAAGAACCGGGATTTTGTGGCCTTGGAAGATGATGTTCGAATCATCCGCAGAGATTTCATCCGCGTGCCAAGTTCCATGAGTGGAATCGTACTTTAAGAGATAAGCGAGAGTCTTCGCGTCGACCAAGTCGTTAATCGCAACGACTTCGAATTCACCGCTTTCATAAGCGCGGCGGAACGCGAGACGGCCAATTCTGCCGAATCCGTTGATAGCTAGTTTAATTGACATTCACTATGTCCTCCTTTTTAAACTGCGTTGTTATTATAGCAACTCCAAACGAAAGTGAGATAGGAAATCGCTTCCGATAAACCGATAAAAAGAAACGAACGAACAAAGAAAGGAGAATCCGTTGAATTTTCCGTTTTCGAAACGAGAAAAGATTAAGAATCTTTCTTGGTTTTGGCCGCCAGTTTTTGTTGGGCGATTTTGTATTGGGCATCTAAGTCGCGGAAAAGATGGTTAACGTTACTCCGGGAGATGTCGGTATTTAACGCAACCGAAAGCGAATGGGCCAATTCGGATAACGAGGCATCAGGATGCGCTAAACGGAGTTTTAACAAGGTTTTAAGTTTTTCGTTATCGTCAAACGCACTCCAGCCTAACCGATCCACAAAGAAATGGATCTCTTCGACTTGGCGCTCGCCGCTCGTTAAGCTTTTCCGATAATTCGCGGCATCGAGATTGCCTAACCGGTTCGTTTGATTCTCAAAATCCCGTTCGACGCGAACGTTTTCAAATTCTAAGCACTGCTTTTTGGCGCCCATTAAAATCAAGAAGTCGGAAATCTCATCGCTGCGTTTGAGATAAACGACATAACGGTTTCTTCTCGTGATGACCTTCGCGTTGAAGGGATGATTCGGATAATGTTGCCAAAGACGCGCCACCCATTTCGCATAGGATTCATCCCCTAAGGAAATCTCCAGGTGATAAGACGAAGACTGCGGAGCATTCACACTGCCTTTCGCCCAGAAAGCCCCGGTTAAATAAGCCGCCACTTCTTTCGCATTCGTCGTTAAAAACTTGGGGTTTTCCACCGAAAAGTAATCAATGCCTAAGTCATTTAGGATATCTTCTGCTTCCGTTTCGACCATCACGTGGTAAACCATGCGCTTTAAAAAACCAGAACTGCGGGTATAAGCAAAGCGGGCACTGACGCCATAAAGGTCATGAAGATAAAGATAAATGGCTTTGGCCATGGAAGAAGATTCGCTGGCGATGTCTAACGAAGATTGGCCCCCAGAAAGGCGAAGATAGCCATTGATGCGTAAAAAAGCCGAAAGCAAAGAACGCTTCTCGGCTTCATTGCGGATTTCGCGTGCACTTTCCTCTTTTACGCTTTCACTGAAGGAAAGGCCGTCTTTTTTCATTGCGCCCCCTTTAAGAATTTCCGTTTATCGCGAAGATAGAGGAACCCAACGCAAGTGGCCATGAGCGCAAAGCAAAGGTCCAATACGGTGCCATAAGAAAGATTGACATACAAGGAAGAGTCAAACGAATTGACGCTCTTGCCAAAGAGCCAGCCACAGGCGGCCAACGCGGAAGCAATCGCCCCAGCCAACATGAGCTTGTCATAGATTTTTTCATTCTTTCGGAAGAAGAAAGCAATCCCAAACAAGAGGAATGCCAACCCCGCTAATGCTAAGGCGGCAATGAATAACGGCATCTGCCCTTGCCCAAATAGGCCATAACCCGTATACGAGGTGATGTTTCCTTCGCCATCTCTCGCAGAAGACGTCGTCACGGAAGGAAGGAATGGGAAGAAGAACGCGGGAAGAAGCAATAAAGCGGCAATCCAGGAGAAACGTCCCCCGTTTCGTTTTGCTTCATAGGCATCATGAAGATGGAAGATCCCAATCAAAGACAATCCGATCAAGATGTAGATCAAGGAGTTCGAAATGCTCCAGGAATTATCCGCGCCCATGTTGAACGTGACATCGCGGAACGGCTCCATGATGATACGAACGATGCCGTACCACGAGAAATAAAGCCCTGCTTTATCTCCACGTGCCATGTGTTTCTTAAGCCCTACGCCGAACGCATATTGGATTAAGAAATAACCAACGATGGATAAGCAACTTTCAACGAAGAACAACGGAACATGGATTTGCCCGGCGGCTAAGGCAGTACCGTCATTAGAATGATTCATCTGCTCCAAAATCCAAGTGGGCAACCAACGCCATCCTTCCACTGAGGTAACCCGGCCATAGACTTCGACATTAAAGAAATTACCCCATCTTCCAGCCGCTTGACCGATTAAGATGGTGGGCACGATTTCGCCCATGGCCCAACGGGCATCGACATTCTTTTGGAAGTGACGTAACGCCAATAAACCGGCCACAGCGCCAAAGAACGCGCCGCCTAAAATCGTTAATCCGCCATTCCAAATTTCAAAGACGTGATAGAATTCGCGGCCTTGGAATTCTCTGGCCCAATTGCCGACAACATACCATAAACGGGCCCCTAAAATGCCGCAAGGGAAACAAATCACAAACACAATTTCTAACATCCCGTGTTTGTGATAACGTCTGGCCATCCGTTCATCCGAGACGAAGTAACAAATCAATGCCCCCGTTAAAATGCATAAGGCATAGAACGCAATCGAGAATCCCGAAGGACGATATCCCGCATGGGTCCATTCAAATCCTTTTTCTCCGATGACAAAGCCACTCACCAAAGGATAAGTGATAAAGTCCGCTACCCCTTGCGTCATCATCCATAGACCGGCTAAACCACATGCTAAGGCGGCAAACATGGTCCATAAGAATAGTTTCCGTTGCGTTTGTTCCATCTTTTCTTTTCGGAGAATCACCCGTAAAGCATAGAAAAACCAGGCAAAACCCGTACCAAACAAGAATGAGCCAATCAAAGATAACGCGACATCCCCGCCATAATAGATGGGCTCGCCCGTAAATACCCCGCTCACATGAGTGGTTTGTTCTTTCCAGGCAGGATTCGCGAGGAATAATGCGCCAAAAAGAGAAGCACAACCAAGGCCAATTGCCAAAGTAGACGCGAAAATCGTGTAGATTTCCTTCTTTTCCAGGCGAATCATCATGCGATTTTTCAAAAATGGATGACCATAATGAATCAATGCAAAAAGGCCAAGCCCCACGAGAAGCAAGCCCAAAATTAAGAAAATCCATGCGTTCACATTCATAAGCTTTGACTGCCTTTATTCATATTGATGGTTTTTCTTCGCTTTCTCAAGCAAAGGTTTTAGATATTGCCCGGTGTAGGAGGCGGGATTCTCCGCCACTTCTTCTGGCGTCCCTTCGGCAACAATCGTTCCGCCGCCATCTCCGCCTTCCGGTCCTAAGTCAATGATCCAGTCGGCGACTTTGATCATATCGAGGTTATGTTCAATCACAATGACGGTGTCGCCGTGATCGACTAGGTTTTGTAACACGGCAATCAAACGTTTGACGTCGTCCGTATGAAGTCCCGTTGTCGGTTCATCAAGGATATATATGGTTTTTCCCGTCGGACGTTTCTGAAGCTCGTTCGCCAATTTCACCCGTTGGGCTTCGCCGCCAGATAATGTGGTGGCCGGTTGCCCTAGCTTGACATAACCTAATCCGACATCATAGAGAGCTTTCACCCGTCGATAAATCATCGGCCGGTTTTCAAAGAAATGCAGCGCTTCTTCTACTCGCATCTCTAAGACATCATAAATATTCTTGCCTTTGTAATAACAAGACAACGTCTCTTCGTTATAACGTCTGCCATCACATTCATCGCATTTCACATAGACATCCGGTAAGAAGTTCATCGGCACTAACACGACGCCAGCCCCTTGGCACTTCTCACAACGCCCACCTGGTACGTTAAACGAGAACCGTCCTTTGTCAAAACCACGGGCTTTCGCATCGGGAGTTTCAGCAAAAAGAGCCCGGATATCATCAAATAACTTAATATAGGTGGCAGGATTGGAACGCGGCGTACGACCAATCGGATTCTGATCGACGTTCACGACTTTATCCACATAGGAAAGACCGCTGGCCGAACGATACGCGCCAGGAAGGCAATCTTCATGATTGATTTTCTTGGCTAGAATCTTTTCTAACGTTTCATTGATTAATGAAGATTTTCCAGAACCCGAAACCCCGGTAATCAAGACGAGTTTTCCTAATGGGAACGTCACATCGATATTCTTTAAGTTATGGCAAGCGCAGCCCCGTAACACGATTTTCTTGCCATTGCCTTTTCTTCGTTTTGAAGGAACGGCAATGTACTTCCGGCCCGAAAGATAATCCCCCGTAATGGAATTCGGGCAATTCTCAACGTCTTTTTCCGTTCCCGAAACAACGATTTGACCGCCATGCACGCCAGCGCCTGGTCCAACATCGACAATCCAGTCCGCCGCACGCATCGTGTCTTCATCGTGTTCGACAACAATCAACGTATTCCCTAAATCGCGCATTTCCTTCATCGTGTGGATGAGCTTCGCATTGTCACGTTGGTGCAAACCAATGGAAGGTTCGTCCAAAACATAAAGAACGCCAGAAAGACGCGAACCGATCTGGGTCGCTAACCGAATCCGTTGGGCTTCCCCGCCCGATAAGGTCATGGCCAAACGGTTTAACGTCAAATATTCAATCCCGACATTACATAAGAATTTGGCACGATTCTCGATTTCCTGTAACACCATTTTGGCAATCTGAAAGTCATTCGGCGATAAGACTTTACGGGTATCGTCGACCCACGCTAATAACTTTCGAATCGTTAATTTGGTGACTTGATCGATATTTAAGCCATTCACTTGGACGGATAACGCCGCTTCGTTGAGTCTTGCGCCATGGCACGTTGGACATTCGCTGTCCCGCATGAAAGATTCGTAATACGGAAGCATCCATTTTGAGGTGCTTGCCGCATAACGACGTTCAATCATGGTTTTGACCCCTTCCACATAGCCATGTTTATGCATGACGTTGCCATTCACCGAAGTTAACGTGTGGTCAAGTTCTCGATCAGAACCATAAAGGATAATATGCCGTTGCTTATCGGTTAACTTCGAATAAGGGACATTGGTTGGAATGTGATAAGAATCCAGTAAGAACTTAAATTCCTGCCATTCGAGATTCGGCGTGTTCACGATATTCTTGTAGTAACGAATCGCCCCTTGATCAATGGTCAAAGAAGGGTCTGGGACGAGTAAGTCTTCCGCGACACTCCGAGAAATTCCTAAGCCGTGGCAAGTCGGGCAATAACCCTGCGGGGCATTGAATGAGAAGAGACGAGGTTCTAGTTTCGGAACGGAGAAGCCACAAATCGGGCAAGTATGATGGCTAGAGATTAAGCGGTCGCCAGCATCAGTGAACAAGATAACGTCGCCATGGCCAAAGTCCAAGGCTAAGTCAATGTCTTCGGCAACCCGGCTACGAATTTCAGGTTTTACGATGATGCGGTCCACCACGATATCGATATCGTGCCGCTTATTTTTATCGAGTTCGGGCACTTCTTCTAGCAAATAGAATTGCCCATCGACCCGGACACGGACAAAACCCCGTTTCCGGATGTTTTCAATAACGTCTTTGTGCCAACCTTTTTCATGACGTACCACCGGAGCAAGGATTTGTAACTTTGTTCCGACTGGATATTGCATAACCATATCGGTCATCGCCGTCGGAGAGAAAGCAACAATCGGCAAATGGTGATGGGGGCAATAAGGAACCCCTACCCGTCCGAATAACAAACGGAGGAAGTCATAGATTTCAGTGACCGTTCCGACAGTAGAACGTGGGTTATGCGAGGTGGTTTTTTGATCAATCGAAATGGCCGGGGACAATCCTTCGATGGAATCCACATCCGGTTTATCGACGCCGCCTAAGAACTGACGGGCATAAGGAGAAAGCGATTCGACATAGCGGCGTTGTCCTTCCGCATAAATCGTATCAAACGCCAAAGTGGACTTTCCCGAGCCACTTAATCCCGTGAATACCGTCAAGGTTTCTTTCGGGATGGCGACATCGATGTTCTTTAGATTATTTTCACGCGCGCCTTTGACAACAATGTACTTTCGACTATCCATAGCGTTACAAGTATAAACGAAAGAGTTTTGTTCTTCACTAAAGACACAGCGCAAAAATGTGGCTATAATAGTTCTCGCTCGGGACGTAGCACAGCTTGGTAGTGCACTACCTTGGGGTGGTAGGGGTCATGGGTTCAAATCCCACCGTTCCGACCAGAAAAAAAGCAAAAGGCTTGATGGAATTGCGCATCAAGCCTTTTTTCTTACTTGAATAATGAATTAACGTTCTTTGATCCCGACGTTATGAGAAGAAAGGAAGCGTGCCGCTTCTTCTACCCATCCTCTCGCTTCATCCGCGGCTTGATGGTCCTGGTTCGTTAAATAGGTATTGGGATCCGCCGTGCTTAAGCCATGGGCACCATGGTCGAATAGGTGATATTGGCAAGGAATATTCCGTTTTTTTAGTGCCTCGGCCAGGGCTCCTGCGTTTGTGTCGGCCGGCACGACGGTGTCTTCTTTTGTCGCCCAAACATAAGTCGGCGGAATACCATTATCTAATCTTCTTAAAATGCTCATGCGTCCGGGATTTGGATCGCCTTCGCTTAGCATGTTAGCAATGCTGCAATCTTCTTTAAAAGGGGCGATCACGGGATAGCCTAGTACTAAAGCAGTGACTTTTGCCCCACATTTGACAAGTGGCGGGAACAATGCTTTTTCTTCGTCGTTTAATGTGCCTAACATCGTCGCTAAATGACCGCCCGCGGAGAAACCGGAGACAGAAATCCGTTTTGGATCGGAATGGAAATATTTCGCTTTTTTATGAAGATAAGTCAGTGCCATCATGGCTTCGATTAACATCGTGGGATAGTGGTAGTCAGGCGCGACAGAATAATCGAGCCAGAAGCAATTGAATCCTTCTCTCGCGAAAGCCAAGCAAACGGGATTGGCCTCTCTTCGGGACCCTCAAGAACGAGATGTTCTACGGCCATGAGTCGGAATTCAAAACGTTCGACGACCTGTACGCGGCCATAAAGGAATACATCGACTATTACAACAACGAAAGAATCAAGGGCAAAACAAAATGGATGCCCCCTTCGAAATTCAGGGAGGTATCCACTTCCGCGAGATGATATAATCCGGGCAGAGAACATTGTTGTCCAGGATTTGGGGTACACCTCAGATTGATGTGTATTTTTCATTTTAAAGCCCATCAACATTAATCATGAGGTAACAAACGTCCAACGCGGATTCCTACAAATCATCATCGGCGAGTAATAACCCACGTCCACTATCCCGTCAGTATTCCTGGCAACAAGATGAAATGTAAATCAAAATAGATTCGAGAACACAGAGGAACCTCTTATATTTTCTTATTTCTTAAAAATAGCCCGAACAAAGGTTCTTTCGACCAATTTCTTAGACGATAGGCTAAATATGAATAAGCAGGCCTCACACACCATCTGGCGGTTAAAAAGGGGCGGCTTACTAATCGCAAGTACAATCTCTTGAATCAAAGGCGTATTCGTAATCGAGAGACACTAAATTTAAAGCGACTTCGTCAATATAATAATGAAGGTCATCCCCATCAATATCAAATTTAATTGGAATCGGAGACTCTGCAATTGCATTGTCGAAGTCTTTTGTGACGGTCGCAGGTCTTGAAAACAAAAATGCCACATAGCCTTCTTTCAACGGTATATTGTTGTAATCAGTAGAATCCGTATAAGAATAGGCAAACTCCGCATCGACTTTGATCTTGTGGCCGCTTTCTTCTCTGGCGTCCACGGATACGCGGTAACGCTCTTGATTGCTAAGAAATCCATCTAAACGATGAATCTCACGCTTAACAAATTTACCATCCGTTCGAAAGAAAGCTTTAATAATAGAAAAATACTCCGTTTCACTTTCTTGCCAAGAAGCAAAACGCTCCTGGTAGCTGGCCACACCTGCATATATTTGCAATCGATTGTCGGTTACTTTTTGGCGAGACGCTCCGCCTTCTCCCACAAGGAAAGTGGGCGTAAATTCATAATAGCTATAGTCAAAAAGAATTTCGCGTCCTCCAATCCAAAACGACTCTTCTGAAGAGGTGGACGTGACGCTAGATGAAAAATTAACTGCAACGTCATAGCAAGAAGATAAAACGAATAGAGGAAAAGAAAAAGAAAGAGATATTTTTCTAAAAAGCCGTCTCATAACACACGCTCCGTCACATTGATGTTGGAAGGTAAGGCGGTCATTGAGAACGCTTGTGAATAATAATCACCGCTCGATGGTGCGCCTGTTTGCCTTGCTACGAAATAAAACTGAATCAGCAAATACTTCCAATTGTAGGTATATATTTTCTTCCAGATTTGTTCAGAAGGCGTATAAGTGATGGTATTTCCTGTGGCATTCAAATTAACTGCCTTATGTACCAACGTCCCGCCAACTTCAAAGCAGAGATCAAACTGGTTAAACGGAAAATAAGTAGAGCCGGAGAAAGTAGACCACGTAAAGGAAGGCGGATTCTCCTCAGACCATTGTTTCGTGACAGTAATAGTATCTGCTACCACTCGATATTGCCCCAGTAACAGTCCAAAATTCTTTTTATCAATACCTGTTTGATACAAAGCAGCCACAAACTCGCTAAATGTTTTCGGCTTTTGAGTTTTTGCTAAATTCCAAAGAGTAGCGAATGGAATTGAGAATTTGTCATATTGATCCTGCTCAGGCGAAACCAATTTAAACAATATGCGCTGAATGGCGCGTTCGTCTGCATCGCCAAAAGAAGCAGCTGGATCGTACTCATTTAAATCATAGGAAACGTAATTAAAGGCAAGAAATGCGGTATCTCCGACCCAAGGAACCGTTTTCACATCAGAAGTAAAATGAGTTTGTGCTTCCGTCGACCAAAACGTCGGCCAAGCCTCGTTCCACGCCAGCTTCATCCCGTCTTCTTTTGCTTTCTGACTGTTTCCTTGATATTTGCTGCTTTTGGCGAGAACATCGATTAGATTTTTTCCTATTTCATGCTCTCCACCCACATTGTTCGATATGCCATAAACATGTTGTACGTGATGTCCATACTCGTGACCAATAACATCCCAAGAAGCATACGATTGGACAGGAGAGAGCCTATAATTCTTTCCCGTTAAATAAATGCCATTGTTTTGATAATAAGCAGGCCCATACTTCTCTGAATCGTTGCAAGGATAATAAATGCTACAATACGTCATGTCCGTCGCATCCATTTGATCCGCGAAAGAGGAAAAATTAACGCCGGCCTGAAATACCATCATGGCTCTTCCCATATCACCGTCGCTATCGACAGAAAATGTATGCGAATATTGCTGTTTTCCACTACCGCTTGAAAAGGTATAAGCATGCTCGTAAAAGTCTCCGTTAGCATGCTTCACGCCAACAAGATTGCCATCGGAATAAAGAGAAAGATGCAATTTCCCATATCCCCAATGCCAAACATCGCGATAACTGATTTGATAATGACCATTTTTGTCCGTCATCGTATCGGCGCTCCACCAGCTTCCTTCCATGGTGAAATGGATCTTTGCACCAACCAAAGGGTGTGTTTGGTCTTTTGTGTCGGTCCACAAAAAAGTTCCTGACACTTCTCCTTGGGCGCCGATTTTACGAGCGCCGTTAGAATCAGCCACTTTTTCTGCGGTAATTTTGCTGGTATCAACTAAATTATAAGGTAATGGCAAACCAGCTAAACGCTTTGCGTTATCCAAAGAAAGCGTAGATGTATAGATAACCCCAGAAGCATCTTTGGCAAAATATAACGTCACTTGATCAATAAATGAGTTGTCATAGAAAAATAGGAATGCTTGCGAACCGCAGTCCGGGAAATCGTTCAGGCGACATTCTGCCATGTTATTTGCAACACGATAATGCAAAACTCCTGCATCACCTTCTATCTCCATTTGATTCAAATGTGGCCCTTGAAAATGAAAGTCGTGTATGTCGGAAGAAAAAGATGTGTCGCCATCTAACGCCTTGACGTAAGAAGCGTTTGACGCTTGTGCCAGAAACGAGACCGGATCTTCTCCGTCAATCATCGTCAAATTGATTTTTTCATTAGAGAAGTAAGGTAATACGAAAAGGGCGGTTGCAGAAAGGATACACTGTTTAATCATGTTTTTACTCCTTTGATTAGTTCGGCAAACGCGAAGGATTATCTGTCTATATAGTATTCATTCAGTATTAATGCGTCAAGGCATGGATAAGTGCTATGAATTCCACGCTTTTTGCGTTTCTATCATCAGAAAAAAGCATAGAAGTCTTACAATAATGCCATGAAACGTCGTATCCCCTTCTACCACATGATCTATGAAGATGAAAATGTTCTGGTAGTCTATAAAGAGCGCGACCTTTTGACCATTCGCACGAATGATCCCAAAACCAATCGACTAAACCTCTATCACTTTCTCTATGAGGAGCAGACGAAAAAAGGCCGCCCTTCCGGACGGCCTTTGGCCCCAACCACCACAGGTTTACAGCTTCGGGCGGTCGATTTCGCTCCAGCCACCTTCAACCACCTTAAAAGTTACAGAGCCAGAAAACTTCTGCCTTTCTATTTGGTGTTTTTAGGAATTATCGCTCGCGAATCCCCACTCCTACGGAAGCTAGGAATTGTGCTGCTTCTTCTACCCATCCTCTCGCTTCATCCGCGGCTTGATGGTCTTGTTGCATCAAATAGGTATTGGGATCACAGGTGCTTAACCCATGGGCGCCATGTTGGAATAAATGGTATTGGCATGGCACTTTTTTCTGTTTTAAGGCATTCACAAATGCTTCGGCATTGGTTTTCGGAGGAACGACGGTATCCTCTTCCGTAGCCCAAACATAGCTAGGAGGAACGCCGTGGTCTAACCGTCTTAATAAGCTCATCCGATTCGGATTTGGATCCGTTGGGCCCGTGAGGTACGCAAAATATTGGCTGCTGCAATCTGGTTCTAATGGCCCAACCACGGGGTAACCAAGCACTAATGCCGCTACTTTGGCCCCGCATTTTGGAAGTTGCGGGAACAAAGTCTTTTCTTCGTCCGTTAAAGTGCCTAATAAACCAGCCAAATGGCCGCCGGCAGAAAAGCCTGCCACCGCGATTGCTTTGGGGTCAGAGTTGAAATGCTTCGCCTTTTTATAAAGATAGGTTAACGCCATCATGGCTTCGCATAAAGCGGTGGGATAGTAGTTATCGGGCGCAACGGAGTAATCCAGCCAGAAACAATTGAACCCTTCTTGGGCAAACGCCAAACAAACGGGATTGGCTTCGCGGCGTGAGACCATGCAATAGCCGCCACCAGGAATGACGAGCATCATCGGATGAACCCGTTTGGGGCACATTTCTTTGTCGTCTAAGTCGTGGTCAAAGAATAGACCATGCAACATACCGCGTGCTTTCTTATTCGGCCGTGGCTCATTGAAATACTTATAGAGGTCAATATTGGTGACTTTCATGGGGAATGCTCCTCGATTTCTTGTCTTCTATTATAAAGCATCAAAACGGGGTTGTCTTGTGAGAATCAAAGACCATCCCATCGGAAGATATGTCATAATGAATCCATGAAACGTCGTATCCCCTACTACCATATCGTCTATGAAGATGCCGACATTCTTGTGGTCTATAAGGAACGGGATCTATTCACCATCCGTACCTCTGATCCAAAGACGTCATATAGCAATCTCTATCGATTTTTGGAGATGGAACTATCGAAAAAGGGAGAACGTCCTTATTTGGTGCATCGACTAGACTACGAAACATCGGGATTATTGATTTTCGCCAAACGACTTGAAATACAGCAAAAGTTGCAATCTTGTTTTGAAGCACGGAATGTCGTTCGGAAATATGAGGCGGTTGTCGCGGAAAAACTACCCTCAGAACAACATTACGATATCCGACAATTCTTAACGTCGAACGGCAAAGGGGGACGCGTATATCTAACGGATGAGCTTCATGGCAAGGAAGCCATTACGCATATCGTAACCAAGAATCCCATTCAAATCGGTACGGCTTTGTCTATTTCAATTGAAACGGGGAGAAGAGCGCAAATTCGTTTGGCCATCGCTTCCCTTGGCTGGCATTTGCTCGGGGATAACAAATATTCGAAAACCCCTGCAAAACGCATGTATTTGAATGCTTATGAGTTGGAATTCCCCAGGGAAACTGGCCTAAAACAATATTATTTCAAAGTTTCTCCTTTGTGGCTTAAGCCATAAGAAAAACCGCGTCTCGTAAGAAACGCGGTTTTGTGTTTTCAGAAGAGGATTACAAGCCGAACTTCTTAATCGCAGCCCAACGATCTTGCGCGTACTTCTCGCATTTCGTGAGGAGTTCTTCCGCATGTTCGGGGTTCACGACTGGAAGTTGCGAGAAACGAGTCTCGTGCATCAAGAAGTCGCGGAACTTCGTCCAATCCGGTTCTTTGCAGTCAATCTGGAGACCCGGTTTGCCTTCCGCCACCAAGCGTGGATCATAACGGAACGTGGTGAAGTAACCGCATTCGACGGCCTTCTTTTCTTCCGAGATCGAGTTCACCAAGCCACCTTTGATATGTTGTTCGGCGCATGGGCAGTAGCAGATGACAAGCGATGGACCATTGTAGGATTCCGCTTCTTTGAGCGCTTTAATGGCCGCCATCGGGTTCGCACCAAGCGCAATTTGTGCCACATAGACGTGTCCATAGGACATGGCCATGAGAGCAAGGTTCTTTTTGGCTTCCTTCTTGCCAGAAGCCGTGAACTTATTGATAGAGCCAGTTTGCGAGGACTTCGAAGCTTGGCCGCCGGTGTTCGAATAAACTTCGGTGTCTAAGACTAAGACGTTCACATCGGCTTCATTGGCTAAGACGTGATCAAGTCCGCCGTAACCAATATCGTAAGACCAGCCATCACCGCCGACGATCCAGACCGATTTCTCGATGAGGTCACGTTCATAGTGTTTGAGTTCTTTGACCGCTTCGTCTTTCGAGGCAGCAACGGCTTTCACAAGCACTGGAACGATTTCACGTTCGGCAGCACGATCTTTCTTGCTTAACGCATCCAAGTATTGCTTGGCCGCGTCTTTGACGTCTTCTTCGACAGCATCAGAAGCAATGGCCGCATTCAAGATACGGACGATTTGCGTCATCTTGTAGTCGTTGGCGATCCGCATGCCGAAACCATATTCGGCATTATCTTCGAATAAGGAGTTCGCCCAAGCGACACCTTCGCCATTCTTGTCTTTGACGAATGGGGTGAGCGGGGTCGAGCCGCAATAAATCGAAGAGCAACCCGTGGCGTTAGCAATCAAGAGGTCATGGCCGAAGAGTTGCGAGAGCAAGCGATAGTACGGCGCTTCACCGCAACCGGCACAAGCACCAGAGACTTCCATATAGGGGCGTAAGAAACCAACACCTTTGACGGTATTCGTTGGGAAGATGTCCGTCTTCGCGCTCACGTGGTAATAGCAATAATCCGCAGCGACTTGTTCCGCGAATTGCGATTTCGCTTCTTTCATGACCAACGCATAGTGGTCATTGCCAAGCCGTTTCGCCGCTTGGTTCGCCATACATTCCGAAGCGCAAAGACCGCAACCGATGCAATCTTCCGTGGCAACCGAGATCCGGAACTTGAGGCCGGCTGCTTTGGGTGAGCCGACGGCTGGTTTCACGGCATTCTTGACGATGTCAGGCGCTTTAGCGAGTTCGTCTTCATTTAAGAGATAAGGACGGATGGTCGCATGCGGGCAGACAAACGAGCATTGGTTGCATTCAATGCAGTATTGCGGGTTCCAGACAGGAACGCGGTCCGCAATGGCGCGTTTTTGCCGGAACGTGATGTTTTCTTCCATCGTGCCGTCGGGTAATTCGAATTTTAAGAATTCCGAGGTCGGGAGCTCATCGCCATCCAAGCGATCGATCGTGCCAACGTATTCGTCGAAATATTGATCACCAGTATCTTCGAGCACTTTCATGGTCGGGAGATCGATCCAGGCTGGATCTACCGGGACTTGACGAAGGCCTTGTGCACCGGTATCGATGGCGCGGTAGTTCATTTCCACGACATCCATACCTTTCTTTTCGTAGGTCTTCTTCGCGAACTTCTTCATCCACTCTTCCGCTTGTTCATAAGGCATGATTTGCGGGTTCAGTTTGAAGAAGGCAGCTTGTAATGTGGTATTCGTGTGACGGCCCATGCCAGCTTCAGCCGCGAGTTTATTCGCGTCGATGGCATAGAACTTCACGTGTTTCTCGGCCAAAAGATGCTTCATGCGGTTTGGCATGGCTTTCGCGAGTTGCTCATCACTCATATCGGTGTTGAGTAAGAACGTGCCGCCATCTTTTAAGTTCGAGATGATATCAAACTTCAAGATATACGTATCCAAGGAGCAGGAGATAAAGTCTGCGTTCTTGACGTAGTATTCAGAATGAATCGGCTTCTTCCCGAAACGGAGGTGCGAACGCGTCGTGCCACCGGCTTTACGGGAGTCATATTGGAAGTAGGCTTGGGCGTATTGTCCTGTCGCATCGCCGATGATCTTAATCGAGCTCTTGTTGGCAGAAACGGTACCATCACTACCAAGGCCATAGAATAAGCAAGAGGTATAGTCTTGTTTGATCTTGAACGATTCATCGGTCGGAATCGAAAGATGCGTCACATCATCGTTGATACCAACGGTGAAGCCAGTCCAGTTCTTTTTGGCATTCAAGAAGTCATAAACCGACTTGATGTCTTTCGGTTGGGTGTCTTTCGAAGAAAGGCCATAACGTCCGCCTAAGATTTGTTCGAAGTGACGGCCTTCGTGATACATGGCCGCGACCACATCGAGATAAAGCGGTTCGCCTTCGGCGCCGTTTTCTTTCGTCCGGTCAAGAACAGCAATCTTCTTCACGGAGGCTGGGATCGCTTCCGAAAGCAATTTGCTCGAGAATGGGCGATAAAGATGGACTTTCACCAAACCGACATGTTCGCCAGCCGCATTCAAAGCATCGACGACTTCGCCGGCGGTTTCGGTCACCGAGCCCATCGCGATGATCACGCGGTCGGCATTCGGATCGCCATAGTACACGAATGGAGCATACGGACGGCCCGTAAGACGGGTCGCTTCTTGGAAGTACTTTTCCGCAACAGGAAGAATCGCATCCCAGTGCGTGTTTTGTGCTTCACGCGCTTGGAAGTAGATATCATCGTTTTCCGCACCGCCACGCGTCACAGCGTGGGTGTGTGGGTTCAAAGCGCGAGCGCGGAACGCTTCGACTTTGTCCATTGGGACGAGTTTCTTCCATTCTTCTTTATCCACGAATTCCACGTTTTGGACTTCGTGCGAAGTACGGAAGCCATCAAAGAAATGCATGACCGGGGTCGAAGCATCAATGGCCACCAAGTGAGCCACTGGGGCCAAATCAGCGATTTCTTGGACTGAGCCAGAGCAAATCATCGTCACACCGGTTTGGCGGCAGGCATAGATATCGGCTTGGTCACCAAAGATCGAAAGGGCGCGCGTTGCCAAAGAACGGGCAGCAACGTGAAGAACAGCTGGCAATAATTCACCGCACCACTTATAGAGGTTCGGGATCATGAGCAACAGCCCTTGCGAAGCGGTGTAAGTCGTTGCTAAAGCGCCACCTTGTAATGCGCCGTGAACGGCACCTGAAGCACCGGCTTCAGACTCCATTTCAACGACTTTGACGGGGGAACCAAAGAAGTTCTTTTCTCCTTTGGAGGCCATGACATCCACATTCTCGGCCATCGGAGACGATGGGGTGATGGGATAAATTGCCGCTACTTCAGTGAAGTAGTAGCTTTCCATGGAGGCGGCGGTGTTGCCATCCACAGACTTAAATGTCTTTTTGATTTCAGGCATGTGTATTGAAATCTCTCCTTATACGTCTCAAGTATAGGAGTTTTTTTAAGGAAGTAACAAACCTTTTTTAAGGAACAAAATACCGCTTTGCCAAGAATCGTCAATGATTACTTTTGTGATGAAAGAACCAAACGAGGAAACCAGCCACGCCAAGAAGGACGACAATACCGACGGCAACGAGAATGGGCCAGACTTGGAATCCATTGTTTGATATATTGTTTACACTGCTAGAACTATTGCTAAAAGAAGAGACGACTTCGCTGGAATCGCTGGACGAAGGAAGCGAACTCGAGGATGGTTCTTCAGGTTCAGGGCGGGTTCCATCCCCCTGGAAATCCCAGGCGGCATTCTGCTGGAGTAACGTTTGATAACGGGTTTGGGCGCTTTGTAAGGTGCCATCATCTTGATGTGCCTGGTAATAATCAATGGATTCTTTGGTCATAGCAAGATATTCATCGCCGCAATGAATCCAGGTTTCTTGGTCATAAGATGTCGTTTGGGTTAAGAAATAATCGGCCCAGGCGCGAGCTTGTTCTTCCGCGGTGAAGGCAGGGCCGCTTCCTTCTTGACACACAATCGTAATCGACTGGATTTGAATTCGTTTCTTGCCACCATCGTTTGAAATGGTGATGACGTTGCCTTCCATGGTTTCGGGGAAGTCAAAAACCATTTCGGTTAAGCTATCCTCCATGACGTGAGATTGACTGACATCACCAACTTCACAGGTGATGGTCGGCGTTTCGGAGTTATAGGAAGCAACATGAAGCTTCACCTGACGAATGACTTGGGTTTCAGAAGACGTTAAGGTGATGCTTCCGGCATTTTTCGAAGAACCGAGATTCACAAAATCCCCGGTACTGCTGGTATTGATGCCTGAAGAGGAGTTACTGCCAGACCAGGAATCATCAGAGGCGGTATAAGTCACTTTCCCACCTTCCGTATGGGGTTGGATCGTAACTTCTTTCGTGACGGCTACTTTTCCGGGATCTGCCCCGACATTTGTGACATTCGCGAGGAAATTAGCTGTCTTTCCTTGATAAGTGACAGTTAAAGTTTGAGAACCTAAGACTTTATTGTTAGGTATTGGCAATGTTACCAAAGCAGTAATGTCTTTGCTTGTTCCATCCGTATAGTCGGCATAAACCTTTACTTCTCCGCTTGACTTGCCGCCAAAAGGAATCTTCCAAGAGCCATCAACATGAATGGCTTCTAAAGTAGCAACTTCGGAAGAACTGCTGCTCGAGGAGGAACTACTGTTACTCGAGGAAGAGCTGCTGCTAGAAGAATCGCCTCCCGTATTGTTGCCCCAAATCTTTTCGACAGCTTCGGGGTGATCGATAAAGGGATTGCGGTTCTTTTGAAAGGAATATACCGCGTTATTGCGGTCAATTTCTTTTTGGGATACTGGATCTTGGGCAGACCATTTGAGATAAACCGCAAGATAGGCATCGTTAAGTCCTAAGGCACTGGAATAGTTAAACGGTGCATAACTGCCCCAGTTTCTCGACTTCATTTCGTTTTGATAACAAGTAACAAAATAAAAATAGGTACGCGCGAAGTCTCCTTTGTATTCGTCCGCGACTTCACATACGGTACCCGAAATTCCGGCATCAGAACTCGTGCCGATTTTAACGAAATTATTGTGGGAAGCCCAGGTAACACTTCCGACATCGGCATGGGGATACGTTCCTCTTCGATTGTTCACATAACCATCGGTTGGATACACATGGAAGGCATCGGCCTTCATCGGGGATGCTTCATTGAATACGGATTGAGGGATGGTGTGTTCGCGGTTATAGGAATCGCCTTCTTGTTTGTAGCTCGCCCCTTGGGCAGAGCCGCCCGGCGCATAATTCGTATTGTCGGAGTACATGTCCCAGATACATCCGTCAGAACGAACGTCGGATGTCTTATAAACATTCCAAAGTCCGCTATAGCCAACATTGGTATGAGAATGGATAAGATTACAAAGCGCTGTCTTTAATGTGGCTCCGCTTTGTGACCAGTTAATGGAAGCATAGTAATCATCGGACGTTGCTTGAACTTCTGCTGGATGCGAAGAAAAGAGGGTACTTCCGAAAGAAAGTCCCACGGCAGATAAGATGAGGGGAAGCAAGCGCCAATGTTTCATCCGTTCTTCGATTTCTTTTTCCGTTTGGCGATTTCGCGTTTGACCAACGCTTGTAACACGTGTAAATCGTGGTCAGATAACGTGGCGGCAGGAGAAATCAATCCCCCTGCTCCCGTCATCTTGTGATAAACGAAATCCCCGACGGAACGATATTCTTGTAATTCTTTCTTCCGCACGACTTGACGAGGTGGGTTTGCTAAGCGTTTTTCTTCGTTGTGTTGATCGATTTCTGCTAAGTAAGATTCAATGTCTGGCAAAAGATCCATCATATTCAAAGACGGATCCATCCGGACCATCGGATTGAAATAAACCAAATCATCGGCCAAAACGTCGGCATATAAACCCACCCAACGCGACAGCATGTCTAACGTGACATACTTCTTTTGCTTCCGCGTCAAAACGGCTTTCACACGCCGTAACCGAGAAATCGATGGTTTGTTCTCTTTTTCCATATCTACTTAATATCATACGAGCCAAACCGAGGCAAAAGAAATCCCAAATCACAAAAAATCCTTAGAATGGGATATGTTTTTAGAGCGTTTTGTAACGAAAGTTCTCAAAAAAGCAAAGAAAAAGACCTGTACGAACCAGGCCTTACGAGATGTTGCTTAGCATAAGCACCATCTTTCTTGTGAATTGGTGATCCCTGAGGGACTCGAACCCGCGACCCGCTGATTAAGAGTCAGCTGCTCTACCAACTGAGCTAAGGGACCAGCGCGAATTATCTTAACGCAAGAAACAAGCACCTGCAAGAAGTGAAGCGAACTTTTGCAAGAATAAATCGTCATTTTATGGGCTAAGGCACGGGAAATCACAAAAAATAACAACCTTGGCACGGATATTTATCCGTATGGGTTGCAATGCGCCGAAAATATTTCTAAAATTTGGGCATGCACAAACAATTACTGCCCCTTTTGCCATCGAAACGGGGTAGGTATGGACTCTCGAAGGGAATTGCCTCCTTGGGAACCATTCTCTTTGCCGCCCTCTTAGTTTGGGGTAGCACGCCAAAAGAGAACGCCATGCCTTCATTATCTCCTCGTCTGATGACGACCGCTCTTACGGCGGAAGCTACGGTTCCTGAAACGGAAACGGCCGTGGACCCTGATAGTTTGACGGTGAACGTCTCTTCGATCACGACGACGGATCTCACCGAAAGCTTTACGGTTTCCTTCGCCACCCAAGTTGTTACTTATAAAAACTATTCGCGTTATAGCAACGTCTATTTGCAGTGCACCGCTGACGATTTCGATTATGAGTCGTTGCCTGAATACACCGATGAAGAAGTGTCGAAAGGCGCTGAACTTCCCGTTTATTCCGCCAGCCTTTACCGCATTGTCGGTACGAAAAGCAGTTATGGGGACGTGGTTATCCCTCGTTATTTAAATATTTATAACCGTTGTCTCTTTGAGGTTACCTCGGTAGGAGAAAGCGCCTGTGTGGATTCTTTTGATGGCTTCAAGAACGTCAAAAGCATTTTATTGCCCGATTCGATCGTCTCGATTCCTTCGGGTGCATTTTTAGGTGCCAAAGCCCATAACGTTGCGTTCCACTGCGTCTCCGCCTCGAAACCAGAAGGTTGGGCCGATGACTGGACCGATGAAGGCACCGATATCACGTGGGGCTATACGCCGACAAACTCGGAAAACACCGAATTAAACCGTCGGAAATCCAGCGGTACCTATCCGTTCTCAAAGAACGCTACCTATTATCTTGGCTACCATGGCGAAGGCAATGAATACCAACCGATGACATTGACTTATGACGTCAAAACAACATCGGGAACGACCGAAAGCCGTGTCTTTGAAGTCCCTTTGCTCGATAACAACAACCCTTATGACTGGGTAGGGGATGTCGCCGGCACTTCTTCGTTGACATTCAACTTGGATTTACCAATTACCACCGGGGAATCCGTGGTTGCCGATTCGTTGGTGTTCCATGATATCTATCCCGTGTTAACCGATGAAACGACGGGCAAACGTAGTCCTGACTTTGCCGCTCCGGAATATATTGCGGTCAACGCTTCTGCTGCCAATTTACTGCCCTTATCCGATTTCTTAAGCATCGCGCCAGGGCGGGTATCTTATTATGCTGGCTATACCCAAGTCGACATCAAAGCCACGCAAAAACCAGCCATCTATGAAAAGCTAAAGCAAAGCACTTATGTAGAACACGCTTCCGCTCTTGCCTCTGGGGATGAACGACTCCGATTCCTCTTCTCGGCGTTAGGCTTAGCCCGTTATGAAGTCACGTATCGTGGTGAGGATGGAACTTCGAAAACCAATACGGTGGCGATTGCTTCGCCAGTCGACCGTTGCGAAATCGCATCCGGTGGCGAGCAAGAAATCGGCTTTATCATCAAAAACTCTGATGTCGGAGAAGACTTTACGCAAGACCGCTTACAAAGCGTGCGGTTACTTGGCTTCTCACTCAAACTCGATATCTATAACAATTCGACGAACTCCATTATGGCCCATACCACTTCTTCCACGCGGTTTGGCGCCATCTACCTCTATGATGAGAATGCATTCACCACGCATCACGCAGCCAATTTGAATGCCTGGGCCATCGGGGTACCTGTGGTTTATGTTTTAGGCTATGTCCTCGTCTCCTTCATCCGTTTCTTCGTTGAAAAACAACATTTCAAGAACGATGAATTCCGGCGGGTCGATCCGAAGCGCTTCTGGAAAGAAGCCGCCGTGACGGGATTCGAAATCGGCCTCGTGGTTGAAGCCATCTTCTACATCATTGCGCGTTGGGGGGTCATGAATACCTCCATCGTCAAATACAATCCGTTAGATGTTTATGTCATCGTCTTCGGGGTGCTCGGACTCATTGCCCTCGGCTTCTTAATCCGCGACATCGTGGTGGCGATCCGCAATGACCGTAAACGCAAACAAGCCATCCGTCTACACCTTGGTTCTGATAAAGCCGACGATGGCACAGCCTTAAATTAAAGGAGGAGCACGATGGAAATCCGCATTAAAAACCTCACAAAGATATTCCCAGGGGATCCGAAGAAAAATATTCGTGACACCATTGCCGTAAAGGATATGTCCTTCACGGTTCCGGACGGGAAGTTAGTTGGCTTATTAGGCCCTTCGGGTTGTGGTAAGTCCACGACGCTTTATATGATTTCTGGCTTACAAGCCCCGACATCTGGTGAAGTATGGTTCGGTGACCAAGAAGTCACGCACCTGTCTCCAGAAAAACGTGGCATCGGCCTCGTGTTCCAGAACTATGCGCTTTATCCGCATATGACGATTTTTAAGAACATTGAGTTCCCGTTAACGTCCTTAAAAGTCGAAGTCCCGTTAGTCACATTCTACGAATATCAAATGGATTTTGAATATGCTTTAGAGCCGGATGATGTCGTAGACGGCATTGCCAAATCCGCCCAATCGTTAGGAAAGAAGCTTGGATTATCCAAAAAGCAATACCTCTTCTCCTTGAATCCTGAGGGAAGCACGTTAAAAATGCATGCGACGTTAAATAACGTCTCTCCTTCTATTCACGATGCATTCTTACGGAACGTGACCAAGATTGTCCCGTTCGTCTTAAAGAACGAATCCTCGAAGCAAACGAGCGATGCGTTATATGATTCGACCGTTCGTGCCACGATTGCCAAGGTAAGCGATACTCAAAAGGCGCGCATTTCCTTCACCGGCAAACTTGGCTTCCATTTTGATACGAATCAAATCGATGAAACCATCCGTTCGTTCCGCGAAGTGGCTTCGAAGTACGGGCACGTAGACAATGCCGCAATCGCAAGAACTTCAGAAGGCCACGAATTATTAGCCCAAGTGAGCGGCATCTTACGAAACGATGTCGAAGCGTTCCAAGATGCGATCAAAGCAACGAATTGCTACGAAAGTGGCACGATTGCCATCTTGAACTTGGAAGACAAGCCATTAGAAAAGCAAATTAAAGCGTACTTCCATCAAGCTAAAGTCCGCTTCTCGGATTTCAAGTTCTACTACGACAAGAAAAACGCGAAAGTCTATTTCAAACTCAATCGAATCCCGCAAGAAGAAGCAAAGCAATTGGTGCAAGCCTTAGCCGAAAAAGTGGGTCTTACCGACTTAGAATTCGACATTGCCCAAGCCATTGCCCATCGGCGCTTAACCAAAGAAGAACGACGCGATTTGGTCATTGAAGCGGCCAAACTCGTGCAAGTCGATGAATATTTGGAACGCCGCCCCAGTCAGCTTTCGGGTGGCCAGCAACAGCGCGTTGCCATTGCGCGTGCCTTGGTAAAGAAGCCACGGGTCTTGTTACTCGATGAACCATTATCGAACCTCGATGCCCGTCTTCGTCTCCAAACCCGGGAAGAAATCCGACGCATTCAGCAAGAAACCGGCATTACGACAATCTTCGTTACGCATGACCAAGAAGAAGCCATGTCGATTTCCGACCAGATCGTTGTCATGAAACTCGGTGTCATGCAACAAATGGATGAACCGCAGAAAGTCTATAACGATCCAGCAAACCTCTTTGTTGCCATGTTCTTAGGCACGCCGCCAATCAACGTCTTCCATGGTCGGATTGCCCAAAACAAGATTTATATCGGGGATGATGTCGTTGGCATGATCCCTGCCGATAAACCACAACAAGACCGTGAAATCTATGTGGCCATCCGTCCCGAAGGATTTATGTTGGCGGACCAGGACGAAAAAGAAGTCTTGCACGCCAATCTCAATATGGTGCAGGTCTTAGGGCGGGACGTCTCGTTAGTGGCCCAAAACCCCGCTTGTGCAAAACCAACATTCAAAGTCATTGTTGCTGCCGAAGATGCCCAAAAGCAAAGCGGTGTCCTTTCGTTAAAAGTAAAACCGTCCAAGATGTTCTTATTCGAGAAGGAATCTGAGGAACGCATTCGTTTTTAAGCCATGGAAAGCATTGAAAAAACAACGCAAAATCAGGGTTCCCAAACAGGCGGATTATCCCGAAGAGTCCTACAAAAGGTAGGAAAAATCGAACTTTGGGTCCGTTATGCTTTAGGGGTCATTTTCCTTGGGGTATTTCTCTACGCGAACATTTCGTTAAATCAGAAAACCGCGCATGACTTAGCCCAAGCGGTACCCGTTCCAACACCGGACGAGCCACTATATCAAGAAACGTTACTTTGGTCGTTCTTGTTATTGCTAGCGTTAGACGTCCTTGCCTTATATCTCTTATATAAAGAACAATCGGTGTATCGTTCCGAAAAAATGCATCCGGACGGCCGCTTCTTAGCAAGAGCAATCGTCCTTTGCCTTTGCGGTTGCTCCCCGATTGGTGTTCTTTGCATCATTTATTACATCCAACAAAAACGGCTGCTCGCCTTCCAAACCGCGCAAGATGGCCAAAACGAAGCCGCGAAGATGTTCCGCGAAGAGCGCCCATCCTATGTGGCAGGTTACGATGAAGCCAATCATCGGATGATTCGATTGGTGGCCCCTAAAAAACATCGGGCTGCCCCTTATCAAGTCCGTGGCATTGAAGATGTCGTGGCCAAAAACAACTGGAAAGGTTGGCTTTATTTGGCGCCGGTCATCGTTTTGGTGGCGGTCTTCTTAATCTACCCGTTAATCAACACCGTCTTCATTGCCTTCGCGAAGAACTATCAATACGCCTCTGGGGCCTTTGATGGATTGACGTTACGGAATTTCACCTACATTTTGGGTTTAACGACCAAAGCCAATGGGGCGCATGAAACATACTTCATCTCCTATGCTATTCCAAATACGTTTGTATTGACGTTTGTCACCGTGGCCGTTTCCACTTTGTTAGCCCTCTTTATCTCCGTGGCCTTAAACTCGATCCCGAAATTCCAAAAATTCTTACAAACCGTATTCTTCTTGCCCTACGTCACCAACGCGATTGCCGTCGGTATGGTCTTCAGTGTTCTCTTTGACGACAATGGCGTCATTAACTACATCTTCCATAGCACAACCCGTTGGGTCTATGGCGCCGATCAATGGGTTGCCATGGTTCCGTTATGCCTCTACATCGTTTGGGGTTCTATCCCTTTCAAGATCTTGATTCTTCTTTCTGGCTTACAAGGTGTGGATAAGCAATATTATCAAGCCGCTCAAATTGACAGCGCTTCCCGCCATAAAGTCCTTTGGAAAATCACGGTTCCTCTTCTTTCACCTCAAATCCTTTACATCATGATTACTTCGGTCATCGGGGCGTTTAAGGAATACACCCACATCGTCGGTCTCTTTAATGGCCCTGGCACCTTAGGACAAGCTGGTACCCCGAATATGGAGACCATCGTCTACTACATCTATCAGAATCTTTCGACCAACACTTCGGAAGCAGCGGCTGCCGCGGTATTCCTCTTTGTGATCATCTTGATCTTCACCGCCATCCAGTTCGTCGTTTCGAAGAAGCGGGTCCATTATTAAGGAGGCAACGACAATGGCAAAGCAAGCAAGCAAAACCTATATTGATTTCGCCTCTACCTCAGTCAATGGCGATATCGTCTTGTCATTAGAAGAAAGCGGCCGGACGACCGAAGCCATCCATCGTGGCGAAAAAATTAGCCGCGGCATCACGACATTTTTGACCTATCTCTTCATCCTCATTTTGGCGTTGGCGATGATTTTCCCCTTCTACTGGATGTTAATCACCTCGTTGAAGCAAAACGATGAAATCTTAGCCACGACCCAAACGTTCTTCCCCCGCATCGTCATGTGGAGCAACTACGTCCATGTCTTGCAGGTGTTCCGTTTTGGCACCTACATGCGAAACACGATCGTGGTTGCCATCTTCTCCACGATCGGCACCTTATTGACCACCATCTTAGCCGCATTCGCGTTTGCCCGCTTGAAGTTTGCTGGACGCGATGCCGTCTTTGCCATCTTCTTGATGACGATGATGATTCCTGGTGAAATGATGGTCATTTCAAACTACATCACCGTCGCTTCATTTGGTTGGGTGGGCGAAGGGCAAACCTTAACCGATGCCTACTTGGCTGAAATCGTGCCGTTTATCGTCTCGGTGTTCTACATCTACTTATTACGGCAAAACTTCAAACAGATTCCCAATGAGCTTTATTTGGCGGCAAAAGTTGACGGAAAGAGTGACTGGTCCTTCCTTTGGAAAGTCATGGTTCCGTTAGCGGCACCGACATTGATCTCCATTACGATTCTGAAGTTCATGGGTACCTGGAACGCCTACATCTGGCCGAACTTAGTCACAACCAATAGCGATTACCGTTTGATTTCTAACGGTCTTCGTGGCAGTGCGTTCGTTGACGTGGATTCTGGTGTCACGGAATACGGTTACCAAATGGCCGCCACCGTGCTCGTCACCGTCCCGTTATTCCTCCTCTTCGTCTTCTTCCGCAAGTACATCATGCGGGGTGTTGGCCGCGCTGGCATCAAGGGCTAAATTTGTTTCCCAAACAAGGGAAAAGTCATTTATAATAGTCATACTAAGAAATGCCCTTTAGGGCATTCTCACAGGAAAGAAGAAATCATGAAAAACAGAAAAATCGCACTCACCTTCGCTTCGTTAGGTTCTGCTCTTTTGCTCGCCGCTTGTGGCGAACCAAAATCGCCAACTGCTTCCTCTGTCGCTTCGACAAATGGCAGTGAGGAAACAAGCCAATCCTCAGCCATCACCGAAAAAACAAAAATCTCATTCTGGGTGAACTGGAATGACAATTTCAAAGGAGTCGTCCAAGGCTTCATTGACAACTTCGAAGCCGAAAACCCCGATATCGATGTGGAACTCAAAAAGATCGAAGGTTCCTACGATGGCTTGTTAACCCAAACGATCAACGGCTATACCGGAAGTAACGATTATCCCGATATCTTGTTGGCCTACCCCGACAGCGTGCAACGTTTAATCACCTACGGCATTGTCGCGAACTGCAAGCCGATGATGGAAGATGCGACCTATGGATGGATAGACGAAGATCGTGATGATTTCGTTCCGGCTTATCTTGAAGAAGGCGAATCATATCCGTTAGATGGCGTCTATTCGTTGCCATTAGCCAAATCGACCGAAGCCATGTGGTACAACCCGAAAATCATCGGGCTACAACTCTCGGGGGTGAATGGTGGCAATGCGATCACGGAAGAATACATCAATAACCTGACTTGGGAAGAAATGATGGACAACTTACTCCCAGCCATCGAAACCTACAACAATTCGTTGTCGGACGATAAGAAACTCTATCAGCTCAATGCCGATTCGAAAGTCGGCTTGGTCGGTTATGACTCCGACGCAAACTTCTTCATTACCCTGTGCGAACAATATGGCTACACCTATACTTCGATGAACAAATCCACCGAAGAGGGTGAATTGAGCTTCTATACCGATGAAGCCACCCGGAAAGGCATGTCTGACCTCTTGGTGAAGTTCCATGATTGGAACCGGAAACGTTACTTCTTCACCGGCTCTTATGGCGGATCGAAAGGTTATACGAACTCGTTCACGAATGTCGACACTGGTTTACCCAATGCGTTATTCGCGATTGGCTCTACCGCTGGTTTGTCGCACCAATATAGCACGACCTACCATCCGTATATCGCCAAAATCCCAACGGCGGCCGGTCATGACAAGAAAGTCATTAACCAAGGCCCATCCGTGGCGATTCTCCGTCACAAGAACGCGAATCAACAATGGGATACCAATCGTCAAATGGCAGCCTGGCGCTTCATCAAATACATGACAAATCCGACCAACAGCACGAACTGGGCCATTGCCACAAACTACTTGCCACTCCGCGAATCGACATTCTCGACCTCGGCTTGGCAAGAATATAGTGCCATGCCCGAAGACAAGAATACCGATACCTTCATGACCGCTTCGCAATCGCATTATGCCGAAACGATCAGTGACGATCTCTTTGCCTCACCGGTCTTTACCGGCTCTAGCACAGCGCGTACCCAAGTCGGTGGCGTCGTCACGAGCGCCTTAACGGCCGATACCTTAACTGCCAATGACGTGACGGCACTCTTAAAGACCGCTTACGAAAATACTTTGAAGGATATGTAACGCTCCTTCTCCGTTTCTTGGAGGACAATCATCATGCAACGTTCGATTTCTAAAACCTTGGTACTGCTCGCGACTGCCGCTTTAACGTCTTGCGGTGGCCCTAGCACTTCCTCAAGTGGCGATAACGTCGCTTCTTCTTCCACGTCCAAGACCACTGGTACCATCGTGGTTCCGTTTTGGCACACGTTTGGTCAAGTCGTCCGGAATTCCGTGGAAAAGCAAGCCGAAGCGTTTGAAAAATTAATTCTGGAGAACACCGGTGTCTCCGTCGATATCCAAATCGCGAATAACACCGGCACCTCTTATGACTCGTTAAAAGAACAAGTCACCAAAGCGTTTGCCGTTGGGGGTGTTCCGACGATCACCGTCGCTTATCCCGACCACGTTGCTGACTATTTAAGCCAAGACCGTACTTATGTCTATGACGTCTCTTCGTTTGTTGATGATTCCTCCATTGGCTTTGGCACCCAATCGTATTTAGGCGATTCTGCCGACTACAACGCCGATGACTTCGTTCCCGCCTTCTGGAATGAAGGCGTCTCCTATCAATATGAAGGCCGCTATTCCATGCCGTTCTTAAAGTCCTCGGAAACGATGCTTTATAACGTCGATGCCGCCAAGAAAGCCATTCAGATTTATCGAGGCGACACCACTGCTCCTTCGAATGATGAAGTCAAAACTTATCTTTCGAACATTTCTTGGACCGAATTCATGAAGCTTTGCGCTTCAGCCTATGAAAACCGCGCCCAAGTCTTAGACGGCATGAAAGAAGCTTGCATCTATGACTCGGATGGAAACCTCTTCATCTCGAAGATGTTTCAGGAAGAAATTCCTTATGCGACCGTAGGAAGTGATGGCAAAGGCGTCATTGCGTTTGAATCGGGCGAAGCACGCACCAAAGCGGAAGCCATGGTCACGAAACTCAAAGAAGACCATGATGCCCATCTCTTAGAAACGAAAGGAACGTTAGGAAACTATGGCTCCGATAGTTTCAAAAAGAAAGAAGCCATCTTCTGCATCGGTTCTACGGGTGGTACAGGTTATAGCCTTCCGACCGCAGGCGAATTTAGTTGCGCCGCGGTGAAAGTGCCAACGGATGCCACAGAAGATAACCACAGCCTTTATATCACCCAAGGTCCGACATTAGCCATTTTACGGAACCCTTCGTTATCGCAAGAAGAAAACGATCTCCGTGCCCGTTATGCCTGGCAATTCATCAAATATTTGACAAATCCAGAAGCCAACACTGAAATCTCCATTTACTCGAATGGTTATGTTCCGGTGCGGGAATCGGCTTACTCCACGACGAACTTCCAACGTTATTTAAGCGATAACGATGACGCCTTAACCGATTGCGCTCGTTTGATGACTGGCGATATCAACGATTCCTATATTTCACAAAAAGCCTTCCGCGGTTCTTCCGCTTTACGCACCCAAGTTGGTGGTATTGTGACCGACGTCTTAATGAAGGGGACTTCCGTCAGTGCAGCGTTTGACACTGCCATCCAAACGGCGAAAAACGCCATGTGAGGTAATTCATGAAAAAACAAAGACTCCTGACCATCGCTCTTCTCTCTGCCGTATTTTCCTTGGCTGCTTGCCAACCGGCGGTGTCGCCTGCCACTTCCAGCGCTGATACCGGTGACGCCACGACTTCTGAAGCCAGTTCGACCGTTACCCACTCCATGGGTGATGCCGACTGGATTGACTATGCCCATAACGGCTCCGCCAAATTGAAACTAGACTACAAAGGCCACGACTTCTTTACCGACGGTGTCGGTCAAGTCACACTCAAAACAAAAATTGATGGCGATACCACCCACTTCTATGGCGGCACCTCTGGCAATAAGAGCGAGGACAACATCATTGCCGCTCGTTATTTGGGCATCAATACGCCCGAAGCCACCGGCCACATTGAAGAATGGGGACGCGCCGCCTCGAATTTCACGAACGAACATATTGATAATGCCGCAAAGAATGGCACAATCGTGCTTTCTTCGACATTAACGGAATATGGTGCACCCTCCAAAGACAGCAATGACCGTTATCTTTGCTGCATTTGGATCAACGAAACCGAGAAAAACTGCGACTACAAAGATTTGACGTTACTCAATCTTTGGATCGTGCAAAATGGCTATTCCAATGCGAACGCGATGGATGAGCCCGGCATTGCCCAGTATTCCGATGTGTTCTGGGATGCGGCACTCCAAGCAAAGGCCTATGGTCTCCACATTTGGAGCAATGAGCCTGACCCCGATTTCAACTATGGCGGTTACGAGGATATTTCATTGCTCGACGTCAAACGTGAAATTGAAGCGCAGATTGCTGATCCGACCCATACGAATAAATACGACAACGCCAAAGCGCGTATTCGTGGCGTCGTCGCAGGTTATAGCAACTCCGTCCTTTATTTGACGAACTTCTACCCTGCCGATGATACCTATGCCGAAGGGGCAGCAAAGCCGAAATATGCCGACGGAGAATATGCCGGTATCAATATCTATACGGGCCCCTCTGCCATTCCGGATAAATTCACAAAGATGAATTCTTTGATTGAAATCTGTGGCACGTTTGTCGACAGCGAAACATTCGGTTTCCAGATGTCCGGCGTCTCGCTTCCCCGGGTGCAAATCAGTGACACCGATGGCAAAGTCGTTTATACGCCGGACCAAATCCCGAATGAACTCAAAGTCCATGAATTCTCGATGACATCCACCGAATTCATCAACACGGTCAAGAACAAAGACTATCCGTTCTTAAATTGCCGTGTCTCGTTTACCGATGCCTTAACTTGCACCGGTGGATATGATGGCAAGAATGGCATGACGCTCTACTTTGGAACGAATCTCTCGGCTTACCTTGCTTTCACTTATTCTCCCGATGGTGGCACCACCACTTACCGTTCCTACACCGACTTTGTGAACAAATCGTTCAAGTTAAGCGGCGTTGCCGGTGTGCACAAGACCACAAGCAATTTTTATCGCTTCCAGATCTTGCCAAACAGTGCCGCGGATTTAGTCTTACAGGGGGCTGCCTAACGATGCGTTGCCCTTATTGCGCCAAGAAAATCAACGAAGCCAAGCTGGAATCAAAACAGATTTCTTTGGCCGCGGAACAAGGGAACGTCATTGATCCGAATGCCGAGGTGGACTATGTCTGCCCAAGATGTGGTCACCTCATTCATGCGAATCTTTCAGAAGAAGAGATGAAGTCGCTTTCGCAAGCGGCTCATGCCCAAGTACAACGCGCCAACAATGATTTGGCCAAAGGCTTAGGCACGTTATCAATTGGGGCCATTTGCTTAATCACGTCTTTCATCTTCTATCTCTTGGCCAAGAAACCAAGCGCCCAACACCGACTCGTGGTCGATTGCCCAGAATTCTATGTCTTTGTCATCCTTGCGATTGCCGGTGGCATTTTAGCTATCGTCGGCGCAGTTTTGGCCATTCTTGGCGCCTATAAGAAGAAAGATAGCCAAGCCCTCATCCACGACATCCACAACCAGACGTTCTATCAATAACCTTGGGTTTAACGGTTCAAAACGTTTACCATACATCCCCATCTCGCAGGCGTCATTCGAACGGAAGACGTTACTGCAATTCATCGGAAAAATTAGGAGGAATATCCCACATGAAGAAAACGAAAACGTTCATTCCGCTAGCAGCGATGGCCTTGCTTGGCCTTGTTGCCTGCACCAACACGCAACCAACGACCTCGTCTACGACAACGACCGAAAGCTCATCCGTCACCAAAGACGAATCGTCTTCAAGTTCCGTGTTCACTGTCAACAGCGTTGCCATCTCGAACAAAGACGAATTAACCGCCGAATGGCATCTTTATGACGACGATCGTAAAGTCAAACTCTCCTTGGATCCCGAAATGGGTATCACCACTGCCATAAACGAAGGCAAAGTCACGATTGTTTCGAGCAATCCGGAAGTCGTGTTCGTGGCTGGCGTCAATCTTCGCGCCGCAGGCGTCGGAAGTGCGACCATCACCGTTACGTATGGGGACAAGACCGATTCCGTCGAACTCACTGTCCAAGATATCAACCGCACCGAAATCAAAGACATTGCTGAAGATGGCACTTACACCGTCATGGGTGTGGTGAAGTCCGTCTTCTCTTCTGGTTTCTTCATCGATGATGGCACAGGCGTCATCGAAGTCTACAAAGTCCAAGCTTCTGACTTAGGGCTTGCTTCTGGCGACTATGCGCTCGTTGCTGGCACCGTTGTCAAATTTAACAACATCTTTGAATACAACGCCATCACCCAAGCGAAGAAATTAACGGGCACTGCGCCAACTACCTTGTTAGCCAATCCAACGCCCATTATCAAAGACACGGATGTCACGAAGTTCAAAGCGTTCACTCCAGTCAAAGTTTGGGGCACCGTCTATATGGAAGGCGACTATTTCGCCTTCAAAGCCGAAGACCTTGGCACCGGCATCATTGAGCCAAAATACTTCACAGGTACCTTAGAAGTCGGCAAAGCCTATGAATTCACGGGCTATGCCGATACGTATTCGACAAAGTATGGCTATCTCCCGCTCTATGTAGACACCTACCAAGAACACGTCGAAAAGACGACAGCTTTAGCCATTGCTGGCGAAGGTGGCGAAACCTCGGTCCGTATTGCTGGTACGTTACAAATGGTTCCTTCCTATACTCCTATCAACGCCACCCAAAAAGAAGTGACCTGGAGCGTGGATAACACCGAATATGCCACCATCAGCGAAGACGGTGTCTTAACCGGTGTCAAAGCAGGAAATGTCGTGGTTACCGCTACGTTAAAGGCGAACACCACTATTACCGCTACCACCACCATCGAAGTCGTGGATCCTGGCGATCCCATTAAAGGCGTCACCTTAGACGCCACTGAAGCGAATCTCTTAGCTGGCGAAACCAAGACCTTAAAAGCGACGGTTTCCGCGGGCGAAAGCACGAGCTTCAATGATAAAGTCAAATGGTCGAGCAGCAATGAAACCATCGCTACCGTAAACGCGGAAGGTGTCGTGAAGGCCTTAAAAGAAGGCAGCGTTACCATCACTGCCACCACGGAAGGCTTGACGAACTACACTGGTACTGGTTCTGCGCTTACCGCCACTTGCACCGTCACCATCACCTATGCCATGGTCAGCCAATTAAAAGACGGCTATCCAGTCGACATCAAAGGTGTTGTCGTTGCCCTTGACTCCTACAAGAATCCTTATATCGATGACGGCACGGGCATTCTTGAAGCTTACAAGACCACTTATAGTGGTGCAGTCGGCGACTATGTCCACCTCTCGGGCAAGACCGCTTCTCCTTACTATGGATTAGTCGAAACCAACGGGGCATCCATTGAAAAAGTCGAAGGAACGGGCAAGCTCTCTACGGCAGAAGCAATGACCGCAGAAGAAGTTGCGACCGCTTTCGCCAAAGTCACTTTTACGAGCATCGTGCATCCTGGCAAAGTGAAACTCGCCGGCGTTACGCCAACGGGCAGCACCAGCTTTACCTTTGGTAAGAAGACGTTCACGGTCACACTGAAGGTGAAAGGCGCTGCTCTTGCAACCGATGTTTCCAATCTCGACGTTGAAGGTTACTTCTTAGGCACGAACAAGGACGGTGGCATTAACTTCTTGCTCACCGCCTGCACGGTTACTGCCGGTGCAGTCACGGCCGCCATTGCCGATGCGGACTTAAATGTCGGCGAAACTTCTCAAATCACTGCCACCACGCTCGGCGTTGAAGGTGATACCTACACCTATTCTTCTTCTAATACTGCGGTTGCTAAGGTCAGTGATACTGGCTTAGTGACTGCTGTCGCACAAGGAAGTGCCGTCATCACCGTTAAGGCTGCGAGTGGCAAATCCGCTACTATCACTGTTACGGTCACTGATACTTCAATCACCTATAATTCGTTGATCAAGTATGACTTCACAGGAATCGCACTTGCTGGCGCAAATACTAATGTCGCTGTAACCTCAGACGATTTTGCAACTTTCACCCCGACCGATGCAACAAATTTAGTCACCGCTGTCTCTGCTTCTAAAGTCATTCACGCCGAAAGTAATGGCGGACGAAATCCTCTTCAAGGCATTAAATTTGGGACTAGCAAGCTAGTTGGCACTTTGACAATTACGCTTAGTCAAAACGTTGACAAGGTGGCCTTGACGATTGCTTCTTGGAGTGACACCACCGCCGTTCTATTCTCCGTCAATGGAGTCGAAGGCGCCTCTACAAAATCGGCCTCTGAAGTGCAAGAATTTGTCCTTTCTAAAGCCTCTAAAACGTTAACCATCGCTACCGCTATGAGCGGTAAGAGAGGTTACATCCTCAACATGGAATTATTCGCGAAAGCGGCCTAATTCCCTTCTACCTCATCTTATGAGCCTCGCTTCGGCGAGGCTTTTTCGTTCTTTTCGATACAAGAATGCTCTTTTCGGTTAAACTTGAATTCATGGAAGAAGCAAAGACACCTGAAGTCGCGGAAAAGAACATGTCGATTGATGTTGTTCCTTTAAGCAAAGGACAACGGATATTATCCTATTTCGCCGATTTGTTCCTTTGCTTGATTCTTGCTTTCACATTATTTCATCTTGTGGTGCATCCGATTGGAAGGCGCATTACGTCTTATGATGAGAAACAAACGGAGTCGTTACGCATTGAAAACGAGATGCATGACGTGCTTTATGGGAATGACTTATTGTTCTCTTCTTCGACTGCCGATTCAGAATCGGATCGCTTCTCCATCGATTTAGGTTACACGTTTGACCAATACGCGTATTTCTATGTCGTTGATGCCTCAAAAACAGAATATGAAGTATTTCGTCATTATGCGGTAGATCTTCAGAAGGATGAATCACTTTATCTTTCGTTCTATCAGAATTGCGCTACGGCAAGAGATTTCTTTGACCTGACAGGTTCTTCTCCCGTCTTAAAAGAAAGTTACAAAACCGAATTTGCGCCGAAATGGGCGCCTAAGGACTCTCTTTCGGAACAGGGTGAGAAAGATTATCAAACGTGGCTAGAAAAGGTCTTCTTGCCTCTTTATTCGGCCATGTTAAGCCATGCCGAGTCGCATGGGTTAACCTTTACGGCTTCGGATGGACAGACTTTGGATTATGCCGTCTTAAAAAAGACGTTGGATCAGAATAACGAATTGGTTCAAGATTTAGCCGTTTTATCCGCGTTTATTGCCGAAGCCATTGCTTTGGTACTTTATTATTGGGTACTACCACTTTGTCTACCCCACCGCAAAACGCTAGGAAGGCTCTTTTTACGGCAATCACGCGTAAGCTTGGAAGGATTATCCATCTTGCCAAGAAAACGGCTCTGGGCACCGTTTTTGTCTTCTGTCTTCGCTTCTTCGTGGGTACTCTTCTTATTGCCTTGGCCTATTGTTTCTTTTAATGCATTGTTCGGATTGCCATGGTTACTTGAAATATCGGCATTGTCCTTGTTATATGCATTAGTCAGTTTTGCCTTTATCTTAGCCGATCCCTTTGGCCGTTCCCTTAGCGATCGGAGTACCTTAACCTTATTAATCCGTGACGATGACTTAGACGCGGTCTACGCGAAGAAAGGATATCAATGACAGACGTATACGACATCGCGCCGAATGAAAAGAAAGACGCGAAGACGGAGATTCATTACACGATGCCGCGATTTCATCGCCGCATCTTCGCGAAGTTACTCGATTTGATTTTCTTTTTCCTTTGCTTTGGCCTTTGTTTCTTGGGGGCACGGGAAATCGTAACTTCTAGTGCAGGCTATAAAGCCCAGGAAGAAACTTATCTTTCCATTCAACGAGATTCTGGGTTATACACGAAACGAGAAGATGGCACCGATGTCGATATCGTAACGTACTATAAAGGCAGTTCCTTTAGTGGCAGTGAGCGTAAGAACGGTGCCGTGCAGGCGATTGATACATTCTTCACTTATGCCGAAAATAAAGTAGATTCAACGACTTATCAAACGATGCTCGAGGATTATCGCACCTATCGCTTGACGTTAAAAGATGCGAACGAGACGGCATACTTCATCACAGATTCAAATGATAAAGTCATCGAAAATCCCGACTTGAACGCGAATGACCAAACGTATTTTGAAGTGGCCTATGCCCCGTATATCGATGATACATTACAAGGTTATCTTTTAACGAAGATACCTGGTTATTTAGAATTACAGAAATACGAATCCCAAATGTTAATCTGGGCAGAGATTGTGCCAGCTTATGCCATCGCAGGGTTTCTCATCTACTTCTTGCCACCGCTTTGTTTCCGCCGGAGTCACTACACGTTTGGGCGCGGCTTATACCATATTGGGATTGCAGGCCCGGACTTATTAAGCGTTCGTCCTGGAAGAATGATCATAAGACAATGCATCGTCTATTTTGTCTTGGTATTAGGTTCTTTGTTTTTATTAGGAATCCCATTACTTCTTTCGTTCTCTTTGATGGCGTTCTCCAAAAAGAAACAAGACTTCCCAGACTACATGCTGAATTGTCACGAAGTCGACTTAAGTCGCGATAAGCTTTACCTCAGTTTTGAAGAAATCCGTATGAGTCAAATCTCCGTGGACAAAAAAGGACCGGATTTTCATGTAAATTATCCTGAATAACGAAAAAAATGTAGCCTTTTCATGCTATTTTTATGCAAACGTAAAGATTCCTCATTGTTGTTGACCCGCGATTTGTTCATCCCTAACTTATCCCGCGATTTGTTCACCCCTCATCGTCGGATCCCCCGGTTTTTCGCCGCTTGTAGACGTAGTTCGAAACGAACCTTTTCCATGGGTGGTTCGGCCCAGGCTTATACGGCATGCCGCCCTTTTTCTTCGCTTGCTCCCTATACGCCTCGTCTGCTTCCTTGCCGGTGACCTCGACGGCCTCTAGCACCGAGTAAAGCCTGCCGAGGAAAACCGCCGTTATGGTGCCGCTGAAGGAAACGTAAAAATCGACTGGGACGCCTTTCGTGACCCCGACCTTTTGGAGGCCGTCCGTAACGAGCTGGTACCTTTTCCCGAGCAGCGAAAAGGAGGACCCGCTGTCCGCCTTCCTGATGTACTGGGTCGATAGGTAGAAGCTCAAATCCGGCTCCTTTGGCGGCTCAACCCAGGCCGCTTCGCTATCCCTCGCTGCGATCGAGAACCTTTCGTTGTACCTCTTTATGAAGCCGGGCATGAACGCGTTCGCCGCCTCGATCGTGGTGACGCCGTTGAGCCTGAATTCGGCTATGAGCCTGTCTTGGAGTGTCCTCCAGAGCCTTTCGATCCTGCCCTTCGCCTGGCTTACGGACGTCGTTATCACCTCGCAGCCGAGCTGACGACAGACCCTTCGGAACTGGGTGTCGGCGTCGTATTCCACGGAAAGCCCGTCGACGGACATCCTGCGGAAGGTGAAAACAGTCCTGTTGTCGCCGTAGAAAGCCTCAGGGATGCCGTACCCTTCGAGTATGTCCTTGAACATGTGCAGGTATCCGCTCAGGGTTTCTCGGCGCTCGAAGTAGACGCTCAGGACCTTCCCGGTCGCGTCGTCTATCGCGCCATGGGCCGTCGCCTTCGGGAAGGATCCGCCGAACCAACGCTCCTCGCTGGCGTCGATCTGGACGAGCTCGCCCTCTTTGGGCCTCCTCGCCCGGCTGGGGTGGGCGTTGTCCCTGCGCTTTCTGCGCTGCGCGTTCGGCGACGCTATCCCGGCGTCCGAGAGAATCCTGTATACTTGGTGGTAGGAGGCGTCGATGCCCTCCCTCTCCCTTAGGAATTCGGCGAAGTGCGAGATGTTGAAGCCGTCGTACTTGCCGGTGTAGAGGCCCAGTATTGATAAAGTAAATATATTTTTTACCATTTTAGGGAAAATATCCTTCACCAATGTCGGCTAATCCTCTTTGAACAATTCCTCCTTTCCTTTCATCCTATA
>CADAXQ010000014.1 GCA_902791935.1 uncultured Erysipelotrichaceae bacterium | reverse complement strand
ATCGCTGGCCGGCGCCAGTCTTTTGAGCACGCTCAAAAGACCATGCCTGTTGAATATGACTCTTCGTCAATTGGTCATTGACATGGCTTATCCAATTTTGTCCCGCCTTTGAAAAAACCGCCTTCTCATAAGTGAAAGGAGGTTTTCCATGTTTAAGACCATCATCATTGTTGTCGCGGTTACGGTGGTTTGCTTGATTGCATTGGCGGTTGTTGACAAAGTCACCACGGACATCACTAACCCCACTACCACGCTGAACACACGTACCAGCGAAAAAGAGGGGTTAGAAATCACGTTAGAAGGAGAAGTGAGTCATCCTGGGGTTTATTTGGTTCCTTTGTCCTCAACGCTCGGCGATGCTTTGTCAGCGGCAGGTGGCGTGACTTCGAACGCTGATCCGAAAGCGTATGACACTTCATTGGTGCTTGAAGATGGCTGGGGATGCTATATTGCGCCACTTTATGATAACAGCAACACTTGTAGTGCCGACCCCATCGTCAAAGCTTGCATCAATACGGCCACCGCAGAGAAACTGAAGGGGTTATCGTGTTTTACTTCAACGCTCGCGGACAAGATCGTTTCTTATCGAACCGAGCAAGGGTCATTCCGCCGTCTCGAAGAAATTAAGAACGTTTCTGGCATTGGCCCAGCCACCTGGGAAAAATGCAAAAACTACATCACCTTAAAGGACTAATCGCACGTCCAGAAATCAGCCTGGCATCGTTTCTTGGCTGGAGCATTGGTTTTACTGTTGCGTTTCGTTTCGGAGCACCTTTGATGGTGCTCTCACTCCTTACGGCCGCCGTCTTGCTTTTCTTGTTTTTTCAGAAAGGAAAGGCGGCGTTCCTTGTCTTTTTGGGATTCCTGATATTTGGTTTTGCGCTCGGGATGCTTCGCACGCATTGGCCTTCACCGAATGGCAAAGGTGAGATCCGTGGCATGGTGATCGCTTCGAAAAACAATTATTACCTGATCGCCACTGGATGGCGCCGTTACTATGTTTATGAGAAGAACTGCACACGTGAAGTAGGGGATATCTTGAGGCTTCAAGGCACCGTCTCCCCCTATGTCGGAAAAGAATACGAGAGTCGTTTTTCTTTTATGACGTATTTAGAAGAAAACGGCGTCAAACAAGCCATTCAAGTCAAAGAAACAGAAGTGCTTTTCCTTCGGCCATTCCGTTTCAGAGAGCGGGAATTGCGGTTTCTTTCTTCTTTTGATTCCTTGACGGCGGGTCTCGTGGATTCGGTGGCATTTGGCCGCAAAGACTACCAAAACGAAGCAATCGCCCTATCGGCATCTTTGGGCGTTCTTAGCTATCTCTCAGCTTCGGGGATCCTTTATGGTGGTTTTTTGCGCTTTCTAGAGGCGAAGTTATCAAAACGCTGGGGCAAGCCAAAAAGCGCGTTGATTACTTTTGTATTCGCTTGTCTCTTATTGCCATTTTTGTACGGAAAGATTGGCGTTTATCGGATTTTCTTACTACGATTCTTCACGTTGATTTTCTTTCTTTTAAAGCGCGAACCGCCGACTTATTTGACGTTGCTGGGATGGAGTGGAATTGTGGTTTTGTTCCTTCACCCCTTCGCACCGGTCTCCTCTTCATTTCGTTTTGGCTTTGGCATCAGTTTATTTCTGACGTTTTCTCGTAGCATTACCGCTCGAGGGAAGAAAAAACAGCAAAAGATTCTATCTTTTCTCCTGTTACAGCTTTTGTTATTTCCTTTATATAACCAACGTGGCGAATGGCATTTGTTGTTGCCATTATATGCGACGATTTTGCTTCCGGTCTCCTATGGATTCGCGATTTTGTCCTTACTTTCGTTTTGTACGCTTCCATGGGTTCGGGTACTTTCCTTATGCGCTTCAGGAATTTGGCGCTTGCTCCAAGGCATCAAAACAATCGATGTTACTTTGCCTTTGGGCGAATTCTCTCCTTGGTTTACGTTTGGCTACTATGCGCTTTTGACAATCGGGGTATTCGCGAAGCAAATCGGTTTCATGAAGACACGGCGCATCGCCCATGGACTTCAGATAACGTTTCTATTGATTCATTCCTTGCCAGTCGGCGTCTCATTTTTACAAGAAGTGACGTTTATCAATGTTGGACAAGGCGATGCCATCTTGATTCGTGACGGCTACACGAATGTGTTGCTTGATACCGGCGGCAATCTTTCTTTTGATATGGCGACGGAAGTGGACATCCCATTTTTCCGAAAAGAGAAGGTCTATCAAATTGATTGTTTGATCGCAAGCCACGGAGATTTCGACCATATTGGGGCGAAAGACAGCCTCATCCAAAATTTTCGAGTCAAGCGCTTTGTTTCTTCAGCAACGGAATTTCCTTTGAAAGTCGGAAATCTAACTTTTACGAATTACAACGTTTATGGCGGAACAGGAGAGAACGATCAAAGCCTGGTTCTTGGATTCACTTTTATGGGGTGTGAATGGTTAATGATGGGGGACGCACCAAAAGCAATTGAACACCGAATTGTGCAAGATAATCCTTCATTACGTTGTGACGTCTTAAAAGCGGGACACCATGGTTCAAAAACCTCGTCATCACAGGAGTTTTTACTTCACGTGCAGCCAAAAATGGCGATTATTTCCGTTGGAAGAAACAACACTTATGGCCACCCGGATAAAGAAGTGCTTTCGCGATTTGAAAGCCTACGTATTCCTTATCGAAGAACCGACGAGGAAGGTAGCATTTCTTATCGTCGCTACTTCGGGTTGCCTTTACGTGATTTCTCCTGATGCTCCGTCTATAATAAAAGACAATGATTACCGTTTTCTTTTCTTCTCAAGATAGTATGATGCGTGGCCCGCTTCGTCGGGCCGTTCGCGAAGTCCTTCCCGAACGGGACGCCATGAGCTATGTGGCGCTCGATATGACGGAGAATCGACTTTGCGATTTGGCGAACGAATGTCTTTCCTTGCCGCTTGGCTACGATAAGAAAGTCGTTGTTGCCGATCATTTCTTCTATTTGGCCAAAACGAGAGAAAAGAAAAAGTTGCCAGCCGGGGATGACGATCGTCTTTTGTTGACATTCTTCCAAAAACCGGATGATGCTGTTTCTTTATTTATCACGGTTTGTACCAACGACTTGGATAAGAATTCTCCTTACTACAAAGCATTAGAAAGCGGTGGTGCAAAATTCTTACAAATCGATGATTTATCCGATAATCAATGGGATGAATTCATCCCAAAATATTTTGCAAAACGTAAAGCGTCCATTGATATTCCTGCGGTAACTGAGCTTAAAGAACGGACGCAAGGTGACTATGCGCTGTTTTGCCAAGAAGCCAATAAATTAATCGCCTATGCCAACGGGGAAGAGGTCACAAAAGCCATGGTGCAGACCTTAACGCCTTCTCCGCTGGAAGAAAATTCTTATGAATTAGCAAACGCGTTAACCCGTGGCAACATCAAACACGCTTTAGAGGTGTACCGCGACAGCAAAATCGTCGCGAACAATGGCCCGATTCCGTTGATTCATATGCTAAGCCGCCAATTCATGGTCTTAGATCAAGTTCGTTATTTAGCGCGCCGTGGCTATGAGGCCTACGACATCGGAACGGCACTCAAAATCTCAACGGGACGAGCAAAAGCCTCTCTTTATAGCGTTTCGAAAATGTCGGACGCATGTCTACATCGCGCCATGGAGCAGCTTTATCAAACAGAATTGGCTATTTTCACCGGCAAAATGGACAACGATACTGCCTTTACGCTGTTTTTAGTGAATTTTACGTTATGAAAATTGTCGTCATATCCGATACGCACGGAGATGAAGAAGCGTTGCGTATGGTGGCCATGCGCGAATATGATGCCGACCTTTATTTGCATGCTGGCGATGTTGGGTTGATGGGAGAAGGGGCAACAACGCCTTTTGCCGCCGTGAAAGGCAATTGTGATTTCTATTCCTATCCGCGCGACTATCACACGCAAACCCCTTATGGCCCACTCTATATGCGGCATTATCCGCTTGATAGCGATGGTGCCTATGAAGCATTTGCCAAGAAAGGCTGGCGTATTTTTATCCATGGGCACACTCACACGAAAGAATGTGAAAAAATCGGCGATTTATGGGTATTTTGCCCTGGCAGCATCTCTTATCCTCGTGACGGAGATAAAGGCTCCTATTTGGTGCTTAAGATAGAACCTGGTCAGATCATTCCTATTTTCAAAACACTTTGATAGAGCACATTTCTTTCTTTTTTGTTAGAAACGGCTAACCTTAAGATAAAAGGAGGCATTAAAGCAACTATGAACATCAATCCAAAAGAAGTCGCCTTGATTGGTCTTGGCCCTGCTGGCGTGAGTGCCGCCGTTTATTTAAAACGATATGGCATGATCCCGGTCGCTTATGAAAAGACCATTGTGGGTGGCAAAACGAACCTCACCGAAAACATTGAAAACTATCCTGGTGTCGAAAAAGTAAAAGGTCCCGCCTTCGGTATGGCCTTAGAAAAACAGCTTAAAGACTTTGACATCGCGCCGGTTTATGACGAAGTGACGGAACTTTCACTCAATGAAGACGGTTCGTTCCATCTCGTCACGAAGAAAGGGCAAAGTCACGACTATCGTTATGTGATCCTTTCCCAAGGATTAGGGGAAAAGCCATTCCCCATCGAAGGAGAGGAAACGTTCCATAAACGCGGCATCAGCCGTTGCGCCATTTGTGACGGAAGATTCTATCGCGGCAAAGACGTGGCGGTGGTCGGCGCCGGAAACTCGGCGTTTGAGGAAGCCATTTATCTCGCTTCGTTATGCGCTCATGTGACCTTAATTGCTCGGCGTACGACCTTCCGTGCCCAAGAAACGGTCGTAGCATCGTTTAAAGCGTTGCCAAACACCAAGATTTTGGCGCCTTACGAAATTGTGCGAGCAGAAGGAGAGAATACCTTAAGTTCTCTTGAAGTGAGAAATAAAGATACGGGCGAAACGGAAAAGCTAGCCGTGCAAGGACTCTTCCTCTATGTGGGGGAAGTGCCAAATCTCTCGTTCTTGAAAATTGAGGGATTAACCGATGAAAAAGGTTATCTCATTACCGATGGCCGAAGAGAAACGAAGCAAAAGAATCTCTTCGCGATCGGAGATTGCCGCGATACGACGCTCCGCCAGATTGTGACGGCGGCAGGGGATGGCGCTTTAGCCGCTACCTCCGTGCACGACACCTATCAACAAAGTCAATACACGAAATAAGAAAAAAGCCTGCAGCGATGCAGGCTTTTCGTTTTTTAGAAGCGCTAAATTATAACGCAGCAACTTCTTTTTGAAGATGTGCTTTTTTGCGAAGCGCAGAGTTCTTGGAGATGATGCCGTCTTGGGCCAATTGATCCAACAGCGATAAGGCAACGCGAAGTTCTGCTTCGGCTGCTGCTTTGTCTTTGTTCATAACCGCAGCTTCGACTTTCTTCATCGAAGTGCGAGCTTCGCTCTTACGCGAAGAATTCAAAGCATTGTTGCGTTCTCCAATATCAATGCGTTTCACTTGAGATTTGATGTTTGCCATAATCGATCGTTCCTTTTCTAAGCGTGTAAAATTCTACCTTTATATCCGTACGAAAACAACTACTTTTCATTATTCTTTTTGCCCGATTTCAACGTCAGAATCTCTAAGGCGAAGTCATTCACGGTTAATAACTCGCCATATTTCTCGGTGGGAATGGAGAGATGGAAGCAACGGTTTAATTCTTCTACCATCGAAATATAGCTCATGGAATCGCCGCCAAGGTCTTTGTCCCAAACGGCATCGAAATCAATCTTAAACTCGGGAAGATATAACGTCTTGGAGAAGATTTTCCGCACGGCTTCTAAGGTTTTCTTTGTTTCTTCAGAATCAAATCCTTCGAAGCTTACTTTTGAGGAGTGGTTGTTTTCCCGATGAATCAAAGACAAGAATTCTTCGGGGTGGTCATGGAAGTTCCGTTTCAAGGCGCCCCGCTGGACTTTCATGCTGTTTGACATCGGAAGCGGCTTTTTATAGACGTAGGCTTCATAGACACGTTTTTCATTCGGAAGCGTTGCGTTGATGGAATCAATGTCTTTTTGAATACGCTGGAAGTCTTGCGACGAAGCCGAATTTTCAAGGTCTAATACCAAGATGATATGTTCGGTGTTATCTTGATTGTCGCCAAAGACAGCGAGGTTTTTCACACTCTTGATGTCGGTGAAATAGCTTTCGATTTCGTCTGGATATATATTTTCCCCATTGGATCCGATGATGACATCTTTGCTTCTGCCACGGAGATAATAACGGCCATCTGCATCTTTCGCGGCAATATCGCCCGTTGGGAAGAACCCGTCTTGAAGGGCGGTTCGACGCCTTACGCCATCAATGATTTCTTCATCGTGCACCGCATTGGAACGAACCCAAAGCTCGCCTTCCCCAGGATTGGAAGTGGCACTGGGGACGATTTTGTATTCAAAACCAGCGAATGGTTTCCCGATGGAGCCCAAAAGTCGGGCTTCGACTTTCGAAGAACGTTCTACGGACGCCACGCCGAGTTCCGTCATGCCATAGCCGTTATAGAGCGGATAACCTAGCCCATTAATGACCGCATTGGTCTTCGGCAACAAATACCCGCCGCCAGAAATGCAATATTCAATATGGGTGCCGAATAATTTCTTTTGCAGTGACCGGGACACAAAATGTTTCGAAGCCATGCCGGCTTCGTCTTTTGAAATTCGATTCGTGTTATAAGCCAGCACCCGATTCACCAAATCCTGCTTCGATGGCTTTTGTAACGCGACCGAACGTTGGAACTGTTGGGCGGCGCTATCCCAGAACACCGGAACGGAGAACAAATGGGTGCATTTTGCTTGGCGAACGGCCTTTAGGACGTCGGAAGAAGAAATGCTATTCGGATAAACCAACGTCTTGCCATAGAACGTAAACCAAAGGAATACGGCGACAAAACCAAAGATGTGATGGAACGGAATCATCGCTAAGATCCGAATGTTTCCTGGATGCATCAACGTGGTGCTTTCTTCCGGGATATTGACAGAACTCATGATTTGCGCGCAAAGGTTTTTGCCATGCATCACCATCATCTTGATGGCGCCCGTGGTGCCGCTTGAGCAAAAGATGACTTCATCCGCCCATTTTGGCGTAAATGATTCGTCTTCATCGGCATTGCGCACGTTATTGAGACGGAATAGCGGGACGGAGTAAGGATCTTCTTCATTCGCGACGATTGCTTTCGCGCCTGACTGTTGGAGTAACCGTTCGGTATTGTCGTGTTGCAAATTCGCCGCAATGAGTAACACCGGGTGCCCTGTCATTAAGATTGACCAAAACATGAGTGGCCATGTGGGGCTGTTTTTCAGTTTCAAAGCAACGATGCTATGGGCAGGAATTCCCGATAATAAGCCCGATACATGCTTCGCTAAATACCAGACGTTATCTTTGTATTTCGCATAAGTATACGAACGGATATGATCGTCTTCATCGAAATATAGACAGCATTTCTCTTTCGTGTACTTCGTGGTGATGTATTCATAAATGTCACGCATGGTCATGGAGGTGTCACGTAAGGCGAGACATTGATTCATGAAAGCTTGACAGGCTTTTTTGCTATACGTTTTCATACGGTTTTCTCCAAACAGGACGTATTTTAACATAAGGAATGCCCCATCTCACGCTATAATAAAGAAGATGAGGTGATCCTGATGAATCGCATGTTTACAAATCCCGAATCGGTTCGGGTGTTATATCTCGGAACGCCCGCCATTGCGGCGCTTCCTTTAGAAAAGCTGATTGCCGCCGGTTACACCATTGTCGGCGTCGTCTCTCAAGAAGACAAACGCGGCGGGCGAAATGGTACCAAGTTAGAAGTCCCAGCCGTGAAACAAGTCGCCTTAGCGCATGCGATTCCTGTGTTTCAGCCGCACCGCATTCGTCAAGACTACGAATGGGCAAAATCACTTTCTTTTGATGTTATCGTCTGTATGGCCTATGGCCAAATCGTGCCGACTGGCTTTTTGAATCTCTCCCCATGCGGTGCCGTCAATCTCCATGCTTCTTTATTGCCACATTTACGTGGCGCTGCGCCGATTCAGCGCGCCATTTTAGAAGGGGATCACGAAAGTGGCATCTCCTTAATGGAAATGGTGGCCGCGATGGATGCGGGGCAAGTTTATGACCAAGTTCGTGTGCCGATTGGTGCCAAAGACACCACGACATCGTTATCGGATAAACTTTCAAATGCTGCTGCTGACTTGATTGTTCATGACCTTTTGCCTTATGTGAACGGAACGTTAAAAGGCGTCCCTCAAGATGAAAATCAAGTCAGTTTTGCCAAAAAGATTCTTCCTGAGGATGAACATCTTCCTTTGGGGTTGACGAGTGTGGCGACGGAACGCTATATCCGTGCCCTCGCGGATTTGCCAGGCGCCTATGTGATTGTAGATGGCAAAAAATTAAAGATTTTCTCTGCTTCTGTTGCTTTAGACCGCAAACTGGATGTCGGGGAATTGCTCCCTGAAAAATCGGGATTGTATCTTGGTTGTTTCGATGGCGCCTTGAAATTAGAAGAAGTGCAATACGAAGGAAAAAAGCGGATGGACGCGAAATCCTTCTTGAACGGAGCCCATTGGAATGGCGAGCGAAAAATCGTCCAATAAACAGAAAAAACGCACGGTCACGTTATCGGTCCATGAACTCGTGGATTTTTTATGCCGCGAAGGGGACATCGATAATCGCGTTTATAATGCCGACACGATGCAATTAGGAAGCAAATTACATGCTTCCTTTCAAGAAAAACAAGGCCGGGATTATCTTTCTGAAGTTCCCTTAGTCGGAACCATTGAGCGGGAGAAGGCGACTGTCATCTTAGAAGGGAGAGCCGACGGCATCATTGTTGGCGGTCCCTTTCCGGTGATTGATGAAATCAAGACCACCGTTATGCCGTTAGAAGATTTTTATCATCAACAAAAAGCATGGCATTATGCCCAAGCCGAATGTTATGGCTACCTTTATTTGTTAAATCATCCCGATTTGCCCCGAGAATGTGGCATCCGTTTGACCTATATTTCGCAACAAGACGCGAAACAAAAGATGGTCAAAGAGGAGAAGTTCACATTCGCGGAACTTGAAAAAGACATCCTTTCTTTAATCGATCGTCACTTACAATTCGATGAAGAAGAGTTCAAGCACCTTGCGTTACGAAATGAATCGGCCGCTGCGCTTCCTTTTCCTTATGCGCATTTCCGCCCCGGCCAACGGGAAATGGCGAAATATATCTATGCTTTAATGAGCAAAAAACAAAGTAAGAATGTCTTTTTCTTTGAAGCGCCGACCGGCATTGGGAAGACGATTTCTGCGATTTACCCCGCCTTAAAAAGCTTTGCGAAAGGCACAAATGCCAAATTGTTTTATCTCACAGCCAAAGGCTCTGGGCGACAAGCGGCCTTTGACGCCATGACTTCTTGCTATGAAAAAGGCTTTATTGGCCGCGATTCTTGGCTGGTAGCCAAAGAAAAGATTTGCTTCAATCCCGGAATGGAATGCAATCCCGATGCTTGTCCCTTTGCCAAAGACTACTATGGCAAATTACGGCAAGTGATGGCAGAAGAAAATCAGGCGAACCATCGTTTCTCTCCGGAATATGTTACGGATATTGCGCGACATTACGCGATGTGCCCGTTTGAATTACAGCTCGATTTATCTTTGATTGCCGACGTCATTCTTTGCGATTATAACTACTTTTTTGACCCCCTAGTGCGGTTAGACCGTTACTTTGGCCCTGAAGCGGACCCTTCACGCGATATTGTCTTAATCGATGAAGCCCACAATCTTCCTTCTCGAGCCAGAGACATGTATAGCGAAAGTATCCGCCTTTCTTTGTTAGACAAGGCCAAAAACGAACTCTCCTCCTATAAAGTCTTTAAGGGAATCAAATCGGCTAGAAAGAAGCTACAAACGGCAATAGAGGAAGTGGAACAAGCAGAGAAAGACCCTTTTACGATTCTTCCTACATTTCCGGACAGCGTATTGGATGCGTTACTTCGTTTCTCTGACGCGACGAAAAAGAAGCAAGTTGGCGATGTCGCTTTGCCTGCTTCAGTGAAAGAGCTCTCACGCGTTGCTTACCGAATGAGCTATTTGGTCAGTGAATGTGACGAAAACTGCGTGACTTATGCGATTCGCCGTTCCAATCATGATTTTGAACTTCGTTGGCAATGTCTTGATGCCTCCCCTTGGATCAAAGAAAGCATCGACCGCGTGCGGGGAACGGCTGTTTTTAGCGCTACCCTTAGCCCCATGGAATTCTACGAACGCTCCATTTATGGCGAAGAAGACTTGCCTTTCTTGACATTCCCTTCGCCTTTTCCGCCCGAACATCTTCATTTGATGGTCGCCCCGAAAGTATCAACCCGTTACAAAAACCGTGACCAAACTTACGAAGAAGTTGCTCGTTACCTGTCCGCCTTTGTGGAAGCGAAAACGGGAAATTATTTCTTGTTCTTCCCTTCTTACGACTATCTTGCCAAAATCACGCCGTACTTTTCGTTTGGCGATGCAGACGTTTATACGCAAGAACGCGATATGAACGATGATGAAAAAGGCTTGTTTTTATCTCGTTTTTTATCTCATCCAAAGAAGACCTCTATCGGTTTATTGATCATTGGCGGCTCTTTTTCAGAAGGCGTGGATTTGATGGCCGACCGCTTAAGTGGCGTAGCGGTGGTCGGCATTGGACTACCTCAAGTCTCTCCCGAAAGTAACGCGTTACGGGACTATTATGAGGCAAAAAACGGCAAAGGGTTCGCCTATGCTTATCGAAATCCCGGCATCAACAAAGTCATGCAAGCCGTAGGGCGTCTTATCCGCAGCGAAAACGACATTGGTAGCGCTCTATTGATTGACGATCGTTATCTGCAAGGCGAGTATCGGGCCTTGTTCTCCCGCGTTTGGAAACAATACGAAATCGTCCTTTCCCCCGAAGAAGTCAAAACGAGCATGACGGAGTTCTATCGAAAACAAGACAAAGGCGCTATAATTCCGAAGGATTAATTTATGGCCTTTGATCAGAAACACATACGGAATTTCTCCGTCATTGCCCATATTGACCACGGAAAATCCACGCTTTGCGACCGGATTTTGGAAGCAACGGGTGCCGTGGAAAAGCGCAATCTTACCGAACAAATGTTGGATTCGATGCCGTTAGAAAGAGAACGGGGCATCACCATTAAATTAAACGCCGTCACCGTGACTTATCACGCGCATGATGGCGAAGATTATATTTTTAACTTGATCGATACCCCTGGGCACGTGGATTTTACTTACGAAGTATCCCGTTCTTTGGCGGCTTGCGAAGGCGCTTTGCTCGTCGTCGATGCCACACAAGGCGTGCAAGCCCAAACGCTTGCCAACGTCTATCTTGCCATCGATAACGACCTCATGATTTTGCCGGTGATTAACAAAATTGACTTACCTAGCGCCGATGTGGCGAATACTAAAAAGGAAATCGAAGAAAAAATCGGCCTTTCGACAGCGGATGTTTCTTTAGTTTCTGCCAAAACTGGTGTCGGGGTGCCAGAAATGCTCGAACGCATCGTAGAACTTGTTCCGCCGCCGGATGGCGATTCTTCCGCCCCTTGCCAAGCCTTAATCTTCGATAGTTACTATGATTCCTATCGTGGCGTCGTCGTTTTGATCCGCGTGAAAAACGGCCATTTAAAAGTCGGTGATGAGATTTTGCTCATGCAGTCAAAGAAACGTTACGTCGTCACGGAAGTTGGCATTCGTACCCCGAAAGAGATGCCCGTTCGTGAGTTAGATGCAGGGGAAGTCGGTTATTTGACGGCGACCATTAAAGACATCAAAGACGTATTCCCTGGCGAAACCATCACGTTGGCGTCGAATCCAGCTGCTTCGCCTTTGCCTGGATACCGTAAGATTAATCCGATGGTTTATTGCGGTCTTTATCCGGTGGATTCTCAAAAATACTCCGATTTAAAAGACGCCTTAGAAAAACTAGGCCTCAACGATTCATCGTTAACTTATGAGCCCGAATCTTCCGAAGCGCTCGGTTTTGGCTTCCGTGTCGGTTTTTTAGGCTTGCTTCACATGGATGTCGTGCAAGAGCGACTCGAACGCGAGTATGGCTTAGATTTGATTCTAACGGCACCGTCCGTTCAATATCGCGTTTTGATGACCGATGGCACGAGTAAAATGATCGATAACCCCTCAGAACTTCCTGATCCATCGAAAATCCGGGCTATCGAAGAACCTTATGTGAATGCTGAAATCATGTCGCCGAAAGAATATGTCGGCCCGATTATGGAACTTTGCCAAAATCGGCGTGGCGTCTATCAAGACTTGGTTTATTTCGATGATACAAGACAAGTGGTGAAGTATTCCTTGCCTTTAAGCGAAATCATTTTCAATTTCTTCGATAAGTTGAAGTCCGTCACGAAAGGTTATGCCTCCTTGGACTATCAGATTGATGACTATCGGCCGAGCGATTTAGCCAAGATGGACATTTTATTGAATGGCAAGCGCATTGATGCTTTATCGAGCATCGTCTATCGTCCGTTTGCCTATAACCGCGGCATTGCGATTGTTTCTAGACTCAAGAATATTATCCCTAAGCAGCAATTCGAAGTCCCAATCCAGGCTGCCATCAATGGAAAAGTGGTGGCGCGTGCCGATATTAAGAGTGTGAGAAAAGATGTCTTGGCCAAGTGCTATGGCGGCGATATTTCGCGGAAGAAGAAGCTGCTCGAAAAACAAAAAGAAGGCAAGAAACGGATGAAGGCAATTGGATCGGTCGATGTGCCACAAGAAGCGTTTATGGCTGTCTTATCGCTGGATGAAGACGAAAATAAGTAAATTTTGTTCCGACTCAAAATCAATTCGAATCCATCGAATGAATTCCTCTCATTCGCATGGATTTTTTAGTAGCAAATTAGTTGTATTTTTGTAGGTTATCCATTACAATGGTCTCAACATGAGTAACCATTCGGATATCGCCGTGAAATTCACGGATGAAAATTATTTGACGAAGGCGGAAGTCGCTAAGCAGCTTCACATGCTGACGGTCGACTCCTTTTGGGATGAGATTGTTTCCTATCGGGTAGAACATCGTGTTGTGTTGCCATTTTCTCCTGTTAGAGGGAGTCCCTATTATTTCACTTCGACGGAAGCGATACTTGCTAAGATTCGCTTGTTTGAAACACGTTTGAATCAATTTGCAAGACGGGCATCAAATTTGGCCATCAATCAGCCGAAAGACACGAAAAACGCTTTATTTTTCCCAATTTTGAAACAAATTGCCGTCCTGGAGAAAACGAATACCAATGACCTTACCATCAAGATTTTCTTGAGCGGAGTGGGGGCTGATGTTGGTGAAAATCGTTCCCCCGTTCGGCTTTATCTCGATTGCTTGAATTATTATCTCGACCGCAGTGCTGATTGCCCCGATTCTTCGTTCTTAGGATCGGCTTTAACTCGGTTATTAGGCAGTGATGAACTACTAGAATTCTATCGGGATCACGATTTTGATGCCCGTGCTGCCCGTTTGGCCTACGTTTTAAATCCCGACTATCCTTATGCGCCATATCAACAAATTGATTCCTTGATGGAACCATTCTATGAATGGCTTGCCGATGATACGAAACTTCCGGCTTTTGCCCACGCCATCTTAGCTATGTTCTACATGGAATACATCAAACCGTTCTCGATGCGGAATGATTCGATGGCGATTTTGCTGGCAAAAGACGCTTATGCTTGGGCAAGCGAGGATAAGAGCAATGCCATTTTCTTCGCGCCATTCGAACTGCTCTTAAGACAGGATTACTTCGATTGCGATGCTTACCGTGAAGCCAAACGTTCTGGCGATGTTACCTATCTTATTTTTGAGTCGTTATCGCGTTTTGAGGCGTTACTAGACAATGCCAATCGCGCTTTGGATGCTTCCCGTATTAAGCCGATTCAAGACGATTTCCATCAATTGTCGCCGGAAGAAGAAAAACGCGCAGAAGAGACGCTGCACGAGCCTGAACAAATGACGCTCCACTTCGAGGAACCAAAACCCGAACCAGCGCCCGTTGCCCCTGAAATCAAAGAAACCACGCCTGAACCCGCTCCGATTCCAGAAACGAAAATCGAGACACCGGAATCAGCGGTGGTTACCCCACAACCTGAGCCCGAAATGGTAGCGCCTGCACCAAAACCGGTTCCTATGGAGCAAGGAGAAGAGAAACCGACCCCGGTTCCAGCTCCAATGCCAAAGGTAGAAGCTATTCCAGAACCTACGTCTCCGTCAAAAGAAGGCACAGTCCCGGTGCTTTCCTCCATTGAACCATCGGCGTTATCTTCAAAAGACGAGCTAAGCAAGTCCGAAATCAAAGACTATGTTCGTTATTTGCTGGAAACAAACCCTGCTTTAAATAAAAAGCAAGCCTCGTTCTTTGCTTCACACTGCACAGCGGGCCGCTATTACACGATCCAACAATATAAGGCCTTTGCGAAATGCGTTTATGAAACCGCAAGAACTTCCATGGATAAATTAGCCGAGGAAGGGTATTATAAGAAAATGCAATTCAAGAACAAATTTGTATACACCCCGTGTGGAAAGGAAAATAAGCGTTAATTATGTATTATCCAGTCATTCTTGCCGATATGCCTTACTGGGCCATATTGTTATTGATTCTTCTGGTTTTTGGTGTCATTGCCTTAGGCGTGTTTTTGGTGCGGAAATTCGCAAAACCATTCCGTAACGACGAAAAACCAAAGAGCGATCGTGAGATTGCCGAAGAAGAAGTGCAGCGCATGACTCAAGAATTAGACGAAGAAGAACTTCGCCAATCCGAAGAAGCCAAAGCACGGAAAAATGGCAAGCCAACGGAAGAAGAAGCACGCCAAGAAGCGTTAAACCGCGTGTTGCAACCGACGTCTGAAGAAGAAGCGAAAGCCATGAATGACTACGCCGCTTCCCATGCCGACGAAGCCCAAAAAGCGGCGCAAGCAGCCGAAGAAGCTTCGAAGAAACCAACGGATAAATAACGTGGTTGCTTCGTTATACGTCCATATTCCCTTTTGCCGTCACATCTGCGGCTATTGCGATTTCACCAAGATGTTTTATGAGCCCAAATGGGCTCTTTCTTATGTTCAGGAACTGAAGAAAGAAATCGCGGCCTTTCACTTGCCCGCGCATTCGTTAAAAACGGTTTATCTTGGTGGGGGCACACCCACCTGCTTGCCCAAAGAACTGCTCGGTGATTTGTTAGATTTCTTATCGAAGTATTGGGATCCTGCTGATTATGAATGCACGGTGGAAGGCAATCCCGAAACGATTGATGAAACGTTGCCTCTCTTTTTAAAACAACATGGGGTGAATCGGTTTTCTTTGGGCATTGAATCGTCTTCCCTACGTTTATTGTCTTTGATGGGCCGTCACCATACCTTTGCCGACGCAAAAACGGCAATTTCTCGCTTGAAAGCAGCCGGCCTAACGAACATTTCGGCCGATTTCATCTACGCGTTACCAAACGAAACCATGGACGAACTCCAAGGCGATATCGCTGCATTTCTTTCTTTGGATTTACCTCATTTATCGGCCTATAGTCTGACGGTCTCTCCCGGTACTGGCTTCGCCCATCAAGGCTATCGTGAAGCGGATGAGCAAATCCAAGGCGCAATGTATGAAATGATTTTGCGTGCGTTCCGCCAAGCGGGCTATACACGTTATGAAGTCTCTAATTTCGCAAGAAACCATGCCTACTCCCGTCACAATCTCACTTATTGGCATGACGAAGAATACGCGGCTGCCGGTCTTGGTGCCTCGGGCTACTTAGGAAGAGCTCGTTATACCAATACGAAGAATCTTACGTCCTATTTAAAAGGAGAATGGAGGGGCGAAAGCGAAACGCTCTCTCGGCAAAGCGAACACGAAGACTATTTCTTAACAAACTTACGACTGGCTGACGGCTTTTCTTTACACCAATATCAAGCGCGTTTCCAGGAAGATTTTTTAACGGTATATCGTGTTCCTCTCCAGCAATTAGAAGCGGAAGGCCTCCTATTGCATGAAGGCGACCGCATTCACGCAACCGACCGCGGCATCTTGCTTTTAGACCGTATTTTATTGGCGTTATTTTAGGCATTTATCCTTACTATCCCTTCTTTTGCACAAAATTAGCACTTTAGTGTTGACAGTGCTAAATCTCTTCCTATAATGTTCATTGGCAGCGGGGAAGGCCGACTGCTAGAACAAGGAGGAGAAATTCATGACGAGACGCGATGAGATTCTCAAATTAATCGTTGAGTATTACATCAAAACCGCCGAACCCGTGGGTTCCAAGACCTTGCAGACGGTTTATCACCTGAATGTTTCTAGCGCCACGATTCGAAATGAGATGAATGCCTTGGAACAAGATGGCTTTTTGGAAAAACCGCACATGAGTGCCGGCCGTGTTCCCTCGAAGAAAGGCTACCAATACTACACGGAGAACTTACGGAACGGAAATGTCGATGAAGCCGCCAAAAACGCGCTTCAAACCGTCCTTTCTGAACGGACAAAATCCGTTGAAGACGTCATTAAAGAAAGTTGCGAAATCCTTTCTCAGATGACGAATCTTGCTTCCGTCGTCGTGGGAAACAATGTCGAAGAAGAACGACTTGTCTCCATCCAGATCATCCCGTTAAGTGCCAATACGGCTTCAGCGGTATTTGTTACCGACAAGGGATATGTGGAAAACAAGACATTCCTCATCGACAAATCGATGAACATCAATGACATCGTGAAGACCGTGAAGATCTTAAACGATCGTCTCTCAGGCACACCGGTTTCCCAAGTCGTGAGCAAAATGGAGGCCATGCGCCCAGCCTTAACCGATTATTTGATGGGGCAAGAAGCGGTCTATCAAGCCTTGATGGGTGCCTTTGCTGCCTTAGCGACTTCACGGATGGAATTCTATGGTAAAGACGAATTGTATCGTCAGCCAGAATTCGCGAACGATGCCGCGAAATTACGGGAGTTGATTGCGTTCTTAGAAGACCCAAGCAAATTAAAAGAAGCGCTCCGTGACGGGGAAACCCGTAACGGCATCACCGTCACCATCGGTGCTGGGGACCAAGACTTAGACAATGACTTAGCCATGGTTTCCGCCAACATCGCGGTTCCGGGGGAATCGGGCGCCACGCTTAGCTTGGTTGGGCCCGCCCGTATGGATTATGACAAAGTCGTCTCGACGTTACGCTACTTTGCGCAAGCGCTCGATGATTACTTCGCCAATACTGTGAAAGGAGATCAAATCGAATGGAAGAAACCAAAGAAAAGCACGAGCAATCCGCCAGCAAAGAAGAACCCAAAGCCAAAGGGGAAAACGAAGAAATGAAGCAGGCGGAGCAAATCAAGGCGTTAGAAACAAAGCTTGCGGCGTCTGAAAAAGAAGCAGCAGACTGGAAAAATAAATATTACATGGAATACGCCGATTTGCAGAACTTACGGAAATCCTTAGAAGAGGATCACCGCGAAGCGCTACGTTACCGCTCGGAAGGGTTTCTTGAAAATCTCTTCCCGGCCTTAGACGGGTTCTACTTGGCCCTCTCCGCGAATCCGAATTCGCCAGAAGCCAAGAACTATCAACAAGGATTCGTCTACATCTATAAACAAATCCAAAATGCCCTGGCACAAGAAGGGGTCAGCGAAATCGAACCCAAAGTAGGGGACCGATTCGATGCCACTTCCATGAACGCCGTGGACACCGTCGATGGCGATGAAACAAACGATGGCCACGTGGCTGCCGTTTGTCTCAAAGGCTACCGCCTTCACGAAAAGCTCATTCGACCTGCGAACGTGAAGGTGTACCGCAAAGCGAAAGCAAGTGAGTCGAAAGAAGAAGCCAAAAAGGCTTAAGGAGAATTACGATTATGGCAAAAGAATTAATTGTTGGGATTGACTTAGGAACAACGAACTCCGTCATCAGCTACATGCAAGCCGATGGCAAAGTCAAGGTGATTCCAAACCCAGAAGGCACGAATACCACGCCGTCTGTTGTGGCATTCAAAGCCAATGGCGAAGAAATCGTTGGCAATGCCGCTAAACGGCAAATGATCACGAACCCGGATACGGTTCGTTCGGCAAAACGCAAGATGGGAACGAGCGAAAAGTTCCACATCGCTTGCTTGAACAAAGACTTCACGCCGCAAGAGATTTCGGCTAAGGTCTTGGCTTATATGAAGAGCTATGCCGAAAAGAATATCGGTCAACCCGTTCATAAAGCTGTCATTACCGTTCCGGCTTACTTCAACGATGCCCAACGTCAAGCGACGAAAGATGCTGGCACGATTGCTGGTCTTGAAGTTGTCCGTATCATCAACGAACCAACGGCTTCTTGCTTAGCCTTCGGCCTCGATACGAATAAATCGGAAAAAGTCCTGGTCTTCGACTTAGGCGGTGGCACGCTCGATGTCTCGATCTTGGATATCGGCGATGGCACATTCCAAGTCTTGTCGACCTCGGGCGATACGAATCTCGGCGGCGATGACTGGGACCGCGCGATTGCCGATTGGATCCACGCGCAGATTCAAATCGATACCGGTGCGGATTTAACCGATAAGATGGCGCAACAACGCTTCCTTGATGCCGCAGAAAAAGCCAAGATTGAACTTTCTGCCAGCTTAGAAGCCACGATTTCTCTTCCGTTCATCGGCATGGGTGCCAATGGCCCAATCTCTTGGGAAGGCACTTTGACCCGTGCAAAATTCGAAGATTTGACGCATAACCTCTTGGAACGTTGCCGGATCCCAATGGAAAAGGCAATGGCCGATGCAGGCTTAAACTACAACGACCTCGGCGATATCTTGATGATTGGCGGTTCGACTCGTATGCCAGCCGTCCAGGAATTCGTCAAGAAGATCTCTGGCCGTAACATCAATATGTCGGTGAACCCCGATGAAGCTGTCTCGATTGGCGCAGCCATTCAAGGCGCCATCATCGCAGGCGATGTGAAAGACGTTGTCTTACTCGATGTCACGCCGCTTACCCTTGGCATTGAAACCATGGGTGGCATCATGACTCCGCTCATCAAACGCAATACGACCATTCCAACGACGAAGAGCCAAATCTTCTCGACTGCCCAAGACAATCAACCGGCCGTAGACATCATGGTCTACCAAGGTGAACGTCCGATGGCACACGACAACAAATTACTCGGTCACTTCACGCTTTCTGGTATTAAACCGGCAAGACGTGGCGAACCGCGTATTGAAGTCACCTTCTCCATCGATGTGAACGGCATCGTGAAAGTCTCGGCGAAGGATCTTGACACGCAAAAGTCTCAAGATATCACCATTTCTGGCTCGAACGGTCTCTCGAAAGAAGACATTGACCGCATGGTGAAAGAAGCCGAAGCGAACAAAGCCGCTGATGAACAACGCAAAGGCGATATCGAAGTCAAGAACAAAGCACAAGCTTATGTCGACCAGATTAACCGTGAGTTGGTTGAAAACGGCTCGAAGATGACGCAACAGCAAAAGGACGAATTGACGAAAATCCGCGATGAGGCGCAAGGTGCCTTACAAGCCGACGACGTCAATAAGCTCCGGGAAATCGTTGGCCGTCTCGAAGATGCTGCGAACCAAGCGCAAAACGCGCAATATGGCGCCAATAATGGTGCAAACGCGAACGCTGGGGCGAACCCGAATAATGGCAATTCTTCTTCGGACAAGAAGGATGACCAAGACGTTGTCGATGCCGACTTCACCGACAAGAAAGCCTAATGATCATAAGCTGATGTCTAGAGGCGTCCTCGCGACGCCTCTATTGTCTTAACTGAAAGGAGTGCAATATGGCTGAATCGAAACGAGATTATTACGAAGTCCTCGGCGTTTCTAAGAATGCCACCAAGGACGAAATTCGCTCTGCCTATCGAAAATTAGCGAAGCAATACCACCCCGACCTCAACCATTCGCCGGATGCCCCGAAGAAATTCGAGGAAGTTCAGGAAGCGTACGATGTGCTTTCGGACGATGAGAAACGGCAACGTTACGATCAATTTGGTTTCGCCGCCTTTGAACAAGGCGCCGGAACGGGAGGAGCGGGCAATCCGTTCCAAAATGAAGGTTATACGTCGCAAGGGTTTGGCGATGTCGACTTAAACGATATTTTCTCGGCCTTCTTTGGTGGCGGAAGAAGAAGCACCAGACAGAACGCAAGTGGCCCGCAAAAAGGCAACGATACGCTTTATCGGGTCAAGATTTCCTTCATGGACGCCATCAATGGCCGGCATATCACCATTCCGTTAACGTATGATGAGCCTTGCGAACATTGTCATGGCACCGGTGCGGAAAACCCCGATGACATCACCACTTGTCCGTATTGCGGCGGCAGTGGTTATACGACGCAACGGCAACAGACCATCTTTGGTGTGATGGAAAGCCAGACGACTTGCTCACACTGCCATGGCACAGGCAAAATCGTGAAGAACCGTTGCTCTGTTTGTGGGGGCAGCGGCTATAACCGTGTTCATAAAGACTTGGATGTCACGATTCCTGCTGGCATTAACGAAGGTCAGCAAATCCGTGTCAAAGGCAAAGGCGAACGTGGCGTCAATGGTGGCGAAAATGGCGACCTTTACGTCGAAATCAAAATCGATCCCGACAAGACATTCCGCCGTGATGGGAACGATATCCATATTGATTTAGCGCTAGGTTTTGCCGATGCAGCCTTAGGAACAAAGATCGATGTGCCGACCGTTTATGGCACGGTAACTGTCGACGTGCCTGCTGGCACGCAACCCGATGCCATCTTGAAATTAAAAGGCAAAGGTGTCAAAGACTTACGGAGCGGTCGCCCTGGCGATCAATATCTCCACGTGAAGATTCAAACGCCGACCAATCTTAGCCGCACGCAAAAAGATCTGCTCACCCAATTCAAGAAAGAAGAGGACGAGAAGAAAAAAAGCAGTGGCTGGAAAGGCTTCTTCCGGAAAAGTTAAGGAGCCGCCCTTCGGGGCGGTTTTCTTTTTATGCAAAAGAAAAATTGTTTTCCCTCTACTTTTAAGTGGCTTCATTCGCTAGAATAGAAGCATGCCAATTTGTCGAAACTGCCACCGTACGATTTCTAAATTCGACCGCGATATTTGCCCTTATTGCGGTACGCCGAATCCCATTGCGGATAATTATGAGACGAAAGACGTTACGAGCTTCTTAAATACCATGGGCAAAGATCAAAAGCTTTATCGGAGCAAATCCCGTTTAGTGACGGCTTTGCTTTGCCTTTTTGTGGGCGAATTCGGTGTCCATTCCTTCTATTTAGGTTACCAGAAGCGCGGCCTCATTGAATTACTTGTGACATTAGCGGTCATCGGAGGATTAGGATCCGTGCTTTGCTTCTTAACCCCGTTAGGATTCTGGGGCTATCTCATTCCTTTCTTTGCCTTATGGCTTGTTGCCATGGGCGTATCCATCTATTATTTTGCGCATGACTCTTTAACGGATGCGAACGGAGTGTTCCTCCGTTAACCTTATGGAACGTTTTTTCGCCTCACGGAATGGGAATGACGTCTTTTTGACACCCGAAGATGAGCATCATCTTCTTCACGTCCTTCGTGCCGAAGTCGGGATGGAGGTTGAAGTGGTGGATGAAGGCGATCTTTTCTTGACCAAAGTGGTCTCGTTAAATCCGTGTCGATTGACAATTGTTCGCCCCCTAGAACGAAATGGTGAACTCCCTGCCAAGCTTGTGCTGGCCTTTTCTTTATTAAAAGGTGGCCACGATGAACTCGTGTTAATGAAAGGCACAGAGCTTGGGGCCAGCGCATTTGTCCCGTTTATTTCTTCCCGTTGCATCATTCGGCTCGAAGAAAAAGAGAAAGAAAAGCGCTTTGCCCGTTATCAAAAGATTGTTGCGGGGGCTGCGAGTCAGTCAAAAAGACTCACGGTACCGAGTCTTTCTCCGATTTTATCGTTCGCACAAACATTAGCTTATCCAGCGGATCATCATTTCTTCGCCTATGAAAATTTAGCCGATGGGACATTTAATCTACCCGAAGCGTTTGCCAGCGTGAAGCCTGGGGAAACGGCGCTTTGCATGGTGGGCCCTGAAGGTGGATTTTCTCCAGAAGAGGCCAAAGAAGCGGTTAATAAAGGCTGGACTTCCGTATCGCTCGGAAGAAGAATTCTCCGCGCCGAAACGGCCTCGTTATATTTGGCTTCGGTGTTTGCATTTTTGGAGGAACGAAAATGACACTTTACGAAATCCTTCAAAACGAACAACGCCCCACCGTTTTTTCTCATGGTCCGGAGCAACTTTATTACAACGAAAATTCTTATCGTCTCAATGAATTAGAGTCGTTCCATTACTTGATGAACCCGACGGATTCCTTTGGCATCGTTTGCGGAAACGTCATTCTCCGTGCCTTAGAAAACAAAGCCACCATCGAACGTTTGTTAAAAACCTATGAAAAGGGCAAAGCTGAAATTGCCGTCTCCTTATCCAATTTCATGCGAGATGGCATGGCCAATCTTCCTTATTTGGATTGGCATGACGAAAAAATCTACGTGCCCGTGTTTCCTTCTTCCATTGCCGCGCTTTATACGAAAGACTTCCAAAAGCTTTTAGAAGCGCCGTATTCCGCGATTGTGAAAGATTACGAAGACATGATGATCGATCCGTTCGACTATTATGGCTATTCTGCGTTTATCTCCTATTTCACAAGTTTAGTTTTGGTCCGAAAGACCGAGGAATGCGCGGCTTTATATGATTTTGATGCCTCTTGTCTTTATTTTGTGAACGATGAAGGGCGATTAGACGCGAAGCTTTGTTTGTTTGACCGTGGCATCGAACGCCCGATTTTAACCCATTTAATGCCACGCCTTGCCAAAGTGGCCGACCGTTATTTCGCGAATGACCGCGAAGGCATGTTACAAGCTTTGCAAGAAGGGAACCTCATTTCCGCTCACTTAATTGAAAAAATCCACGCGAAAGACGCGAAGGCGGCCCGTCAAAGAGAAAAGAGGATTCCGCAATGAAGTTCTTTTTGTTCTCACTCGGTTGCAAAGTAAACGCCTACGAGAATGACTTGCTTCGCGAGACGTTCGAGAAAAACGGTGATACGGAGACAAGGCAAGTCGAAGCAGCAGACATCATCGTTTTAAATACGTGTTCTGTCACGGCAACGGCCGATCAAAAGTCAAGGCAACATCTAAGAAAATTTAGACGGCTTTCGCCACATGCCGTATTGGTGGTGATGGGTTGCTATTCCCAAGGGCACGCGCAAGAAGCGGCTTCCTTAGGTGCCGACATCGTGCTTGGAACTTCACATCGTGGAGAAGTGCCCACGTTGGTTCAACGTTTTTTGCATGATCATCAACCCCTTGTGATTTTAGACCGCGATACGCGCCACGAATCTTACGAAGAATATGGGGCATTTGCCTTGACGGACCACACGCGTGCTTATCTTAAAATCCAAGACGGTTGCAATCATTTTTGCTCGTATTGCATCATTCCTTTCTTACGCGGGAATTCGAGAAGCAGAGCCAAAGAAGACGTCTTACGGGAAGCGAAGCGCCTCGTTGAAGAAGGTTGCCAAGAAATCGTGATTTCCGGCGTGGAAATTGGTTTCTATGGCCTGGATTTAGGCGATGGTTCCTATCGTTTAGGAAATTTATTGCGCGATATCTTAACGGATAACCCTACGTTGCCGCGACTCCGGGTTTCTTCTTTGAATCCTTCCGAAATCGATGATGCTTTCTTATCCGTGATTCGCGATTTCCCTGCGTTTGCATTGCATCTTCATTTGTCACTTCAAAGCGGTTCGTCTTCCGTCCTAAAACGCATGAAACGGCCCTATGATGCCGCGTTATATCGTTCTACGTTAGCGAAAATCCGCGAAATTCGCCCCGATATCGCGATTACCACGGACGTCATTGCCGGCTATCCGGGAGAAACGGAAGAGGAATGGCAAGAAACCGTTCGTTTTGTGCAAGACTGTCAATTAGCCATGCTTCATGTTTTCCCGTTCTCGGCGCGAAAAGGAACTTATGCGGCAACGTTGCCAGATCTTGATCCGAAGATCAAAAAGCGAAGAGTCGAAGAACTTCTTGGCGTTTCTAAGCAACTTCAGGAAACGTATCGTTCTCGTTTCTTTGGCCAGACGTTGCCTGTGTTATTCGAAGAAGATCTTCCCGAAAAAGGCTATTCCTTAGGCCACACCTCGAATTTCTTACTGGTAAAAGTGCCTTATACAGAGCCGAAGAAAGGCAAAATCATCCCCATTTCCTATAGTCCAGCGGTAGTCATGGAAGAAAACTAAGACTTTTGACATTGTTTAAACCAATATTTTCTACGAAGGAATCGTAACAATCTCGTATTTTTTTGACATTGTACAAAAAAGCGTTGACGTCCCTTTTTCATCGCCTATAATATTCAACGTTTTAAGGGGGAGAAAAAACTATGGCAGTCCCGCAAAGAAGAACATCGAAGACCGCGAAGCGCCTTCGGAGAACGCATTTCTATCTCAAGCAACCGACGATGGTTGAATGCCCACATTGTGGCGCAATGATTAAACCGCATCGCGTTTGCCCAGAATGTGGTTATTACGATGGCAAACAAGTCATCGCCAAAGCCGCGAAAGAGAAATAAAGTGATCACGAAAGAGGGAAGGTAATGCCTTCCCTTTTTCTTTCTTTTCAGAAAGGGTAAAATCCTCTTAGAGGATAACTTATGGATATCAATAAATTCTTTGACCACACCTTATTGGCCGCGGATGCTTCGTATGAAGCCATTCAAAAACTTTGCGAAGAAGCGAAACAATATCGTTTCATGAGCGTATGCGTGAATCCTTATTATGTTCCAGTCGCCAAGAAATTATTAGAAGGAAGCGGTGTCAAGGTATGTACCGTCATTGGTTTCCCTTTAGGCCAAATGAGCCCGGCAGCAAAGGTTTATGAAGCTGGGGATGCCGTAAAAATGGGCGCGGATGAAGTGGACATGGTTTTAAATGTCCCCGCTTTAAAACGCGGCGATCTCGATTTTGTGAAGAACGAAATCCGTGCGGTGAAAGATGCTGTTGGCGGCCGTGTGCTGAAAGTGATTTTGGAATGCTGTTACTTAACGGACGAAGAGAAAGTGAAAGGTTGCCTTTGTGCGAAGCAGGCGGGAGCGGACTTTGTGAAAACCTCGACTGGTTTTGGCAAAAGTGGCGCTACGGCGCATGATGTTGCTTTAATGCGAAAAGCCGTTGGGACCACAATGGGTGTCAAAGCCGCCGGTGGCATCCATACTTATCAAGACGTAGAAGACATGATTCGCGCGGGGGCAAACCGCATTGGCTGCTCTCATTCGGTCGAAATCATGAAACAAGCGAAAAAGGCATAAAAATCCATGCGGGTATTGCTCTATTTCGAAGACGCAAACGGCATTAAAAATTCCGGCATTGGGCGGGCAAGAAGCCACCAGATGCGTGCGTTAAAATCGGCAGGTATCGATTTTTCGGAAAATCCGAAAGACGGTCCTTTTGATTTGGCGCACATCAACACGTTATGGGCCAAATCCCATCGGGTGCTACGGAATTGTCAAAAACAAGGGATTCCCGTGATTGTGCATGGTCACTCGACTTATGAGGATTTCCGCCGTTCGTTCCGTTGTTGGAAAATGATCGAACCGACGTTTGACCGACAAATCCGTTATATGTATTCGCGTGCTGACTATATCATTACCCCGACACCATATTCTCGGGATTTGATCGACGGTTACGGGTTCCACAAAAAAGTCGTAGCGATTTCCAACGGCATTGATTGCCAAGAATATCAAGAAGACCTTGAAGCCCAAAAAGAGTTTCGTGAGACCTTTGGCCTCAAAGAAGGCGAGCCTTTTGTGATGGGCGTTGGTTTTCCGTTTGAACGGAAGGGTATCTTGGATTATTTTGAGGTGGCGAAGCATTTTCCAAACGTAAAATTCTTCTGGTTTGGCCATTTGGCTGGCATCTTGACGCAAGAAAAGATTTTAAAAGCCATCCGCCACAAGCCTGCGAACGTCATTCTTCCAGGATACGTCAAAGGACGTCTGATTCATGGCGCCTATCAAACTGCAACTTGCCTATTCTTCCCCTCTTACGAAGAAACAGAAGGCATCGTGGTGTTAGAAGCCTTGGCATCGCATTGTCCTTTGCTCGTCCGTGACATCGGTGTCTATCATCCTTGGCTCCAAGATGGCGTGAATGCCCACTTTGGAAAAACGAACGATGATTTTGTAAAAACCATTGATGCATTCTTAAAAAATGGTGAAAATCAAGCCATTCTTGATGCGGGGTATGCCGTGGCACAAGAACGGTCACTCACCAAAATTGGGGAGCAACTAAAAGGCGCTTATGAAGATGCGATTAATCTCTATCACGAGAAACATCAGTAACGTACGCCGCTTTTAACCAATCAGCTAAAGCTCCTTCGGCCGGAAGGGGCTTTTTTAAATCCGTAATAACGTGCCACAACGCTTTGACTTCTTTTAAAGAAACTTGGGAAGCGCCGTTTCTTTTATCGACGTGGCAATCGTAACGGAATGATTCATCGGCCCGGGAAATGTGCTTCTTCCATGCCTTTAAACCTTCTTGATCCTGCGTTTGCTCAAAGTAATAACGTTGTAAAGCAAAGACCCTGAGATGACACATGGCCCGGTCTTGTCGTTTGACACTTGAAAGAGAGGTAGGGATGTTTTTGTAATAATAGGTAAGAGGGCTACGAAGCAAGACGACTTTATGGCAATGGGCAAGAAGTGCAGTATTCAGCGATTGATCTTCAAACATGTCGGAAAGATGAGGAAGCGCAATCGTCGGGGTTTCGAAGAACAAGGAACGGCGATATAGTTTTGCCCACATGAACCCCCGCAAGGCAGCATCGGAGAAATAGGCATTAAGCCCACCTTTTCGATTCAGTACAGCAGAGCGGCGGAATGGATAAACAAAATGGCGTTCTTTCTTTTGTCCTTTGACGACATAGAAAGCGCAGCTCACCAAATCCGCTTTGTTTTTTGTGATGGCGGCATACATTTTCTCAAAGAAATCAGGATGCAATTTATCGTCGGCGTCTAAGAATGCAACATACTCGCCCCGTGCTTTTTCTACCGCGAGTTGCCGACATTTTGCGTTACCAAGCCGAGTTTCTGGCGCCAAAATGACAAAATTTTCGGGATGTTTTGCCTGATATTCTTTTAAGATATCCAAAGACTTGTCTTTACAAGGATCGATGGCGGCGACGAGCTCATAAGGAATGGCAGTCTTTTGCGAAAAGACGCTATCTAAGGCACGCCGCAACGTCGTTTCGTTTTGATAAACGGGCAAAATGAGAGAGATTTCAGGTTTCAACATAGGCATATCTTAGCACAGAAAACCTTAGAAACCTCGCTTTCGGAATAATCGCGCCAAAAAGAATTGCAAACGAGCATGAATGCGTTAAAATAATTCTCGCGTGTTGCGGAAAGAAGGTGAAACGTCATGTCAGTGAAAGTTGTTGTCCGTGAGGGTGAATCTCTCGATGATGCGGTCCGTCGGTGGAAGCGCAACGTCAACAAAAGCGGAATCCTTCTTGAATGCCGCAAACGGGAATGCTTCTATCCCACTTCCTTAAAGCGGAAGATGAAATCGGAGCTCGCTCGTCGTAAAAAGTGGTAAACCACAAGTCTCTGGAAACGGAGGCTTTTTTTCAACTTTTTTGTCCCATTCCTCAAAAACCCGTCTAGGAATAATTGATGAGCACAATAATTTATCAAGAATCCGAACACGGATGTGGGCTGGCGGTCCTCCGCATGGTCCTCTGCGATTTGCAGAAACAAAGCAACTACCAGTATTTGACGTTAGACGGTCACCCGCCTTACAGCCTGAAGCAGCTCGAAGAACGAGCCAGCAAAGAAGGCGTTCTATTATCGTTTATGCGCGCGGAAAATGCCGAAGCGATCATGGACGCGAAAGAATTCCCTATGATCCTCTCTTTGAAGGGAAGAGAGGGTTCCCATTTGGTGTATTGCCCCAAGGCCACGAAACGGAAGGTCCTGCTTTACGATCCGGCCTTGGGGCCGCGCTGGGTAAAGCGAGAAGAACTAAAAGAGGAATGGGACCTTGTTTTTGGCAAAGTTGAATTGTTGTCGCATGAAAAATGTCCTTATCGGGCGCCGAAATTATTTTCTTGGACGCAACGGCTCGTTCCTTCTTTGCTTAGCGTTTTCGCGTGCGTTGCCTTGTTTGCCGGATTCTATTTCGTGCGTGACGACGGAAATTATCTCGTCTCCATCTTGTTATTTGCCCTATATGGCATTTTGGAAATTGTTTCGAGGCGATTCTTATTCCACGCGATGAAACAATGTGACGAGCGTTGGCTAAAACGGGTTGCCGTCGGACCAAAAGAGCAGTGGAGAGAACGTTATTTGCAATATTCGGAATGGAAGAAAAATGCGTTTCCTGGCGTGTTCGCTCTCTTTTCTTCCTTGACCATCAGCATCGCCTTAACCATTTTGATTGGTTGGAACAGCCCCTATTTCTTCGTTTCCGTGGCGGGAATGCTCGTCTATTTACTTGCGAAATCCATCGGGATCGGTACTAGCATCGAACAAGCCAAGCGGAAAATCGAAACCTCCGAGCACGAAATCTTCTCCACAGACATCAGCGCCGAAGAAGCGACACGGGGTTTCGAAATATTAAATGAGAAAGGCTACCACATTGGAAGTGAACTTTCCTATGAACGGATTCTCTTTGTGGCGATGGCGCTCGCCTTGGCGCTATTGCCGCTCTTGTCAGCCGAATCCATCACCTTGAATTATTATCTCTTCCATTTTGCGGGATTATTGGCCATCGGCGTTGGCCTAAGACAATGGTCACAATATTGGGAAGAAGCGCCGGTCCGCGAACAAAATGAGCGTTATTTCTTGGAATATTTCGTCAAAGACGAAGAAAGCGATGGTCAAAACAAGACAAGCCCTGATGGAATGTGATAAATTTATCGTATGAATGTAGATTTCACGAATCCCTTCGGGGAAGAATACGATTGGCTAGAAGAACGTTACACCAATTTGGCTAAAACTGCCTTCTCTTTGTTATCCATCACGGTGAATTACGAGATCGACGTCTCATTAGTAGATGATGAAACCATCCACGAGATCAACCGTGATTACCGCCATGTGGACCGGGTTACCGACGTCATCAGTTTCGCTTTCAATGATGATAAAGACCCAAAAGATGCGATTTTGGATCCTTCGGTTCCACGGATGCTTGGCGAAATTCTTATCTGCCTTCCACAAGCACAACGGCAAGCCAAAGAAATCGGGAATACCATTCAACGGGAACTTTCGTTCTTATTCGTCCATGGCTTATTACATTTGCTTGGCTATGACCATATGAAGAAAGAAGACGAGGAAATCATGTTCCCCTTGCAAGATAAAATCCTCGAGGAGACCGATAAAAAATGACGGCAGAAGAACTCATGCAAAAAGCCATAGAAGCCCGGGCTTTGTCCTATAGTCCCTATTCGCATTTTGCCGTAGGGGCGGCTTTGCTTTGTCGGGATGGAACGATTTACCTCGGCGCTAATGTGGAAAATGCAAGTTATCCCGTTTCGATGTGCGCGGAGCGGAACGCCCTTTATCACGCGATGATGGAAGGAAAAAAGAAAGATGATTTCGTTGCTTTGGCGATTGTTGCCAATGGAGAACACGAATGCTCACCCTGTGGCATGTGCCGCCAAGCGCTTTCGGAACTATACCCAAGCTCTGCCCCAATTTATCTCGGTAATTTAACGGGCGCGATCAAAGAAACCAACACAAAGGAACTCTTACCTTTTGCCTTTCGAAAAGAGGACTTACAAAAATGAAATGTGGATATTGCACGATATTAGGCCGTCCGAATGTCGGAAAATCAACGTTGATTAATGCCTTACTCTCAAAAAAAGTGTCGATTGTAGCGCCGAAAGCGCAAACGACTCGCGATGATGTTTTAGGCATTTATCACGAAAAAGACTTAGAGATCATTTTTATTGATACCCCAGGGCTATGTGACGGAAAAGAAGCGCTTTATGCGAATATGAACCGCTCTGCAAGACGCTCGTTATCGGATGTTGATGTGGCGATTTATATGATTGATGCTTCCGAAAAAGATTATCAAAAAGATGATGATCTTTTAGCATCCTTAAAAATGAATTGCCCCCGCATTTTGGTGCTGAACAAAATTGACTTGGCAACGGCACCGATGATGGAAGCCCTCAAAGAGCATTGTCATGCGCTTTATCCTAAAGATACGATTGTGGAAGCCTCGGCCTTGACGAACTTCGGATTAAAAGAAATCAAAGAAGCAGTCAAACATTTCTTGCCCGAAGGAGAAGCTTATTATCCTGAGGATATGGTGACGGATAAAGACCGTTCCTTTATGGCTAAGGAAGTCATTCGTGAGCAATTATTGCATTTCTTAAAAGAAGAGGTGCCGCACGAATGTGCCGTAACCATCGATTCTTTTGAATCAAAAAAGAGCGCAGTTACCATCCATGCAACCGTCGTTTGTGAAAAAGAAAACCAGAAAGCCATCATCATTGGAAAAGATGGTGCCATGATCAAACGGATTTCCATGACCGCGCGGCGGAATTTAGAAAAGATGTGGAACTGCCATGTCACGCTCTATTTGAAAGTACTTTGTCTGCCAGGTTGGCGCAATGATCCACGCAAATTACAGCTTGTAGGCTATGGAGACCGCCATGGGCAAGGGGACGATTGAGAATTACGAAGGCTACGTCATTCGGCTTGCGGAATACCGTGAAAATGACGTCATGGTCACGTTTTTAACGCCGAATGAAATGTTATCTTTCTGTGCCCGTGGCGCGCGAAAGCCAACCGCGAAGACACACTTGATCACCACGCCGCTAGCAAAACTTAGGATTTCCTTGCAAGAAAGCCCAAGCGGAACGAATTTAAAAGAATGTGAATGGCTCGCTTATCCCGATGCCAAAGATGAATTCTTACGAGCGGCAGCGCTTTCATTTTTGGCAGAATTGACCGCAAAGATGTTGCCCGGAGAAGAGCCAAGCGCACTTTATCCATGGCTCGATACGGTGATGGGCGCACTTGGAGATCCATCGCATAGCGTTTGGACATTAGCCCTTATTTATTTGGCTCAAAGCCTTCGCTTGTCGGGTTATGGCCTTGACGTTGATGGCTGCGTCGTATGCGGAAAAAAGACTGATATTGTCGGAATTTCTTATGATGAAGGCGGCTATTTGTGCCGCGATGACTTACGTTCCGACGCCGATAAACGCGACGCCAGAACATTAAAAATCCTCCGCTATATTTTCCGGCTGTCGACCGCGGATGTTACCCGCGTTGCGTTTTCTTCGGAAGAATGCCGGCTTTTGTTATTTGAATTAACGGCTTATTTAGAGAATATGACGGGCATTACGTTGCGGTCTCTTTCTCTTTTGGAGAAAGCATAATTGTTTCTTTCGTTGCTCTTAGAGCAAGAAAAAGCGATAATAATTGAGCCTTTTGACGGAATGCCAAAACGCTTAAGTACAAGGAGCTTATATGGCAAGCAAATTTTCATTTGATGAAATCACGAACCACCTTACCTTAACGGGATTCGTTTTTCCAGGATCGCAAATTTATGGCGGTCTTTCGAACACATGGGACTATGGTCCATTAGGCGCTGAGCTAAAACGTAATATTCGCGATGCCTGGTGGAAGAAGTTCGTCCAAGAATCGCCGACCAATGTGGGATTAGACGCTGCGATTTTGATGAATCCGAAAGTATGGGAAGCGACGGGTCACGTTTCGACGTTTAATGACCCCATGGTGGATTGCCGTGCTTGCAAATCCCGTTATCGGGCCGATGAACTCATCAAAAAAGAGTTCCCGAATGTCGACGTGGATGCGATGAGCTTCCAAGAAATGGACGATTTCATTGCGAATCATGATGTAAAATGCCCCACCTGTGGGCAAAAGAACTTTACGACCATTCGAAAGTTCAACATGATGTTTAAGACTCATATCGGCGTCACAGAAGACGATTCCTCGGTTGTCTATCTCCGTCCAGAAACCGCGCAAGGCGTGTTTATGAACTTCAAAAACGTTGCTCGTGCGTGCCGGAAAAAGCTTCCGTTTGGCATTTGCAATACTGGCAAGAGCTTCCGTAACGAAATTACCCCAGGGAACTTCACGTTCCGTACGCGGGAATTCGATCAATGCGAAATGGAATTCTTCTGCCAGCCTGGCACGGACTTAGAATGGTTCGAACATTGGAAGAAAGCTTGCCTTGACTTTGTCGAAAGCCTCGGACCAAAAGCAGAGAATCTTCGTTTCCGTGATCACGAAAAGGCCGAATTAGCTTTCTATTCGAAAGCGACAACCGACGTCGAATATGATTTCCCGAACCTTGGCTGGGGAGAAATCCTTGGCGTTGCGGATCGTACCGATTATGACTTACGCCGTCACCAAGAATATTCGCACCAAGATTTGACTTATAGCGAAACCTATATCGATCAAAACGGAAAAACCCAGGTGAAATCGTACCTTCCGTACGTCATTGAACCATCGATGGGTCTCGACCGTTTGATGTTAATGGTCATGGTTGATGCTTATGACAAAGAAGAATTAGAAGGCGGCGATAGCCGTGTGGTCATGCACATCAAACCGGCGTTAGCGCCTTATAAAGTAGCAGTGCTTCCGTTACAAAAGAAGTTGGTTGAGCAATCGGATGAACTCTTAGCGAAACTGAGCAAAGAATTCATGGCAACCACCGATGTGACGGGTTCGATTGGCAAACGGTACCGTCGCCAAGATGAAATCGGCACGCCATATTGTGTCACCGTTGACTTCGATACCTTAACGGATCACAGTGTGACCGTTCGTGACCGCGACACGATGAAGCAAGACCGTGTTGCGATTGACTCCTTAGTGGATTATCTCAAAGCAAAAATTGCCGCATAATCGGCAGAAAGGACATTTCTCGGGATGGCTTATTCGAAAGACCTTATCGATGCGCTTCTCAAAGAAGCCGATATCGTCACGGTCATTTCTTCGTTCATCCCAGTGACGAAAAAAGGGCGAAGTTATGTCGCCCTTTGTCCTTTTCATGACGACAAAAATCCTTCGCTAAACATTTCACGGGAAAAGCAAATCTTCAAATGCTTCGTGTGCAACACGGGCGGGAACGCCATCACGTTTGTTGAAAAACATTTGGGCATTTCTTATTCTGAGGCAGTCAAAAAGGTCGCTGAAATCGTAGGTTTTCATGATCCGCGTCTCGAAAGCGAAGATACGAAGCCTCGAATTGATCCTTTAAGGCAGCCGCTTTATGACACGATTAACGATTTAAATAAGCTCTATCAATACAATCTTTTGACACCGGAAGGCAAAATCGCAGCCGATTATTTGGCGAATCGTCATATCGATTCGGAACAAATTCGTAAATATGGCCTTGGCTATGCTTCACCCGACGGAGAAAAGACCATTCAATATTTGGAGCAAAAGAAACATTCTCTCGATGAAATCAAGGGAATCGGCATCGTAAGCTCTCGTGGTATTTCCGACGCGAACGCCGGGCGACTGATCTTCCCGCTTTGTAATCCGGACGGACAAGTCGTAGGCTTTAGCGCGCGAAAACTCACGCCTGGTCATGACGATAGCCCGAAGTATGTTAATTCTCCGGATACGAAGATTTTTACGAAGAGTCTAAATCTTTATAATTACCATAACGTCAAGAACACAGCACGCCGCGATGGATATTGTTATGTATTAGAAGGCTTTATGGATGTCATGGCGCTCGATAAGGCCGGCATCAAGGATGCAGTGGCTTTGATGGGAACATCGCTTAGCAGTGAACAAATCGGCTTATTACGCCGTCTTGGTGCCGAAATTCGGCTTTGTCTCGATGGTGACGCGCCTGGACAACGCGGCATGATGAAAATCATTCTGCAATTAAGCCAGGCGAATTTGCCATTCCGTTTGGTTTGTAACCCCAATGATTTGCGTGATCCCGACGATATTTTGCAAGAATCTGGCCCTGAAGCGTTACGCGATGCGATGAATCATTTGGTCGATGCGTTCACCTTCCAGATGAACTATTACCAAAATGTCGAAAAGCTCGCGCAAGATGAAGACAAAAAGAAAGTCATGAAGTACTTCTTGCCTTATCTTCGTACGCTTTCTTCGGGCATCGACCGTGAAGACGCCATTGTAAAGCTTTCTAAGGCCACTGGCTATGAAGCAGAGACAATCCGGCATCTAGTGCAAAACGCTCCTTCCAAAGACGATGCGTTTGAAGAAAACGATTATCAAGAAGAAGTGAACATGGCGCGCCTTCACCCAGAAAACAAGGTAATTGGCCGCTTACTACACGCCGAACGGGAAATGCTCTATTACATGCTAGAAAGCGCCGATGCAGTGCATTATTACGAGAAAAACGTGAATAACTTCTATTACACGGTTTATAACGAAATCGCGAATTATGTCGTCGAAAACGTGGAACGGTCCAAAACAACGGTCTCTTTACCTTCCTTAATTGACGATATCGCTTCTTCGAACGATCCCGATGAAGAAGAACTGATTGGAAAAATCAGCGAAATCTCTGGCGACAACTTCCATCCGCCTATCTCAGATGAATCATTACGAGCCTGTGCCAGCGTCATCGCCGAAGAAAAAGCAAAAATCTTCGATGAAATGAATACTAAACGCGAAATGCAAAACAAGACGGCGGAAGAAAAAGGCAGTATTTTGAAGCAATACGCCGAAAGGCGCAAGCAACAGCTTGAATGGCAAAAGAAGAAAAACTAAGAAATTATGCACGTTTCAAAACGTTTAGAAGCCATTGCCTCTTTGGTTAGTCAAGGGAGTCGCATTGCCGATATCGGAAGTGACCATTGTGTGGTTCCGATTCTTTTAGTAGAGCAAAAGAAAGTTACTTATGCAGAGGCGGTGGAAAACAAGAAGGGGCCTTATATGAAGATGTGCCACGAGATAGCGGCACATGGACTAGAAGGGGTAATTCATCCTGTTTTTGCTGATGGTATCGAATCTTTGAGCAAAGAAGTGGATACTGTCATTTTAGCGGGAATGGGTGGTAGACTCATCGTTTCCATTTTGGAAAAACATCCGGAACGATTAAGAGGCGTTTCTAGCCTCGTTTTAGATCCGCATGGTGATTTACCGTATGTTCGGTCATTTTTAGCGGAAAACGGCTTTTTTGAGCGCGCAAGCCTGTTTTTCTATGACGAAGGCATCGCCTATGATGTGATGAAGTGGGAAAGAAACGACGACAAGGCCGTCTATAGTGAACTCGAAATTAACTTTGGACCAACCAATTTAAAACATCCACCCAAGGATTGGCTTCTTTATTGGGAAAAGCAACGACAATATCATGAAACAATGATGGCCAAAAACTTACCGGAAGAGAAGCGGAAAGAGCATCAAAAAGCTATCGATCAAATTGAGAAAGCCATCGCGATTGCTAAAGCAAATTATTCTTTATAAAAAATAACTATATTGTTACTAATTTATTACTAATAAAATTTATAAAATTAAGATTTTATCGAATGATTTTACCTTAATTGTTTTCTAGATAATTTTTTACGTCTATAACATCATTTGCAGCAGATGAAGCGCCTGAAACAAGCAACGCATTGCGATATGGACGAAGCGTTTTTTCCTTCAATTCGTCTACGCTTAAAATGCGCCACACCTCGGCTTTGGTAAACCGGCGTTTTGCGATGTCATAAAGACGTTTCGTGTTGTTGCTTGTAGAAGAACCTAAGACAACAACCAAATCGTATTTATCTTCTTGGCTACTTAAGTTATCTTGTCGCATTTCCGTGGCTAAGCAACGTTTGGCAGCGATTTTTGCTTTCGGAAAGAACGTCAATAAAGCATCTAGGCTTTCTTGAATGTCGTGTTGAGATTCGGTTGTTTGACAAACAATGAGCGGATCTATTACGTGGCAAACGCTAGGATTTATGCTGCCTTTTCCGGTTACAAGATGGACTTTATCAGGATTAATTGCAATCGCGGCGTTTGCTTCGGCGTGATTTTTGACCCCGATATAAAAGACTTCGCCGCCACGATTTATTTCTTCGGCGATCATTTTTTCGTTATCATCAACGAAAACGCAGGTAGCATCGTATATTTTCATTTTTTTCTCACGAGCAATTTCATCCCATTTTGGTGCATGCCCGTGAGCGGTGAAAACAATGACGGACTGATCAGGGAGCGCAGATAACTGACGCTCTAAGGAGAATAAATCACCTTCTATAATGGTTAGACCTTTTTGACGTAAAGATGCGATGATACGCTCATTATGAACTAAATCCCCAAGAATATAGACCGGCTCATTGGGATGCTCTTGCTTTGCCTTTTCTGCCATTTGAACTGCTTTAGTGACGCCCATGCAGAATCCAAACGGGGAGACGACGGTAACTTTCATGCTTTTATTCTATAACGATTCTTTGCATTTTATGCCCACGATTGCTTTCAAAAGACAAGATGCCGCACCTTGCATCATTTTTTCCTCGTTCTGAGAGTGCTTTCGTTGTGTTTCCTCTCGATTCTTCCCTATAATATTCCTGTTATGAGTTTCCGCGGTTTATCGTTATCAGACACCATGGTGAAAGCACTAGACAAGCTTGGCTATCATGAGCCTTCGGCTGTGCAAAGCACCGTTATTCCGAAAGCACTTCGGGGTATTTCTTTATTAGCTCAAAGTGAGACGGGATCGGGGAAAACCCATGCTTACTTAATCCCGATTCTCGAACGCACGGACTACAATTTGAATCGTGTGCAGGCCATCGTTGTTTCTCCCACAAGAGAATTGGCTCGTCAAACGTTTGATTTTGCCCGACAATTTGAACCATTCTTCCCGAAACTTCACGTCCGTCTCTATTCTTCGGAAACAGAAACGAGCCAAAACGAACAAGGATCAAAAGTTCCGCCTCAAATCATTGTTGGAACGCCAGGCCGTTTAAAAGACCTCTTGGTGGACAAACATCTCTTTACGCTACAAAACGTTAGAACGATTGTTTTAGACGAAGCGGACATGCTTCTCGACATGGGATTTTTCCCGGATGTAGAAGCGCTTTTAGCTTCGTTAGAAGAGCCACAAATTATGGTCTTCTCAGCCACTTTGCGACAAAATCTCAAAGACGAATTAACAAAATTCGTTCGTTCTGGCTTTGAGTGGGAAAGCGATAAAACGGAGACCGCTTCGACGGTTCGTCACCATTTCATCGATATCCGTCATGTCGGTGACGTGGCGGCAGTGACGCAATTCTTACGTCTTCGGAATCCTTATCTTTGCATCGTCTTTGCTTCGACCGTAAAGGCAGTGGATGCCTTATATGCCGGTTTAAAAGCCAACGGCATCGATGCCATCTATTTCTCTGGGTCTTTAGATGACCGTTCGCGCCGCAAAGTCATACGGGCGATTCGTGCGAATCACAATTCCGTGATTGTCGCGAGCGATCTTTTATCCCGCGGCATCGACATTCCGGATGTGACCGATGTCATTTCCGTCGATTTGCCTTCGGATTTAGATTTCTATTACCATCGTGCCGGTCGTACGGGCCGTTTTGGAAAAGACGGCGATTCTTGGATTTTCTACAATGCTGACCATACCCGTGAAGCAAAACGTCTTTTAGAAGAAAACAAGAAAGACAAATTTGACTTCTATACCTTGAAAAAAGATGGCCTTAAACCAGATCCAGTCGGCCTTTTGCCGAAAGAGAAGCTAACGAAGAAACGCGAACTTCCTGAAGCCGAGCAAAAAGAAATCCTGATTGCCAAGGCGAGATCAAATCCGAAGCACATCGAACCGATGCACAAGAAAAAACGGCAGTTCGCGATTGAAAAAGTTAAACGGAAGTATCGGCGTAAAGCCATTCAAAAGTCCGTCCGCAAAGAATTGGAAGCTCAATATCGGGAAAAAGCCCGTGCGTTAAACGAAAAAGCGGACAAGCATCATAACTAACTTTTTAGGAGTATTACCATGCGTTATATCGGCTCCCATCTTTCTTTGACGGCGCCTGATTATTTTCTTGGCACTGTAAAAAAGGCGCTTTCGCTCGGTGAGAACACATTTATGTTCTACACGGGTGCGCCGCAAAACACGATTCGTTTGCCGCTTTCTGCCTTAAAAATCGAAGAAGGCAAGCAATTATGGCTTTCTAGCGGCCATTCTTTGAACCATCTTGTCATCCATGCGCCTTATATCATCAATCCTGCCAGCATGAAACCCAACACGAGAGAAATCGCGATCGAGATGTTAGCGAAAGAACTTGACCGCGCCGAAGCCTTCGGCGTCCCTTATTTGGTGTTACATCCTGGCAGTGATGTGGACGAACTAGGCGATGCCGCTTTTACGGAGACGGCAAAAGTGCTGGATTTAGCGTTGGAGGCATCTTCTTCTAAGAACACCCTTATCTGTTTAGAAACCATGGCGGGGAAAGGCCACGAAATCGGAAGAACGTTCGACGCCATCGCGACACTTCGGATGCGTTCCGCCTATCCTGATCGTCTTGGTGTTTGTTTGGACACTTGCCACATTAACGATGCCGGATACCCGGTGGCGAACGTGGATCAAGTCTTAGATGAATTTGACCGTATCATCGGCTTAAACCATCTTAAAGTCATTCATTTAAACGATTCAAAAAATCCGATGGGATCACATAAAGATCGCCACGAAAACATCGGTTATGGCACACTTGGCTTCGAAACGTTAGAGAAGTGGTTCAAACACCCGAAACTGGAAGGCATTCCTTTTGAGCTAGAAACGCCGTGGCTTGGTAAGATATTGCCATACCGAAAGGAAATTGAAATGCTTCGAAGCGGACAATATGAAACCGGCTGGAGAGAAACGCTTATAGCTTCTGAATCTCTTCTATCAGCGCCGGATAAATCTCCGAATCCTTGACTTCGCGGATAATTTTCCCTGTTTTGAAAATGACCCACATGCCATTGCCTCCTGCTGCCCCTAAATCGGCGTGCTTGGCTTCGCCAGGTCCGTTGACCACGCAGCCCATGATGGCAATGGTTTTATTGATATGGTGTTCTTCTAAGTAACTCTGGACCTTTTTTGCGAGTGGTAACAAATTCACTTCGGTTCGCCCGCAAGTAGGGCAGGAAATAAACGTCGGCCAGTCGTCCTTTAACCCAAGGTCATGTAACAATCTTGCGGCCGCCCGGACTTCTTCCTCAGGCTCTTCTGTCAAAGAAATACGAATGGTATCGCCGATGCCATCGAGCAAAAGTGGGGAAAGACCCGCAGCAGAACGAATTAAGCTTGTCTCCATGGGTCCTGCTTCGGTAATCCCTAAATGCAGTGGATAGGGAAAGCGCTCCGCGGCCAAACGATAGGCGGCAATCGTTTCGCGAACATCCGATCCTTTAAGCGAAAGAACGATGTCATGAAATCCGTATTTTTCTAACAAATCAACATGCTTTTTTGCTGATTCGTAAAGATATTCTCCTTTGATGGTGTCTCGTCCTTGATAAATTTGTTTGTCCAAGGAACCGCCGTTTACGCCAACCCGAATCGGGGCGTGGTGGGCAAGCGCGGCATCCACAACCTCCTTGACCCGCTTTTCATCCCCGATATTGCCAGGATTGATCCGAACCGCATCAACACCGGCATCTAAGGCCGCCAAAGCAAGGCGATAATCGATATGAATATCCGCGATTAACGGGATACTCACTCTTTTTTTGATTTCTCGGAAAGCAGTGGCATCTTCAAAATCTAAGCAAGAACAGCGCATGACTTCGGCGCCTAAAGCGGCACAACGATTGATTTGTTCGCTGACTTCTTGCACTCGCGATGTTTTAATGGAACACATCGACTGGATCACGATGTGACTTTGCCCGCCGATTTGGCAAGTGCCAACGTGGACGGGTCTCGTTTCTTCTCTTGTTTTCATCGCAAAGATTTTAACGTCTTTTGCCTTTTTCTTGTAGCACTTTCGCGCAGTCTATGTTACGATATCTCTCGCGACAAGAAGGAAGAGTGACAAATTATGGCAAAAAGCAAACGCGATCAAGTAATTCTCGCCTGCAGCGAATGCGGTGAACACAACTACATTACCACGAGAAACAAAAAGACCCATCCGAACAAGATGGAAACAATGAAGTATTGCTCTCGCTGCAAAAAAGAGACACTTCACAAAGAAGCCAAATAACGATTCCTTCGTTCTTGGTTTTTATCTCGTAACAATCAAAAAAGCGCCAATCATGGCGCTTTTTCTGTTTTTGAATCAGATTTATTTGCCTTGTCTTGCTTTTTTGACTTCGGCCAAGAATTGTGCGGCACGATGAGTAATTTCCGCGTAATCGCCACTCTTCGCGGGGGCAGTTAAGCTAGATCCAGCCGAAACCATGACGGCACCGTTTTTAATCCATTCACCGGCATTTTCGATGCTGACACCGCCACTCGGAAGCAATTTCGCGTCCGGAAGTGGCCCATGAATATCTTTTAAATAATGTGGACCAACAACGTCGCCAGGGAAAACTTTGATGAGATCGGCGCCTTCACGTAACGCCGTGACAATTTCAGTCGGCGTTAAGCAACCGGCCAAATAAGGAACGTCCGCGGCATTCGCGACTTTCGCAACCAACGGATTAAACGAAGGCGATACCAGGAAGGCCGCCCCATTATAAATTGCATCTTTGGCGGTTTTTTCGTCTAAAACTGTTCCAGCCCCGACGAGACAAGAGGAAAAACGTGGGTCGTTATGCAACGTCTTAATGACGTTCCCTGCGCCAGGAACCGTATAAGTGATTTCTAAACCGACCACACCGCTCGGGACGATGGCTTCGGCAATATGAATGGCCATTTCAGGATTCGGTGCCCGTAAGACGGCTAACACGCCGCAATCGCAAAGCTTATTTATCGTTTCTTGTTTCATGATTTACTCCTAGCGTTTAATTAACGTATCTCCTGTGCCAAACGCTAACGCGGTGACTTCATCCCAGGAGGCCACAAGATAATCGCCCTCCACGGAATGTTTTAAGCATGAGGCTGCCACCGCGCAATCGATGGCTTGCTTGGCGGATAGACCTTTTTCTTTTGCCGTTAAAAGGGCAGCACCAAACGCATCGCCACCGCCGACACGGTCTACGATATCCATGGAATAGGTTTTCGCACGAGAAAGTTTTCCGTTTGCATAAAGATAGCCAGAAATCGCATTGACATTGGCAGAAGGGGATTTTCTTGTCGAAAATGCGACTTCCGAAATGCCAAAATGTTCGGTTAAATAAGAAGCAGCCACAGCATGCGCTTCTGGATCTTCGGGGTCTTTCGGGTCTAACGCAAGCCCAAAGATATCCTTTGTTTGATATAAATTCGTGAAGCAAAGATCAACCAATGGGCAAAGCGTATCATAGAATTTCCTGGCTTCGCCAGCCGGCCACAGACTTCGGCGATAATTAAGGTCAAATGCGACTTTCACACCGTGTTCTTTGGCTTTTTTGGCGGAAAAAATAACTATCTCCGCCAAAACAGGGGATAAAGCAGGGGTGATGCCAGTCAAATAATACCAAGAGGCGCCTTGAAAAATGGCATCCCAGTCATAGTCATCTGGTTTTGATTGAGCGAAAACGGAATTTGCCCGGTCATAAATGACTTGGCTAGCCCGTTGGGAATAGCCTGTTTCGCAATAATATACGCCTAAGCGGCCGTCTTTTCGAACGACATGCTTCGTATCGATGCCAAATTGACGGACGGCATTTAACGCGGCCGTGCCTAAATCATTCGTTGGCAAAGCTGTGACATAAGATACCGGAATGCCAAACTGGGCCAACGCAATGGCGACATTGGCTTCCGCCCCGCCGTAATAGGCGTGAAAAGAATTCGCTTGTGGGAAGCGAAGATGCCCTTCGGGAGAAAGGCGAAGCATCAATTCCCCAAACGTGATGACTGATTTCATGCCAGGCTCCCTCATACACCAGAATAAGCGGAGAAACCACCATCAATCGGCAAAATCACGCCAGTGATAAAGCCAGCGGCTTTCGCATCGCTTAAGAACAAAGTAGCGCCTAATAATTCGTCGGTTTCTCCGAAACGATTCATCGGGGTATTGCGCAAAATCTTCGCGGTACGGGCGGTTGGCGTGCCATCTTCATTCCAAAGCAAAGCATGGTTTTGCGTGGTGGAGAAGAAACCAGGGGCAATTGCATTAACCCGGATATTCTCCGTGGCGAAATAAGTGGCCAACCACTTGGTGAAGTTCGAAACACCGGCTTTCGCTGCGCTATAGGCGGGGATCTTCGTTAATGGCGTAAATGCGTTCATTGAAGAAATGTTCAAGATGGAACATTCTTTGCGGCCCAACATATCTTTGGCAAACACCTGGGTCGTAAGCCAGGCGCCAAGCAAATTCAAATCGAAGACGAATTGGAATCCCTCGGGTTTTAAGTCAAAGAACGAGATTTCGTTTTCGTTTTGCTTTGGAGCATAGAATTCCTGCGTCGTCGTGGCTTTGGGCGAGTTCCCGCCTGCGCCATTGACTAAGATGTCGCATGGACCAAGATCGTGCAAAATGGCTTCGTGGGCCTTTTCTAGCGAAGCGCGGTCCAAGCAATTGGCTTCATAAGCTTTGGCGGTGCCACCATCTTTCACGATGATGTCTTCGACTTTCGTGGCAGCCGGCAGTCTTAAATCCAAAATGGCCACTTTGGCACCAGCGGCAGCATACGCCTCTGCCATCCGGGAGCAAAGCACACCGCCTGCTCCTGTGATCACAACGACTTTGTCTGATAAATCCAGGGCAATCGGCAATTCTTCTTTTTTCATGTTTCAATCCTTCTTTTCTGCTTCGGCAGCTTCAAATAATCCGTTGATATAAGCGCATCCTAACGCACGGTCATATAAACCATAGCCGGGTTTTCCGTTTTCTCCGAAGATATTTCGACCATGATCAGGACGGACGTAGCCATCAAATCCGCTGTCTACTAAGGCTTTTACGATGGCGTACATATTTAATGAGCCTAATTTCGTATCATGGCCAACTTCGACGAACGAATCGCGATTATCAGTGTATAGGACATTCCGAAGGTGGGCGAAGTAAATGCGGCCTTCTTTCGCGTATTTGGCCGCCATATGCGGAATGTCATTGCAACGTCCTGCGCCTAATGAACCTGTGCAAAGCGTCATGCCATTATGACGATTCGGCACGGCTTTGAAGAGACGGTCAAAATCCGCTTCGTTTGAAACAATGCGGGGCAAACCAAACACGTCCCATGGCGGATCATCGGGATGGATGGCCATATTGATGTCATATTGGTCTAAGACATCTTCAATGGCTTTTAAGAAATAGACTAAATGATCGAACAATTCTTCATGAGAAACGTTCTGATAGGCGTTTAACAAAGACTGCAATTCTTCTGGCGAATACGATTCGTCCCACCCAGGGAGATGCAAATGATGGGGATCCACCTTATCAAAATCATCGCGTGAATAAGCCAAAGAATTGGATTCATCGGGATTTTGATGATGCATATCCGTTCGTAGCCAGTCAAAGACCGGCATGAAATTATAGCAAACGCATTTCACGCCATAACGGCCGACCAGCGCCAAATTCTTCCGGAACGCTTCGATATGCTCATCGCGTTTTGCCGTGCCGAGCTTGATGTCTTCACTGACCGGAATCGATTCGATGACTTCCATGGCTAGTCCATGGGCAGCCGCCATTTCTTTTAAACGGCATAGTGAGTCTTCGCTCCAGACTTCTCCGGGTTTTTGATCGTAAACAGCCGTCACCACGCCCGAAAGATTTGGGATTTCGTGCAAATATGAAAGCGGAATGCTATCTTTTGGGCCAAACCAACGAAACACTAATTTCATAGATTGTTCCTCGCGCTATTATTCTATGAGTCTTTGTGGGAAGAAGCCATTGCAATTTCCGATTGCTTCCTTGCAAAACAATCGCAAGCGATTGCGTTCTTTTCTTCTTCTTGCAACGTTCCGTGGTATTTTCTGATGTTTGCTTGCACAATATTAGCGGAAGAAAAAGAGGAAATCACATGAAGACATTTATGGGTGACGATTATCTTTTGAATGGCGACTTAGCGAAAGAATTATATGAAAAGCATGCCGCGAACATGCCAATCTTTGACTATCATTGCCACTTAGATCCAGCGGCCATTGCCGAAGATCGTACCTTAGGTACCATCACGGAAGCTTGGTTAGGAAAAAATGGCAAAGGCGATCACTATAAGTGGCGCTTACTTCGCGAAATGGGTGTTTCAGAAGATTACATCACCGGTTCGCGTAGCGACTGGGAGAAATTCGAAAAATTCGCGGAATGCTTCCCTTATTTTGTCGGAAACCCCGTCTATGAATGGTGTGCCTTAGAATTAAAAGAATACTTCGGCATCACAAAACCGCTTTGTCCCGAAACGGCCAAAGAGATTTATGACGAGGCCAATACGAAGTTAAAGCAGTTATCGGTCCGTAAAATTCTAGAAATGAGCCATGTGGCCCATCTTTTTACCACCGATGATCCAACGGATAACTTAGCCTATCACGTCAAAATGGCAGGGGATAAGACATTAAAAACAAAGGTGTATCCCTGCTTTAGACCCGATCCTGCGATTGCGATTACGTTAGATGGATTCTTACCTTGGGTGAAGAAACTAGAAGCGGCTGCTTCGTTATCGATCTCGAATCTGCAAGATTTCTTGGATGCTTTTGATCGTCGGCTTACTTATTTTGTTTCGCTTGGCGCGCGGGCAGCAGACCATGGCATTTCCGAACTTTGCTTTGATCCCAACACAAATTACGAAAAAGCCAACGCCGTCTTCCAAAAACGGTTGGAAGGCAAGACATTGTCTCATGAAGAAGTGGCACTCTATCAAAGCTATCTCTTGCTCCATTTGGGCGAGCAGTATACGAAATATGATATGGTCCAGCAGTTCCATTTCGGACCCATTCGGAACGTCAATCAAGCCGGCTATCGAAAATATGGCCCCGACTATGGCTATGACGCCATCGGGGACTGGCCCATCGCCTCTTCACTAGAAGCGCTGCTTTCTGCCTTACAAGATAAGAACGCCTTGCCAAAAACCGTCCTCTATACGTTAAACGACAAGGACTATCTTGCTTTAGTGAGCGCAATGAATAGCTTCCAGGAAGGACCGGAAGCAGGGAAGCTTCAACTCGGCGCCGCTTGGTGGTTCAACGATCACTATGATGGCATTTGGAAACAAATGACCTATTTAAGCGCAGATGGCTTACTTTCTTGCTTTATCGGCATGTTAACCGACAGCCGTTCGTTCCTTAGTTTCTCTCGTCATGATTTCTTCCGCCGTGAACTTTGCTCATTCCTGGCTTCGCTCGTAGAACAAGGACGTTATCCGAACGACGAAAAGACGCTCGGCAAGATTGTTGAGAACATTTCCTATCAAAACGCCCTCCGTTACTTCAAACCGAAAGTGTGATTCTTACATCAATGATGGTTATCGTCTGAGGCATCGAACGTTCCGCCTTCCGTTCGAGAAGGAGAATGGCCGATGATTTTGCAATAGGAACGATAGAACGTCGAATAGTCTTCAAAGCCGCATTCCTCTGCGGCTTTTTTCGGCTTAACGCCACTTTCAATCAAAGCATGGGCCGCCATGATTTTCTTGGAACGGACATAGCGCATTAAAGAACAATTCATGCTTTTCGTGAATGCGTTGCTGATATGAGATTTTGAGTAGTGGAGTTCTTCACTCATTCGGGAAATATTAATCGGTTCGGAGATGTGGCTATCTAAATATGCCAAAACCGAGCGGGTTAACGCGTTATAAGATTCCGCAGAAGAGGCGTTAGCCCCCTCGGCAAGACGAATCAAAATTTCGTCGAGCCGGCATTGGAATATGATTTCTTGATCATCGGGATCGGCATAATCAGAGGGGATATCTTCTAATTCGTGGAATAAATGTTTTAATGGTGGATCAGAGACAAAGAAAGGACCGATATTCGCGATTTTCTTTTGTAGTGATGCTGGCAAGATGGAGGAGAAAAACGAGACAACGCAACGTTCATAGGTCTCTTTTCCAACGGTAGCGAAATGATATTTGCCCGGCTGGACCAAGACAATATCGCCAGGTTCAAGCTTTTTCTGTTCCGATTCCACGGAGAAAGCCACGTTCCCACGAAAGAAGAAAAGGATTTCGTAGTAAGCGTGCAAATGCCGATAAAAGATGCTTTCGGATCCTTCGGGTTCGTCAATTTGACGATTGATGTAAAAGCAATTATCTTTCCCCCACATAACGGAATCAGTGTAGAACAAATGTAGAAAAATGCAATATTTGAAATTATAAGTTGCGTTTTCGCTAATAAAATTGGATAAGCCATGTCAATGACCAATTGACGAAGAGTCATATTCAACAGGCATGGTCTTTTGAGCGTGCTCAAAAGACTGGCGCCGGCCAG
>CADAXQ010000013.1 GCA_902791935.1 uncultured Erysipelotrichaceae bacterium | reverse complement strand
GGGAAGAGAACGGCCTTGATGGTCCTGAAGCTAGGCGTCGATGTTCAGCCACCACGCCATGGAGTGGAGCGCTTCTCTCGTCCCCGGGCCCATATACGGTTTTGCTTTCCAAGGCGAAGGACTATGACCTCTCTCCGATCATCGGATACTATAGGCTGGCGCAAGGAATTTCGATTGCGCTTCACGACAGAAAAAGCGTTTTTTCAAAGCCGGAAGAAGGGAAAGAAACATCCAGCTTTCCCTCTTTGCGCAGGTCAGGAACAGGAAGCCCTGAGAAGGAGTTTCACCATATTTCCAAAGGGGGAAATTGGTAAAATGGTGAAACTCATATCCATTTACCTTCGTCAGCTCCCAATGGGTTCGGTTAGACTATTCAAAAGGCATAGGAAACCATGAACTTATATACTGCGAACCTCCTTGTCGAACTCTTAGTGTTATTGATCACCTCTTTTGATTCCTTGACCAACCGTCTGATCCGTAAAGACATCAAGAGGAAGACGGTTCTCGCTTCTCTCTTTATCGCCTTAGCGGCAAGCGCCGAATTCGTCGGTGTTCTTACGGAAGGCGCATCGCCTTCCCTGATCCCCCTTCATAAAGCCGCCAAAGGAATCGAGTACAGCATTGCTCCCTTGACCGGGGTTCTGGCCGCGAGCGCTTACGCAAACGTCAAAGATTCAAGGATCCCTCTGGGGATCGCTTTAGCTCACGCCTTATTCGAATGTATCGCGATGGGATTCGATCTGGTTTTCTCCATTGATGAAAACAATGTCTCCCATCATGAAACCTTCTATTTCATCTATATCCTCGCTTTTTCTTTATCGACTTTCTATATCTTTTTCTGCGTCATCCGAAGCGGAAAAGAATATCAGATGAATATCGATAGCGTCTTGATCCTGACCTTGCTTCTTCTTGCTTTAGGGGTGACGATCCAGTTTATCTACAGCGAAATCAAAGTCGATTACCTCTGTGTCGCAATCGCCAATTATCTTCTCTATTCCCGCTATAACAAGATGGTCTTCCAAGTCGACGCCTTGACGATGCTTCTCAACAGAGGCTGTTATGAAACCAATATAGAGAGCCTCCGATCAAAAGCGATTCTTCTCTTCTTCGATGTCAATCAGTTCAAGAAGGTCAATGATACCTATGGCCACGATGTCGGGGATCTTGCCTTGAAGAACATCGCCTTGCGGATTAAGAAAACGTATGGAAAATACGGAAAATGTTACCGCATCGGCGGAGATGAGTTCTGTGTGATCATGAATCGTCATCTTGAGGAGGCAGATAAGCTCAAGGAAAGCTTCTTTACCTCAATGAAAGAGATGCGGAAAAAGGATCCGCGAATGCCGAGTGTCTCCTTAGGTTACGCGACCTATGATTCCTCTCTTCCGATCGAACAGGTCATCAAGGAAGCCGATACCAAGATGTACCAGAACAAGAAAGCCAGAGAAGAGGAAGCGGAGTGAGATTATTCATCCGTACAAAAAGGCAGAACGCGGGTCCTGTCTTTTTTGTAAGCGAAAGAGATGTAAGATCTCTTTTACTTCTCGATCTCGTAGGCTTTTTCGATTTCGGCGATATAGAGGACGGAATAATCGTGTTCAGGGTAAGTCTTCTCCCCGAAAGCGGGATTGACGAAGCCCTTCGGATCGATTGGCTGATGATAAAGAGTCTTGCAGAGAAGAACGGTTTTCCCTTCCTCGTAAATCGGCTGAGAGTCTACTTCGGCTAAATGAAGACCGGATTTTTCGATCTTATCCGGGACATCCTTTCCGAATGGGAGCCGAGATATAGCATCTCCTTCTGATGACCTTCGAAGAAGGTAAGAGTGAATCTTCCGGAAGCATCCATAAAGATCTTGGTATATCTCTGCGGACGGATAGGCGGGCCAGGGATACCATCCCGCCTTCTGGTATCAGGTGGGACCCAGCAGGGAAGATCCGTCCCGCTGAGCTTCTTCGCGGACTCCAAATCCAAGAAGAAATACCTGATGACAGACGGATACCAGGACCACTTCGGAATCCCCGGAGCAAAATGTCACCAGAGAAGAAGCATTGCAGGCGTTCATGGCCTTGCGAGCACAGGCAAAAGACAATCGCGTTTCCGACATGAGCCTAGAGGAAATCAATAAGGAGATTGATCTTGCGCGCAAGGAGTCGGATGAATGATTTGCTATGCGGTGATTGATACTAATGTCCTCGTTTCTGCTTTATTGTCCAGCAAAGACGATGCAGCCACAGTTCAGGTAATGATTAGAGTTTTGAGCGGAGAGATCGTTACTGTATATAGCACCGTCATGGCAAAAGAATATCGTGAAGTTTTATTGCGAAAGAAATTTGGCTTTGAAAGTGGAACCGTAGACGTTTTGCTTTTTGCAATGAAAAAATTTGGTGTTCTGGTGAATCCGTCTCCTTCTGGTGTGGTTCTCCCCGACGCAAGCAATTTGCCGTTTTACGAAGTTGTTCTAGAAAAGCGTGGCGACAACGCTTATTTAGTTACGGGAAACACAAAGAGCATTGAACTGCGCATAGCCAATTTTCCATCCATAAAGTAGGAAATTTTGCCATTTATGCGTCAGTAAAAACGTTATCTGATGCCTTCCAATATTAAATTAACGCGCGCTTTGGTGCGCCTGGCGGTAGGCCTTAGGGGTCATGCCGTATTCGCGGACAAACATACGGCTGAAGTAACTTTGCTGGTTGAAGCCGCACGCGAAGGCGATGGAAGCGACGGTATTGCCGGTATTGCATAACTGGCCCGCTGCCATCTCTAGCCGATAGGCATTCAGGAAATCAATCGGGGACGTTTCGGCATATTTATGAAACAAGACCGAGCACTTGGAACGACTGATGTCGGCAGAAGCGACAATGTCATCTAGGCTGATTGGTTCGTTATAGTGCTCGTAAATATAGGCGGTCATCTTTTTGTGTAAACGCAGGTCTTCATCGTGTTCGATTTCGATCGGTTCTTCACTGTGCACGAGATAAACTTGACGTAGAATCATGGCCACGCAGGCAAGCGCCTGAAGCTCACAACCAACCGGTTGATCTTTGGCTAGTTTCATCATTTCATCCATTAAATCAGATATCATACGCGCGTGAGAATTACGGCCATTCATCCGGATATGGGTGAAGTCACTGTCGCTGATGACCGGCAAAATCAGCTTGTTATACATATCCGTAATGTTTTGCAACATCGCCGGGCTGATGGTGAGGGTGTTGGTGGAGCAGGGCATCTCTTCGTTGCTATAAATGCGGTGGATCTGCTCTTCGTTGATGATGCAGATGTCGCCCTTCTTCAATAAGAAGTCAGACCCATTGACGTGGCAATGCATCTGGCCGCTTTTGACTTGGATGAGTTCTAACATGTCGTGCCAATGGGCCAGTTCCTGATGGGGATCGGCGCCACAGACTTCTCTTTGTTCTAATAGAACTGGCAAACTGCCGAAGGTATATTGGGCATCTTGTGATGTTTTCATGTTTTTATTTTGTCATAAATCAATATAAATACAAAAGATAATGCAATAAATATATGAAATTAATAAATAAGTAGGCCTATACGCGCGTAATAATGCAAAACAAAAATGATAAAAATAGATAAAAAAGAAAATAGTGCAAATATTAAAGACAATATTGATATTTTAGCGATTGTTTAAAGAATATTATCTAAGTGCAGAGAGGGACAAAGGTCCCAAAGGAGAAAATGAATATGCAACAAAACAAAGTAAATACTTCGATGAACGAATTGCTCGGAAGCTTAGTGGTGTTCTACCACAAATTACAATCGTACCACTGGTACGTGACCGGACATTCCTTCTTCACCATCCACGCTCAACTCGAATCCTACTATGACGAAGTGAACGAAGAAATTGATGAAGTGGCGGAGACGCTCTTAAAAATCGGTGGCAAACCGGTGTCCAGAATGGGTGAGTTCTTAGAACTTTCTAAGATCAAAGAAGACAATGGCACCTACATCAGCGCTGATGAATTGTTAGGCAAAGTCCTGGAAGATTATCGGGTGTTGCTCGGATTAGCATCCAGCATCAAAACAAGTGCCGATGAAGAAAACAGCTATCTCGTGTCGACCAAAATGGACGATCTCATCGATTCCTTCAGCAAAGCGGTTTGGATGATTTCTCAGTCGATGATCAAATAAAGAGAAGTAAAAATCGCTTCTAACAGAAAAGCAGGATTCCGTTCTGAAGTCCTGTTTTTTTGATTACAAATCACTCCGACGAAACATTGCAAATCACTCCGGCAAAATATTGCAAATCACTCCGGCAAAATATTGCAAATCACTCCGACGAAACATTGCAAATCACTCCGACAAAATATTGCAAATCACTCCGACAAAATATTGCAAATCACTATGTTTATGTCATAATATCAACGGAGTAACGAAAATGGATAAAATGCAGTATATACCTAGAATTATCGATAAAATAATCGGCGACTATTTGGCTGATTTTACAGCCGTTCATATTCGTGGACCGAAATGGTGCGGCAAAACATATACTGCAGAGCATTTTGCCAATAGTGAAATAAAGCTTAACACAAAAAGTCAAAGGGACGACTTTGATAGCATGTACTACGCAAACCCCAGACTTTTTCTTGAAGGTGCTAAGCCAAGGCTGATTGATGAATGGCAACTCTATCCTGCTATATGGGACGAAGTAAAAAACTATGCCGACGAAACGCACCTTAAAAATCAATTTATCTTAACCGGTTCTTTTTCTCCTAAAGCGGGGACGACGAACCACACCGGTTCCATGCGCATCGTCAAAATTGACATGACCACAATGACCCTTTTCGAGAGTGGCGACTCTACCGGGCAAATCTCTTTGAAAGAACTTTTTGATAACCCGATGCAACCTATTAGCGTACATTTACCCGATCAAAAAGAGACGATCAACAATTTAATGGTGAAGGGAGGCTGGCCAGAAGGGGTGGTAAATCCGCCACATAATTTACTTTCTTACGGAAGGCAAGCGTTAAACAGCATTTGTGAAACCGATATTCAAGAAGCGAGCGGGAAGGAATTAAGCCCTATAACAACAAGAGTTCTATTAAGATCTTTGGCGAGAACCTTATCTCAAAACGTGGACAACAAAACCATTATTGAAGACGTAAATAAATCCGGTCATCCGCTTTCAGATAGTACTTTTTATGATTATTACAATGCTTTAACAAGATTGTTTGTCATTAAGGAAATACCTGCATGGTGTCCGAATCTTAGAAGCAAGACCTCGATTCGATCGCTGCCGAAAAAAGAATTCTTCGATCCTTCTTTGGCATGTGCGGCATTAGGTATCAATTCGGAGGGTTTATCCAAAGACAAAAGAACAAGAGGCTTCTTTTTTGAGTGTTTGGTGGGAAGAGACTTAGAAGTATATTCAAAAACCATAGACGGAGAAATTTCATATTATCGAGACCGTTTGGGACTAGAATGCGATTTCGTGATCCATTTGCCAGATGGTAGATATGGTTTGTTCGAAGTGAAAAGTAGTGATGAACAAATTTCTGAAGGGATCAAGAATTTAGAAAAAATGATGGCGCTGATTCGCGCCTATAACGATGCCAATCCGACGAACACCATGGAGCTTCCGACGGTGAGGGCCATCATTACCGATGGACAGTACGGGTATTTAAGCAAAGAAGGCATTTATATTATTCCGATTAGCTGTTTAAAAAACTGAGACAGCTGCATGGACGCAAGAAATCATATATTGCAGTATATGAAAACGGTAAAAACATATACATAAACATGGAGTTCTCCTATTTCTTTTATTTTGTTTCTGCGTCCGCTCCCAATCTTTCAAGTAGCACATGCATTAGCCATGGTAATGTGTCTACTAAGTAGCCGAATGAAAAACAACCTATTTGGTGACGTCGCTCTATCAAAAAATCATTTATTACCGAAAATTAAAATTTTTTAAAAAAGTGGTAATAGAAGGAGTCAGCATGCAACTAATATCAAGGCAACGATATCTTGACCAATTAATGGAATCTTACGGTACACCGGACATCAAAGTTATCACGGGCATTTGGAGAAGCGGGAAGTCGGTGTTGCTGCAAGAGTTCATTGACTACTTAAAGAAGAAAGACGAAAAGATCAACATTGTTATGATCAACCTGCAAGAGTTGGAATTTGATCACTTGCTGGAATATCATGCATTGCATCAATACATCTTGGACAACTACAAAAAAGGTATGACGAATGTCCTTCTTATTGATGAAGTGCAGCTATGCCCTAAGTTTGAATTTGCTATCAACAGCATCTACGCCAAAGGCATCTATGACATTTATATCACAGGATCGAACGCGTTCCTTTTAAGCTCGGATTTAGCCACATTATTTACTGGTCGAGTCATGGAAATTCAAATATACCCCTTCTCATTTCAAGAATATCTTGCCTATTACGGGATCCATGACAATTATGACGACGCGTTTGATACCTATGCAAAGACAGGCGGAATGCCTGGATCTTATGCTTATGCATCAGAAGACAAAAAATACGATTATATCCGAGAAGTATATTCTACGATTGTGATTCGTGATTTGGTTGAAAAATATCATATTCGGAATAAGTCCGAATTTAACAACATTGCTGAGTTTATGATGGACAACATCGGAAATTTGCTTTCTCCTGGCAACATCAGCCAAGCGCTCAACCGTAATCAAAGTGAAATCACGAGAAAGACGGTATCCAATTACATAGAATACTTGCAAAACGCCTTCTTATTCTATGAAGCAAAACGTTACGATTTAAAGGGGAAGAAATACCTCGCAAGTAACAATAAATATTATCTTTGCGACCCTTCTTTCCGTTATGCCGTCAATGGAACCAGGAACATGGATTTCGGCAGAGTCTATGAAAACATCGTTTATTTGGAATTAAAGCGCCGCGGCTACGAGGTGTATGTTGGCAAACTTTATCAAAAAGAAATCGATTTTGTCGCGAAGAAAAGAGACAAGCTAATCTACATTCAAGTCAGCGACAACATTTCTGATCCCAAGACATTTGAACGGGAGTATACGCCGTTATTGGCTATCCGGGATGCCTATCCGAAGATGATTATCGCGAGAACGAGACATGAAAACTATCAATATGAGGGGATTGAGATTGTCGACATTTCTCGGTGGCTTAGGTCGTAATTTTTATTTGGTAAAAAATGTCCATTGCTATCAGAGTGTGCCTATTAATGGGTGTAGGAGGTAAAAACCTATTTTGAAGTGCCGCTTCGATAAAGGTGTTAGATCTATTTTAAATTGGCGTTTTTTGCCGGCATAAATCATGACCTATTACCAAAAATTAAAAAATTTTGAGGGAATGGTAATAGAGATTCTTCGTCCAGCGACATAAAGGCTAATTAACGCGATTCAGAAAGCTTCGGTCGTGATTATTTTCTACCAATTTTGATGGCGTGGACTCAGGAAGCACGGATAGAAGCGCGGGATGTAACGGTTGAATCAGTGAACTTAAAACGCTTGGCCTCCCTCGTCCCTGAAATCAGAAAAATGACTGTTTTGGATCCGGATGCATTTTGCCCGTCACTCAAGAAGCATTTGGCCAATTGCGGAATCGCATTGGTCTTGCTCCCTCATCTTAGTGGTTCTTTTTTTACAAGGCGCCACCTTTATGGATGGCAAGAAAATCGTAATTGGCATTACCACAAGAGGAAGAGACGCCGATAAATTCTGGTTCAGCCTTTTTCATGAAATTGCTCATGTAGTACTGGGGCATGTTGGAAAGGCTGGTGGCATTTCGGAAGAAGACGAAAGAGCCGCAAATCAATGGGCGGAAGATGCTTTAATACACAAAGATGATTTTCTACGATTTAAAGAAGATGGTAATTATTCGCGAGAAAGCGTATTGTTATTTGCTAGCAAACAAGGAATAGCGCCCGGGATTGTCGTTGGTAGATTACAAATGGAAAGCCTAATTCCCTTTCACACGTTGAATGATCTCAAAACAAAGTATGAGTTCGCTTAAATGCGTAATTTAAACGGACAGCAAAGGCATAAATGCTCTATAAATTATGGCTAATCCGGAATCTGATTCCGGAAAAGACAACATTTTTCTTTAGATTAATGACTTTTGATGATATTATGTTGTCGAGGAGGAGCACTCCATGTATTCCATTAAAAGACATCTGCTTCCGGTTTTAGAAAGAAGATTTAAAAATAACATTGCCATCTCATTAAGCGGCGCCAGACAAGTTGGAAAGTCAACGCTTTGCAACTATTTGTTCCATGACGTAAAAAAGATTAATTTCGACAACAAACTTTTGCGTGCTACTGCTGAAGCGGATGAGGCCGGCTTTTTAACGAAACAAGGCACCCCTCTATTTATCGATGAAGCACAAAAGGTGCCAACGATATTTGAAGCCATCAAAGACAAGATAGAAGCTGATCACCTTGGGTATGGCTCCTATATCCTTTCAGGAAGTCAAAAATTAAAACTTCATCAAGGAGAAGAGTCTTTAGCGGGAAGGGTCAGTACCAATGAACTTTCTGGCCTATCTCTTAGAGAAATCTATGATGTTCCTTTCAATCAGCATTTTATTCCCACCGATGCCTATCTTCGTGAGAGGGAGAAATGTCTGAAAAAATATGGCGATGTCTGGGAAATTATTCATCGCGGACAATACCCAGAACTTTATGAAAATAAGGATAAGGAATGGGAAGATTTCTATGCTTCTTATATCAACACCTATTTAGAGAGAGACGTCGCCGATTTAATTAGCACAAATAATCTTTTGACGTTTACGAAGTTTATGACCTGTGTGGCAGCAAGAACTGGAAATGTTCTTGTGTACTCCAATATTGCGAGTGAGGTGGGAGTGGACGAAAAAACCATCAGCGCATGGATCAGCATTCTTACGCGAAGCAATATCATTTATTTGCTGCAACCTTACTGCAATTCACATTTAAACCGCGCGATTAAAGCGCCGAAAATCTATTTTAGAGACACTGGCTTAGCTTGTTATCTAACGCGTTGGCTCACCAAAGAAACAGCACAAAACGGATACATGGCTGGTAATTTGTTCGAGACTTTCGTTATCAATGAACTGATTAAGAGTTTTTCGAACGCAGGCGAGAAATACGATTTTTCGATTTTTTACTACAGAGGCAAAGACAAAAAGAAAAAACGGATTAAAACCGATGGCGGAGTCGTAGAAGAAGAGGAAGAAGGGGAAATTGATTTCATTATCCAAGACGGTAACAATCTTTATCCTATCGAGATTAAAGAAACAGAATCGCCAACGGCTTCTATGGCCAGCACATTCGATGTTTTGGACAAAGACGTCGATAAACATAGGGCAACCGGCGTTATTTTGTGCACCTATCCAGAGAAACTATATTTAAGAGATAATTTGGTTTGCCTGCCGCTGGAATATATCTAATATCGCATTGGTTGGGTCAAATTCCAAACGGGCAATCATTAACTCGATCCTTTTTGTTTCATCCAAAAATACAGAAAATTGGACGAAAAACTACCTACCTGGGCGATAACGAAGTTTGAAATGGCCTGCAGCTTTCCAACAAGTTGATTGAGCCCGCTTTAGAAAAAGGAACGGTCAAAAACGACCATCTCTGATAAGCCGAATAGCTGTAGTCAAAAAACATAGAAAGGCGTCTTAGTCACTGACTGGCTAAATTAGTGACTAGTCATTCTTGTTTTGCAATATTTCCGCTCATTACACCACGAAAAGAAGCGTAGCGCTTATATTTTTCGGGATGGTCCTTCATTTGGGAATATTCGTTCATGGCCGCGATCGTTTCTACATTAGGAATCTCTTTTGCAATAGGAAAAGGAATCCCTTGCACACGTAACGACTGTTTTAGAAAAATCGCTACAGCAGTAGAGAGATCCATACCAAGATCTTCGAATAATGGTTTGCTGTCTTTTAATAATTTGGCATCGAGTTTAATAGTGGTGCGTACTTTAGACATAACCCCGTCCTTTATCGTCTACTTTTAAATGAAACGTCTTCTTGTAGGCGAAGACATGTGTTTATTAAGGCCCTTTTCTTAATACGAATTATTTCGCGGCTTTCCTATCGTCTTTAAAGAAATCTCTCTTACTGAACGGCGCCTTCATGAAACGGAAGAAGGCACGACGGTTGGTTAACCAAGTGAACTTTGCCCCCGTTCTTCTTGTTGATGTGCTTCACCATGAAGGCCGCGATCGTTTCGGGGTAGTCTTTAACAAATTGTTGAGCCAATTTTAATAAAAGTGTAAAAATATGGATGGATTTTCTCTAATAGAAGGCCATAGATAGAAAAGGACAGAATCATAAAATGGATCGATATCAACCGCCGTTCCACTTGACGGAACGCATTCTTAATCAAGTGGCTGCAATCAGCGAGGAAATTGGAAAGATTAAAGTCTTATCACATGGTGCTTTAAATCCCCGTTTGAGAAAAGAAAACCGAATCCGAACGATTCAGTCTTCTTTAGCAATTGAAAACAACTCTCTTTCTTTAGAACAAGTAACAGCGATTGTGAATGGTCAGCGAATTTTAGGTAACCCTAATGAGATTCGTGAAGTGAAAAATGCCTATCAAGCCTATGATTTGATGCTTTCTCTTAATCCGTACTCAATGGATGATTTATTGAAGGCACATCGGATTATGATGGAAGGATTGATCCGCGAAAACGGGAAGTTCCGTTCCGGTGGCGTCGGCGTGGTAAAAGGCGATATGGTCGTTCATATGGCCCCTCCTGCCGAATTTGTACCTGGTGAGATCCAAGATTTGCTCCACTGGTATCCATCATCGGAAATGCATCCGTTGGTTAAGAGCGCCATTTTTCATTATGAGTTCGAATTTATTCATCCATTCGCGGATGGTAACGGTCGTATTGGCCGGATGTGGCATAGCTTATTGCTAGGAAAATGGAACGAGCTATTTTATTGGCTGCCAATTGAAGAACTAATTCGTAGCAGGCAAGCAGAATATTATCAAGCGCTCAGTCAATCGGACAAAGAGAGTGATAGTGCTCCGTTTGTGGCGCTAATGCTGGATATTATTCAAAATACATTAAAAGAAACAACGGCTGTGGGATATCTAGAAAATTCCAATGCGCCAAAACGTCAAAATATTGGCGTATTGGATGGCGTTTTAGAAGAAAAAATCTTAACCGCTATTATGAACAAACCTTCAATTACACAGACAGATTTGTCGAAACAATTAGGCATTCCTTATCGTACGCTCCAACGTAAAATGGAAGAGTTACAAAACGCTAAGAAAATTGCCCGCGTCGGCGGAAAGCGGTTTGGGCATTGGGCGGTGAAAAAATAGTTGGCTGTGGTAGTCAAAGGCTTTGTGTGGGCCGTTCAGATGTTTATTCTGTTCACGTTTCGCTATCTTTTGATGCGATTTGACGAAGTATTTGCTCTTCTCTATGGCAAAAATGGCGAGAGCCATGCTAGTCACCCGGCCATGATGCGATAGAAACGCTTGTTTATGCGAATTATTTCGCGTCTTTCTTGTCGTCTTTAAAGAAATCTCTCTTACTGAACGGCGCCTTCATGAAACGGAAGAAGGCACGACGGTTGGTTAACCAAGTGAACTTTGCTCCATTTTTCTTGTTCTTGTTGATATGTTTTACCATGAAGGCCGCAATCGTTTCAGGATAGTCGCCTAAGATGTTATAGACTTTCTTCGTTTGTTCACTGAGTTCAAAGGTTTGATCGCCGAGGTTATGGTTAATGAAGTTCGTGATCATAATTCCGGGAGTGATCTTGCCAATTTGGATGGGAAGATTGCTCTTCTTCACTTCGTTGGTTAACGCTTCAGTGAAGTAAGTGACACCGCGTTTTGCCGTGCCATATACCGACAAGCCAAGTCTTGTGGCATCATCTGATCCAAAGCCTTCGACGTTATAGATTTGACCACTCTTTTGCTTCACGAATTGCTTCATGACGGCAGAAGAACAAAGGATAGTTCCCTTCAAATCAATGTCGATTAATCTAGAAATGGTTTTTTCATCCAATTCCCAAATCGGTTTAATTAATTGATTTACACCGGCGTTATTGATCCAGATATCAATCTTTCCAAGTTTCGCAACCACGTCTTGGATGATGCCCAAAATGGATTTTTGGTTGGTTACATCGCCGACATAGGTAAGGACTTCGCCTTTCTTATTGGCGAGAAGCTTCTCTTTTGCTTTGGCAAGGTTCTCTTCTGAGACATCAATTAAAACGACATCATAGTCAAGCGCATAAAAGTCGGAAATCATCGCAAAGCCAAAACCGCGCGCTGACCCCGTAATCACAACATTCTTATTCATCGTAATAGACCTTCTTTACGTTTTTATTTTAAAGGAAGATGGCAAAAGCGGTTAGGCATTTATACAGCACACGATAAAAACTTGAACACCACAATAGTTTCTGCTGAATTTCATTCAGAAGTGGAAAATTTCGTCGACATTATTTTTGCCTCTAGTTAATTGTTTTTTATGATGCAATTCACTTTTATTGAAAAATAATTAACAAATGGTTCAAGTTTTTCAATAGAATAGAGATATGGCAATTCAACGTGATCGATATCTAGAGCAATTAATCAGCAAAAAAGATAATGGACTTGTGAAAGTTATCACAGGTCTTCGCCGTTGTGGAAAGACGTATCTTTTACGAGAGTTATATCGGTCTTGGCTATTAGAACACGGTGTGAAAAAAGAGAACATTATCTATCTTTCGTTAGATGCTAATGCGAATGCAACCTATCGGAATCCAATTTTACTTGACCAGTATTTACGTTCCAAAATTGCAGCGGCAAGCGGCCGCTGCTACGTGATGATTGATGAAATTCAATACTGCGTGACTGTTCCTAACGAAGCTCTTCCAAAAGAGGTCCGTTCTTCCCAAAATGCCATTACGTTTTATGACACCGTTCTTGGACTCATGGATGTGTGCGATCTTTACATCACAGGCAGCAATTCCCAAATGTTAAGCAGTGATGTATTAACGAACTTCCGCGGCAGAGGTGATGAAATCCGCGTTTATCCATTAAGTTTTAAAGAGTTCTATTCGGCGTGGACGGGTGATCCAAGGGAGGCGTTTCGCGAATACCTCTACCATGGTGGCATGCCAATGGTGCTAGCGTATCAAAGTAATCAAGATAAAGGGAATTATCTACGGCGATTGTTCACAAAAACCTATCTTTTGGATATCGTTGAAAGACACAACATTCGGAATTCATCCAACCTTGGAGAAGTGTTGGACTTCTTAGCATCTTCTACGGGATCGTTGATCAATCCCACCAAGATTGCAGCACGTTTTAAAGCGGAACATATCTCAGATGTTTCTCGTAATACGATTGACGATTATCTCCAATACATGGAAGATGCCTTTTTGGTGCAAGAAGCAAAACGTTTTGACGTGCGAGGCAAAGAATACATTTCTGGCCAGCAAAAATATTATTTTACTGACCTTGGATTGCGGAATGCTCGACTCAACTTCCGACAATTCGACCGACCATGTCTTTTAGAAAACGCCGTCTATAACGAATTGATCATGCGTGGTTATCGCGTTGATGTAGGTTGCGTGAAAGCAAAAGTCAAAAACGAAGATGGGAAATGGGGCTATAAGAACTTAGAGGCAGATTTCGTGGTCCATGACCCCGAAAAGCAAATGTACATTCAAGTGACCGAAGGCATTGATGATATTGGCAAAAAGGAACAAGAGATGGCTTCTTTGATGCACATTCGTGATGGTTTTCCCAAAATGATTTTAATGGATCAAGATGTGCCACCACATTACTTGGATAACGGCATTCAGGTGATGTCGATTCAAGACTTTATGTTGAAATATTAGAACCATTTGGTCAACATTTTTCAATAAAAACAAAAATAAAGCGAATCTATGGATTTGTGTTTTAATAGAAAAAGCAGGTTTTATCAGGAGAATTATTATGGATTACGAGAAAGCTTCTCAATATTGGATGGAAAAAGATAAAAGCTCTATCAAGATGCCAGAAGACGAATTAAAGAAAGAAATCGATTCGTTTATCAAGGTGCGGAATGTTTGTGCCCTAGCCACTGCCAGTGGTGATTTTGTTCGTAACACTCCCATTGAATATAACTATTTCTTCGGATGCTTCTATTTATTCTCGGAAGGCGGGCTAAAGTTTAAAGCGCTTAAAGATAACAAGCATGTCTGTCTTGCTATCTTTGACCCTGTCATGTCTTTTACTAACCTAAATTCCCTTCAAGTAACTGGAATTGCCGAAATGATTGAGCCATATTCTGAAGAATACGTGAAAGTAGCAAAAGAAAAGAAACTATCCATCGAAGCCTTAAAGAGACTTCCTAGCCCAATGAGCTTAATTAAGATTGTTCCGACCGTCTTTGATTTACTGAAATCAGACTTAAAGAAGAAGGGTTATTCTTCGCGGCAACAATTGGTGTTGAAGCAAGCATAAATCTTTCCCGTTTGTTTCCTGCTTTCTTGGCAGGAAGAAGCAACGAAATATGCGATAATAAAGGCGCTATGTTAAGCCTGTTATGAATCGCTCATCCTGACTTTGCTTCTTCTTTCTAACATCATTAAAAAAGACTTTTGGTTTAGAAAAACGCCCCAATCCTAGGGAAGGGGGCGTTCCTCAGAAGTCTTTTTTCTATGTCAGGCTGCTACCCAACTAGAGCCGTTATACTTCGACGAGATCGTGTTTTGTAATGCGAAGCAGAAGTTGCCCCAAACAAACACCGATCCAGCCTTGATGGAGAAGACGTCGTCAGTTTGCGGTGCATAGCTGTTTCCGAAGTTAATGGAAAGAATGCCTTGGAGGAAGTATTGGATGCTAGCGACCGCTTGCGCCGTTCCGTTCACTTCCATTTGCACTGATGTGATATCGAGCGTTTCTCCGTCTGTGCAATTCCAGGAAAGCTGCGTGAAGTTATATTGGAGGTGACCAGAATCTCCCCAACGATATTGCATAGAATCAACATAAGTTAATATCGCCCACTTTGATCCGTTATAACGCACATTGCAGTCTTCTTTTAACGAATAGTCTTTCTTGCCATCGGTGAAGATAGAACCCGCTTTGATGGTAAGGATATCAGAAGCAGCAGGGGTGTAAGACCCAAACGTGATAGAAATGATGCCGCTCGTGAAGTATTGCACATTGATGCCAACATCATTTTTGTCTTCGCCATTGACGGCAAACGAGGCCTTGGAAACATCAAGCGAGTTTCCGTCTGAGAATCCTTCAAAATCAAAGGTTTGGTTGAATTGGAGATAATTTGAAGCACTGTCGTGATAGCTTGTAATGGTAAATGGAGTCACTTCATAGACTACCCAGCCACTCGAAGCAAGATAACGAACAACGTAGTCGCTTTGTAAGAAGTAGACGCTCGCGATGCCATCAGCTTCGAACCGCATGCCTTCTGGCAAAGAGAGCATTGCCCCGTCGCTGGCAGCTTCTGGTAACGTGATGGTTAACTTGCCATCTGCATAAGTCATGGAAGAAGCGGTCTTGCTTTCTCCAGCAAGAGTGAAGCTTTGATTGGTTAAAGTCTTGCCTTCTAAGGCAGGCAAAGCAATATCCACAATGACTTTTGTGGCTTCGCCCGTTTCCACACCGGTCGCCGCAACCTTAGCTAAGGTAGAAGGAACGAACGCGCCTTTTCCTTCACCACCTACGTAGTGAAGTGTGATGTCATGATCGATGAGATAGGAACTATTGCCATCGGTGAAATAAGATCCACCCTTCAGTGTCAAATAATCGCCCGATTGGAATGTCGCAGAAATTTTGATCAGTGGAGTGCCGCCATTTTCAGGGCTATCGACGAGGTAACTGAAGGTGGCCGCACTGTCTGCTACACCGTTCTTTTCCAACGTTAAATGAGAAGCGCTGTCTAAAGCAGTTTCGGCGGTATAGGAGAGGGAGAAGTCATCAACCCCATTGGCGCCTTTTAGCATCAAGACGTTATATTGGGCACCACCCCAATGATAAGCAAAATCTACATGGCCCGTGACCACACGCCAATTGGTACCATTGAAGTAGAACTCAACGTCTTTGCTTAAGGAGTAGTGAATATTTTCAATGGTGAATTCCAGTCCCGCATTGACTTTAATCACATCTCCTTGAACATTCGTACGGGTTGGGAAGTTGAACTGGAAGGTACCATTGTCATGCAAAATGACACCAGCAGGTGTAAACGCCTCTCCGTTATAGGAGAACGTACCCGCAAAGCTGTAGTTGCCATTCAGCAAATCCAGTTGCACCACGTCGGAAGAGAAAGCCGAGGAAGGAGCATTTAAGTTCAATCCGCCCATCTGGACCAAACTAGCGGTGCTATAGCCGTTTTGTTTGGTGTTAACCGCAAACGGATGTTCCATCACAGCGTTGTATTTGGCATATAAGTCCAAGTTAGCAGAAACGATAGCCGTTACATCCGCTTCCGTGGCGCAAGTTTCGTCGGTATACCATTTGCCATCGGTGCTGGCGATATGTCCTTCTGCGGTCGTGTAAGTTGTTTCAGGAAGCGTCAAGGTGCTGCCGTAATCCAAGGTTTGCGTCGAAGTGGTCGCACCATCGGCATTCTTGTAGTGGTAGGTAATCTTATATTGATTTACTACCGACGTGAATTCCGGATGATAGGTGGCAGCGGCAACCACAATTGTGGCGTCTGTTAATTCGTTGCCTTTCTCATCAAACCAGCCTTTGAAATCATAATGGTATTGGGCAGTGCTTGCTTTTGTTGGGGTTTCCCCAGTGAATTTTGGATTTTGCCCATATTCCACTTCGGATGTTTGTAAGATATTTCCGTCGGCGTCTACAAAGGAGACTGTGTATTTGTTCTTCACTTCTTGCCAACGAGCTACCAATTGAATGTCTTTGATCACAGGCGAAGCGAAATCATACAATTCATCACCTAAATACCAGCCTAGGAACGTATAAGAATATTCCGCGGTTGCTTCTTTGGTTGGATTAGCAGGAGCAGTGGCAGTCTTGCCACCTTCGACTTCTTGTGCTTCTACGGCGCTTCCGCCAGCGGAATCGAATGAGACCGTGTATTTGTTCGCTACCTGTTTCCAATGGGCAACCAATTGGATGTCCCTTGTGACTGGGGTTAAGAAATCATAAAGCGTATCGCCGAGATACCAGCCATCGAAGGTGTAAGTATATTCCGCCGTCGCTTCTTTGACTGGATTTGCAGGGGCAGTAGCGGTTTTGCCACTTTCCACGCGTTGCGTTTCCACGGCGCTTCCGCCGGCAGAATCGAACGAAACGTTGTAGTAGACGGTTACGCTATCGCTGCTCGAAACAGTTTTTTCGCTGCTAGATGAGGAATTGGTGAGGGAAGACTCTGTGACATTCGTAGAAGAATGTACAGGTTGTTGTTCAACGCACCCGGCAAGTACCAGGGCAGCGATGGTTCCTGCCACCAAGGATGAAACGCTTTTCTTTTTCATCGGATAGACCTCCAAATCATATTTTTTGGGCTTTTAACCCTGTTGTCCTTGAGGAATCACAAATGCCGCACGTCCTGGGGCCAAAGTAAGCGATAAGCGGCCATCAGGAATCAAGACTTCTTTCCATGCGTCATCTTGGAAGATGAAAGCTTGATTTGCTTTCTTAAAATGGATATCAACTTGGTTGCTATGTTTTAGGGTAGGATCGGTATAATTCAACACGAAATAACCGTATTGTTCGGCACCCTTCATGTATTTCCGAATCGCGCCTTGATAGAAAGAGGAAACCACCAAGTCGTAAGTTCCATGGATTGCCAGGATATCCGGTGAATAGACATCTTTTCGTAATTCTAAAGACTTTACTTTCGCGAACGCTTCTTCGTTTTCGTGCGTATCACCAGAAACTAAGAACGCACCTGCCCAATCAAAAGCGGAGACAACTTTTGCCATCGGTAACGCGATACGGTTGCCTTCTTTTACAAAATCATAGGTATGCGGAGTGTCAGCACGTAACATGCCGTTCATATCGATTTGAGGGATAGAGCGGTAGCAGAAGTACTCGAGAAGACGAGCGCCAAATGCCATACCGGTAAAGACCTGGAAGGCGATTTCTTCAGGGCAAGAAAGATCGCGTTTTAACCCTTCTCCGATCGGAGAGACGAACTGATGGCATTGAATGCAAATGCCAGGCGTTGCTTTCTTTTCTACGGAAACGCCTAAGTTATAACGGCGGCAAATCTTCGCTAATGTCCAAACGTTCCACAGGTAATCACTTGCGATTTTGCCTTCATCGGCAAACGGATAGTAATCGATACATAACGAACGACCACCATCGGTAAGACGACGTAATACTCTATCGACATAATTTTGTAAGAAGTCTTCCATCGTGTAACCGAGATAATGTGGCCAATGGTCATAAGAATCGCAGGATACGTGATTAATATGCCAGAAAAGCTTGGGATAATATTGGTTTTTCCAGTCGACTAACGTTTGTAATCGATCAAACGAAGCAAAACCAGGACGATCTTCTAAATCCGCCATATAAGGCTCATCCGCCATGTAGAATCCTTTGACAGCGGGGAAAGCCGCAAATTCATTTGTGATGTTACGAGCGGGCATTTGATAAGGTGTGCCATAGTTGCTGCCTTGCTTATTTTCGATGGGATTTTGAAAATAGTCGGCATCGTTATACATGTTCCGAATATAGACGTCTAATCCCATGTCACCAAGGTTACGAATCGCATTTTGATAGGCTTCGGTGATGACTCCGTTTTTCGTAAACGGAACATCATCTTCCGTCAAAATAAACGTATTCAATCCGAGATCTTGATACTGTTTTACGGCATCCTTATCTAGCGGATTCGGAGGGATGTCCGCCATCAAAATGAAAGGAGTATGGTTTTCATAGCGTTCAAAGATGTTGCTCATACGTTATTTGATTTCCTCCATGGATCCGTTCCCGTTATAGACACCTTGGAATGTTTCTTGCACCATGGCAGCTTTGCCGTTGTGATAGATGTAACTGCCGGCATTAATGCGGTAGATGCCAGTGGTGTCTAAAGACAATTCTTTGAAACAGATGGTCTTCTTTTGTGAGGCATAACCGACGACTTGGACGTCTTTCATGGCTTGGCCGTTATAATACGCATGGCCATAGAAGCCATAGGGAGTGTCATCGCTTTCAGCGCCTAAATCGAAGAAGTCGGTAAATTGCACCAAAGTAGAGGTGGTATACCCGGCATGCAACTTTGCGGAACCAAGGATTAAATTCCAATCTCCGCCTAGGTAAATCAGCGAAATATCTTCCGGTACAAGATAGGAGTCACTTCCAATGGCTAAAGTAGAAGCTGCGGCAATCGTGACTTTTTCTCCTTCGACCGGCTGATTTGTGAGCGTCAACTTCACTACATTGTTTTCGACCGTTGCGCCATTCACAGCGTTGTTGTTCTCACATTGAATCGAAGCGTTAGAAAGATCTAGCGACCCAGAAGCAGAGAATGTGCCGTCTTTCATTTGTAATCCGATCACGTTTTCATCGGATTGTTGCACCACACCAGAAAGTTGGTTTTTGATGCCGATGATGCTTTGGAACGTGGCAACAACTTTGGCACTGCTGGGACCGCCGCCGCGGCCGAAGATGAAGGTAAGCCCTTCTAGTTCTTCTGGCTCATAAGTAGACAAATCGAGCGCATAGGTGATGAATTTTCCTTGGTCTTTTGCTTCGAATTCGCCACTATAAAAGCAGTAATGATGCTTCGCATAGTCATAGATTCGGAAATAGTCATAAGCAGTATCTTCGATTTTTAAGGTAACGCGAAGTGAATCGTAATCACCTTTCTTTACCCGTTTCGGGAATTGGAAGCGAAGGCCAGAGACAATCCCCCAAGCGCCTTGAGAGATATCAAGCTTTAAACCATCGTTCTCTAAGGAAGAAGAATAAGTGCTTGGTCGATAGCCTTCGTTATCATTCTCGTTCGAGAAGTCAAGTTCGCGGTTCCAAAGATAACCATAAAGGGCATCATCGAATCCTGCGATATAGTTTGGCTTCGTGCTGACACCATAGATGGCAGTGACAGGGTCACCATCTAGCGTTCTGACCTGGTCCCCTTTCGGTGTCACTTCGACGTAGCCTTTGCCTTCTGGCACAGCAATAGAAGTCGTTTGCACTTCTTGGGTTTGACCATTGAGATTGACTTCGTAGTGATCCACGTTAGAAACAGGATTCCACGAGATTTCATCATCGACTTTTAAAGAAGTGGAACCTAATTTACTCGCGATAGAAATACTGTCGAGATAGAGGTCCATCCGTTTCTTGGATGATTGATTTCGGAACCACAGTTGCAGTTCTTGAATCGGGGCATCCGTAGAACCATCCGCGGTCATTTCGCAGTGTTTCGCCATGTCTAATCCGATGGAATAGGTCTTCCATTGGCCGATTTCTAAGCCACCAACGGTAGAGATTTCAGCCCGATATTGGCCGTCGGCAGCCCGTGTGTCCTTATGATTGCCCGCAAAGCCAAATTGATCGAATAAACCATCGCCGGCAACATAGGCACGGACCGAAAGATATTTGCCTTCCAAATCCGCATAGGTATAAGGCTTGGCCAACTTAATGCTGACAGAGTTATAGCCCTCTTGGCTGAATCCCATATTTAAATGGAAGACGCCATGTGCACCTTCGAATTCTTCTAACGATTCTGCCGTGAAGTTATTCCCAATGGAGTAATACTGGTTTACATCGCCAGTTTTAATGTAATTCACATAACCGGCTTCATTGAAATCACTTAACGTTCCTTCTTCTAAGGAAGGATCAACCCAAGAATAGTCTTTGGCCAACCAAGTGACGCTTTGAGTGGCTTTATTTCCTCGTTCATCGGTGGCAGTTACCACGTATTCGAACGTGCCAAAACCCGTGACGGGATAGCGGTTATTCATGGGGTTGTAGGATATTTTTTGCTTCTCTCCATCGCCGGGTGTGAAATAAAGCTCCGCATCTACCGTTGCGTTATCGCCCCAAGAGAGATCATCGATCTCATAGTCAGGAAGTGGTTGGTCTCCCATTCCTGCTTCATAGAAAAGAGAAGCGGGAACATTGGAGAAGATAATGTTTGGGACCGTGGTATCCCGTACATGGAAGGGATAGGAGAGCTTTTGATCTTGATAAGAATAGATGAACTGATAGTCACCGACACCTAACTTAAAGGAAGGGAATTCGCTCGTTTGTGTTTCCCCCGTTGAAGAAACCACCTCATAAGCCACGTCATAACTAATGGGCTTGCCATCTGAATTAATGGCGGTGGCCAAAGGGAACGTGATTTCCTTATCGGTATATTCATAGGTCTTATCCGCGTCAAAATCTGATTCTAGACGGATGGTGACCGTATGATTTGAGCATCCGAAAAGGGTGGCCCCTACGAGAGAGGTGGCCATGAGGGCAACAAACGTTGACTTCTTTTTCATGTTCTCTCCTTCTTTTCGGTTAATTTTCGCCGTAACGGTTCTTATACTGCGCAATCATCGTTTTCCAGTTTGGTTTTAATTTGCCATAAGTAGCCTCATATATTTTGTCGAGCGGTTGCGCCGTTCCGTTAAAGATGGTTATGGTGAGGCCGTTGCTATTGGTACACCACTCAATATTCATGAACAATGCAAAACTGTTGTCGGAATTTGAGACATCGATGGCCTGGCATTCTTGCGATAATTTTTGATAATCTTTTTTATAATTTGATAGTTTGAATCCCATGTCTTCTTCCGTTGGAACATAGCCATAAGGAAGCGTATTCGTGCCGTTGCAGGCTTTTGCGGCAATGCGCTGTGCCCGTTTTGTGGTGAGATAGGCTAAGAAGTTTTTGATGTCTTCTTTGTTCTTCGCGCTCTTGGGAATCACAAATTCACGGCAATTGAGTTCGGCAATGAGGTTACGAGCCTCCCGAACGGCAGCGATATCGTCTTCGCTGACGCCTGCTGGTGCTTCGCCTTCCCCATCGACATAACTCACGACTTTTGAAAGCGTCGCGTCGTCGTTGACGGTAGGTAAACGATCGATGATGGAAGAAATCACTGGCATTTTCATGGCGCGAATGTTCTGCCCGTCTTTGATCGTGCCTGCATTGATATAGGACTGGACTTCGTTTTCTAGCCAGCCACCGACATAGTGGAACGCAATCTTAGGAACGGTTTGGCCTTTGTATTTCGCCCCATAGAGTAAGGAATCCACATCCCGATATTGGAAGACGGAACTGCGATTATGCATATATTGGCCATTGCTGCTTGGTGTGCAAAGTTTGGTCACTACTTGATAGGTGTCTTCAATCGCTTTGCGGTTATCGGTGACCATTTTTGGTTCTTCTTCATCACGGGCATAAGTGCCATCGCTCCCTAAGACTTCACCTTTGAAGTAGTGGTCACGTGCAGTCAAGCCCATACGTTGTGCGAACCAAATCTTGTACGCATAACGCGTATACTCGCCACCTTTTGTGTCAGAACCCGGGAATGCAGTGAGATAAATACCTTTTGAATAAAGGTCATCCCCCATCTTAAAGAATTCATCCGTCGTTTTGGGGAGCTGATAGTTACCAGCACCAAGCGCTTCATCTAACGTATCTTGGTTGTAAGCCCAGTTCCAGCCGGTGCCACTGGTTTGATTCATTTGATAGATGTGGTCCCCTTCGGTGTAGAAAGAGATCATGTTCGCACCGATTTTGTCTTTGACCTTGACGCCGCTTTCTTGATCAGCGGCATCAAAATTGGCTGTTACGCTGGCTAAATCGGTATCCATTAAGTCATCTAACGGTTCGAGATAGTCTTGGTTATTGAACATGCCAACTTCGATTTGATATAAGTCAAATGTACCAACACCGGCTTTAATTTTGGTTCTGGCGTCCTCGTTATCCGTGGAGGCGCGGGTATTGATCCAGACATTTTTGTTCACGTTTTCGGTGTAGTCTTTGATGACGGCATCAATCCAGCTAGAACCATAGGCCGAATCATAGTAGCAAAACGTAAAGGAACGCTCTCTTCCGTTCGTATCATCGCCTGATTTTTGAACGCATGAAGTCGTTGCAAGTAATAGCGATCCGACAAACAACAATAGACCTTTTTTCATTTTGTCTTTCATTTTTGTTTTCTCCCGTTTTTTGGCTGAACAAACGCCGATTGTCACGATAGCTTTTGGTGGTTGACGCGGTTAAGAATTCGCAAGAAGAGAATGGTTATCTCTTTTTGTTTCTTATGGTCCCGATTGGTTTAAAGCCAGCAATCGTTTATGCTGATAAAATTTTATCACCCATGCTATATAGGAAAAAGGCTAGTATAAGCAATATCTTTCATTTGCTTCATTTTTTCTATGATTAATTTTAGGATTGCGCGTTTCTTTCCTTAGGGTCAAACTCTACCTTTCATGGAGGGTCTTCTCTATAATTTTTCTATGCCAAAAATCACGTTGGATCATGTCACGGTTGCCTATCATTTAAATCGCAATGAAGATTTTTTGGCACTCGATGGTGCTTCGACGGTCTTTGAAAATAAAGCTTTTAACGTTTTAATTGGACCTTCTGGTTCGGGAAAGACCACGTTATTAAGGGCAGTCTCTGGCCTTGCGGATTATGAAGGAAAAATCTACTTTGATACGCAAAATATGGCGGACATCCCCCCGCAAAAGAGAGAATTAGCTTATGTAAGTCAGGGCATTAAGCTCTATCCTTCGATGACCATTTTTGAGAATATTGCTTTTCCTTTAAGGGTGATGAAACTGCCTCGTGAAGAGGTGATTAATAAGGTTTATTCTTTGGCAAAGGCGTTCGACATTTCGGACTGCCTAACAAGAAAGCCACGGCATCTTTCTGAAGGTCAGAAGCAACGAGTCGCGATGGCAAGGGCCTTGATTAAGGATCCAAAGATATTGTTGTTAGACGAACCATTTTCTAGCTTGGACCAACTCCATCGGAAAGAATTTTTAGACATGATTCGTGCATATGCTGCCAAGAAAGAAGTAACGGTCGTTTATGTGACCCATGATATCAAGGAAGCGTTACTTTCTGGAGAACATATTGTGGTGCTAGATGAAGGCAAGGTCATCATGCAAGGAAATGCGGATGAGGTTTATTGTTCTTCTCATCCGACGATTGTTGCCATGCGATTAGATTGTGAGGCGGTGGTTCCTAGTGGCAAAGAATAAGGCACCCAAAGGCGATTTCACACGTAGCATGTTGCCTCATAACCGATGGGAAGAGTTTTTCGACATTATCAAACTTCGCCATCAATATCTTTTGGCTTTCGGAGGATTGTTGTTTCTTTTTGCTTTGCCGATGATCGCGGCCTATGTCGTCCGTGACATTTACTCGTCTTCGGTTTATTCGTCGCTGGCCGCTCAAGAGATCGATCAAGCCACGGCATCAGACATGCTTCGACAAATTGCTTTCTTTGGGGATTTGATTTTGATTCCGCTGGCAGCCGCTTTCAGTATCGGTATGGCGGGACTAGGACGGATATTGTTACGACTTTCCTGGGAAGATCCCTTATTCTTTTGGCAAGACTTTAAAGAAGGAATTCAATCTTGCTGGCGTTCTTATCTTGTCGTTTTTCTCCTTTTATCGTTGCTTTATCTCATTGATGATTTTGTGATGATGAGCCCGCTTCCTTCTTTGATTTTCAATGCGTTGCCTTTTGGATTTACAGCATTCTTATTGCTGGTTCCGTTCTGCTACCTCATGGGGATGGATCAAATTTATAAGATGACGTTTCGAGAAAAATTAAGCAATGCGTTCACTGTTTATTTCAAAACTCCATCGTCGTTGTTAGCGTTGCTGTTCCTGTGTCTTCCCTTGTTGCTTACTTTTATCCCTTCTGTGACTTGGAAATGGATTGCGATCGCCATTACCATCATTTTCCTGGGGCCTTTGATGTTGTTAGCTTACCAGCTAGAGCAAAATTACGCGTTTGATAAAGTCATTAATCAAGACTATTACCCTGAGATTTATGACAAAGGCATTATTCGGAAGAAATAGTTAAGGCGATATCTTTCAGTATTTTCACTTTTTTGCTATTCTCTAGGCATGGAACCAAAAAATAACATCGTCTTAAAAGTTTATTCTATCGATAACTATTCCTTAGAAGAAAAAAAGCCAAAGATGCTTTTTCACAATCACAACACGATTGAATTCTCCTATGTCTTAGGAGGAGAGCTGGTTTCGGTAGATTTAGATGAAAACGGCAAGGAAAACGCCTTTCATTTGTTTTCCCACCAATTATTGGTTTTATTGCCGTTCGTTTATCACAAGTCCGTTATTCCGAATAGTTTAAAGACCATCACAATGGAGTTAAGTTGCAACGAAGGCAACATCATGGACCACCTACGGTCTTCGGAATATGTAAATTCTTTTCCTCGAATGGAACGATTCTTTGCCAAAGGGGCATCTCGTTTTGTCGTTAATGATACAGGTTCTATCATGATGCGAATGCTGGATTTACAAAAATATGCGAAGGATACCAGTCATTTTTCCCAAATTGATTGGGCGAAATTCGATTTGGATTTAAAGCGATTCTTCTTAGAAATCTTAAGTTGTGCCACCCAAGCGGAAGAAAATAACAAACAAAATTATTATTTACGTCGGATCTTATCTTTATTGGATGATAACTTTGACCGCAACCTTTCTATGGAAGAAGTCTCTCGCAGTGTCGGCATCTCTTCTTCTTATATGCGTGCTTTGTTTGCCAAAGAATTAAAAACAACGCCGAAGAAGAAACAAAACGAGATTCGCATCAAGAAAAGCTGTGCTTATTTAGAAGAAACCAGCATGTCTATACAAGAGATCGCAAAAGCAGTTGGTTACCGATCGGTGCAGGTTTTCAACACGAATTTCAAAGAACAAATGGGCATTGCACCAGGAGAATACCGGGAAAAGCTCGTAAAACCGAAACTGGAGTTCTTCCAGTCAGAGCGAGGAGTCCGAAAAGAAGAGGTATATGCATCTTCGAAAGAAAATCATTAATTCGCGGATTTTTTCCTTTTTTATTTATCCTAAAAAAATCATAGAAATCATGAAACAAATGAATGTTATTGTTAGTCCTATTCTTTTTCCTCTACGGTATGGGTGGTAGACTTTTGCTAGGAACATTCCATTGGTCTTAACTCCAGTAAAAGCAAAGACAATCGAAGATAATTTTGACGTTCTTCCGGTCATTGAGTTGCGAAAGGGAAAAAAGTATGGGCAAAAGAAAGATTCACGCACTCCTCCTCTCCATTGGCACGCTTTGTCTTTGTGCTTGCGGGCAAAAAGCCGACACCCCAAAGGTGTCGATTGATCCCGAAGAGTTCAAAAGCGGGGAGAAGCTCATCACTTTTGCTGACTTAACCCCGAATCCAACCCTAGAAGAAGATGTCGATGAATACCGTGATTTGGGTCTCAATACTTTTTTGATGACCGAAGACTATATTCCGTTTGCAAAAGAGGGAAAACTGAATCCCGCCTATCTTGAGGCTTGCCGAAAAGTAGGGGAACAGGGTCTCGATGTTTGGATTCGAAATTACTATAACGACGAGGACTATTTTCAAAATAGTGAAACGAAACAGGGTTCTAATTACGGTACTCCGTATTCGTTATCTCCTCGGGACGTTACCACGGAGTTCCAAGCCGTTGACTGCATCAAAGGCTTCTATATGGCCGATGAACCTTATATGACAACTCCGGAAGACAAACCGCTTTATGCGGCGATGGACCGATATGGAAAACTCGTCAACTGGAAAAACCAATACTATCCCGACGCTTTTTGGCACATGAACCATGTTCCCAGTTCTTCCTATGACCATTTTCCTGGTCACACTTACGAAGAATTCTTGCAATATTACGCGGACAACATTTTGACGCCGCTTAACGCTTGTCCGCGTGACCTTTCCATCGATCGCTACCCCTTAAGCGCCGAAGACCAACTAGATCAAGGCTATTTAAGTGATCTATTAGTCGCTGCCACGGTGAATAAACGTTATAACGACTCCGTCGAAGATGGAAAGAAATCAAAATTAAGCATCTGTCTTCAGACTTTCATGAATACGAACCCAATGGCTCATTTGATTGATATCACGAGCCCTGAAGAAGTGTCGTTCCAGATCTATACTGCCTTCGCTATGGGAGCAAAAGTGCTCGAATATTTCTGCTATCGTTCCTTAAGCGCCTTCGACATGTATGGCATTGTCGATGATGACGGAAACAAACGCATTTATGACATGGTGAAAGAGGCGAATGACCGTTCATTATGGATGAGTGACGCTATTTTAGGCTTTGATTGGCGCGGGGTTTCATTGTCTCGTGCTTCGAGCGAAAGCATGCGACAAAACGAAGCCAGTTTTGCAGCTTGCGAAAAATACACGATTTCGGATGCCGATAGAGGCGTCTTAAAAGGGGTGAATTCTCGTTTGGACACCGTCGTCGGTTGCTTCCAAAAAGGGAAACAAGATGGCTACATGGTTGTAAACTATACCCATCCTTTGTTGGAGCAAACAGACATTGTGACCTTGGATTTTAGTGGCTGTCAAAAAGCGGTTGTCTATCAAAACAACGAAGCAAAAGTCGTGGATCTGCTCGATGGCAAACTTCGGCTGAATTTAAGCCAAGGAGACGGGGCGTTTGTAATCCCGAGGTAATGGCGTAATGGCGAGCCAAGTAAGACCAAGCAATTCCAGAATTCGACGAAGACCTTCTCACGAAAAGAGTGGATTTCCGAAAGCGATGCGAAAGGGCGCTTATGTTTTTTGCGCCATCATGTGCATTCCTGCCATTTACGATATCATTCGTTATTTTATCGTGAACTCCTATTCGGTCATGTTGGCTTTCAATGACGGCATGCCAGGAACAGCGACTTCGCATTGGTCCCTTAACCAATTCCAACGTTTCTTCACCGATTTAGCCAATAATGGCGAAATCACAGTGGCATTGTTAAATACCCTACGTTATTTCTTAATTGGCATCATTCAACTGTTTATTTGCTACTTTGTCGCCTATTTCCTTTACAAAAAGATTCCGGGCTATAAGGTTTATCGTTATCTTTTGTTCTTGCCTTCGCTTGTTCCGCCGATTATTTCGGTCACGATTTATAAGAATTTAATCCAAGAAATGGGTCCGTTTTGGACATTATGGAAGAACATGACGGGGGTCGAATATCCCAATCCGTTTTCTTATTCCACCAGCGCGAACTGGGCCATCGCGATTTATCTTTTCTTGACTGGTTGCGGCACAACTTATTTGATTTTCATTGGGTCTATGAACCGTATTCCACAGGATATCATTGACGCTTCTAAGCTTGATGGTTGTTCGTTGTGGCGTGAATTCTGGTCCATTATTGTGCCGATGACTTGGAGCACATTCTCGACGTTCTTATTAATGGATGTCGCCTTAATTTTCACGGCATCAGGGCCGATCCTTTACTTCACCGGGGATCAATCCATATCCCTCGGTACGCAGACGTTGGGTTACTGGATCTTCCAACAGGTTTGGGATGGTTATACGAACTATCCAGCTGCTATCGGCGTGATTTTTACGCTTTGTGGCATCCCGATTCTTATCGTGACGCGCCTTATCATCAACAAAATCGATTCGGGGGTAACGTATTGATATGGAACAAAATCAAGTTGCCCTCATGCGGGGTCATAAACGTAGAAAACACATTGCTGCTTCAACGATTTCCATCGTGATTTCGGTGCTTTTCGCTCTCTATTTAGTCATTATTTTTGTGCCGTATGTCTATGGCATTATGGTCTCGCTAGAAAGTGACTACGAATATCAAAACACCATTTTCCCAGCATTCCGGTCCTTTGAAATTCAGAACTATGCCCGCGCATGGACGGATTTGTCCGCTCGAGGAACAAGCGTTCTCGCGATGCTTGGAAACTCTCTTTGGTATGCGGTTGGGAGCGTGCTGATTAACTTCACTGCTTCCACCATGGGCGCCTATGTTTGCGCGAAATATCGCTTCCCTGGCCGTCGATTCATCCATGGTTTCGCGGTGGTTGCCATGATGATCCCAATTATTGGCGCACAAGCATCTCAATTACAGTTCCTTAAGGCGTTAGGTGGTTATGATTCGCCTTTCTACATCGTTGTTATGCTTTCTGCCGTTGGCGGAACATTCATTATTCTTTATGCATCGTTTAGTTCCATTGACTGGAGTTATGCTGAAGCAGCTTTTGTCGATGGGGCAGGCCATTGGCGTGTTTTCTTCCAAGTGATGTTACCGCAGGTCATCAGCCCTCTTTCCGCTTTGGCGTTGTCTGATTTCATCGCTTGCTGGGCAAATACGGATACCCCGTTAATCTTCTTCCCGGATTTACCAACTCTCGCATCGGGTCTTTATTCCTACCAAAAAGTAGTGGAGACTTATAACAACTATCCCGTCTATTATGCCGGCTTATTCATGTGCATGCTTCCGACGATTGTTCTTTTCACCATCTTCCACGATAAGATGATGGATATTCAAATCGGCGGCGGGCTTAAAGGATAAGCCTGGAACACAAGATTTTGTGCTTAATTTTTTGTAACCTACATTTTGAAATATCATGGTAGGTTATCGTAAGAAAAAACCTCTCAAACAAACGATGAGAGGCTTATCTTTTGCTATTCCTTCTTTAAGTCTTGGACCATGTAATACGCTAACATGTTCCAGCTTTGGAAACCGAGGCTGTAACAACTGGCGCCTGTATCCGAATGATAGAACTCATGCATGGCACCATTTTGTAAGATGTCTTCTCCTAACATCTTGATGGTAGCGACCGCAAGGTCCCTTGCTTCCTTGGCACAGCCATAGTTCTTTTCAGCCAAATACAAGAAATAGTTCGCGTTAATCCAAATATTTCCGGTCCACGGAGATGGATTTCCACCCGTTCGGAGATGATACATCTTTTCCATCTTAGAAAGACTACGAATGCCATATGGGCAGGCCAGTGTAGCGGGATTCAATGCGTTTTCTTCTAAGACACGTTTGGCTTGTTCAGGGGGTGGTCGCTATCGCGTCAGCATTTTAGGCATGGTCTGTTTTGGCAAGGACTTAAAATCTATCTCTTCGATGCAAAGACGCGCTGTGCGCGTTGTTACTTACGCTGGAACAAGTCGTGCCACTGGCAGTCACGAAGATATTTGGAGCAAAGGTTACGCCCTGTGCTTTGAAGAAATCATTGCCTCTTTGCTTCGCCTTTTTCGCCGAACCGGAAACATTTCAAAACGGCATCTGCAACAAAACTATGCTTATGATGAATTGGTGTTGCGTGAATGCTTAGCCAATATGTTGATTCATGGTGACTTGTCTGTTCGAGGGGCAGGGCCACTCGTAGAGGTATTCTCTGATCGTATTGAATTTTCTAATCCTAGCCGTTCTTTGTTAGACCCAGACCATGTGATCGAAATGATTCCATCTGCTGATAACGAAAAGTTAGCCTTATTTATGCATCGGATAGGTATTGGTGACGAACGAGGTTCAGGATTCGACAAAGTTATGGAAGCAACGGAACGTTCGCATACCCCGTCTCCGCTAGTGGAATCAGAATCTGGCTTTATTCGTGTCACGGTGTCCCGCGGTCAGGACTTTGCTCACGAAGATCGTGCCAGCCTATTGCGTGATCTTTATTATCACGCGGTACTCGCGTACGTGAATCGCTCACCGATGACGAATGTTTCTTTGTGAGAGCGTTGGAGACTTGATACACAAAGTTCGGTGAAAGTAGCGCGTTTAATTCGTTCTGCTTTGCTACTAGGCAGAATCAAATCCGTTGATCCTTTAGCGGCAAAAAAGTCCATGCAGTATGTGCCATATTGGGCATAATTTTATTTTCCAAAATTACCTTTAAAATCAAAAAGCGTAGTATTTATCGGAACTATTTATTTTCACTTTATTTTCACTTTAATTTCACGCCGCTTTCAAAACGATTGTTTTTAATTTAGATGTAATAAAAATGTTGACAACATATTTTCAAGCGGTATAGTTATGGCTGTGAGGTGTAAGCAACAAAGTTACATCTCGAAATTAAAGGAGAATAAAACAATGAAGAAAATTGCCGTTGTGGCCGCCAATGGCCGCGTTGCCAACAAAGTCATCGCAGAAGCGGTGAATCGGGGAGACGAAGTTACTGCTTTCGGGCGCAAGGAGAACAATACCAAAGCCCAGCACTACATTCAAAAAGACATCTACGATTTATCAAAGGAAGATTTAAAGGGCTTTGATGCCGTTGTGGATGCCTTTGGTGTCTGGGATCCAAAACAAATGCCTGAACACAGCAAATCCTTGAAACATCTTTGTGACATCTTAAGCGGAAGTGATACTCGCTTATTGGTCGTTGGTGGAGCTGGCAGCCTTTATGTCAATCCAGAACACACCATGATGTTACAAGACACCCCATCCTTCCCGGATGCTTACATGCCCGTTGCGAACGGCATGGGCAAAGCGTTAGCGGAACTCCGCGAACGTAACGATGTCAAATGGACCTACATCTCTCCGGCGGCGGATTTCCAAGCCGATGGCGAACGGACTGGCAAATACATTCTTGCCGGCGAAGAATTAACGTTGAACTCTCGTGGCGAAACCATCATCTCTTATGCGGATTATGCCATCGCCATGGTTGACGAAATCGAAAAAGGCAACCATATCCACGAACGGATTTCTGTGGTTCGTGCTTAATCTTTGCCCTAGGATTAAATCCGATGGAGTCAGCGCCACTCGCTGACTCTTTTCGGATAAGGAAAGGAGACCAGAATGAAAATAGAGAGTCAAGACGAGAAGATTCGTCTTTTAAAAGAGTGGCTTAACCAAGCGGATGCCGTATTGATCGGTGCCGGTAGTGGGTTATCGACCGCGGCCGGCTACACTTATAGTGGGGAACGGTTCCAACGTTATTTTTCTGACTTTGCATCGCGCTATGGCTTTCACGATATGTATTCCGGTGGTTTCTATCCTTATTCATCCTTAGAGGAGTTTTGGGGTTATTGGTGTCGCTATATTTGGATTAACCGATATGCACCGATTCCAACGAATCTTTATGAAACGTTGTTCGCTTTGGTCAAAGACAAGGACTATTTTGTGTTAACTACCAACGTCGATCATTGTTTTCAACGGAGCGGATTCGACAAACAACGTCTGTTTTATACCCAAGGGGATTACGGATTGTTTCAAAGCAGTCACCCACACGGAAAGTCAGCTGGCAAGACATACGATAACCGGGAAATGATTCGTGCCATGGTGGAATCGGAAGGGTTTATGATTGGAAAAGAGGGGGAGTTATGCGCTCCTTCTAATACAAAGGTTCGCATGACGGTCCCTACCGAATTGGTTCCTTACTGCCCGGATGACGGAGAGCCTATGACCACGAATCTTCGTTGTGACAACAGCTTCGTCGAAGATGATGGCTGGCATGCCGCGCAAAAACGTTACGAGGAATTCGTAGAAAGACATCATGATAGTCGGGTTTTATTATTAGAACTCGGGGTGGGATTCAACACCCCCGTGATCATCAAATACCCCTTCTGGAAGTACACGGCAGAGAACAAAGAAACACGGTATGTCTGCATCAATCTGGGAGAGGCCTATTGCCCGAAAGAAATCACAGAGAAATCTATGTGCATTAACGGGGGAATTGGAGAAGTGCTGCAAAAACTGGCCGCTTAACAGTATCGGAAGGTATAGTAGACAATTGAATCGAAATGTTGAATAATTTCGATACGAAAGTAAACTCACTTTAAAAGGAGATATTCATGCCAGTCAATCCAATTGTTGTCGAAAAAGCAAAGGAAAATCACAACATCATAACGACAAAACAGGTAATGGAACTGGGGTTTTCTAAGGCGCTGCTGCCAAAATATGTGAAGGAAGGCCTGATGGAGCGTGTGCGGCAAGGTGTTTATATTCTTGCTGGAGAAAGTCACGATGATATGTACACGATAATGTTGCGGTCGGAAAAGATTGTTTTTTCCCATGAAACAGCAATTTTTTTGTTGGGCCTATCCAACCGAACTCCTTTCTTGCATTCCGTCACGATCCCTTCCAATGCTTCCTTGCCAAGTTCATTGAAAGACGAGTGCAAATGCTATTACATAAAACCCGAACTTTATTCTGTCGGGCTGGCAGAAGCAAAGACCATTTTTGGTAACGTGGTCAGATGTTATAACGCAGAGCGCTGTGTTTGTGACATATTACGTGATCAAAATCGCGTGGATGAAGAAACCATCCTGGATTTTATCAAAAGCTACGCCGCATACGAAAAGAAGGATTTGAATCGATTAGCAAAATATGGGCAAATTTTTCACACAGAGAAAAAAATAAGGACATATCTAGAGGTTCTGCTATGAGCTCAAAAGCGGTGAGTTTAAAGGGAAAAATCAACAACTACACGAAAGCAAATCATATTGCCGCTCAAGTTGTTCTTCAGAACTTCATGTTTGAACGCTTGCTTGCAAGATTATCGGATTCAGCATATCAAAACAAGTTTGTCGTAAAAGGCGGAATGCTGGTTGCGGCGATTGTCGGCCTAGACACAAGGTCAACGATGGACCTTGATACAACGCTTCGTAATCTCCCCCTAACTGAGGGCATGATCCGAAAAGCATTTGAAGAAATAATTGCCATCGATAAAGGAGACGAAATTACATTCCTGCTGAAATCCGTAGAACCAATTCGCAAGGATGATGCCTATGGTGGCCATCGTGTAAGAATAGATGCAAGATATGACTCGATTCTTGTGCCGCTTTCAATCGATGTATCCACCGGAGATGCAATGACGCCAAGCCCCGTGTTTTACGAATTTAAAGGAATCTTTGACGATGATGTTCTGATCCCTTTATGGGGGTATAACATTGAAACCATATTAGCAGAAAAACTGGAAACGATCCTTCGTATGGGAGTTTTCTCGACACGCTCCAAAGATTTTTATGATGTTTACATTCTCGCAACTACACAGATTATCGACAAGGAAACGTTGCATGAAGCTATTGAGGCAACGGCAGAACATAGAGGAAGTATTAATCAAATTGCAAATTATGGATCCATTTTGCTTCAAATCAGAACGAATCAATCGTTAATTAATCAGTGGGAGAAATACAGGAAACAGTTTCCCTATGCGGCAAATATTTCATACCATCAGATTATGGAAGTGATGGATGACTTGTTGAAACAACAATAGAAAAATCATAAGCAACAATGCTATACCTCAGCGAGGAAGTACACGCAGAGAATAAAAAACACGATATTCCTGCATCATACCCAAAAAATCGCAGAATGATTCGTATGGATAGACAATGATATTGAAGAGAGACTCTATAGATTAGGAGAAACCAGGCGCACGACAGTATAATATTTACGTACGACTAAAATAAAATCAGACTTTAGATTAGTCGGAGCTCATTCCGTCTTTCAAAAGCCATATTGTCCATTACTACTGGACAATTTCGCCAAAACATGAAAAATTGTCCAGTAGAGATAATTAATATAGAAAATATCGATATTTTTTAATTCATTGTAACGAGTATTAAGGCCTATTTATTCTTATTCCTTTATATTTATAGTGGCAAGAGGACAAGTCAATGACACAAGAAGAAAGAAGGATTTATCTTATTCAAGAACTTCAGAAAGAGATGCCTGAATATGCAGGTTATCCAATTCCAAAAGACGAATAAAAGCAACGTTATCTTCTAAAAGGTCTATTTAACCTAAGACCCGTTCAACCTGCCCCTGAAGAATTCGCCAAAATACAGGATGAGTATTTGCAAGAAAGAGCGCGGGAAAAAGGCATCACGGATGCCACCGAATTGCCTTCTGTTCCTGTAGACCATCGCATCATTCTTTGGCAAGGCGATATTACTACCTTAAAATGTGATGCCATCGTGAATGCTGCCAATAACACGCTTATGGGTTGTTGGAACCCCGATCATTTATGCGTGGACAACCTCATTCAAAGCTATTCGGGTTATCAAACCCGTCAAGCTTGTACGCAATATATGGATGAACAGCGGAAAATCCACGGAGAAGATTATCTTCAACCGACAGCGGTGCCGATGATGACCTCCGCCTATAATCTTCCTTCGGAATATATCATTCATGTTGTTGGCCCCATCGTGTCTTCCCGTTTAACGAAGCAGAATAAAGACGAATTAGCCGAGTGTTATCGAGCTAGTTTGGAGCTTGCGGCAGAACATGGTTGTAGGAACATCGCTTTTTGTTGCATTTCAACGGGTGTATTTATGTTCCCGCAAGATAAAGCGGCCGAGATTGCTGTTGCAACCGTCAAAAAATGGCTGGATGAACATCCGGAAAGTTGTTTAAAGAACGTTATCTTCGATGTCTTTAAAGATAAGGATCTTAGAATTTATCAAGACTTGCTGCACGTTAGAAAGAACGCGTTTTGAAATTGAGATAGTTGCCAAAATTATCGGTAGAAGTAAAAGTGATAAATATAAAAACAACAATTCATTTTTAGGTCACGTAAAAGCCAATTATTATGCAAATTAGCGTGTGGTGTATGATTAAATCATCATGAACACGTCACCCACGCAAAAAGGAGTACATCATGCAAATATCCACAAAATTCACCATTGCGATTCACGCACTTGTTGCCATTGATTATTTTTCCGCGCAGGAAAAGGTGACCAGTGAATCGTTATCCAGAAGCATTGGATGCAACCCCGTGATTGTGCGAAGTTTGATGTCCAATCTTCAAAAAGCAAAACTGATTCAAACCAAAGCCGGTACTGGTGGCACGGTTCTGGCTAAGCCGTTAGAAAACATTACGTTTTATGATGTATACGAAGCAGTAGAGAAGAACAAAGATGATTTGTTCCATTTTCACGAGAATCCCAACCCTGCTTGTCCCGTGGGGCGGAACATTCACAAAGTGCTGGATCAAGAATTAGATTCCGTTCAATTAGATTTCGAAAATAGCTTAAAAAAACACAATCTCGGTGAAGTCGCGAAAGAGTTGCGCCAAGAAATTCAAACGGAAGAAAAATAAGACAATTGTTGATAATATTGTCTTTGTATTTTAGAAAACTGGCCAAATGGCCAAAAATATAAAAAATAATATTGACGAATTCATCTTGTTTCTATAATTTAATTTTAGAAAACTGGTCCAATGACCAGAAATCTAAAATGGAGAAGAAGATACGATGATAGAACGCAAACGTTATCTAGATCAATTGATCTCCCGCATGGATAACCAAATGATTAAGGTGATTACGGGAGTTAGACGAAGTGGCAAATCGTTTTTGCTATTTAGTTTGTTCTATCATTATTTGCTCTCACAAGGCGTTCCCGCTGATCACATTATCACGTTGGCGTTGGACGACATGGATTATCAAGATTATAGAGATCCAAAAAAGTTATATGCGTTTCTAAAAGAGAAAATTCGTGATCCTGCCGAGCACTATTTTGTGTTTTTGGACGAAATTCAGTTGGCGATTTCAAAAGAAGAATTAAAACAGAAAGATGCGAATGTAGCACTTTATGGCGTTTTAAATGGTTTGCTAAGAAGAGGAAACGTAGACGTCTATGTCACGGGGAGTAATTCGAAACTGCTGGCTACCGATGTATTGACGGAATTTCGGGGAAGAGGAGATGAGGTTCGCGTTTTGCCCTTATCATTTTCAGAATATTTTCCGGCTGCTCAAAAAGCAAAAGAAGAGGCCTGGCAAGATTATTTGCTCTATGGCGGGATGCCACAGATCCTTTCTCTAAAAAGCGATGAACAAAAAGTGCAGTACCTGAATTTTCTCAATCGTGAAATCTATTTACGGGATATCCAAGAACGATACGATTTAAAGAAATTAACAGGCATGGAAGAACTCATGAAAGTGATTGCTTCCTCGGTGGGATCCTTGTCCAATCCGCAAAAGATTTCCAACACTTTCAAAAGTGCGGGCAACAAGGGAATTTCTGCACCAACCATTGCGGAATACCTCACCTACCTTCAGGACGCCTGTTTAATTTCCAAGGCGGAACAATATGACGTCAAAGGCAGAAAATATATTTCTACCCCGTCTAAATATTATTACGTCGATTGCGGATTACGAAACGCGTTATTGGGGTTCCGTCAGTTTGAAGAGACGCATCTGATGGAAAACGTTATTTACAACGAACTTTTATATCGCGGATATTCCGTTGATGTCGGGGTGGTTCCGATTCGCACGAATGAAAATGACGCACGCATCAGACAAAAATTAGAAATTGATTTTGTAGCGAACAAAGGCAGCAAACGATATTACGTACAGTCCGCCTTTGCCATCCCTGATCAAGAAAAAATGAACCAGGAGCAAAAATCCCTGGTTCAAGTTGGTGATTCCTTTCGAAAAATTATCGTTACTGGTACGAACTCGCCACTTTGGAGAAACGAGCAAGGCATCACCATCATGTCGATTTTTGATTTCCTGTTGAACGAAAACAGTCTTGATATGTAAGCGATCTATCGCTCGTCTTTAGAATTGCATCGTTTCGTGATGAGTAGAGAGGTGGCGTTATCATTTTTATCTGCACGCCATATCGACGAGGGTTTTCATGGTGATTTTTTGATTTTTACACTAGTAAAATCGAAAAGTATAAGCAAATTTTCTACGTTTATAATGCCATCGTAATAAGCTTGGAAGAAAAAGATTCCTGCTTATGGACGTCTCAGCTTAACTTTCTGGAGACAATTTCTCTATTGATAAATTTTGATTGCGAAAAATTGAGAAAAGATTGTATAAAAAGCAGAACTGTTGTCCAGATTTTGACCTTTTGACGATTTTCCTTGAAGTAATAAAGCGCCTTTTTATAATCGGGGCATATGAAAAAGCGCCTTGTTTTAACCATTACTCTTCCTTTGATTACCTTAATATCTTGTGGCAATCCGGCGACGGTGTCGGATTCCTCCAGTTCTGAAGTAACTTCCTCCTCTTCCGTCACTAACGGACGTGCGATTGATGCGTTCTTTGCTGCCACGAAAGACGACAACGGCACCATCACTAAAGATGATGGCGGCGTTGTTTATTATTATGGCGAAGCCACGATGGAATATTTTCCAAACGGCAAACAAGAAGGCTACATCACAAACGGCGATGCTGGGATTTATGACTTCACTTTCGATGCCAATGGCAATGTTACGTTAGGACAATATTACAGCGATGGCACGTTCTTAAAGACGGTTTGAACTTAAGCCTATTTACGGATTAAGTGGGGGATACGCTCTCTTTTGAAGCTATCGGAGACACGGGAACTGACTTCGAGCTTCAACTGCACTCCATGTTGGCCCGTTGCCTTTATCGTTTCGGAGATTGGTCAGGGACTTACTTTAACTACCTCTCGAGAATGACCATGACTTTAAACCAGCAATCAAATTCCTTGATGGTTTATTACGTCTATCAAGATCCTTATACCGAAGAAGAAGTGGAGCATTCTTATGCGATTGAAAATGTGGGTAGCACGAATAATGCGGCAGTGAATGCTTTCTTAGCCAACCCAACGGGAGCGGTCACACGGACTTCGTTCTCGGAACGATTCTTATCTGGTGAAGACGGATTGTTTTCCGCGGGCCGTGGTACCATTCCCTTCCCAAAAGATGCTTCGGTCAAATTCCGCGATGACGGCGAATCCAACGTTGCCATCTCTGACGAAATCTTATCGTTAGGATTTACAGATCAAAATGTCGATGATTACCGTGCTTCTTACGCAGAACAATTACTCGCAGCCGGTTTTGCTTATGAGAAGGATGAAGATGGAAATACCATCACGTATACCAGCAAAGACTATAGCTGGAAAATGACGAAGATTGCCGTGGAACAAAATGGCTATATCCAAGAAAGCCTTTGCTCCGTTTTGATGCAGTACGATGACGAAACCCGTGAGATGTATGTGGGTTTCACCTTCTGGAATCAGAACTTAGAAAGCGCCGATTTAACTTATCCTAACGCTTTATTGGACGCCTGGAACAAACAAAATTCATCGCAGACTACCGCATTCTTTACTTTCCCGGTCTCTGATCATATTGTGGCTACTCTGATTCAAGGGGACTTGCTTCACGAACATAATTGCTTTTTCCAATTGGCGTTTGATTCTGTGGAGGAAGCGAGAAAGTATTACAACACCTATGCTGAGGCCGCGAAAGCTGCTTCTTGGAAACAGGGAACCAGCACGATTAATCAAGCCATATCTGCCTCTTCTGGAGAAACGCTAGAAGACCTGAACTATCTCTATTTCTATGGTCCACAAGACAAGGCCATCGTATTAAATGGCATGTTCTGCGATAACTATGGCCACGCTATTATCAGCCTCAACTTCGATGTCGGAATGATTGCAAACTCCACGCTTCGTAGCGAAGGGCTGACACGTTAAAACTTTGGTTCTGAATTTGATCCATAGGGCAATGTCCAGAAAGGAAAATGAATATGAATCGAAAATCGTTGTTTATGCTGCTTTCTACCGCAGCGTTACTAGCCGCTTGTAATGTGGGGAACGGAAGTTCTTCCGTACCAGCTCCGAATTCTTCAGCGGCGTCTTCTTCGCAAGTTTCTTCTTCGACATCTTCCGAAGCCGTCGAGAATAAAATCTTGGTCCAAGCAAACGAAGCGGTTACCAAAATCTCATTCTATGATGATTTTGATACCAGCAATGCAACGTTAGGTAAGGCGATTACAGTTTGGGGTGACTTGGATACCATCTACGCGACCATTGAATTGAAAGATGGGTACCGCTTGATGATAAACAATGCGATTTCTTCTGTTAAAGGCACCCTATTCTGCAGCGGCGCGTATGGAAGCACCGCGGATGGCGTCAAGGTTTATCGTATCGGCGCTGCCGAAAACAAGACATTAGATAAGAGCGATACCTTAGTCGTGAATGCCAAAAAAGTTCGTGCCGTAGCAGGAAAAGACATCGCGAATGCAACGTTGAACGTCATCACCGAAAATCCGATTGAAGGCGATCAAGTCGATTTCCGTTTGACGGCAGCGGACGGTTATGTCGTCACTGCGGTTGCTGTGGCTGGGCAAACCTCTGGGACAAAAGTTGATGTCAGCCGGGTGGAGGACACAAGCGGTCTCTATTCATTCTTTATGATTGACGAGGACGTGTGGATCAGCGCCATGGTGGAAGCGGCTACCAATGTTACACTCACGGTTTCGCAACCAGTATCCTACATTTATGAGTTCTCTTTAACCGGCGAAACTAGCGGAGTATCCATAACGGAAGATAATGGCACAGGTGCTTTTGCAGTCGGAGAAAATGTCCAAGTCACTGCCCGTATTTCTTCCTATGAGAAGACAGTAAAAGCCAAATTAGGCGATTCCGATGTTGCTATGGAGTGGGATGCAGCGAATGGTTGCTATGCCGGAACGTTTGTTGCGCCAAGTGTTGCCGCTACCTTCACCTTTGCTGAAGGCGATGCACAAGAAGTCCGCACTTTAACTGTGAGATTTAATGAAGTCACAGGAGTTACGGTTTCTTATTGGGAAGATATGGAAGACTCCGATACGAGAAGCGACGAAGTTCCAACTCTTTATGACCACCAAGGAATTTATGTGAAGATTAACGAAGCAGCGCCGAGTGGCAAAACTTATTTGGTCGAGATGAAAGCCGACGGCGATGACGAATATACCGAAGTGGAAGTCGAAGAAGATCACGCTCGTGCTTACTACATCACGATTGAAGGTGACACCATCGTTCGTATCTCTTACCAAGACGCGGCATAATCCTCTTCTATCTATTTTGGGCAGGGAAACCTGCCCTTTTTATTTGCAAAACATAAATGGTTAGTGACCATTAAGGCAACCAATTGAACTAATCATTACGCTAAAATGGTACTTTGAATGGTACTTTGAATTATACTTTGAATGGTACTAATGTTATACTAATCATAGAAATCAGTGCGGAGAATCATATGAATCTTGGGAAAGAAAGCGAAACTGTTGAATTTAAGAAAACAACGGCAGAATTGAAAGAAGGCATCATATCTTTGGCCTCTATGCTCAATAAGTCGGGCAAAGGAACTCTTTATTTTGGGGTTAACAATGACGGCGATGTAGTGGGCCAGCAAATCGGAAAAGACACAGAGAGGACGATTTCCGAGGCTGTCTACAATTTTATCGAGCCACAAATTATTCCAACTATCGCCGTTAAAACAACCCCCGAAGGAACGGAATATATTCAAGTTGATGTCGAAGGAACAGACTCTCCTTATTCGGCTTATGGCCTTTATTACGCTCGATCTGCAGACCAAGACAAACATGCCACACGCGAAGCCTTAAAAAAGATGTTTGTTGGTTCGGGATTTGATTTTATTCGTGAGTCGGAAGCTTCGCGTCAGGATTTGCATTTCACACAGTTAATTTCGTTGCTGGTTTCGCATGGTTATCATGTTTCTAACGAAAAAACTTTTTTCAAGAATGAGCGCTTGCTGACGGATAGCGGCAAATTCAACCAAATGGCAGAACTTTTGTCCGATGAAAGCGATGTTTCTATCAAAGTGGCGCGTTTCCCTGGCAAAGATAAGGCAGCAATTTCACAACGCACTGAATTCGGCAATAAATGCATGATTTTAGCGATGCAACAAGCCTTAGATTATGTACAAAGCATTGATGAAACCAATGTGGATATGAGCGGTATTCAAAGAAAAGATATTTCTCTCTTTGATTTTCAAGCCTTCCGCGAAGCGTGGATTAATGCCTGTCTTCATAACTCTTGGCACGATTTAACACCGCCTGCCATTTATATTTTCTCCGATCGAATAGAAGTAATTTCTTATGGCGGCCTTCCCTTTGGATTATCGGAAGACGCCTTCTATGAAGGCGACTCGCATCCTGTGAGTAAGGCACTTCAAACCATATTCACGCAGCTTGGCTATGCCGAACAAACAGGGCACGGAGTTCCGATTATCGTGCGTGCTTATGGAAAAGAAGCATTTCATATTTCGAATCACTTTATCACGGTGAAAATTCCTTATGCGTTTGTGCCAGATTGGGTCACACGCGCTGCTTTGAATGATGACGTTCTTCTTTCCTTAAACACAACGCAAAAAGAAGTTTTGTCCTTCCTTAAAGATAATCCAAAAGCTTCAATCAAGGAGATTGCTGATGCCGTGAAGAAAAGCGAAAGCACAATCAAGAAAATCACGGTAAAACTGGCAGAGCTTGGCCTTATTGTTCGTTCGGGTTCGAAACGGGACGGCTACTGGGAGACAAAATCCTAATTCTGTTGCATGGGGGCAGGGCAACCTGCCCTTTTCTTTTCTCGTAGTTTTGCCTGTCGATTAGATATAACATTTATATAACACTTATGATTGTTTATCACGAACCTGTGCGCACTTTCTTAAATCAATGTTCCTCTTCAAATTCAAGCGGAAAGGACATTTCTGATATTGTGGCGGAAGACATGCGGAAACATTGCATTACCAGTTTTGGTGATTCGCAAAAAGAAGCTTGGAAGCATTCTTTGCCTGCCATGGCAAAAGTGTTAGAAAAGTCACGGATAGATCGCGAGGTAGAAGTGGCGATTGAGTATAAGCCTTCCATCAGCAAGGACCGGATTGATTTTTTGCTATGTGGAACGGATGCTCTCGGGATACGAAATGTTGTCGTGGTAGAGCTCAAACAATGGTCTGACGCGAATCGTAGCAATAAACCAGATTTTGTCTTTACCAATGGTGGTGGAGGGCTCGGCGATTATTGGCATCCTTCCTATCAAGCAGGGAACTATATCAACATCATGCGCAACTTTAACGCCTACATCCAAGATCAGAAAATAGGGCTACACGCTTGTTCTTATTTGCATAATATGCAGGAGAAATTCGCTTCCTTTTTAGATGACACGGATTTGTTCCCTTTGGTAGAGAAAGCCCCTGCTTACTTACAAGGCGATGCTGATAAATTGCAACAATTCTTAGAAAAGTATGTAAGTAAACCTTATCGCAGCGCTCATAACCCTGGATTGTTATACGAGATTGATAATAGTGAGCTTCGACCCTCTGATCAGTTATCCGACATGCTCACTTCGGCCTTACAAGGCAATGACTTCTTTTCCTATGACGAAGGGCAAGCAACAGCGGTGGCGACCATTGTCAGTACGGTTCGTCGTTGTTTGTATTATCGGCAGAAGAAAACCATCATTATTCAAGGCGGCCCCGGTTCAGGAAAGTCAGTGGTGGCTTTGAGAGCCATGGGGCAACTCATTTCAGGAGCGCGTCATGAAAAGAAATTAACCTGCGCTTACGTGACGGCAAATGCTGCCCCAAAGAATCTTTATAAGCAAGAACTCATTGGGGATAACTATAAGAAAGCTGCCTTAAAAGAACTTTTCAAAGATCCTTCTAGCTTTGCCAAAAGTCGTGAGAATGACTTTGCCTGTTTGTTCGCGGATGAGGGGCATCGTGTGTTTGACCATGCGGCAGGAAGTCATGGCATCTCCAAAGATGGGCCGAATGCGATTGAACTCATTATTCGTGCTGCGACGGTCTCGGTATTCTTTGTGGATGATGACCAACAAGTCACGGTTTATGACTACGGAACGATTGAGCACATCAAACAAGCTGCCTACAAAGAACGCTCCGAAGTCATCATGGGCGATGATTTGAAACTTACCAGTGAATTCCGTTGCCTTGGTGGCGAAGACTATATGCGGTTTATCCGTGGATTCTTGGGTTACGACACCGCCGTTCCTTATCTTTTAAAGCCAAATCAATATGACTTCCGTGTATTTGATTATACGGTAGATATGCGGGATGAAATCCGTAAACGAGATCGGGAAGAAAGGCAAAAACGCGATACAGCTGGCTTATCTTTGGCTTCGTCAGGCAAATGTAGGATGGTAGCAGGATATACGTTCGACTGGAAAACGAAAAAAATGGGACGAGATGATCCTGGGCATGACATTGCTTTAGATATCGATACAAAGAAGCCATTTTATGCGAAATGGAATCTCTATATCACTTCAGGCGGAGGCGGTTATTCTTGGCTTGATGATCCCGATTCCGTAGAAGAAGTGGGTTGTATTCATACGTGCCAGGGACTCGATATGCCTTATTGTGGGGTAATCATTGGAAAAGACATGACTTATAACCGAGAAAGAGGCTGCTTAGAATTCCATAAAGATACCGGAGTTACTACTGACACCGCGAGCGGCATCCATCAGGCGAATACCTCTCCTGAACTTGCGGCTCGTTTAATTCGCAACACCTATCACGTGCTATTGACGCGTGGAATGAAGGGAACCTATGTTTATTGTGAAGATCCGGCTTTAAGAGATTATTTAAAGTCATTGTTGAAGGAGAACTAAAATGGACGATATCAAAACATTGCAAAACGAATTAGAGGCGTTTAATAAAGCACGGGATTGGGACCAATTCCATACCCCAGCAAATTTAGCCAAAAGCATTTCGATTGAATCGGGCGAACTTTTGGAATGCTTCCAATGGGATGAAGAACATTATGATTTTGAGGCAGTAAAAGAAGAGTTGGCGGATGTCTTCGCTTATGCGTTGCAACTTGCGACAACGCTCCATCTAGATGTGAAAGCCATCATCGAAGAGAAAATGGTCAAAAACGGGAAGAAGTATCCTGTCGAGAAGGCCAAAGGTCGTGCAGATAAGTACGATAAACTTTGACGTTTAAAAGAACTGGTCTCCGGTTCTTTTTTAAATATTCTTGAAGTGGATCGGAAATGCTTCTAGGGTAGTGCTATGGCAAAAAAGATCATTATCATCGGAGGAGGCCTTTCCGGTCTTACTTCGGGGATTTATTGTATAGATAACGGTTACGACGTTGAGATTTATGAAAAGAATCCCATTCCTGGGGGAGAATGCACTGGCTGGTACCGCGAAGGAAATTATATCGATGGGTGTGCCCATTGGATTGTAGGTACCAACCCTAAATCTGATTTGTACCCGTTATGGAAACATATTGGGGCATTTGATGAACACACCAAAATTTATCCAGCAGAGTATCTAACTGTTTTTCAAACTCCTCACGGGGATTTAGTTTTTGATGCGGACTTTCACAAATTGGAAGATGAAATGTTGCGGCGTTATCCCGAAGATACGAAACCGATTAGGAAGATGTTCCGTACGATTCGTCATTATCAAACGGTTCGTATCCCGGTAAAAAAGCCATTAGAGCAAATGAATCCGTTCTCTTTAATGGCATTCGGAATTCCGATGCTTCCGATGGCGTTAAGCATGCAGAAATACAAACGCATTAACCTCAATCATTATTGTGAACGGTTCAAGAATCCTGACTTATCGTATGTCTTAAAACGTTTCTTGGAAGGGAACTATAGTTCTCATTCTTTGTTTTATGTTTTGCAGACCTTTGCTCGTGGCGATGCCGGAGTTCCAGAAGGTGGCAGTTTAAAGATGATGTTACGGGTTGCCGAACATTATCGGTCGTTAGGAGGAAAACTGTACCTCAATACACCAGTTAAAAAGATTGTCACCGAAGGCAAGAAAGCAACTGGTGCCTTATTAGAAAATGGTCGCTTTGTAGCGGCAGATTATGTGATATCTGCCGTGGATATGCATTATGCGCTATACGACTTATTAGGCGGTAAATATAAGGATGAATTCTATCATTTCCGTTTTCAAAACCGCTTGGATTACCCTTATAGCGCAGGATTTCTACTTTCTTATAAAGTAACCAGCGATGTCTCGTCTTTTCCTAAGATGTATGACGTCCTTACCAAACCCATCTCTTTCTTTGGCGAAACCATAGACCATTATGCGATTCGCAACTTCTCTTTTGACCCTTCTTTAAAAGGAAAAGACGGATCTACATTGCTGACCGTTCTTTTGCCTGCCAAGGAAAATGCCTATGACACGATTAAGCAATTGAGCCATGAAGAATATGAAGCGCAAAAGGAAGCGTTAGGAGAAACATTTAGACAACGGATTGCTGAGGATTATCCCGTTCCGTTAGATTCCATTCGTTGCATCGATGTCACGACGCCGATTACTTACGAACGTTATGGCAACGCTTATCGCGGATCTTATATGGCTTTCTTAACCACTGAAAACGCCAAAGGATTCATGCATAACGGCCGTGTAAAGGGATTAAATAACGTCATTCTTTCTGGACAGTGGATTATGCCGCCAGGCGGATTGCCAGTGGCGCTCTTTGTAGGAAAACATGCGGCTGCAAAGATCGCAAAGCTCGATCACCAAAAGTTCCGTGACCTCACCGATTATTCTTCTTGGAAGAAATCATCGTGAAGCATCTTGCTTGCTATCGATGGCGCTTCTTTGCTAACAATATTATTCGTTAGGCAAGAACCATCTTGCTGAAATAAAGGAGAAATTATGAAATACCGTTGCAAAATCTGTGGCCACATCTATGACGAAGAAAAAGAAGGCGTAAAGTTCGCTGATCTTCCAGACACCTGGAAATGTCCGACCTGCGGTGCCCCAAAATCCGCGTTTGTTCCTGTTGAAGAAAAGAAAGTCTGGGCAGCTGAACACGTGCTCGGCGTTGCACAAGAAGCAAACGTTCCAGAAGAAATCCGTGAAGGTTTACGGATGAACTTCCAAGGTGAATGCTCGGAAGTTGGTATGTATCTTGCCATGTCGCGCGTTGCTTATCGCGAAGGCTATCCAGAAATTGGTCTTTACTATGAAAAGGCCGCGATGGAAGAAGCCAATCATGCCGCTCGCTTTGCGGAATTGCTCGGTGAAGTGCTCACCCCGTCGACCAAAAAGAACCTCGAACTTCGTGTTGATGCCGAATATGGCGCTACCGAAGGCAAGTTTGAATTAGCCAAGAAAGCGAAACAACTTAATCTCGATGCCATCCATGACACTGTTCACGAAATGGCTCGTGATGAAGCGCGTCATGGCAAAGCCTTCGAAGGCCTCTTAGCCCGTTACTTCGGCGAAGAGAAATAAGGAATTGACGCCTTTAGCCTCTGGAAACAGAGGCTTTTTTATATCCGGTGAATTTACCGTTCAAGTGCAACACTTCTAGGCAAAAATAAAGGCTCATATCAATCCTGGTGTAAGATATAGTTGCGACACTTATCTACAGGAG
>CADAXQ010000012.1 GCA_902791935.1 uncultured Erysipelotrichaceae bacterium | reverse complement strand
CGGCGTCGCCGCCGCCCACCCCATGGGGTGGTGTATGCATGTTAACGATAGCGTGGCTAATATCGTCCTGTCCATGTCCACTTTATTGATAGCACTTCAGGGTCCATGTCGCCGGCCGAATGCATGGCCAAACGCAAAGTCCGCTGCACATCCGTTTGCTCTTGGCGAATCAATGCGAGGAATCGTCGGGGTTGGCGAAAGCCAAACCCCAGGCAAAACCCCTAGGGGTTTCCGCCGCCGCGCCGGCCGGGCCCGACTACGAGGCGACGGAATCCATAAACGGGCGGGCCAAGGCGGAGATGTTCGCCGATTTCCGGATCGGGGAGCCCGACGACGTCCCCGAGGCGGTGGCCGATTACATCAAACTCTTCAGCGAGGCGCGCCCCGTGTTCTGCCTTGGACACATGACCCCCGAACAATACAGGGAAGAACCCCTGAAGGCCAACCCGAGCCCGCTTCCGCCCGATGAGCGCCCGCATTTGCCGGCGGCGTTGCCTCCGAAAGAAGATCGAGCCGCTACAATTCGAAATTTCATGTCTACTTTTCGTTGACTAGTGCATTTCCTACATTGCACTTTCGTGGTTAAAGTAGAATTTGAGCCAATAGTAGCCATATTTTATACATTTGCTTTGTCGGCGCCATCGAAGAAACCTTTTTAAAACGCGAAGTCTAGCTACTATTATTCTTGTGCCATCAAAAAACACTCAAAGAAGCAAAAAGGCGACTGTTATTGATTAACAGTCGCCAAAAGGGGGTGATGGACTAATTAGCGCTATAACCGGCAGCTTGTGCTTCCGCTAAGGTCGCATCCACAAACGCTCCATAGGTGGTGGAATAGCGATAATAGAGATCCGCGCCTAGGGTTAGTTTGCGTACGATATTATACGGATTAGCGGGATCCTCATAAATGCCTTTCTTAAAGACCACAATATCACCATCTTTAGGGGCTGCGTAGTCGAGGATGTTCAAGTGATAAGCGAAGAACCTTCCGCCATAAGAAGCACTCTTGCCTCCAGAAAGCACAAGAATGGCGGCGCCATCGCTCATTTGCGTATCGCGAATTCCTCCAGAACCTTCTCCAGCCACTTCATGCGTCCAAGTTCCGCCAGTAGCGGTTGCTGCTGTTGTGGCATCGATGCCATAAGGGCACGTCGCTGTATCGTTTTTAAATAGGCGCTGTTGCAAATTCCCTTCTACCCAATCCCGCAACGCAAGCGTTGCATGGATGGTTCCGCCTTGTTGCTTGCCGCCACCATTATAAGGAATACCGAAGTAATAATCGTTCCCTTCTTCTAACGCATAATCGTAGGAGCCAGCATTTAAATCATAACCCTTGCCTCCTTTTTTGCTGGAACGGAAGCGGAAACTATCTCCGTGGTCAGTATCTAAAGTGCATTCCACATCGATTTTCGCTTTGAGGAATCCTTTTTTCATCAAGAATTTCGTATAGGCATCGGTAAAGCCAGTCTCCGTGGCATAGCCGCCTGATTCGGTTTCGTTGTAGTAAAACGTCGCCTCGTTTACAACGCCATTGGAATCAATGGTGTAAAGAACGGAAGACAAATTCACCTGCGTTTTGATGAAGGAAGAATAGTCTTCTTTTAAGAAACGGATGTCTGAGAGAACGACATTGGATTCCACCGAATTTGCAGTTGGCGCAGTACTGTTACGAATATTGAATTGCAAATAGTCTTTGGCGTCATCTCCGACAAAGCCATTATACTTTTCTAGTGGAAGAGTGAAGGTTACTCCTTTTTCTAACGGAGCATTTTGCTCGGTGTAATTCGTGGTCCAGAAATTAGGAGTGACGGTGTTCCCTTGGCTAACGATAGCATAACGGTTCGCCGTCCAATCGGATGTAACACTGGATGCTTTTACCGTATAGTTCACATACGAATAGCCGAGATCGTGGGCTGTCTTTAAGAGCTTAGTCTGCAAATAGAAATAAGAATTTGATCCTAAATGGGCACTGCCGCTTTTGTCCGCTGCATCTTGACCACAATGGAAGCGGAAGGCGCGTTCTGCATAATTTGCCGCAACGCTGCCAATATGTTCGCCGCCGATTAATTGGGTGGCAAATGTATCGCTTTGGTAAAGCCATGCGTCGAAGTCACCAGGCGCGATGTAGTTCGCGTTCGAAGACGGCAAAGCGGCTAGTTCTTCTTCGCTCAGTGTCTTTTCGCGAACAATATTGCCCTCCTTTGCGGGAGCAGACAAACTCACCTCTTGGTTCGAGAGATTGATCCAACTTTCCTTAACACCAGGGCGGGTCGCAGTCGGCGCTACGCTTTCGATATGTTCGTAAATGGTGGATGCGGCATAGTGCGCATAATAGGTTTTGTCGCCGTTCACGACAAAGTTTTCGACTTTGTTGCCGGCAACAGGATCGTCATACCAACCCAAGAAGGTATAAGAAACGCCATTGGATTCGTAGTTGCCAGCTTCTGGGGCGCTCGCTGCTTGACCATAATTGACGCGCTCCTCTTTCTTTTGCTCGCCTGCCGCATTTTGATATTGGAAAGCAATGTCGGCATATTGTTCAAAACGGAGATTCTTCACAAAGAGGACGCCCTTGAAATCATAGATTTTAAGAATCAAATGAGAGATGTCCTCTTTCGTTTGGTTCAAAGTGAAGGTGTGCCAAGCGCCGTCATTTACGAAATTCGCATCGTATGCAAAATATCCCGAGGTCGTCTTATATTGCACTTGATCGTGGCTTTTTGTTTCAGAAGAGATGCCGTCTTCCGCCACGCCCGCTTCGTACGGAGTCGAAGAAGAATCCAAATACAAATATTCAAACGAATAGGAAGTGATCTTTGCCGGGGCTACAAAACGAAGTTCTGTAAACTTCGCTTCGGCATTTGCTAAGGCGTTCTCACCGCTTCTTGAAATCATAATCGCGGTATCGCTTCCAATCTTTTGATAAGACGGCGTGCCCCCTGCTTGTCCAAACGCGGTGCATTGGTCCGCATATTTAATCTTCTCGGCAACCACGTTACGAATGCCGTCTTTTTCTGGAACCGCATCCATCGTAGAGGCCGCATATCCAATCGTTCTTTGCAAGCTTGCTGCCGTCACAGCGTTCTTTAAAGCGGCATCGGAATAATACGAATGTTCTTCATTGTTTCCTTCGTAACATTGCTTGCAACGGTAATAAGCCATTGTCGCATTGCCATTGTTTAAGGTGAAAGGAACATATTCGGCATCCGTATGGGCATCGTTATGAATGGCTGTGACTTTCCAATGGGCAACTAGCGTAATGGCCGCGGTGACAGCCGAAGAGAAATCGTATTCCGTTTCACCCAAGAACCAGCCTAAGAAGGAATAGCTTTCACTTGAAATCGCGCCCTTGACAGGGTCATTTGGCTTGACGGCCTTCTCCCCTTCTCGGACGTATTGCGTCGCCACAGCGCTTCCGCCCGCCGCATCAAAGGTAACGGCGAATTTCGCAATGGATGACCAATGGGCAACGAGGGTGATATTCCTCGTTACAGGAGTATCAAAGTTAAAAACATCTTCTCCCAGATACCACCCTGCGAATGTATAGACGGCATCATTGGTTTCTGCTTTGGTTGGGTCAGAAGGCTTGCTCGCCTTCTCACCATCCAATACGATTTGGGATGCCACTGGGCTCCCTCCGGCGGAATCGAAAGTGACAGCGAATTTAGAGACGGTTTTCCAATGGGCGACGAGGGTGATGTTCTCCGTGACTGGATGAGAGAAATCATACGCTGTTTCTCCAAGGTACCATCCATCAAAGACGTAAGCGGCCTCGTCTGTTTCTGCTTTGGTCGGGTCGGCAGGTTTACTTGCCGTAGTTCCCTCCTCTACCACTTGCGCTTCGACGGCGCTACCGCCATTCGAGTCAAATGTCACTGTGAATTTCGCTTTCGGCGTTTCGGAGTTAACTTTTTGGGAAGAGGTGGTCTCCGCCGGTCTTGAAGAAGTCGTGGTTACCGAAGAATTCACGACAACATCATTGCATCCGCTCAAAGTAAGCAGCAAGGACACGGACAGAATCATAAGATTCTTTTTCATAGTATTTGTTCTCCTTATGATATCGATTTGTACTTCTATCATAGAAAATTAAGAAAGCGCTTTCAATGAAGTGAAAAAAAGACAACAATTTTTGAAATAACTTTGTTATCTTTTCAAAGCATGTAAAAAGGATAAATATAAGCGGCCTTTTTTACAGCGCCAAAATCGTCGCAGATTGTAAATTGGTAGAAACCACAATCGAATCGGCGTCTTCGCGATAGTCTTTCGTGGCAGTACCGTTTATATAAACCGTATAGTTTCCGCGAGGTTTTGCGATTCTTACTTCCAATTTTAAGCCTGATGCGTTCCCGCGTACCGAATCGATTTCTAATCCATGGGGGAGCATCGTGCAATCATAACGGACATTGTGGAACAAAAGATTCTCCATCTTCCAGTAATCCAAAGAAGAGGGTAAGTTCGGAGTAAAGGAAAGCGTGTTCCCCTCCGCCTTCAAACCAAAGAAACCAAACGGAATGGCTGAAATCAATAACAAGGATTCTAAAAACTCGCCATCCAGCCCAAGCAAACCAGACCCACCGCCCTCCGCGCTATGAATGCCGGACTGAATCGTGATATTTTCGACATTCCGATAATAGTCCCAATAGAAATTCTGTGGGGTGACGGCATCGCGGTTCGCGTCAAAATAGTCATAAATTTTTTGATACCACTTCTCAATGGCCTCCAAACGTGAGAACGCGTTTTCTTTGCCAAGAACTTGCATTCTAGCCAATAAATCATAATAGGAGGTGTACATGATGGCGCCGCCATATTGCACCTGTTTTTGCCCATAAGCAGGATCAACGCGATACGAACCATTAAAGGCGCCTTTTTTGTTGGTCGTTGTCGCCCGCGGCGCAAAAGAAAAATGGTAAATATCTTCGCCTTGAGAGCCGGTTTCGTCCTCGGCAATCACACGATCGCCATTGATCCAAGCCATAATGGATTTTGCTTGGCTTGGTGTGGCAATCCCCTCTGTAATGGCCTCGAGGTTCCACATGGTATAGCCCCAATCCATTTCATTTCCTTGTGCGTCGAAACCTTCGATAAAACGTCCTTTTTTGGCGTTAAAGAAACCGGTTTTTTCGGTATCGTTCGTTTCCGCTCTTAACGCTTCTAAGACATCGTTTGCTCTTGAAGAAAGACTCGTGGGCGTCTCCTGATATTCTCTCGTGCCATAAGATTTTGTTACATCAGGAGAAGCAGTTAAAGTCGTCGCTTCTTTTTTGTCTATGGACAAGTGATTTTCTTCCGCCACGGTTTCTAAATAGGCCAAGCTCTTAAGAGCTTTATAGAAATACATGTTTGTTTGGAAATCGAAACGACTCATGAAAAGAACGTCCCAATAACCATTCGTCAAGGAATGGGAAAGGCGGTCGCTATCATTGACGAAGTTCTTATCGCCGTCATGCCCGATCAAATAAGATTGATCGTTTAAATGACGGGTTTCATCGTACATGGAAAGCAAGAAATTCATGCCTCGTCTTGCCCGAGTTAGTTCTTCTTGCAAATAAGCAAGATCCCCAGTTAGGGCATAATCGTTTCGTAACGCATTAATAAATTTACAAATATTATTCGTGTGCCGTGTATCGTAGGAACTTCGCACATAATTTAATCCAAAACGACCGGTGAGTTTCTTGCCTTCTTTCGCTTGAATCGAAATTTTTAATTGGCAAATTTCCTTGTTGTCTTTTGAATCCCAAGACGGAGAGGCAAACATCGGCAGATAAATGATGTGTTCGTAATAAGGCTCAAAAGCATAATCGATCGCGGCGATGTCATGAAAGGAGACTTTCTTATCTTCACTCCAGTCTTCGCTTTCTGTGTTTTTGAAATAGACATAGACGTCGTCGATATTTGGTGCATCAACGCTATACATTCTGAGATCTAATTCCAAAAAGGGTGCGTGCCAAGTAAAAATCGTGTGGTCTTTATCTAACAAAGGCGAGACAAAATCGACACTGGATAGTCCAGCCTCATCCGTGTTACCAATATAAAGACCTTGCGATTGCACAGCATTTACGTTGCTTGTCCACTTCTCATCGATTTGGTTGAAATCCCAAGATTGAGCAAATCCTTCAGAGTCATTGCTGGTCGGAAAAGGCCACCCCATCGAGTGTTGTGAATTCTCGGAGACGTTTTGATTCAAAGGCTTTGTAGAGTCATCATATCCCCACACAAATCCATAGCGATCAACGGGAATGGTGCGTTGCCGATTTCGAATCCCTTCTAACCGGTTGCTTTCAAGTCCTTCCTCGGAATCGAAATAGTCGTACATCATCGTCGACCATTCTTGCCAGAAAAATTCTTTCGCGTTCACCCCAGCTTTCACAGATGTCACTTTCCAATCGTTTCCCTCTGCGTCCACGTAGCCCGCATGACGTTTGAAATAGTCATTCAAAAAGAAATCCAGTTTCTTGTCTGAGGAAGAGAAGGAAAGCATCTTCTCACTTTCTTTCGTGTAGGGAAGAGGTGTATAGGGTGTCGGTTTACTCCCACAACTTCCTAAGACCAATAGACAAAGCGGAAGAAAAGATAACCATTTATGATTTTTCTTCATTTTGCTTTTCTCCTTTTCCGAAGTATCAACGGAAGAATGATGGCGCTTAAAACGACGATCCCAGCAGGAACAGTAATGCCAATCACAAGGCCTACCGAAGAAGAGGAAGACGTGAAATTCAAATTGGGCTGCGGCACATAACGAATGTGAAAAGAAAGCAGCGTTGTTTCACCTTGCTTGACGGTAAATTGCTTTCCTTCCGCTTCCGCTTGTTCTTCTACGACATAGGAAGCAAGGCCGTCAACCCGGATTTTTCCGGAATCCGGGGCAAAGCTAGATTCTAAAGTAACACCGTCCGCAACAGCTTTCCCGTCATAATAAACGGCGTAAGAATCCGCCACTTTTTCTTCGCGCCAAATTTGTTCGACGAGACGGAACGTCTGCGTCTTCTTAATTTCGTTTCCAGATGGGAAACGATATCCAGGCAAGAAAGTTAACGTTAATTGCCCGTTTTGGATCAGTTCCGCAATCTTCGCATTGCTCGTTCCGCGATGGGAGAAAGATAACGAGAAAACATTGTTGGCAGATTGGCCATAATGCCCCATCACCGAAACGGGAGAAGAAAGCGTGTCATCTTCTGCCATCCATTGATAAATCGGTTTCCCTTGGAGGAGCAATTTTTCGAGCACGGAAGATTGAAAACCACCGGAAACAAATGCGTTATAACGATTTTCTTCAAAGAAGGTGTAATCCCTTGTGTTGCTGCGTTTCACTTCATTTTCACAGAAATGACGTGGTGAAGTGACGTAATAAATCGGAGAGCCTGTAATTTCTTGATCAAAGGTAATGTAAAGGAACGTGTCGTTGTTTGTTAAATCGGCAGGAACATAAGAAGAAATCGTATTGACACTTAATGCGTCAAAAGATTCGTTTTCTTCTTGCCGATCGGTAATCGAACTGCCTTTAAAACGATGAATGCGGTAAGTAGCATTTAAGGGAACACCGCCTGGAGTAGGAAGCCCTTTTGCAAGCTCGATGACGTTCCCTACATATTGAAGAGAAGGGTTTAAGATTCCTGCATAATCTTTGGCGATGGTCATCACAAATTGATAACGATTGCCAACGAATTCATAATGCGCCTTTATGATTTTGCGATCTGGCCGTGTGGCGTTGATATCCGAAATAGGCTTGCCATTCAGGCGAATCAAAGTGCCATAGGAGTCTTCTAATGCCCCCATGTTTTGGTTCGGGCCAGTCATTTGGAACGGAATCCGAATCAGGCAGTCGTCTTCTTCTTCATCCCAGCTTAAGACGTCGTCTTCAATCTGATGCTCTGGATTGGCAATTTCCCCAACCAATTGAAAGGTTTCTCCCGTACGGCCGAAAGTCACGGCCGTTTCCACAGTATAATAAGGAGCTTCATAAGGGTTTGAGGAAAAAGCAGGAAGCTGACATCCCGCTTCCACTTCTACGGTATTTAAATCGGTCCCGCCATGATATGTTGGAGCCGAAATGGTGAGAGAATTCCAAACGGTGCGATAGCACATCATCTGCAAATCCGGAGTTCCGAGTTCGCGCAAGGTTTTGCCATCCAAACGAATCTTGTCGAGATAATTTAGACTGTCTGATAAAGCAGAGAAATCTTTGTTGCAATACGTGTTGTAATATTCAGTCAAAGCGTCCCCGCTTAATTCGTTTTGCGGTGCACTCGGCCAGTTGGCATCTTCGCTATAAAAGAAGAGATCAGGATTTCCTTTGTCCACATCGCCTTGGCCATAGGTGAAGTTAGAAATGTGGATGTTGCCACGATCAATTAAGGCACCTTTTGTCACCAAGTCTTCTCCACTGGCGTAGGTGTAGACGATTTCGCGTTCTACTTCAAACCCTTTTTTGACGCTGCCTTTTGTTGTGAAGTTGCTGGTTCCGATAGGAGCGTAGCCCGTATAGGCCATACTTGGAAAAACCGTGCCGGCATGGATAACCACTTTAGCTAAATTGTTATAGTCAGTCTGGTGCAAAGAAAGAGAAAAGGCATTCGGAGTCCCCCACATCTGGTAATACATTTGTGCTCCGTCAAATGCATCTTCTAAGGTTTTACGACTGCCATCGTTCAAGACGATGTCAACGTTCGTCAAGAAATTAAATTCGCGATAAGAAGAACCGGGAACATAATTTTGTGCACCGGCATAATCCGTTTGGGAAAGCACAAATGTCAAAACATTGGTGTTGTGACGTTTCATTCCTTTGACGGAGGTTGCCTCATTAGCGTCCTCTAAAGCATGAACGGCATACGGTTCTTTTGCGTCCCAAGGAAGCGCCAGAATTCCCGAACATAATAGCAAAGAAAGCAAAGAGATATTTCGTTTCATTTGGTTTTATTTTAGAGGGTCATCAGAAAAAAGGAATGGTGAGAGGGAAAGATTACAAGAATTGAAAAAAGAAGGCGGATAAGTGAAATATCAAAGGTCACGGTTTTGTGAAAGCGTCTCATCTTCGAAGTAGCGTTTTTTGGCCCGGTAATAAGTGGGAAGAGAGGTAAAACCGGCATCCGAAACGATTTGCTGCAAAGACTTTTCTTCTTTATTGTTCGCCAAAGTAACAAAGACTTGCCTCAAACGAATTTGGTTCAAATAATCGCGGAAATTCCTTCCGACAATCGTATGAATACATTTGGAAATGTATTCCACGGAACGATAAAAAACATTGGAAAGACTTTTTAAGCTGATGTCTTCGGCATAATGTGCATTGATGTATTGCACAAGTCGAACACTAAGAGTCTCATCGAAAACGTCTTTTTCTCCCGTGCGTAACGGATATCGCTCCAAAATTCCGCTGGCTAACAAATTGAAGTAGCCAATGTTGGCCAGACGATTGGCGGTTCCTGCATCTTTCCAACGTTCTACGAGTTCAAATAAGGGCTGATTCTTCTTCGCGTCACACATGAGCAACGGAAAATCCCCGTTCGGATAAACTTCTTTAAAAGATAATAAATACGTCGATGACACCATCATCACCAAAGCATCGAGTTCTCCTTCCCATTCGTAATGATGCACAGCAAAAGAAGGAATATAACAGATTGATCCTGCTTCGAGCGGGATTTCTTTATCTTTGATAAAAGCGGTGGCCTTTCCTTGCTTAAGCAAAATAAATTCCACCGACTCATGAAAATGTGGGGCAGCTTTTAAATTTGTCTGTTCTTTTAAAAACAAAGAATTGGGGATATCGGCTTCGTTGATATAGAAAAGCATTTTCTAATTCCCTTCTTTCCTCTCTTGTTTTTGAAATTGGGATTCTTTTATTATTAAAATTTAACTTATATTCATTAAAAATGGAAGACTAAATATAATATTTATCGACAAATCGTTTTCTTTTTTAATTTTCATTTTTTAAGATTTCAAGAGTTTTCATCCTCACCTTGATAAAGCCCTTTTCTCACCAGTTCCGGATAATCTTTCACGTTAATCAGAGGGTCATAGATAGAAAACGCGGCAAGGCAAGAAGCGAGCAAGGCGAGAGGATAATAAAGCAGAAGGCTTAATGCGAGGGCGAGATAACGCCCAAGCAGCGATGGGATCCAAAGGAAAACAAGGGGAAGAAGCAAAAAAAGAGAGATGAGCAATGTTTTCCAATAAGAATGAAAAGAAACGGTATAGCCCGCACGAAAGTTACGAAAAAGCGGCAATGCGTAAATTTCCGAAAGAAATAAGGAATGGAAAGAAGCTGGAAATATCAAAAACATAATGAGTCCTAGAAAGATGCCAACCACCCAAGAAGAATAAACGCCGCTTATCCTGCCTAACATTGCCAGGAAAAGCAAAGCTCCTAACACAAAGGAATGCAAGAGGGCGTTAGACCAACCATTTTTTATACCCAAGAAAAAATCACTGCCGAAGAAAAGCGGTTCATCCCAGCATTCTTGCCGAAGAATACGAAGCGCTCCCATCAGCCCCAAAGAGAAAAACATCAAACCAGGAATCCGAATCAATGCTCCATAAAAAGAAATCGAAAACACCGCTTCGGGAGCGGATTCTGAAGCGTTCTGAAAAAGGGCAAAATCGCGAAGCGCCCCTGTAATAAGCATTGGGAGCGCAAAAGCAAGCAAGATGCCTCCGAGTCCTAAAAATCGCCAAGGATCCATCTTAAGACGGTCGAAAAAGGCCGCGTAACGCGTCTTTGGTAAATCAGAGGGAAGATAGGCTTTCTTTGCTTGTTTCATCCGCATATCCTTTCCAAAAAAGAGAGAACCACGATATCTTTTGAAAAATCCACGACTTCTCCTACTCCATTCTTCCCTTTGCGGAAATAACAATAGCAATCTTCTGCTGGGTAGGTCACTTCTTTTGTCCAAACCCCGCTTTGCTTTTCTTCATCAAATACCTTGACCCCATATACGGAAGAGGAGGAAACAAAAGGTTCTACGTTAGGAAAACGCACCACCATTTCTTCTCGGGGAAGAGGGGCGAAATAAGCGAGATTCTTTTCCCCCATAGAAGCGGGAAGCACAAAGCAAGAAGATTCCCGTAAGCCAAGCAAAGAAAACATCTCATCATAATTACTTGCTTGCGGATCAAAGGCATAAACATTCACTTCTTCTATGCCTGGTAACGCATACGATTCAATCCGTTGCTTCAGCGCGGGAGAATCCACGTTTTTCATCGCAAGAAAAAGCGAAAACCGTTTTTCAGAGGGAACGTTTGTGACCGACAAAAAAATCAAATCGCTCCCCAGATATGCCACTACGCCCCATAGCGCAAAAAGAGGAATCGCTTTAATGAGATGCCGTTTCTTCTGATTCATCCGCCATTTCCTCGTAAGCCGTCAAATAACGTCCCGTCTTTTCATAACGAATCTTTTCTTGTTCCTTTAAGGGGCATTCTCCAAAAGAAGAATCATAATAAAGTGCCTGGGTTCCTTCTTCACTTTGAAAAACTAAGCGGAAAACGTCTTCTCCGCCCACTATGGTATGTGGCCCGTCTTTGCTTTTTAAGACTCCCACATGAATTTCCGGCGTAGCAGAAGCCAATAACGTATAAGTCCGAATTCGTTTTCGAAGAGGTGAAAGAATCGCTACAACCCAAAAGATTTCTACCCAACCGGCCAGCAAGAAAAAGAAAAAAGGGAGCAGCATCCAAGCGTGTGGTGCGTTATGAGGAAAAAAGAGATAACAAAGCGCGCCGCTCAAAAGCAAAAAAGCCATCAAACTTTGAGAAAGAATCAACTGATTACGCCATTTCTTTTTCATCGTTTCAAAATCTTTTTGCCGATAAAGTTCAATCATACTCCTCTCCCTTAAAAGCTACCGCCAAAGGATGAGAAGATACCATAAATTCTTCCCGCGTCATCTGAAGGGCAATTTTTCCGTTCTCCAGAATCATAATATTTTCCGCCATCGCATAAGCTTCTTGCGCCGAATGGGTCACATACAACGTGGTAGACCCAAGGGAATGCATCCAAGAGGACAGCCAAGCGCTTTCCCTTCTTCGTTCTGGAATCTCTAAATTGGAGAATGGCTCGTCAAAAAGACAAATATCCGGGTTTTTAATGAGCGCCCGTCCAATCGCGACCCGTTGTTGCTGCCCACCCGATAAATAACGAGGCTTTCGCGTTAATAAGTAAGAAAGGCCCAGTTGTTCTGCTATGGCTTTCACCCGTTGCATGATTTCTGCTTTGGAGGATCCCATTGCTTTCAAAGGAAAAGCTAGATTCTCAAACACATTCAAGAAAGGATAGAGGGCATACTCTTGGCTCACGTACGCTATATTGCGTTCTTTGGAACGGATTTCCGATGCGTTCACCCCGTCGAAAAAGAGATCTCCTTCATATGGTTCAAAACCCGCAACGGTTCGTAATAAGGTTGTCTTTCCCGCGCCAGATTTTCCTAAAATCGCATAGGACTTCCCGTCTAAAAAGACCGCGTTTAAATCCCGCAAGGGCATCACCACTTTTTTGGATTTGTTATCCGTAAAACGGACGGTCACGTGTTGGAAGGCAATCGTAGGCATAGTTTGATTATAAGCAAGGACAGGAAAAAGAGAACCAGCGTTCCTATTTTTTAGCAGGAAGCAAAAGACAACGCATGGTCTCGATTTGAGAAAGCGGAATGGAAAATTCTTGCGTGAGATAGTTTTCTATGGCTTCTTTTAAATTGCCTGATGCCGTGCCATATTTTTCTTTCATATAGGCATTCATTTTTCCAAAGGCCACATAATTGAGGTTGTCGTTTTGCATTACCCCCGAAGGATCGAATGTCTTGCTTTCCGAATCGATGGCGCTCCGCCACCGCTTCCCCGAACGGGAAAAAGAAGTCAGTTCAAAATCGCGAACAAGGTCTTCTTCCGAGACGCCAAGAAGCCCTTCAATAAGATAGGCAAGGGTGCCCGTGCGGTCAGCTCCGGCGTTGCAATGAAAATAAATCGGATAGGAGGATTCTGTTCCGAGCACGCGAAAGATGGAACGCAAAGAATCGCCCGTTTTTTCTTCATAAACGCGAGCGTGCTCCGGATCGGAAAAATCCGGAAAGATATAGTTGTAGGCAAGAATAGGTGCTTTGCAATATTGAATATTAGGCATGATGCCTTGGCTTTGGCCGCTGTCATCGGCTTCAGGCGTACGTAAATCAATTTCGGTTTGAATGGCCAGGGAGTGAAAAACGGATTCCCCATTGCCTAGAAAGGCATGACGATTTTCGCTGGCATTTAAACGGCTGCCCCGATAAATCTTTTGATAGGCAACCCGTTCGCCTTTTTCGTTTTTCCATCCGCCGATATCGCGCACATTCCATGCCCCCTCGATTCCGATGGGTCGTAATGAATTCTCTTCCACCAAAAAGGTGCCCACTTTGCTTTTCTGATGAGTGACAAAAGCACCGTCCGTCATTTCCCCCATTTCGACTTGCCAGTAATAACGTTCTCCTGGTACAAACGCGGTATATTCTTCCAGCGTATTTCCTTCGATAAGATAGGTACAGGCATTGCTAAGGTCTTTTGCCGTCGAAAACCGAACCCGATAAGTTCCCGACGCCTTAGCTTTCCAAGAAAAGGATGTCGCTTGACTGTCGCAAAACGGAGTGCCACTCCATTTCGAAAGATAGTCGGCTTCTTTTTGAGCGTCTTGCAGACAAAGGTAGCTCTTTACGCCATCGGAAACGATGGAAATTGTTTCTCCTTCCGCTGGAGTTAATAACGGAATCGCGTCCGCGTCGGCTTTGGGGGTGCAAGAAAAAAGATACCCAAGGCAAAAGGACAGAAAAAAGAAACGTCTCTTCTTCATAACTTGAGCCCAGTCGTGGCAATGCCTTGAGTCAACTCTTTTTGAAACAAAGCAAACAAAAGAACGCAAGGTAACATCATAATTACCCCCGCAGCCATCTGAACGTTCGGCAAATTCGTGCTATGAGAAGCCGTCGCGAATTCTTTATAAAGCGCTAAAGAAATCGTCCATTGGGATTGGCGATCACCCACATACATCATCGGGCCTTGAAAATCATTCCAGGTCGCAAAGAAAGCCGTGACAGCGATATAAATCAAAATCGGACGGATCATCGGCAAAATAATCTGCCAATAAATGCGGAAGGAAGAGGCGCCGTCTAAGATGGCCGCTTCGGTCAAAGAATTAGGAATGCCACGCATAAATTGGCGGATTAAGAAGATGGTCATAGCGCCGCCGCCAAACCAAACCGGAACCCACAAGGGATATAACGTTCCCGTCCAGCCCATATGGTCATATACGATATAAAGGGGGATGCCTGTAACAACACCGGGTAAGAAAACCGTCACCAAAATAATCGCGAACACCGCGTTTTTGCCGTGGAAATTCATTTTGGTCAAACCATAAGCGGTGAAACTGCCTGCCAATACCGTCCCTAGAATATAAAGAACGCAAACAATGAAGGTGTTACGAAAATACCAGAGATATTCCGGCGAAAACACTTTTCCATAGGGAGCGAAATTCAAGTACTTTGGGTACAAAGACGGTTCTTCATAAAGCTGAAAATCCGGCATCACCGATTTGATTAGCAACGCATAAACAGGGAACAAAAAGAACAGCGAAAGCAAAACGCCAAAGCAATAAAAAAGAACGCTTCCCACAATCTTTTTGGCGGATTTCCGCCGGTTAGCGTGTTTAATTGTCTTCTCCATAATAAACCCACTTGCTTGTTTTAAAAATGAAGCCCGTTAAAATGGCGATGATGAAGAACAAGAACCAGGACAATGCGCAGGCATAACTAAACGTATTCGGCGTCTTGAAGGCGCGGTCATAAACCATGATGACATAGAAATTGATTTCGCTGTCGATAATGCCGTTCTTTAAGGGGTAGAAAGCCGAGAAAACCTGCAACGAAGAAATAATCGAAGTAATGAGCAAATAGAAAATCATCGAGGTTGTTAATGGTATGGTGATGTGAATGAGCTTTTGCCAAGCGTTCGCACCATCAATTTCCGCCGCCTCGTAGTATTCCTTGGGAATATTCTGCATACTGGCAAGCCACGGAATCATAGAACCGCCAAATCCGAATGCCGAAAGCATTAAAATGGTTGGGAATACTGTGGATTTCGCCTCATAAAAGGAATAACGGGGCAGACCGATAGCCTCCAAAATTAAGTTAATATAACCAGAATTCACGCTGGTGATATCTTTCCATAGCAAAGTACTAGCCACTGCAGGAATTAAACAAGGCAAATAATAAATGACGCGAAACACCTTGGCTCCTTTGTGTTTCATGTTTAAGAAAAGCGCCAAAAGGTAAGATCCCACCATGCTCACCACAACCGTAGCGATGGCATAACGAAAAGTGATAAAAAGAGAGTGACTGACTTCACCCCAGCCCGTGGTAAAAATTCTGACGTAGTTTTGAAATCCAAAATTAGTCAGCTGGTTGGTTGCTTTCGTGGGATCGTAGTCATGAAGGCTGTAGACCAGTGATACCACCATCGGGATGAAGGTGAAAATCACAACTCCCACGAGAACTGGAAGGACGTAAATCCATCCTTCCGCTTCGTGAAGAAAACGAGTAAAGAAATGTTTCCGCTTATTGTTCTGTCGTTTTGGTGCCACTAATTCCATGATTAAAGTAGCTTTCCTTCCGTTTTTTTGTTGAAATCTTTCGCAAAATCAGAGATGAGTTGATCACGATTCTCTGGTCTGCCATAAGTTTGGTTTTCTAAGTTTGTCATAAAGCCAGACATCAATTCCCGAAGTTCGGCACGGACGTTCGGCTGATAAATGTTATAGGTTGTTAAACGAAGTTCATTGCCAGCCAGCCATGCTTCATGGTGCAAAGAAGAGTCGACAGCCTTACGCCATTCTCCTGTTTCGGCCAAAGATTTCAAAACAGGTACGCTTAATCCTGTTTTTCCCGCCACGTTTTGTCCTTCTTCGGTGATGATAAACTTCAAGAAATCCCAAGCCAAATCTTTGACTTTTTTCTGCTTTCCGTTCACTTCGCGCACTTCTTCCGAGTGCGCTTTTGTGATGCCGTATCCTGAACAACCTGCGGCAATGGAATGACAAGGAAGTGGTAAGAAATCGATTGGTGACTTACCATCGCTTCTTAATCCTGCCATCTTATTTTTGAATCCAAGCACCAAAGGACGCGCCACCACCGTCATAAAGGTTAACCCGCGGGTAAAGTCATTATCTTGCGACTGAATCATTTTATCGTTCGCGAAAAGATTGTCGTAAAGCGAAGATTCCGCCGCACGATTTTTTTCGCTGCCCAAGTTGAATTTACCATCTGCAGTTACGAGCCCATCACCACCTAGCTCTTGGAAAAAAGTCGTATAAACCGGTTCCCAATACGTGTTCAATGTGATGACACGATGGCTTCCTCTCCCGAGTTTACCGGCAATCGTCTGGCAAAGGGCGTAAAAAGCATTCATATCCCAGTGATCTAAGGAAGGAACATCAATACCATAGTCTTCAAAAAGCTTAGTGTTATAAACAATGCCGATTTTGTCATAATCGCGTGGCGCATAATAAAGACCATATTTCCGATCGCTATCTTCGGAAAGCGGCTTATATTGCCCAATATAAGAAGCTGCATTCAGCATCGAAGAATAGTACTTGTCGTAGCTTGTTTCGGGGCTTGCTTCGTAAAAAGGACGGAGATCTTCAAAATACCCACCATCGGCAAAAGCAGCAAATTGGTCATCGGGCATCCAGAGCATGTCTGGAAGTTTGGATTGATTCGCCGCATATTTGGTCATGTAATTACGGAAAAGCTCGCCACCGAACGTTTTCACCGTAATGTTCACATCAGGATGCTTTTCTTCATAAGCATCTGCTAACGCCTTCAAGACGATTTCCTCCCCTTCTTCCGACTGGGCAGCAATGGTCAAATTAAATTTGTCCTCGTCTACCGAGTTTTGTTCAAAAGGGCTAGTACAGGAAGAAAGAGCCATGAGCGTCAAAGCGCTTACAACAAATCCGATACGCTTTTTCATCTTTTTAACCTCGCGTTTCTTTTTTTCGATTATAGCATAGGGATGCCTTATCAATTCTTGATGAATTGCTCTTATTTTTGGCGGGGAAAAAGGCGGTGATTCAGAAAATCATCAAAGCACTTCTTTTAAAAAAATCAATTTGCGCCTATTTTACGAAAAAAGAGATAGGCCATTTGGTGACGCACCTTTCTTTCAAAAAATGCACTCGCCTAGGCAATTTTCAACATTTTACTCTGTAACCGATAATTTTTCAGAATGCTGATGTCGTAACTTTTTTTACAAACACACAACGCTAGTCGGTGAAACTCCTACCTTTGGCATAACCGATTTGCAAGCGGATCGCTCATCCGGTTTTGAAATAAACATTGGTACGTTCCCCCCCCGAAGCATGATGCTCTATGTCTACGCTAAGATTCAGTCCGGTTCCAAAATCGTAATCCTTGCGTTTTCCCTGTGATTGCGACCCGTCAAACAACCATACAAATTTTCTTCCCGCCAAGAGAGGTTCTTTTGTAATTTTCACTTTATCCCTTTCTCATAACAAAAATCGTGCTATTCCTTTGTTTCGAAAGCCAAGGAAGGTGATTATAGATACAATTACAATAGTTTTGGAGAACGATTATGTCTGAAATAAAATACCAGCATCGCGATGCTCATGAAGATGAGATTGCCCGCGAATTAAATTCATTTCTTTTTTTGGATCTCATGCCCCGATGCTACACCAAAATATGTGATTTAGATGTTCGTTACGCCTTAAGCGAAGAGCCAGTTCCTTTTGCGCAAAAAGACAAGCTTTCTTATCGCCCCATCAAAGTAGGTGAAATTTGGTCTGACCACATATTTCAATGCGCCTGGTTTCACTTGCAATGTCATTTGCCGGACAACGTTCCCCACGATCGCCTCTTTTTATCCTTTGATTGTTCAGGCGAAGGACTCCTGGTGGACAAGGAAGGGCACGCCGTCAAAGGTTTTACCAATGGCACCTATAATTTTGGGCAATATAACTACCCCGCATGGCAAAAAAGCAAATATCCATGGAACAGTGACAAAGGCGATATCGATTGCTACATCGACTGCGGTTCCAATGGCTTACAAGGCGGATTTAAGAATGGCGTTTTACTGGATGCCTCGTTGGTGCAAGAAAATCCAAAAACCAAAGAAGTCTTTTATGATTACTACATCTTGCTCGATGCTTTAGTCAATCAACCACGAGGCAAAAACTATAACCGCGTTTTAGAAATTTTGCGTCATGTCCGCGACCTTTACGTCTACGGATTCGCAGAACCGGACAAAACCGCACTCGAACTTTTAAAACCTTTGTTCCATCTTAATTGCTTCCCAAAAGACCATTTTCGTTACACGGCAATTGGCCATGCCCATTTGGATTTAATTTGGCTTTGGCCTGAACGCGAAACACATCGAAAAGCCCTAAGAACCTTTGCCAACGCGATTTATCTTCTTCGAAAATATCCCGATTATACGTTTGCCGTTTCGCAACCGCAGCAACTCGAATGGGTCAAACAAGAAGATCCCAAGCTTTTTGCTGACATTCTTTATTACGCGAAGGAAGGAAGAATTGAACCGGTTGGCGGCGGTTGGGTGGAAAATGATACCAATCTGATCGGGGAAGAATCGATGACACGGCAAGAACTTTATGGGCAAAAGTTCTGGCTTGAAAACTTTGGGCATACCGTTTCTATCCGTTGGTTGCCTGATACTTTTGGCTATAACGCCGCAAATCCCCAAGTGTTCCGTCTTGCCAATGAGCCCTATTTTATGACCATCAAAATCAGTTGGTGTGACCGGACCATTTTCCCCTATCACACTTTCCACTGGCAAGGGATTGACGGAAGTTCCGTCCTGGTGCATATGCCGCCCGAAGGAGACTATAACTCATTAGCAAAACCATCCAATCTTTTCTTAGGAGAACACGCGATGAAACCATGCGATGGCAAAAAAGAAGCTTTGCTCGTTTATGGCATCGGGGATGGGGGCGCCGGTCCTAGTGAAATCCATATCGAAGGCATCCGAAGAGAGGAAGACGTTCCCTATCTTCCAAAAGTGAAAATGGGAACTGCTCTTTCCTTCTTCGAGACCATCGATGAGCAAAAGAATCTTCCAACTTATCAAGGAGAGATGTATTTAGAGAAGCATCGTGGAACCTACACCTCTCAAAGCGAGAATAAGCAAAATAACCGCCGTTTTGAGGAACAGATGCGAAGCTTGGAATTCTTGCTTTCAAGCGAACGCTGCCAAGATGAAAAGACCGTTCTTGATCAATTATGGAAACGTGGCCTTTTCTATCAATTCCACGACTCTTTGCCTGGAAGTGGCATCCAACGAATCTATCAAGAAGCAGATCAAGAATATAAATCCATGCTTGCTCGCATAGAATCTTTGGTTTCTCGACGTGGTTATTCTTTTTCTCCCAAAACAGGCGACCTTTTAATGAATCATTTGTCTTATCCCGTTCGCCATTTTGTAAAAATCGGTTCCACTTACGTTCTTTATGAAGGAGGTGGAGCATCCGCTATCGCGCCGCGCACGCTTTCTAAACGAACCGATTTAGGAAATATCTCTTCTTTAGAAACCGAACAATACCTGCTTCAATTCGATAAAAACGACGGCCACATTCTCTTTTTAAAAGACAAGAAATCCAACCGCAAATATCTCAAAGAAGCCAACCGCCTACGAGTCTTTATCGACCGTGGCGATGGTTGGGATTTCCCCGAAGAATATCGGGATCAACCCGAAGTCTACATGACATTAAAAGAACGTTCCGTTCAAGATTATGGAGAACTCTTTGAAGTCCTAAGCGTATATTCCTACCGAGAATCCATCTTGCACGAACGGGTGACGTTCGACAAAAAAACCGGACAAATCGAATTCCATCACGATTTGGATTGGAAAAATCTAAATACCATGTTACGTTCCGAGTCGATTCCTGGCGTTTATGCTGCAGTGGTTCATAACGACATTCCCTTTGGCATGCTAGACCGTTCGACCAAAAACGACACCGATCATCACAAAGCCCAATACGAAATGTGCTGCTATAAGTGGCTTGATGTCTCCTCTTCTCGGCAAGGCGTTTCTTTTCTAAACGCTACCAAAAACGGCTATTATGCCAAACAGGGAATGGTTTCATTGCATTTGCTAAGAAGTACCAATTATCCCTGTGTAAATGGAGATTTGAAGCCCACTTCTTATGCCTATGCTTTCGTGCCTCATGAAGGTGCATTTTCCCCTATTTGGGTTGATCAAAAGGCCAACATCTTCAATGCCGCCTTTCTTTTCGGAACGAAGCCATTCGCTCTTCCTGCCGTAACTAACCAGGCGATTGAGATTTCTTGTTTTAAGCCAAGTTATGATGGTAAGCATTACATCCTTCGTCTTTACGAAAAAAGTGGCCAGAAAGCAAAAACTGCCCTTACGCTTCCTAACGGGATGCATCTAAGCAAAGAACTAAACTTGCTTGAAGATGTAATCGGGGAAGCTCCCGAAAAGGACATTTCGTTTTCGCCCTTCCAAATTCGCACCTTCCAAGTTGATTAATGCAAAAGGAGATCACGAATTTTTGAAATCGTTTTCTTTTGGATTCCCTGGCGAAGGAGAAACGTTGTCACCGATTTAGTAAGATTGGCGGTATCAAAAAACGCCAGCATCGGATCAAAAGAATGATGTACGGTTTCTATCATTGAGGCATCGTTCCCATCGAACGTCCCAGCCGAAGAAAACAGCGACAGGTCATAATCTTTTCGAATGTCACGCAAGGATACGCCCAATAATGCCTCTAACAAGAACGCCAAGGTTCCTGTGCGATCCCTGCCTAACGCGCAATGAAAATAAATCGGATAAGCATGGGGATCCGCAAAAAAGGAAATTTCTTTGACCAATGCATCCTTCATCAAGGGAGAGTCAATCCCGTTTTGGCCCAGATAAAAAGGACCGGGATTTGAAATCGTGGTCACTCCTTCCATCGCTTTTTTTCGTTCTTCTTGGTTTCTTAAATCCAGCACGGTGTGTATCGAAAGCGTAGAACGAAACGTCTTTGTCCCGTTCACGGAGATATCGTCTAATTTCCCACCACGATAGACCATGCCAGAACGGATTCGCTTTTTATTCAGCCCCACTCGTCCTCCTAAGTCACGCGTATTGCTGACTCCTTCTATCTGAAAACAATGGGCAACATCGTCCGTTTCAAAGAGATAACAAGTTTTCCTTAGCAAGCGCCCATGCCAATCAAAGGCCACAATCTCAATCTCATAACGAGACGCAGAATGGAAGAACGTAGCAGGAAGGCGAAGAGAAGCGCTGTCCGAAACAAACGAATAGTTGCCCTGCTCAGAATGAATCTCTATTTCATAGCAAACAGCATCCTCTTGCTTTTCCCAAACGAAAAGAGGGTCAGGTGCTGCATAACGGTCTCTTTTTTCGAAATGCTGTTTTAAAAAGTCAGGATTGTCGCTTTTCCAAAAAGAGGTCACCAAATCATTTTCCAAAGAACATTTTCCCCGGAAAGGCAAATTTACTCGTGAGACCGGTGAAGAAGACATTCAAAACCTCTCCTCAAAATATACGCAAAGCAAAAATCTTTATTATCTTATCTAGTTTAATTGAATCTTTTTGGGAAAGATAAAATTTGAAATGATTTTCTAAAACTTTACCTGTTCTTGCTAACGGCGTCATGATGCGACGAGGCGAAGAAGTTCCTGATTCGCTAGCAATATGTGGGCAATAGACTATTGCGCCGCACGACTTGCAAGTATATTTTGAGACGATGAAAGAGAAAATAGAACACGTTGGGAAATTTGACAATCCTTATCAAGCGATGATGCAAGGGAACGGAAATATCGGCTCTCTTTGCTATGGAGATAAAGAATTAAAATTCAGTCTAGACCTCGCTTCTTTGTAGGTTATCTAATAAGTCCCAGCATTTGACTCTCTTCATTCATCGTTGTCAGATAAGACCGTCTCTTTTGACTTTTGAAATTGAAAGGAGGATACACTACAAAGCCTTGCTTGAGAAGTAATGTTACAAACAGAACACTGCTTGGAATCAAATCTAACACTTTAATTTTTTCAAATTACTTTGATAAATTTAGAATAAACATATTCCCGTTGGTAAAAGAAAAACGTATAATCAAAACGAGAAAACCAGAGGCAGATCTTATGAGAAATGTTGAATTTCCTAGAGAAGAATATGTTTCACTTCTAAAAGAAAGACGTTTCAACGGACTTATAAAAGTCATCACCGGAGCCAGGAGAACCGGGAAATCCTATCTTATGAACAACCTTTTCCGTCGGGCTCTGTTACAAGAAGGGGTAAAAGAGGCAAACATCATCCAGTTTGCCTTCGATTTTGACGAGGACATCGATAAACTGGACTCTTTCTTCCCTGAGGAGTCGACAAAGATTCCCCAGAAAGGCAATACCTATCTGGTCAATGCCAAGAAATTCCGGGCCTATATCCAGTCTAAGACCAATGAGAGCGAAGCTTTTTATCTTCTGCTCGACGAAATCCAGCAGCTCGACAACTTTGTCGGAACTCTCAACGGCTATCTGGCAAAGGAAAATCTTGATATCTATGTCACGGGAAGCAACTCCCATCTTCTTTCCTCCGATATCGCCACCACTTTCAAGGGCCGTAGCAGTCTGATACAAATCCATCCCCTTTCCTTTTCCGAGTTCTTTGCAAACCTTGGCCAAAGCAAAGAGGAAGCCTGGGCGGAATACATCCTCACGGGGTCTTTGCCCATCGTAGCCAAAATGTCAACCCAGCAGGAAAAAGAGGAATACCTTACCTTGCTGGATGAAGAAACCTATCTCAAGGATATCATCGCACACCATAACATTTTCAAAACCCAGGAACTCGGCGAATGTTTTTCCATGTTTGCTTCCATGATTGGTTCTCCCATGAATATCAGCAAATTGGTTGGAACATTCTTATCCAGGGAACATAAGAAGATTGCCAACCAAACCATTTCCTCCTATTTGGACTTTTTTAAGGATGCCTTTGTCTTGGAAACAGCCAGACAATATGACATTAAGGGCAAGAACTACATCGAACAGCCGTTCAAGGTCTATTTCGAGGATATGGGGGTGAGAAACGCCAGACTTCATTTCGGGCAGATGGAAGAATCTCATCTGATGGAAAACATCATCTATAACGAGCTGCTTAGAAGGAGATACCGGGTAGATATCGGAAGGATAAACGTCTTCGAAGACAGCGGGCGTCTTGATCAAAGGAGAAAAAGCATTTATGAACAGAAATCCCTGGAAGTGGATTTCATCGCCACAAAAGGCAATGAAAAGCTATATATCCAATCCGCCCTTTATCTTCCCGATGAAGAAAAGAAAAGGCAGGAGAAAAGATCCTTGCTTGCCATTCGGGATTCCTTTCCCAAAATCATCGTGACAAAAAACGGACTGAAGCCCTATCGGGACGAAGACGGCATCATCACCATCGACCTGTTTGATTTCCTGCTTTGTCATGATATCAGGGAATTTCTCTGATTCTTTCTTTTGTTTTTAGGCACAGCAAGTCACTTAAAAAAGATCAAAGTACTTTGAATAAATTAGAAAAACTCTTATTTGCACGTGAGGGATAAAAAGCCAATCCCGAAGAGCCTTCGATATAATTCCCTCGCCGCGGTTAAAGCCGTGGCGAGATTTTCATAGCAAAAGCCCTTCGGTCAGGCTGTTTGGTCAGGTCAGATGCCTGCCGAGGAGCCATCCGAAACTCCTTCTTAGTCCGCTACTGAACGCACAAAAATGCATGGTTTCAGTAGTGGAAAATCTTTCCACTCAGGTTTTCCACTCAAATTCCTGAAAAACTCCGTGCAAACCGGTTCCGCTCCATTCGTCGACTGAAAAGGATTGAAGCCAAAAAGTCCGATGCCATCGAGAGTTTCTTCGGTTCCATTCCGCTAGGTGATACTCTGTTGTTGCGAAACGACGGGATTCAAAAGACACTCAAAATCTGCTGAACGTGAGTTCGTGAGGGTTCGATTCCCTCCACCTGCACCATCAAGCAAAGATACTCCCGGCCACGGCTGGGAGGTTTTTTATCTACAGCGCAATTCCCCAAATTTAATAAATCATCACTTTTGGGGATTGGAGAACCACTCGGCAGCGTCAATGATCCGAATTCCTTCGTAATCCGCTTCGGGTTGATACGTCCTGGCGATGAGAATTCTAGGATATCCGTCCTTGATTTTCAGCAATGGGGAGAGCTCTCTTTCTCTGGTATGGGAATCAGAAATATCGTTAGATACCTGAATATAGGTTTTACGACCATCCCTTACGGCTACAAAATCGATTTCACTTTCATAAAGAACTCCGACATAAACTTCATAGCCGCGTCGGGAAAGTTCGATGGCAACAGCATTCTCCAGCACCCTTCCTTGATCGAGGTATCTCGTTCCTAATCTTGCTGTTCGGAAAGCATGGTCCGTCAGATAATACTTATCTTCATACTGAAGATATCTTTTCCCGCGGATGTCATAACGACGGACCTTTTGAAAAAGGAACGCTCCGCAAAGATAAGACAAATATTTCTCAATTGTCTTGTGATCTACTTTTTCCTTGGCGCTGGCAAGCGCATTAGTGATAGAGCGGACGGAAGTGAGACTTCCTATCTTATCCATAAGAAAATCAATCAGTCTTTCCATTACCGCTTGGTTTCGGATTCTTTCTTTCTGAAGAATGTCGCGAACAATCAAAGCTTCCAAGACTTCCTTGTTCAAATATTCTCTCTTTTGCAAAGAATCCGAGTAGACATAAGAGCCGGACATCCCACCGAACTGAAGGTAGCCGTCAAAAGCCTGATTCAGATTTGAAGAAGGAAAATAAGATAAATATTCCGTAAAAGAAAAGGGGTATACCATTATTTCAAAGGTTCGGCCGACAAACAAAGTGGCTAAATCGCTGCTTTGAAGGAAAGCGTTGGATCCCGTAATATAAATGTCGTATTTTTCGCGATCATGGAGGCTGTTGATTGCCTTTTCGAATCCCTCACACATCTCGACTTCATCAATGAGAACAACATTGTTTTTTCCAGGAATATAGTTATTTTCAATATAAGCCTCAAGAGAATGATATTCTTTCAGATTCTCATAATCCGTCAGATTGAAATTGATCCGGATGATATGAGAATCCGGATCATTCCTTTCAAGAAAATCCGCAAATGCTTCCAGAAGTTTAGATTTTCCCGATCGGCGGATACCGGTAAGGACTTTGATATCTGATGTTTGACGACACTTTTTTAAGATCTCTAGGTAATCCTCTCTTACAATCAATTTCATCGTTGATCCCTTCCTTCGATTTCTCGCTTCATTGCAAGCATATGCCGTCTATTCCCCAATTTCAATATTTTATCATTTCTGGGGAATATATAAGTGGTCCGTATCAAAGTCGATGCTATCTACTTGTTAGTCTATGAAACAATTCTCCTATAGAACAAGATCACCTCATAGAATTCGTTCTATTTGATCTGACTGCTCCCACGGGCAAGCCCGTGGGGTCTGATTACCAAGTGTAGCTTGTAATCGTACATCATTTTCAGATTTTGGAGTTACAAGTCTCAAAAATAACAATCATACCATTATCCTTATCCGAAAAAGAGGACATTGGAAAGACTATGATGATGCCTGAAAGAGAGGATAACAGAATGACTCAGGTATTACGTGATAAAAACGGCCGTAAAATCGGTGAAATCATCGAAAACGGAAAGAAGAAGATCATTAAAAATGCTTTGGGCCATAAGCTTGGAGAGTTTGATGGCAAAGTGACAAGAGATGAGTTCGGCAGATTAGTCGGAACTGGTGATCTTCTTACATCTTTGCTGAAATAGAACGGCTTTATATCACGTGTCCTGAAAATAGGACACGTGATATAATACGATTACTTGCAAAGGAGGACTTAGCTAGAGCAAGAAAATAGAAGCGAGGTGAGGAAATGTTACCGAACAAGAAGAGTTCTATTCTTCTGGTGCTGAAAGTATTAGAAGAATATACGGATGAAGAACATTATCTGACGCAGCAGGAAATCGCTGATAAGATCGACCAAATCTATAATATTCAGCTGGAAAGAAAAAGCATCGGTTCTTCTTTATCGATGCTCGAAGAGCTCGATTATGATATCGCTAAGGGCCCCAAAGGCGGCTTTGCCTTGTTTTCAAGAACGTTTGATCAGACAGAGGCATCCTTTCTGATCGATGCTGTCTTTTCAAGCAGAAGCATCGATGGAAGAGAGGCAAAGAAGATATCCGATCAGGTATCTGGATGTTTTAGCAGATACCAAAGAAGAGATTACTCCTATATCTATAAATCATCTGAAATCAATAGAACACTCAACAATCAAGTTTTGTATAACATATCAGTCATCCATGAGGCAATGAAAAGAGGAAAGAGAGTCGGCTTTCAATATTTGGCCTATGACGAAGAAGGCAATCAGACAACTAGAAGAGGGGGCTATGAATATATCGTCTCTCCCTATTATCTTGTGAACAATTTCGGAAGATATTATCTTCTCTGCAATTACAGAGAGAAATACAGAGCCCTTCAGACATTCCGCCTGGATTACATGATGAATATCACAATCAAAGAGGATTGGCCCATCAAAAAGATGGCCGACTTAAAAGATGGGCCGAAAGACTTCTCCATCTCAAAATACATCAATGATCATATCTATCTCTTTGGCGGTGACACAGTCGATGCTCTTCTTGAACTTGATGGAGACAGGGCTATTGTCATTGTAAAGGACTGGTTTGGAGAGAACGCCAAAATCAGTCATAAAGATGAGAAGATCTATGTTGATGTCAGATGCAATGAAATTGCTCTCTATTACTGGATTATGCAGTATTCAGACTATGTCAAAATGATATCGCCAGTCTCTCTTGTCAACAAAGTGAAAGAGGGCCTGATTAATGCATTGAAGAGGTATGAATAAGTATGATTGATTACAAAGGCTTAAGAGATCGTCATTTGAATGTCTTCTGGCAGTATGATGGAAAACCACATCTCGAGAACAATATCACAAAGGCGTTTATCAATTCAATTGATTCATTGAACGATGATGATAAAAGAGAAATGTTTTCCTCTATTTTTGATGTTGACGTTCCAAATGGAACATTGAAGGTTGACTATTATCTTCAGATGAAGCCAGAACCTATGAAGGTTCTGAGCTTTCCTATAGAAAATCGAGTGATGTTTGCCTTCAGTCCCACTGGGAAATGCTGGGGCTTTACGGGGCAGGATACAAAAGACGAAAAGTCTCTGTATGAGGCTATTAGAAAAGAGCTGAGTCAGAATATCAAAGATGATGAGACGTTGAAAACAGAGACTCAGAAAGCTGTCGATGAGTTTCTACAATACAAAAGAGGAGATTCTATTCCGGATGCTTGGATACTGATCTATGTCGATGATAAGCCTAGCTATATCATCGCTCTTGAGAACAAGCTGTATAATCTTGATCCGACACAGATCAATAATCATATTGAGAAAAGTCTTTTGATTACAGATAACAAAAGGCCGGTCATCTATAGGAAGTATGATGATATTGTCGATTGTTTTGAAAAGTTTGATTGTTTTGTTACGAATCAGTTTATTGAGTATTTGACCATTCTCGGTTATAGAGAAGTCGATGATTTTTCTATTGCCTGCTCTTCTGATGAAGAAATAAGACAAAGGCTATCGATTCCTTTTGGGAAGAAGATCTTGGAAAAGATAGAAGGAAATGAGATTGATAATCGTTCTTGGAATACAGTAAGAAGGCATGTGTCCTATTCGTATCTAAGAGAAATCAATCTGATTTTCGGTTCGAATGATATCAGAGTATCACTGGCATTCGGTCCGACTCCTTACTGCGGAAAAAGAATGCTGGAATCAATCGATTCTATCGATGTTTCAAGTGATCATCTCGTTACCTTCAGCCAGACTTTTCATCTGATGTATTATAGGGGAAGAATCATCCATTCTTCCTATATCGATACAGATTATTCAGTGAATGACTACATTGCGTATTGGAAAAAGAATATCGAGTACATCAGAAAATATACACCTGAAGAAGCAATCAGATTATATGAGAAGATGTTAGAGGATGGATTTATCAAGAAAGATAATTATGATGCTTTGAAAAGACAGTTGAACGGAAAGAAGAATCCGGTTCTTGTCATACCTGAAATCATTGTCGAATATGGCTTTAGTTATGAGGAGGTCTCGACATTAGGAATCGATGCTTTTGCGGCTGAACTGAAGAAGAAAATCGATGATACATTGACATCATTCAAGCTGAAATAAACAGTCCTGAAAATCATACATAGAGTATCAGCTGTCCTGATTTCAGGACAGCTGATTTGCTATATTCTAGTCGCTTAGGAAAGGAGAACATAAGCGATTGTGAATCAACAGTTTTTAGAAAAAGTATACGGGTACAAAGAGGTCAAGAAGGAGCTGAAGACAATACAGGATTGGTATTTCAATTGCAAAAGTCTAGGAGAGAGAAGAAAGATGCTTCCGAAAACAGCTAAGAAGATATAAGAATAAGATCATTCAGGTTGCAGATGTTCTGATGAAGAACAAAGAGATTAAAAGAAATGAGTTCGTTAAGCCGTAACTTTTCATGATTGTTATGCATAGAGAAAAGAAACGGATAAACATATAAGGAGCATAATCATTATGGGAGATAACCAATTTGAGCCCTATCCTTGGTCGCTTAAACAGGTAGTTGATCAGAACTTCTATGAAGTCCCGATTTATCAAAGACCTTACACATGGTCCACTCCGGAAGTGAATTCCCTTTTAGATGACATTTTTTCAGCTTATCGTTCTAATACGGATCAATCCCGAAATTGCCTTTTCACCGGCCAACTTTTCTTGCGCAAGATGGGTAAAGGGAGTGATGGTGTAAAAGATAAATACGAAGTTGTTGATGGACAGCAGCGTCTTACAACTTTTTCTATGATTCTAATCGCCATTTTTTCCATTGCTAAAAAAAGAGGGTTTAAGGACGAGGATAAGGAAATCGCAGACCTTCGTTCTTTTTTATGGAAATACTCTCAAAGAAACTATAACAAGAATGAACGTTTAATCACTCTATCCAGTATTGACAAGGATTTGTTCCAGTTCATTTTTGATTCCGCTTATGATAGTCCCACTGAGATTTTGAAACTTGTTGATGGTTATCCAATTGCATGTGCTATAGAGAGTAATCTTCGTCTCATGTTTCACAAAGTTTATGAAAGAATCGAAAAGGAGATCCCATTTAGAAAAGATGCTCCCGATGAAATTCTTCATTTTTTGTCGTTTTTATGCGATAAGACTCTTTTCATTGCTATCCAATCCTCAATCGATATGCCCCGTGTCTTCTCAGTTTTTGAGTCTATTAACAGCAAAGGAAAACCGTTGGATGACATTGATAAAATCAAGACGTACATCTTCTCAGTCTTGGAAGAAAAGGATTATTCCAGCTATCTCATGCGCTGGGGACAGCTCATCATCAAAACCGATGATAAATTAGAGGAATATTTGCAGGTATACTTTAAAGCTTTCCTTTTCTATTATCGCCAAAAAATCAACTTGAAAGAATTCAAAGCTATCGCTAAATGCTTACCCCGCTTCTATCATGTGTCATCTCTGGCCGAAGCATTGAAACGGCTGATTGACGAAATGCTGGCAAAAGCGGATAGCTTTGCTTTGCTCGGAAATGAAGCGAAAATAGAAAAACTTATCAACAAACCAGAATTCACGACCTTTTACAAGCTTTATTTTTTGAATGGCTATTCGCACCCTAAGTCTTTGTTCTTCCGTGCAATGTGTGAATACTTACACGCGAAGGACGACGGGACACCTGACCCACTTATTACAAAAGAAGGACTGACCAAGATTGTAAAATCGGCAACCTTGTTCATGTTCAAGTTCCAATCCATTAAGGGCGGCGATTCTAAAGATGCAATCAGATATTTTGAGAATATCGGTAAGAATTTCTATGGAAAAGTCGCTTTGGACCCAGATTGGATTTCTTCCGCTTTTGCCAACGCTCTTATAAAAGAAGGCGTAGACAAATCTACGATTCGCTCCGACTTTATCAATATGGACTTCTACTCTAAACGAGACCTTGCTTATTGTGTTCTTTCTTTGCTTGAGTCCATTGATACAAAGAAAAATAAAGATGGAACCGTCAGTAACAAACTGCTTTTCGCTCAAGCATCAGCAATGCTGTCTCATATCAAAGATAAAACTTTCCAGGTAGATCATATGCTTCCTCAATCTCCCGATAAAAACGAGCCTAGATTCAAATATTATAAAGATGATAGTAAGAATCCTGCTGTTTTGGTTTTGAAGGAGGGAAATGATTTTCCAAAAGAAACTGTTATTGATGGCATGAGATATGATGAATTTGAAAGCAGAACAATCGATCATATAGGAAACATTCAGCTATTAAACCCTCAGAAAAACGAAGAGAAAGGGAATGGAGTTTATCAACTCCCTAACCATGAAGAATTTACAACCTATCAGCAGGTTCTTGATCGTTGTCAAAAAATGGCTGACTTGTTATTCAATACGTCGGATTTAAACTAAGGATCTGAAACTGATTATAAAGAAGCATTCAGAGCTTTAGAATCTCCATGGATATAAGTATGGCTGAAGTTTTAGTGCACAGTTATTTTAACCGTGAATACTCTTAAACTAAATTCCGTTTTTTCTCAAAATCCTGCTTTTCGTCTGAGAACAGTATAACTTTCATGTCCTGCTGGCCAGAAAGAAGATTTAATTTGTCAATTCTAGTAGATCGTAGGTAGCAGGAAGACCTAAAAAGGCTAAGTAGAGATAAGAGTGCCGAGAGTCAAATTGAATTGCTCGGAAACGAAAATCATCATCCTTACAGGCAGAAGGCAGAAGACAAAAGTAATATTGTTTTTCTATTTTTGTACTCTAACTAAAATTTTTGCAAGTTCTTGCACTTTTAGTTTTTATGATTGGCTTCTGTGTCCACGATTATGATCGTATCGAATCCGGATCGGTGAGGAATTCCTTAAGGCTTAAAAAGAGGGTTCCGTTACCATCCATCCATTTCTTGATATTATTTCTTACAATGATGATTTTCCTGAAGCTGTCATTGATTTTCAACAATGATTTCTCTTCCTGCTCCCTTTTTTCCGTATCATCGATAGAAAGGGCGGATTGGATGTAATATCTCTCATATCCGAGATTGCAGACGAAATCGACTTCCAAATTTTTTCTCACATAGTTGCTGTTTTCGTTCTTTTCACTGATGGGAACAACACCGACATCGACTTTATATCCACGGATGATCAATTCGTTGAATAGGATATTTTCCATGATGTGGTTTTCTTCCAGCTGCCTGAATCCAAGTCTGGCATTTCTTAGGCCAATATCCGTGAAATAGTATTTTAAAGGAGTGTCGATATATTTTTTCCCTTTGACATCATATCGATATGCTTTATGTAGCAGAAAAGAGTCGACACAATAATCCAGATACTGTCTTATCGTATTAGGCGCTACGAAGATGTTTTTGATGGATTTGAATGCGTTCGAAAGCTTAGTCGGATTCGTCAAGGAACCGATACTTGAAGAGACAATGTTCAAAATATCTTCCAGAACTTCGGTATTTCTGATATTGTTTCGCTCGACAATATCTTTTAGGTAGGTCTCTTTGAATAGATTTTCCAAATAACTGACTTTTTGTTCGTCTGTTTTGCACGTTAAAAGATATGGCATGCCTCCATACATGGAATATTCATTCCATGCATCATCAAAATCCATTTTGCAGGAATCAAAATATTCTTTGAACGACAATGGTGAAAGATAAATTTGGTCGCCTCTGCCTCTGAATTCTGTGATGATGTCAGAAGAAAGGAACTTGGCATTGCTCCCGGTTACATATACATCAGCATTCCCGATATGTAAGAAAGAGTTCAGGACACTTTCGAAATCATGCACGAACTGCACTTCATCCAAAAGGATATAGTATGGTTTATTGTCGATGATCTGCTGACGGACGTATTCGCATAAATAATCGGGGTCTTGGTATTTAATGTTCAGTCTGTCATCCAGCTGTAAGGCGATGATATGAGACTTATCGACACCGTTTTCAAGTAGATAGTTATAAAAGATTTTAAACAAGAGATATGATTTTCCGCATCTTCTGATCCCGGTGATCACTTTTATCATTCCGTTTCCCATTCGGTCGATGAGTTTTTTCAAGTAATCGTTTCTTTCTATCATGTCAATTTCCTATCTAAAATTTTTGCAAGTTCTTGCATATTTATTATATAGGTTGCTTTTGATAATTAAATAAGGATAACTACAATTTTTGCAAGTTCTTGCATATTTTTAACTCTAAACTTTTATATCAAGTTCAGTAGTGCTTCAAAGAAAGACTCTTCAATGGGAATCTATATCAGGACTCCAAGACTGTACTCTGTATATTGTAGGTTAACAGCTTTACGCCTCATTTCGCCTCTTTCGTTGATAAAAGAGTGACAGGGCTTGAATTGGGAATGGAACGGAAAAATAACTATTTTTTGGTATTTCCTCCGATGACCATGGAAGAAATTTGTCCTTTCATAGTTTCGGGAAAAGGTACATTTTTCAGATTGATTTTAACGAAATTTCTGACTGTTATAGACAAATTCCATTGTGATGTTATATATTGTTTTTGGTCAGCAAAAACCATCTTTCTAAGACATAAGATTCAATCATTATGATTTACTTGTAAATAAGGTTGATCATAATGGCGGTAGCTTAATCAAAAGAAGGAAAACATTTGCAGAAATGGAGGACCTTTTATGGTCTATATTTTGAGCGACGAAGAAAAGTCGGATGTTTTAGGCGTGGCAAAAACCCTTGGCTATGCCACAAAATGGGAAGATATTCACAATCCCTATTTGTTTCTACAAGCACTGACTCAGAGAAGCTATACGAATGAACATCATGATGCCAAAAACAATGAAATCCTCGCCTTCTATGGCGACAGAGTTCTTGAGTGGTATGTGACAAGAATGCTGCTGAATCGGTTTTCTCGTGAAGGAAAAGAGACTCCTTGGTTCTTATCTGACTTTAATGAGGAGAAATACACGAATTTGAAGTCGAAACTGGTTTGCCGCTCCAATTTGGCTAAAATTGCGCGTTACTACAATTTGGGAGCCTATCTTCGTGTTGGTAGAGGATCAAAGGAATCCGAAACCAATAGTGACAATGTTCTCGGCGAACTTGTAGAGGCTCTGATCGGTGCCTGCGCCCTTGACAGCTCCTATGGTTATGAAAAGAAGATAAATGTTCCTTTTTCTACTTTGTTATACCAAAACCATTCATATGAAAACCCATCCCTTTCGAATCTTATGCCGATGGATAGCAATAGAATTGACGATGTCATTGGCAGAATGCTGGACTCTGAACGATTCCTTGACGAAGTGGAAAACAAGGAATACATACACAAGGATTCCATTATCAAAGAACAGGACTTTGAAAATCCAAAAGGCGCATTGAATAAACTCTTTACAAAAGGGATGATCAGGGAACCTGTCTATGAGATCATTGATCAATTCGTGGATGATGATAATCGGGAGCTGTGGAAATGCTCTTGCACAGTTGAAGGATTCGAAACCCAGGAATGCGATGGATATTTCTGCAAGAAGAGCTACGCAGAGGCTGATGCAGCCAAAAAGGTTTTGATGGAAATCCTCAACGAGAATCCAGGACTCTGATATCCGTATCGATTCACCCATGGCACTTCTTCTCATCTGTCGTTTGGCGAGGGGAATATCAAAAACGCAGCTAAGGCAGTAATAGACGCCGGGGCCGAATTATCCCCGAAGATCAATAAATTGAGAACAGTCGTTCAAGGACTGATAAATGTAATCAAGAGCTTTCAGCGCCAAATCGATACGACCAACTTGGCGGAATTCAAATCGTACAAGAAACTTTTGAATGAAACAAAAGAACTTTTAGATAAGATTACCTTGTCGGAGGATGGCGGAAGTCAAAGTAAACTCATTATTCTCGTTGACGAAATTGACCGCTGCTTGCCGGATGTGCAATTGACAGCCTTATCGTTAGGTCCGGGAATCCAAAAAAGGCCATCAATCGCCCTCAAAGTGAAAGGCTTCAAAGCTTTTTGAGCAAAACCAAATAACTTTTCTCTTCTCCATAGAGTGTTTTTTAATGTGAATTCTCATATTCTTTTGCAATCTTTCGGAAGAATATTCAAAAAAATGGAAGAATAATTGAATTTTTGGAAGAATAACGAAAATGATTTTTTGGGTGCTCCTTATCTCTTAGTACGGGTTGATAGATATAACGCAAAATCAAAAGAGAGAAAAACGTAAGACGATGGTTTTTCTTTTATCAAGCTATCATAAGAATGGCTCTTCTTTGCCTTGTTCCATTTCAAATGATGTGAAACAAATCGGTAGCCGGTTCCTTCCCCCAAAACCCCCCAGGGGGTTCGCCCGACGGTTTGCATTTGAATGTATATCTCTCGTCTGTCCGTTGTCTACTTTATTAACAGCAGTTCAAGTCAACGAGAAGCTCTCTGAGAAGACTGGGGAGCCGTTGAGCCTTGTCTACAAGCGGAACCTCTACACGGCGTTCCACGGTTTGATGTCGTTCGCCTTGAAGGCATACGGCATCGGGAATAATGCTTTGGAGAAAGCGGGAAACTTCATCGGGGACCCCAACGCCAAGCCCAAGGAGAAGAAGCTCCAATATTGGACAGCCAGCCAATTCACGAAATTCGCATCCTCGATGTGTGACATCATCCGGGAGAAGAAGGAAGAGGACGCCAGCGCCTTCAACTACGGGCAGAGCCAGGGCATCCTCGTCTTCTACCACATCCTCTTCTACGCGGGATTGAGACGTGGCGAGGCCAACGCTTTGCAAGTCAAGGACTTCCACGATGGGGACCATCCCTATCTCAGCGTGACCAAATCGGTCACCATGAAGATGAAGGGCATCGAGTATTCCGTCACCCCGCCCAAGAACAAGCAGTCGGTGCGGAACGTCCCCATCCCGAAATACCTCGCGGAGCTGATACGGCTACGTATCGATTATCTGAAGGCCAAAGGCAAAGAGGACTTCTCCGATGACTACTTCCTCTGCGGAGGAAAGAAGCCCATCCCCGACACAACCGCCGACGTCCTTAAGGGAGAGGCCGAAAAGAGAGTGGGCTTGCCCCACATCCGGGTCCATGACTTACGGCATTCCTACGCCTCCATGCTCATCAACAAAGGAATCGACATGCAGGTGATATCAAGATTGATGGGCCACGGCTCCACGGACATCACCTACAAGATCTACTCCCACTTCTACCCCGAGACGAACTACCGCGCGATTGAGGGCATAGACGAGATGATGAAGGACGAAAAGACCCCAAAAGGCATGAAAGATGAGGAGGCGGAGCTTTAAGGCTCCGTCTTTTGTCGGTGTATTTGCTTAAAAATTATCGCTGAATATGCAACTCAAAAGCTTCAATCGGCTAATGGGTCCTCGCCCGTTTCATTGGCTTCCTCGAAAATCACGCGACCATCTAGAAGGCTGTAGGCGGTGCGCTTGTTCTTGGACATGCATCCTTTCGGCCACCCATTCAGGTCAGCGCCCAGCCTTTGGAAGTCCTTGAGCACGTCATCCCCTTTGTGGGGGTAGATCTCCACTGAAAGCCAGATGTCCTTCTCGAAGCCGAGCTGCATATCCTCGAGTATGAAGACGACGCCCCGAGTGAGGTCGTATGTCTCCCCCGGCTTATTGTCGACGAATTCTTGAATTTTCTCGTCCACGATCCAGATATCTTTGACCTTCTCCCCAACCGGGAAGTCAATCTGCTTGATGCCGATGCAGGCGGACATGGCGTCCTCCTCGGCGATTTTCTCGACGAAGAGTGCCGAGATTTCCTCTTCGCCAGCCTCAAAGAAATCTGCTGCCATCTCTTCGCTTCTGACTCTGAGGATTTTGTCCTCGAAGAACACTTCGCCTTGGATGGTGAAGGAAGGCGTGATGGTGAAGGGGTCGTGGCGGTATTTGATAAGCTTTCCCCCGATGACGGATTTGAGAAGCGACTTGGCTTCCCCATTGATTCTTAAATCGCTCATTGGATTATTTTCCTTTCTTTTTGACGAAATGTATCTTGTGGCTCTTCACACCGCCGTTGTCGTCGCTTTTTTGGATGTTGATTTCAACGGCAGGGCTGCCCGATTTTGTGATGGGGCGATAGACGATTCGCGTCCCGTCGCTCATCTCGACGATCTCAAGGCCGTTCGCTCCGTATTTGTAGAAGGCGCCGCCTAATCCTATTTTATCATAGAAGGCCTTCGCGGCTTCTGACGGGTTGTCCGCTTCAATCTCGTAGGTCCATGTGCTTCCGTGGTGGCTTGTGCCGAAATGGTTCCCGTTAAGGGGGTAGTCGGCCGTCACTTCTGGCAAATTCTCGCGAAAAGAGTGCTGGTAACTCGTGCCGCCTTTATAGCTCGATCCCATGGTTCTCACCCCCTTCATGAGCCAATTCCGTTTCACTAGGGAAACGAATGAATTTGGCTTTTTCAAGATAAGGTCCAAAGATATCAAGCGGCGCTTTCCCATAGACAACAACGGTCGTGGGCTCGAGCTTATCGAGCATGACGGGAAGGCCTTTCATGAACGTGTCGCGAACCAGGTTTTTCGTCTCTTTGTCTTTTTGGATGCACCCATGCGTGCTGATTGCGACGATGGAATGCTTTGGAACGCCTAGAAAGGCAAATGAGTACGTCTTTTCCTCTCCCCAACGAATGTTTGGTATGACCGGAATGCCATTGCGTTGAAGGTAATAGCCGACGGCTCTACTGAAATAGACATTGGTGGCCTGGAGACATTTGGATTGCCCTATCAGGATGGTCGGATCTGGAGCAATGACTCCATCGAAGGAGCGCAGGAGTTCAACGTATTCCTTCGTCGCGGAAAGGAAGTCGGAAAAAAGATAGTCGTGTACGTAGAAATGCACATACAGTCTTTTGTTCTTCTCATTCTTGCATCTTGGGAAGCTGACCGTTCCTTTGGGAACCCTGATGTTCCCGAGGCCGAGCATCTTTGGAATGCCTTCCTCCCCTTCATACTCGGCCCCCACAGTCAGATAGGCTTGGAAGCCGTCATCGAATGGCGTCTTTCGTTTTCTCATTTGAAAACCTCCTTGTGTATATGGCGCGGGCGAAATTTGGTAAAATACTGTTGGTTCACCTGCTACGTAATGATTTTGCAAAAACAGGTTTCTCAAAACGCGACCAACCGCGACCAGGTACGACCAACCGCGACCAAAATGACTTTCAAAGAGTTTTATCGGAAACTGTCACCTTATCTAAAAGGGACCTACAAGAGCGCCCCTGATTTCGTGGACGGCATTTTCATCAAATCGGCTTCCACCAACGACGACGGAAAGGGAATCACCGCCACCATTGAAAAATGTAGTAAGCGAGAGAAGCAAAGAATTGTTCAGGACGAACGGGCGTTCGCTCGTTTCTCGAGAAAATATGCCCCCTCATTCGATGTCGAATTGTGCACGGATGTTTTAGACGAAGTAATCCCGGACCCTTCTCTAGAGAAATTGGCAGGGGATTTCGAATCAGATGTCCCGGGCATCAACTTCTCGAACTGCTCCGAAAAATTGGCCTATTTGCTGAAGGGCATCCTCGAAGACGCCGCAGAGAGATCACCTGGTTCCAAGGCTCAAAAAGAAAACATACTTCGGCAGAGGCTCAATGACGAGTCCCACGGAGAATGCCCTCTTTGCCACAAAGAAATCACCATGATCCAGGGAAAGCAAAATTCCCTAACTCCCCTCCTCATTGACCAAAGCGGAGAAATGGCCTTCGAGAACTGCCTCGCCAGTTGCCCCGATTGCTACCGCAGCTTCGAAGGCAAGGACGAGCGAGAGAAGCTTCAACGCATCAAGGATGCTCTGGCAAACGAGGAAGGTGAGGAGGACTCCATAAACGAATCCCTCGAAAAAGCGGTTGGCCTGCTGGGGAAGCTGCGTGGAGACGAGCCCGTGATGCTGGAATACCAAGGGGTGAAGGTGGAACAGAAAATCCCTCCCAAGAAAAACACGTATTTCTACAAGAAGGTGCTCGAGAACGTCACAAGATACTTCCCCGCTCTTCGCTCCGCCTTCCAAGCCGAAGAGGGCAAGGACGGCTGGTCGTTCCAAGGACTCGCCGAATTCATGAGAAGAAACTATCTAGCCATCGCCTCAAAAGAAACCGACCAAGAGAAGATCTTCGATGGCCTCGTGCAGATCGTGATGGAGAAGGCCGGCTGCCAGCGCACTCCGGCGGAAATCATCGTCTCTTATTTTGTTCAGGACTGCGAGGTGTTCCATGAAATTTCCCAATAAGCTGAATCCCTATAAAGACACGGTGCTCTATCAAATGGTTCTGGTTCTCAAGGCGCTTTCGAGGCCCACTGGTGTATCTCCGCTTTATAAAAAGGTTTCTATGGAAATGACTCTCGAGGATTTCCTGGATGCCGTCACGTGCCTTTACGCGACGAATAAGATCGAAATGAACGAGAAAGGGGAACTGACCCGATGCTAAAGAGAATCGAATGCGACAAATTCACGCAGAGGATCCCGAATCAGGAGATTGTCTTCCATTCGGGGCTCAATGCGGTAGTCGGCCCGGACGACGGGGCAAATTCCATCGGGAAGTCCACCTTCCTGCAGATCGTCGATTTCTGCTTCGGAGGAAACACCTATGGCAAAGGCGAATCCGACGTGATCAAGAACGTCGGGCACCACGTCATCCGCTTCGAGTTCGAATTCGGCGGGGAGGTTTTCCGGTTCGCGCGCTCCACGAACGACCCAACCCACATCGAACAATTCGAAGATAACGCATCGAAAATCGTCGGTCTATCCGACTTTCAAACATTCCTGAAAGAAAGATACGGAGTCGACACGCATCTATCACTGCGCAGCGTTATCAGCCCTTTCTTCCGCATCTACGGAAAAGGTAATCTGAGCGAAAAGGATCCGCTCGAAAGCCATCCCGGCGCCAGAAAAGATGAGGCGGTGAAACTGCTTGAGGCCCTTTTTGGAAAAGAGAAGGATTTGGAAGACGCCAGAAAACGCATGGAAGAGTCAAAGGACAGGCAAAAAGCCTTCAACCAAGCGAAAAAGTTCGACTTCGTCTACACTTCTTCCATCAAAGACGAAGAAGGGCTCGCCGAGGCAAAGTCTCAGTACACGGCGCTCGAGAACGAGCTCAACTCGGCCATCGACCGAGAGGATTCAGAGTCCATCGAAGAAGAAGAGATGATATCCCAAGAGGACATTGAGACAAAATCCGAGTACCAGTCCCTGCGGAGAAAACGGCATGCCTTAGAAGCGAAGCTCAGATACATGGTCGGCCTCTCCGAAGAAGGCAGACTCATGAGCGAGGAAGACCTCGCCGAGCTAAAAGGCTTCCTTCCGTCTCTCGAGACCAAGAGAATCGACGAGATCAATACGTTCCAGAAAGCAATCATCCAAAACGTCAACTCGGAAATCGAGGAAGAGAAACGAAGCCTCCAAGAAAAGATTTCCGCCATCAGCCAAAAAGAGAAAGAGCTCGAGCAGACGCTCGCCTCCCGCCACATCCCTCGGTCGGCTTCGGCCGCCCTTCTCAAAGGCCTACAGGAAAAGCAGAGACGGGCTGACGAGCTGGAGCGGCAAATCCGCGCCTACGAGCGGTCCAAGGAGGTCAGCGACCAATGCAAAGAGGCCGAAGAGGAATTCGCTGAAGCCGCAAAGAGCAAGCATGAGGAAATCGAGAAGGAAATAAACCAATCCCTCGAAACGATGAACGACGCGCTCTACAACACGAGCCGCTACGCCCCTTCCATCTCAATCACGAGAGGAGGCTACTCCTATTCCACATACAATGATGTCGGGGAAGGATCTTCCTACAAAGGAATCCTCCTCCTCGACTTGGCTCTGCTGAAATTGACCTCTTTGCCCTGCGCTATCCACGACTCCATGCTTTTCAACGGAATATGGAAGGAACCTCTCGAAGGAATATTCTCCATTTATGAATCCCTAGATAAGCAAGTATTCATAGCAATAGACAAAACGAATCGCTTAGGCGAGAAAACACAAAAGGCCGTCCAGGACCACAAAGTGTTGTCCTTGGGTCCCAATGGGTCCGCGTTGTTCGGAAGAAGCTGGGCGGAAAAGAGCAAATAATCAGCTTTGCCTTTAACTACGAAAAGAGCAAAATTGCCATCAGCCAAGATGCAATTTTCAAGTTACGGTCTCCTTCCGTTTTCTGCCGAGTTCCGAACCGTTTTCGCATCAAAATTTGCATCAGAATTTAAAAAATGCCCAGCTTCTGGGCAAAAATGGCTTTATGGTGGAGATGACGGGAATTGAACCTGCACGGATTGCTCCAATAGATCCTAAGCCCTATATAGTCTTTTCTTTCCTTTGGAAGAGCGAAGCGTATCCGATAGGAACAGGACGGAAAACCGCGTATTTGTTTCTAGCCCAGAGTACGAAAAAGTATGCCAATCATGAGCTTCCGGTGCCAAATCGATACGATCACTTAGCGGAAGTCAAAGCAAACTCATTATCCTCGTTGACGAAATTGACCGCTGCTTTCCGGACGTGCAATTGACAGCCTTATCGTTAGGTCCGGGAATCCAAAAAAGGCCATCAATCGCCCTCAAAGCGAAAGACTTCAAAGCTTTTTGAGCAAAACCAAATAACTTTTCTCTTCTCCATAGAGTGTTTTTTAATGTGAATTCCTATATTCTTTTGTAATCTTTTGGAAGAATATTCAAAAAAATGGAAGAATAATTGAATTTTTGGAAGAATAAATTATACTTATGGCAGAGGAGAAAGATTCTATGGAAAATGAGAATGATCTAAAAACGTTAAAAGAAGGCCTTCAAATAGAACTAAAGGAATCAGGGAAAAAGATTCCTGATAGCCTTTACGAAACGTATTCTTCTTTTTCTAACACAAAAGGCGGAATCATTTATTTAGGCATTAAAGAAGGGAAAACAAACGAAATCATTGGCGTCTCTAATCCCGAAGAACAAAAGAAAGGACTCATTTCCACCCTTCATTCAAAAAGCAAGGCTAGTTATTGCTCTATTTCCGATCAAGACGTGCAAATCATAAATCTCGATGGGAAAAAGGTTATTCGCTTTGTCGTTAAAGAAGCTCCTCTTGAAGCGAAACCCGTTTACCTCGATGGAAATTTGTCGAAATCTTATATCAGAATTGGGGAAGGAGACTTCCTGATGTCGGAAGATGAGATCGCTTCTCTCCTTATCAAGAAAAAAGGGGTTGGTTTTGATATGCTTCCAAACCCCCTTGATTTAGATGAGACAAACCTCGACCAAGAATCCGTAAAAGAATTTCGGAAACAAATGAACGAAATCAGTCCAGATAACGTTTTTAAAAATCTAAATGACCACGATTTTCTTTTGCGAGCGGGTGTTTTGATAAAAAACAACGGAAGAGAGGTGCTAAAAAATGGTGCCGTTCTATTTTTTGGAAATCAAAGTGATATTTCTCAAATTTGCCCGAATTATTTTCTCGATTACCAAGAAAACTTCTCCGGAAAAACAAGATGGGATAGAAGAATCGTTTCGGATGAAAATAATTTCAATGCTAATTTATTCAACTTTTTCTGCTTGGTTCGTAAGAACCTGATTGAAAAATTGCCGAATCCTTTTAGGACTGATGGAATTAGCAACATCAATGGGAAGGACATTCAACGTTCTGTGATAGAAGGACTAGTCAATGCCATTACAAATTGTGATTTTTCTTCGCTGCCTGGAATCGTTATTAAGAAAACATATGAAAATATTACTTTTCTAAACTCCGGCGATATTCCTGTTGGAGTTAAACAAGCCATTTCTGGCGGAGTTACGAACCCTCTTAACAAAAATATCATGAATTATTTCAGGCTCCTTCAAGTGTCCGACAGAGCAGGCTCTGGCGTGCCGAGCATTTTTGAAATGTGCCGTTCTTATGGTTTCTTAACGCCAAGCCTGACCGTTGAAAACAACCCAAAAAGGACGATTCTTATCATTAATTTCACTCAATTAAACCAAGAAACGCCACACTATAACGAGAAAAAGACGATATTGTCTTACTTGGTCGCGCATCCAGAAGGTGCTTCTACAGAAGAAATTTCTAAAATGATTGGATTGAAGAACTCTTCAACCGCTATGATCATTTCCGAACTCTTATTAATGAATCTTATTAAAACGAATGGCAAAAAAACGAAAGGCAAACGCTATTTCGCGACAAATAATTAAAAAGCGCTATTTTTGGGTTATTTTGACAATCTTCCAGAATCTTTTGGAAGAATACTCAAAAAAATGGAAGAATAATTGATTTTTTGGAAGAATAACGAAAATGATTTTTTGAGTACTTCTCATCTCTTAGTACAGTTTGATAGATATAAACGAAAAATCAAAAGGGAGAAATGATATGTACCCTGTTTCCTGGACAGGGCTTGAACCCGCATGGGAGTCCCAATAGGCCCTAAGTCCTATATAGTCCTTTCTTTCCTTCGGAAGAGCAAAGTGCAACGGATAGGAACAGGACGGAAAATAACGTATTTGTTTCTAGCCCAGAGTACGAAAAAGAATGCCAATCAACAGCGTATATTGATTTTTGCGGACGGAAGCGGACGGCCATGGCAAGCCTTGTTTTTAGACCTGCCAATTGATGGCGTTTCACCAGTCGTAACCGCCTTCGTTCCTGCAAAATACAATAGGAAAAACAAAGATTTCATCGAACTTTTTTCGATGACAGGATAGGATTATATCGGGCTCTATTTAAGAGTTAAGGACGCCTTGGTTTTAATTGAAAAATCCTTTTTTGTTATAATCATCGGTGTAATATCGATAGCAAAAATAATCCTTTTGTTTTCATATAGTTTTGGTGCTGGATCAGTGATTTGAAAGCAATCAAGTGTTATGTGGCATGCAAGGAAGACTTATTTTATTGAAAGGAGCAGACGCTATGGCCATGGAAGATAAGATAGGTAGACAGGAATTTGTTGACAAAATATGTGGACTTGTCGATTCTCTGAAAAAAGACCATCACACCTGCATTGCCATCAATGGGGATTGGGGAAGCGGTAAATCATTTGTTTTGGGAATGATTGAAGAGCGGCTTTCACAAAAAGCAGAAAATATTGTCATTAAATACGATGCATGGGAGAATTCTTTCTATTCTGATCCACTTATAGCCATTCTTTCTTGCATAATAGATGGAATAGAGGATGAAAGCCATCTGTCATTTGGCAAGAAGAATATCAAAAACGCAGCTAAGGCAGTAATAGACGCCGGAGCCGAATTATCCCCGAAGATCAATAAATTGAGAACAGTCGTTCAAGGACTGATAAATGTAATCAGGAGCTTTCAGTGCCAAATCGATACGACCAACTTAGTGGAATTCAAATCGTACAAGAAACTTTTGAACGAAACAAAAGAACTTTTAGATAAGATTACTTTATCGGAGGATGGCGAAAGCCAAAGTAAACTCATTATCCTCGTTGACGAAATTGACCGCTGCTTGCCAGATGTACAACTGAAAATATTGGAACGATTCCATCATTTATTTGACGTAAAGAACTGCGCTGTCATCGTTACGATGAACCAAAACTCTGTTGCCCAAACGGTGAGAACGATTTATGGGGTGGACGGCTATGAATACCTTCGGAAGTTCTTCGAATTCACGTTTAGTCTGAGAACATCTGCAAATGAGTATTTTAAAAATCTGTTGGATGATTACGTTAATATCTTGATTAAAATAGGCGTGACCAAAGACCAAGCTGAAATTCCTGCAAAATTGGCCTACCTATGCTTGCTGTATGGGGGTGAAAGAGTTCTAGATAAAGCCGATAATAGAGAAATCACCCGTTATTATGATGGTGTAATGAATGTTTGCCATGACTTCGGATGGGAAAAAATGAAAAATCCTTATTACGTCTTCTTTGTTCTTGTGGCTCTGTACATCCGTAGAATAATTGCTCCGTCCTTTTTGGATGCAGAGGATCTATTGTCTAATCAGGCCAAACTTTCAAAGGACTTTGAGAATCTGTCTCAAGAAGAACAAAAAATAAAAATGCCATATGTTGATTATTTATTGAAATACTTGGGGTTGGACAGAGACAATCCGCCGGAAGAATTTCAACAGTTTTATCGATGGGGTGTAAGCAGAGTTGAGGAGTATTCTTTGACGTTTAACGAGTTTATTTATTATTCTGTATCGGAGGATGTTCCGAATAATGCTTGGCGAAGGTTTTTTGGCCAACCGACTGTAAATCCTGAAAATTGCAAAACATTATGCAAACTCATTGTTTTGTATGGTGGGGAACAACAAAATGAGATGATGAAAAAGTGAAAATTTAGAAGGTTAAGCTATGTGCTTTTTGTTTTTTGGAAAAAAATGAAAAAATAGCGTGTAAAGTCCTGAAATTCACTATTTTCGAAACTATATATAAGTAGATAAAAGGGCTTTGCCCCATTTGCTTACGATCATGGAGTACGTAAGGAAACAAGACTCCTTAAAAAGAAAGAAGAAGTTTTTTTCTTTATGAACAATGAATACACAGTCTTATCTGAAAACAACTATGGATTCATTTGACAAGAATACAACAACTATGGAAGATACGGATGAAAGCTTGTCAATGTCGTTTGGGACAATGACAATGCCTGTTTGGTTGTCGTGATGATGCGGGAGAGATAACAAATTACAAAAAGGACTTTACTTGATATTATCGAAACGAAAGGATTCAAAAGATACTCAAAATCGTTCGGAGAGCATCCATGCGAGTTCGACTCTCGCTCTGGGGACCAAAAACAAATCTAGAAGAAGCCGAATAGTCGGCTTTTTTCTTTGCTTTCCATCATCTTAATGCGTTAGTTAGAAAAGGTCTAAACGCCCGTTAAGACAAAAGTGCGAAATACGCGTTTAACGCGTTTAACGCATTTAACGCGTTTATTGTTTTTGAAGCGAAAGGCCTCTATAATATAGAAAAAGGGGCCTGGATATGGAACGTTTTGGCATCAAAGATTTCGATGAATTGCGTGAAAACAATCGTCTAGAGGTGAAACAAGCGGTAAAAGGGCTTCCCAATCTTTGGGATACCTATTCCGCTTTCGCGAACACTTTCGGCGGAACCATCCTATTAGGAGTCAAAGAAGAAGAAGACGGTTCTTTTACTCCTGTCAAAATAGAAAATCCTGACCATGTCTTAAAAGACTTCTATAACTTACTTAACGACCCCAAGAAAGTTTCTGTTAATCTCATCGGTGACAACGATGTCACGGTTAGAAAAGAAGGCGAATATACCTTAATTGAGATTCGCGTTCCGCAGGCGGAACGCCATTTCAAGCCGGTCTATATCAACGGAAACCCCTATCGTGGAACCTATCGGAGAAACTATGAAGGAGATTACCTTTGCCCCGAGCCTGAGGTAAAAGCGATGATTGCCGACAGCCTCGACAACGGAGACGCCACACCTGTCGCACCCCTTTCGGCTTTGCAAGAAGAAAGTTATCTATCGTATCGGCAAAAATTTCAAAATCTTCACCCCGATCATCCGTTCCTGTCGTTAGGAAAAGAAGATTTCTTACTTCGTCTTGGTGTCGCAAGACGAGGGAAAGAATCCATCGGTTTAACCAAAGAAGGCTTGCTATTCTTGGGAAAAGAAGAAGCAATCGAATCTCTTTTCCCCTACTACTTCTTAGACTATACCTATTATCTTTCACACGACTTGACGGCAAAATATGCTGACCGTGTTTATTCCGGATCTGGTTATTGGAGCGGGAATCTCTACGATTTCCTCAATTTAACGTTGCAACACATGCGGAATAATGCGAAAGACGCGTTCGTGTGGAAGCAAGGTGATGTGCAAAGAGATGAAGATACCTTGCTGTTCCGTGCCATTCGAGAAGGATTAGTCAACGCGTTTTGCAACGTAGACTTCTCCTACTCGCAAGGATTAACCGTTCGTCACTATCCCGACATGATGGTCATCGAAAATCCGGGGTTACTGCGCTTACCAAAGCAAGAAGTCTTAGAAGGTGGCCATTCCGACCCCCGTAACCCTATCATTCAAAAGCTACTTGCCTTCTTAAACTTTGGAGAACGAACCGGTTCTGGATTCCCGTTAATGGAATCCGCTTTGAAGCAATCCGGTCTTCCCGAGCTTAGCTTAGAAGAGAAAATTTCGCCTGATCGAATGATTCTCACCCTTCCTTTGACGAAAGTCGTCACCAAGTCAGAGGCAAAATCCGTCGAGACCATTTCGCGCGAGGAAGATGCCATGCTAGCGAAAATGAAAGAAACTTTTGGCGCCTCTCCCTTCACCCGGAAAGACATCTGCTCGTTATTTCAAATCAGTGAATCAAAAGCAACCTTGTTCCTACGAAGCCTAAAAGAAAAAGGCAAAATCTGTCTTGCTCCTTTAAGCAAATCCAGGAACTATATCATTAAAGACTAGTTTTGCTTACCTAAGCGTGTGTTCTATTTTCCGATGGAAAAAGCTCACCTATCGATTGCTTAAATGGGTGAGCTTTTTAGTTTTAATTTTGAGAAGAGGCGGGATTTGCAGGGGTTTTCCCTTTTTTCCGGAAAACCAAGGCCAACGTCAAGCAAACGCCACCAATGACGGCATTGATCACCGTCAAGATAATAAATAGCACCAAAGCGATGGATCCTAACAAGGCAACAAAGAAGATCGCAGTCGTGTCACCGATAACTTGTTCGGCGCCGCCAGTGCTCGAAGAATAGGCAATCGTATCTTGTCCAATGCGGGACAAATCAACGCCCGAAGAAATGGCAAAGATTAAGGTGAATACCATCAAGACAAGGAAAACGATTCCAAATGGTAAAAGAACTTTGGACGCGGTGAAATACTTTTGTTGTTTCGTCTTCATATGGAGAAAACCTCTTTGCCATTATATTACTACAAGAAAACGTCGATACAACTGCTCGATGATGTGTACCCCAAATCCTGGACAGGTTAATTGAACTATATCATAAGGTCGATATGGATGCTTCCCTAAATTTGGCCGGAGGCATCCATTTTGTTTT
>CADAXQ010000011.1:1019-48410 GCA_902791935.1 uncultured Erysipelotrichaceae bacterium | reverse complement strand
AAAAAGGCTCTTTCAATAAAATTGCGCCACAGTTTAGTGTGGCGCCGATATTATACCAATCCTGATGCTGATTTATCCCTCACGTGCACTATAGAGTTTATATTTAATTTATTTTGAAGGTTTTTGAAATGCGTTCTCAATCGCGGATACTTTGATATTGATGAAAGGCGCAAACGCTGCCTGTTCTTTTGGCAAGATAATGGCGACTTTTTTGAAAACAGTCATCGCTTGGTGAACACGCAGTGTGAACTCGACCCGTTTTCGCGTCGAAGAAGGAAGCATAGATAAGGAAGCTAAGAAGAAAATCAAATTGTATTTGTAATCCAGAAGATAGGGCTCCGTAATGCCGTCGATTAAAATTAAAAGCATTGCAAGCCATACCGCATGGTCTCTTGTGACTAAGGCCTCATGAAATAGCATCAGTTGCAAAACTAATGTCATGATGAAAGCGAGAATTCCGTATTCCGAAAGATAATAGAGGTAGCAAATGTCGACTCCAATATAAACGCCTTCCGCGTTGAATTTGTTCGTCAGATTCCCAAAAAAGCTTGGCGGATTAGACCGGAACATATTGGTCGAAAAATTAAGACGTTGACTGAGCAAGCGATTTAAGCTGCCACCGATACCTTCTGGTTGTGTCCAAAAAAGTTCAAAGGCAACGGCCAAGAAAAGTAGAACTATAAAAGGTGATGCATAGGTAAGAAACCGAAGCCATTTAGACGTGGCGTGCCGATAAAACCCCTTGGATAGCGGCCCGCTAAAGAAGGCAAGGAACAGCAACAATAAATTTAGTAGCATTCCCGTGCGGGTTTTTGTGGCATAAAAAAGCAATAGAGTGGCGGCAACATCTCCTAACCAATACCACCATGGCAGTTTGCCACAATTTCCAACGAAATAAGACAACGTAGCAAAAAGCAGGATACTTAATGGCAGGGTGGCCGTTTGGAAACCCAGTAAATAACGGGTCCCCACACTGACGGACTGATCAACGAGGTTCGGAATTACACCGGCTAAGCTGCAAACAATGACAAAGCACAACGTCACAAACATGCACCAGCTATACCATTTCAAAACCCGTTGATACGGAAGAACGGCAAATGCGGCAAAGAAGAGAGACAATACTAAGAAAAAAGTATGCGATGTGGAAACATAATTTCCGCACCCACAAACAATGAGAAGCAAAAGAACCCAAGTAATTCGAATCCGACCGGAGACAAAATTCACCACATCGGCAACTAACAAATAAGCCAACGCGGCTGCCTGAAAGATATGAGAAATCAATTCAAATTTTGAAAAAGCATCAATAAAAGTCGTTCCTAGTAGAATACCAAAAACGGAATAGAGAAAGATAGCCACTATCGTCCCCCGATCAAACCCTGATAATACTTTTTTCGGGAGCATATGAATTAAAGGTCCTTTACACCACGATAGTAATCTTCTAACGCTTTGGCCGTCACACGAACATCAAAGCCATGTTGTTTCATGATTTCCGTGGCGTCTTCCCGTCTCCAAACAAGGCCTTTATATTGTTCCAACACGGCACTCACCCAAGCGGAAGGATCCGAAAGGGAAAGTGGGATAGCAAATGGGACAATCAGTCCTTCTTTTTGGAAATTGGTAGAGACAAGACAAGGTAACCCGCTCGATTCCGCTTCTACGAGCGCAATAGAAAGGCCTTCATAGAGAGACGGCATCAAATAAACATCGCCCGCCATCAAAAGCTCGTTGACGTTAGAAACTTTTTCAAAAAATTGGAAATGGTCTCGTAAACCCATCGCCGTAATCTTATCGATAAATTCTTGCTTACTGTCCCCGTCGCCAATCATAAGGAAGCGGAAATCGGGAATTGCTTTCTGAATTTGCGGAAGAATAGACAGGAAAAATGTTTGATTCTTCTCAGGGCTAAAGCGGCCAACATGAATTAAGGTAAAGGCGTTTCCTAATTTTAACTTTTCGCGCATGGTCTGGCGAATTTCTGCGTTGAAATGATAACGATCTAAATCAACCCCGTTCATCAAAATACGATATTTCTTTTTCTCGACCACGGCAGGTGGGAACTTCAAGGTCGCTGATTCTACCGAGCAGGCGAAATATCCGTCGGCATAGCGCGTCAGACGTGGATCGGCATATTTTTTCGCAAGACGATATTTAAAATTGTTGAATCCGGGCGCATGCGAATGAACGATTACCTTCTTCGCACCTCGTTTCTTCGCTAATTTAGCTCCTTTCGCTAAGACATACGTGGAACCAGAGCTAAGATGAACTACATCAAAAGAATTCTTTTTCAAAATTTGCTTCAAGGCGCATGCAAAACTCCGCTTACGAAAAGGCGACTGAAAACGATAGTTGAAGGCGATAACCTCATCGCCACGATCCGCAGCAACCGCTTTTAATCCAGCATTGTCCGCATAGAACGGAGTCGCGAACGTGTAATGAATATTCTTGTCTTGAAAACAGCGATAAGAATTTAAGAAAAACGCTTCTTGCCCGCCATACGAAAGCGGTTCGCCAAACATTTCCAAGACGTTTATCTTCTTATCAGGTGAGAAGACATATTCGACATGAGGGTGGAACCGTTTCCCTTCGAACGTATAGTGATAAACGTAATGCAGTCTTCTAAATTTGTGATTGCAATATTTGAATAAAATCCGTGCGGTATGCAGGCAAATTTTCAAAAATAGGTATGTTTTCCCCACCAATTTTGATTTGGTGTAGAAATAACTTTCGTTGCGGTAGGCGTAACGATACCGTTCCAAATGATCGGCATCGGCGGTCACGATATTCACCCCAGAATTCACTGCAGAATGATGTTCAACAATGCTATCGGCCACAAAGTAAGATGGGAATTTCTCAGAGACCCGGTAGGTATATTCCACATCATCGCCCCACACAAAGAAGTCCTTGATTGGTAAGCCAACCTCTTCTGCCGCTTTTAAATTCACCAGGCAAGAAACGAATGAGGCAATACGAATCGGTTGATCTTTGGTGAAATCTGTAATCTTATGTCCTAAGGAGGTCTTTTGAACATTCATCAAGGAAATTGATCCGTCTTTCCAAAGGACTCGGCTGGATAAGAAACCAATCGTTTCTGAAGTATGTAGTTGCAAGAAAGCCAGTAACTTTTCTAATGAATCCCGGTGAACGATGCAGTCATCGTCCATGAGCCACGCATAGTCGCATCCATATTGGAACGCTAACTTCATGCCGTAATTAAAGCCATAGGAGCCGCCATAATTACCACCGGTTGGGTAATAGAAAACGGTTTGATTGTCAACATACGGAGCAATTGCTTCTTTCGTGCCGTCGTCAGAGGCGTTGTCGATAATAAATATCAGCTGCCCTTCTTGCTTGCCTTCTAACAAGGCGTGGATGGAGCGAAGCAACAACTCTTTGCGATTGTGCGTGACAACGACGGTGCCGACTTTCATTGCTGCTCTCCTGCTTTCTTCCGCTTTAAAACGCCAAGGATCTTCTTACCCCAGTGTTGCTTTTCTAAGAATCGATAACTTTGGTTCTTCACTTTCAAATGGTTCGTTTCTAAATAAACGTCCAACAACAACTCAGAAACAAAGCCAAAAACGCGCTTCTCGTTTCCTTCGTATTTGGATAGATCAATCTCTTTCTCTAACGTAAACAAAATAGAGAACATCCAATCTAAATAGGCTTTTGTTTGATCAAAACGGGCAATAAACATATTGAAATAATGCCCGGAAGTTTGCTTCATATGATGGTCAAATGCCGGCAAATAAGTGGGATACTCGCGCGCAATGATCTCACGTGTCTTATCTAAAGCCTCCCGCTTGTGCGCGTGCACATAATGGGATTCATTGGTTTCGATATAGTAATGCCGTTTTTTCGGAACGATGAAATCGTATTTTTGAAGGATTTTATCAATTTGAGGGCCGGTTAATGCGTTTTTGAGATTCTTGCTGACAAATAACCCGTTACGCACGAAAATTCGACGGTAATGGTCGAAGCCCATAATGTCACAAGAAAGATTCTTGTACGCATAGTAAAAGCCAGTTAGCTCACAATAAGACGGATTCTTTTCGGAAATGTTGTCTCCTTGATCATCGCGTGTCGGAAAGAAATGATCCGTACGCGAAGCCGCCCCTACTTCAATCGGCAAATAAATCGGATCGGCCGGCATGGGGTATGGCTTGTGAGAGATGACGGCAATGATAATGTGTGGTTGTTTTCCATTTTCCATAAAAATACGGGGCCATTATAATTCAAAAGTGGAGAGTTGAGTAGCAGGCTTCCGTCCCCTTTATCTTCCGTGTAAAAAATGAAAATACAAGGAGTACTTTCAATTTTTAAGGGGAGAAGCATATAATTCAAACCATAAAATGAGCGAAGAACAGGCCACGAAAACAACAGAAGAAAAGCCGATGGAAAATCCACCGAGTTTTAAGAAAAACTACCTCTTTAGCCTCGTGGTACAAGTTTTGACTTACTTAATCCCGTTAATTACGGCGCCTTATCTTTCACGGGTTTTAACGCCAAGCGGGGTCGGTGTTAACTCTTTTGCAAACTCTATTGCCACTTACTTTACGTTGATTATCGCCTTTGGATTCTTGACCTTCGGCACAAAGGAAGTTTCTCGGTTACATACTTCAAAGAAAGAATACTCTGCCGTCTTTTGGAACATCGTCTTCTCGCGTCTATTTATCTTTTGCCTCGCTTTCCCTGCCTATTTCTTAATGGCGTACTTTTGGGGATTTGGCAGCTCCGTCGATAAAAACGTATTTCTCATCTATTCTTTGACATTGATTGCCACATTACTCACCATCACTTTCTTATTCCAAGGTCTAGAGAACTTTAAAACCATTTCCTTAATCACCATCGGCGTCAGAGTAACAGCTGCCGTCTTGTATTTCTTATTGGTAAAAAGCACGGATGACTTGCTAACCTATATTGCCATCTATGTTTCTACGAATCTCTGCATTGCCGTTCTTTCCTGGGCTTTTGCCATTCCAAAAATCGAAAAACCCCATTGGAAAGACATTCATATTTTCAAATCCTTAAAAAACAACCTTGCCTATTTTCTTCCGACCATTGCCATCTCGGTTTACACCATTCTTGACCACACCATGATTGGCTACCTATCGACCACGGAAGAAGTCGGTTACTATGAAGAAGCTTATAAGATCACGACGGTCATCGTTGGCTTAGTGAACGCAGTTGGCCCTGTTACCTTAGCCCGGATCAGTGCCTTAATCGCGGAAGGCAACGAAGCTGAGGTCGAACATAAGATCCTTCAGACCAGCGAACTGTATGGTATCCTTGCGTTCCCTTGTTTCTTTGGACTCTATGCGGTCGGAAGATACTTTGTTCCGACTTATTTTGGTGCGGAGTACCTTCCTGCCGTATCCGTGCTTTATTGGCTTACTCCTTTGATTCTAATTATTCCAATATCCGGGCAGGTACAAAACTTTTACTATGCGCCACGGAATAAAATCGCCACGACGATTTGGTTCTTCTTAGCTGGAGGTAGCGTAAACTTCATCAGCAATTTCTTTGCCATCCCTGCTTTTGGCGCTCGTGGTGCCGCCATGACATCGTTAGCCGCAGAAACAATCATCTCTTTCTGCTTCGTCCTTTTTTCCCGAAAAGAAGTCCCTTACCGCAAAATTCTAAAAGGACTTATCAAGCCATTATTGGCATCTGCCATCATGTTCGGCGCTTTGATGGCGGTGAACTACTGGGCGCTTGATCCATACCTTTCAAAAGGACTTTGGAAAACGTTAATCGATGTAGGGACCGGCGTTTTGCTTTACTTTGGGCTCTGCTTGTTGTTCCGTGAGCCAATGTTATTAACGATGCTGCATAAAGTTTTTAAGCATAAATCGCGCGAAGAAGTTCAACAATAACAGGAGGCTTTGAAACGCATCCTTTCTTTCTTAGAGAAGAATGCTGTCCATGCTCTATCTTGCCAATAGCAAAGAATAGAAAAGTAGTTTTGCCCTTACGAACTGTGCAGACCTTTATTCATCGTGATTTTGCTCATCAAGTTCCGCCGACAAGTCTCGATTTGATCTGGCGACAAACAGGGATCGAAATCTAAAAAGAACTCTCGCATTTCATCGAAATTAATCAAATAACTCACGCGTTCATCTTCTGAATCCGAATCATACGTGTTAAATGGTTTGTTATTCTTCACCATAATCACGACTGCGATTGGGTCCGTGATAGAAGAGACCCAATCTTTCACAGCTCGTGCATGGTAAGCGTTTTGGTTCAACGGATTCTTTAGATGTTCCTCGCTCCCATCTTCGCGAATTTGTATCCACTCATCGTCCTGTTCTGTCCCGCGAACTACACCGTTCCAATCCTTAGTTTCTATCACGAAGACGCCACGCTCATTGATTAAAATGTGATCAATCTGCGGCAGTCTTCCTTTTTTACTTCGCAAATAGACTCCGCTGATTAAATGGCTGTAATTACTTTCAGGGAAAAGTGAAGCTAAAACGTAATGAACTTTTGCTTCCCCTTCGTTCGCTAACTCACCAACATAAGGCTGTGGCCCGTGTGGCCCAGATGGCCGTTGGTGGGGACGGATTTGCTCATGCGTTTTAGAACGAATGGCAATAAAAGCAAAAAACGAAGCTAGGGCAATGAGGATGAATAAGCCCAAGACCACAAGTAAAAGAACCAACGTCTCCATAAATAAATCATCCTTATTCTAATATTAATAAGACGTAAAAAGACGATTTTGGACTATATTTTCTACTTCCGCTGATTTTCTTTCAGATTTACATAAAAACAGGACACCTAAAAATAAAAAGTACTTTTATCAATTTTTTAGTGACATCTCGAAAATATTGTGATTCATCGATAAATTCTTATTTATTTTATATATTGTTAAGACTAAAAATTTTTTGGGAAGCGCTTTCAGAAAAAAAGAAAAAATAATGATTGACGATTTACCGAATTATCAAATAATAGGGCACATAGAAGCGGTGATCCTCCGCCTCTTATGGCGATGAAAGCGTCTGGCGCACCAAGAAAAATGAAGTGCGCGTCCGGTGCCTTTTTCGTTTACCCAAAATTCGGATAGAAAGGATATTTGCGCACATGAATTCGAAAACATTGCTCTATGTGGTCAAACGGATCGGCATGGCAATTCTAACCATCTTCATTGTTGTAACGGTGACCTTCTGGTTCATGCAACTAATCCCAGGCGGACCATTCACCTCTGAAAAATCGGTATCCGCTACGACACTAGCAGCCTTGAAAGCAAAATATGGCCTCGATAAACCCTTGTTCGTTCAGTATCTTCAGTATCTGTGGCGAACCATCACGTTAGACTTCGGACCATCGATGAAGCTCAAAGGCCAAAACGTCATGGATATCATCCGAGAAGGCATGAAGTATTCCTTCCCACTTGGCGTTGTGGCTGCCGTCTTAGCCATTACGTTTGGCACATTGCTTGGCTCGATTGCCGCTGTCTTCCATGGCAAATGGATTGATCGTCTCATCATGATCTTCTCCACTGCTTTTATCGCGTTCCCGTCCTTCATTGTCGCAACGCTTATGGTCTACATCTTCGTCTTAAAGTTAGGTTGGGCACCCAGTAACTATGTCACTGGCGGCACGGCAGCCTTCATCTTACCGGCGATTAACTTGTCGTTCTATCCAGCTTCCTACATTACGCGCCTTGCCCGTTCGGCAACGCTTGATTCCTTAGGATCTGACTACATCATCACAGCTCGTGCCAAAGGCGCTTCCAAAACGCGTATCTTGTTTGGCCACGTCTTAAAGAACTCGCTTGCTCCGACCATTTCTTATTCTGGCCCGATGTTTGCTGGCATCATCACCGGCTCCTTGGTCGTGGAACAAATTTATTCGGTTCCTGGCATCGGTGCCAGCTTCGTGAAATCCATCACGAACCGCGACTATTCCCTCATCATGGGCACCACCGTTGTTATGGCGGGGCTCGTTGTCATTATGACCCTCATCAGCGACTTGCTTTATAAAGTCGTCAACCCACGGGTGGAATTGGAGTAACGATTATGGCATGGCACTTTGGTAAAAAACTTCCATTCCCGGCTTCGTTCCAAGTCGATTATGATCGCCCCAATATCTATGACTTAGGCAAGGCGACTGAGCCCGCATCTCAGGAAGAGAAATCTGCGCAAGATAAAATGCGTCCTTCGACCTCGTTCTTCCGCGATTCCGTTAAACGGTTCGTGCATAACCCGGTCGCGATGGTCGCCATGATTCTGTTACTCATCATTATTTTGGGAACGATTTTCATCCCACTCTTCTACCCCTACAACTACTCGACCCAGTTATCGTTCACAAACCGCTGGGGCGTGACGGACGGCACGTTTAACTATCTTGCCCCCTTCACTTACAGCAAAACCGAGCAAGAAGCCATCGCGAATGGCGAATCCGTCTGGCCGCACATCTTCGGTACCGATAACTTAGGCCGTGACTACTTCATCCGTGTCGTTTATGGCGCTCGTATCTCATTATTGGTCGGCGTCTTTGCCGCCATCATCGTTCTCATCATCGGCACGATCTATGGCGCAATCTCTGGCTATGCCGGAGGCAAAGTCGACATGATCATGATGCGGATTGTCGACGTCATCTACTCGATTCCCGATGTCATCATCATCATTTTGATTTCCTCTGTCCTTCGTCAGGTGTTTAAGGCCAACGGTCTTGAAAATCAACGGACTGGCTTAATCGCCACGATGGGCACTGGCATGTTATCCATCTTCATCGTATTCGGCTTGCTTTATTGGGTTGGCATGGCCCGTTTGGTCCGTGGCCAAGTCCTCTCCTTAAAGCAACAAGAATATGTCTTAGCCGCTCGTTCCATTGGCGCTAAACCCGGATTCATCATCCGTCGTCACTTAATCCCCAACTCTATGTCCGTCATCATCATTGCTGCTGGCTTACAGATTCCTTCGGCCATTTTCACCGAATCGTTCTTGTCCTTCATTGGCTTAGGCGTTTCGGCCCCAATGCCTTCGTTAGGATCGTTGGCCAGTGATGCCTATCAATCGATGGCCACGTATCCTCACCTTTTATTAGCACCCGCATTAAGCATCGGATTAATCGTCCTTTGCTTTAACTTAGCAGGAGACGGCTTACGTGACGCCTTCGATCCGAAATTAAAGAGGTAACGACCATGGAAAACAAAGAACCATTATTAGTCGTCAAAGATCTATGTACCTCTTTCGATGTGCCAGCCGGTGAAGTCCGTTCGGTACAAGGCGTATCCTTCACGGTCAACCGCGGAGAAATCCTTGGCATCGTCGGGGAATCTGGCTCTGGCAAATCTGTCACGGCATCCTCCATCATGCAAATCTTGGTGGCCCCAGGTCATATTAAATCCGGTTCCGTCCGCTTCAAAGGGGAGGAACTCGTCGGCATGGACGAAAAACATCTCCGCGCTATCCGCGGCGATAAGATTGCCCAAATCTTCCAGGATCCGATGACCGCGTTAAACCCCGTCTTCACGATTGGGCATCAAATGGAAGAAGCCTTGCTTCTCCATGCGAAAACGCGTGTCGATGAGTTATCGGAAGACGCACGGAAAGCAACCATTGACAAGAAAACGGAAATCAACCGTCTGTTAGCGGCTCGGAAAGAGCTTGATCCGAATGATCTAAAAGCCCAGGAAGAATCCCGTGCCGAAGAGGCAAAACTTCGGAAAGAATGGGAAATACTCCAAGCGCAAGAGAAAGTTCAAGTGGAGAAAGCGAAAGCCCAAGCCGAATACGAAAAACGGTTAGCGGAACGCGTCTATCGTGCCAAACAAGGCAAGAAGAAATTCCGTCTCAAGAACGTGTTCCGGGGACGGCAAGTGAACTTCCCTGCCGACTCTTACGACTTCGAAATCAAGAACCCGTTAGAGCAAAAAGCGGCGGAAATCGCCAAGGAAATCTGCGAAGCGAAGCAAGAACAAGCTGACGCTCCTTCGCTAGAAAATCTGAACCGCATCCGCTCCTTGACCGCTCAATACCACGCGGTCATTGAGGAGGCCAATCGCGCTTACCGCGAAATTCTGAAAACCTCAACCTACGAAAAACTTGATGCTTCATTGGGAAAGAAGATCAAACTCGTCCAGAAACATTTGACTTCTCTTCGTAATGAACGGCTCGATTACAAAGCCAGTCACCGCTTAAATCGTCACGCCGCACGGAAGAAAGCAGAAGAAATGCTTATCGCTGTGGGGGTGAACGAACCCAAGAAACGGTTGAACCAATACCCGTTCGAATTCTCGGGCGGTATGTTGCAACGGGTGATGATTGCCATGGCGTTACTCGGTCATCCTGATTTACTCATCGCGGATGAACCGACCACTGCGCTTGATGTCACCATCCAAGCCCAAATCTTGGAATTATTAAAGAAATTACAACAACAAACCGGCATGGCCGTCATCCTCATCTCACACGACTTAGGCGTTATCGCCCAAATCTGTGACCGCGTCAACGTCATGTATGCCGGACGTGTTGTGGAATCGGGATCCGTAGACGATATCTTCTACCGCCCGGAACATGAATACACGAAAGGCTTACTTGGTTCAATGCCTTCTGCTGATGCCAGCAAAGACAAACCACTCCATTCCATTCAAGGAAACCCCGTGGATGTATTTGCTCTTCCAGAGGGTTGCAGTTTCGCACCACGTTGCGCCGCTTGCATGGAACACTGCATCCATTACTACCCACCCGTCAGAACGGTTGGCCCGAATCACACAGCCAGCTGCTTCTTATCCGCCTACCGCGCCTATCAACGAGGCGAAATCTCAGAAAAGGAATGCCTGGATTACTTCAATGCCGGCTTTCCAGCCGTGAAGAAAGCGGCCAGCAAAAAACCTGTTCCGGAGCCCAAAGCTCCGTCGGATAGCAACCAGAAGAAGGAGGAAATGCCAAATGAACGGTGAACATGAAATCAAACCGGCTCCTACGACAGCCCCCGTCAACGAACAGGAAGCGAAGGATCCCGCAAAGGACGACATCCTCTTGTCTGTCAGACATCTCTCGATGTACTTCCCGACGCAAGTTGGATTCTTCAAAACCAAACCTCTCAAAGCGGTTGATGACGTCTCCTTTGACGTCAAACGTGGCGAGACGATTGGTATCGTCGGCGAGTCTGGATGTGGCAAAACCACATTAGGACGCGCGATTCTCCATCTCTATAAGCCCACTTCAGGCGAAGTAGTCTACGACCATCGTCCTATTAAGACGAAAGAGGACGTTGCCTACTTACGGCTCCATGCCCAAATGGTGTTCCAGGATCCTTATTCTTCGTTGGATCCCCGTATGACCGTAGAAGACATCATCGCCGAACCGCTTGATGCGCAGGGTTTATATAAAGGCAAAAAGAGTGAGCGACATGCCAGAGTGCTTGAGCTAATGAAAACCGTCGGTCTTAGCCCTGAGCAAGCCACACGTTATCCCCATGAATTCTCCGGTGGCCAACGTCAACGGATTGGGATTGCGCGGAGTCTGGCACTAAACCCCGAGCTCGTAGTCTGCGATGAGCCCGTGAGCGCGCTTGACGTCTCCATTCAGGCCCAGGTGCTAAACATGTTCGAAAGGTTACAAAAAGAATTGAACCTTACCTACCTGTTTATCGCTCACAACCTCTTGGTCGTCAAACACATCTCTGACCGCATTGCCGTCATGTACCTCGGCCATATGGTAGAGCTTGCTACCTCGCAAGAACTCTTCCAGAACCCTCTTCATCCCTACACCGTTTCCTTGCTTTCGGCGATTCCTGTCCCGGATCCCGATATCGTAAGGAAAAATAAACGCATTGTCTTGCAAGGAGAAATCCCTTCGCCACTCAATGCGCCCAGTGGTTGCCCCTTCCGGACTCGTTGCCCCTTCGCGAAAGAGGATTGCGCTGATCCCCATAACCAAATCCCATTCCGTGAGGTAAGCAAAGGTCACTTCTTAAAGTGCTTGCACCCATACGCGGGCAAAGCGCCTGACGATTCGAATACGTGGGACAAATAAGAAAGGAAAAACTTTTATGAAATCCAGAAAAATTGCAATTTTGACTGCTTCTGCCCTCGCTGCAATCGTATTAAGCGCTTGCGGCAAAACGACAAAACGCACCTTCGACCCATCGACTTATGCCGGTTATGAATGTGACTTAAATGGGGATGGGAAGATCTCTGACTCGGAGAGAGGCCTTACTTGGGCCCAATCCTTCGACACCATCATCAACACCATTAAGTCCACTTCAGACAACAACCAACGTTTCAAACTCATGCATGCTGCCGAGGACGAATTGATGTCGACGGGCGCTGTCACTCCGCTTTACTACTACACCGATACGTTCTTAAAGAAAGCAAACTTGACAGGCTTCTATGCTTCGCCACTCGGCATGAAGTTCTTTGAAGAATCCAAATGGGGAAAATCCACTGAAATTGTCGCTTGCATCGCTTCTCAACCAACCACCATTGACCCACACAAGAATTCCTCTGTCGATGGCGGCACCTATGACTCCATGATGTTCCAAGGCTTAATGCGCTGGACCCATGATGGAGAATATGGAAAAGAAGGTTACGCGGTTAAGGTCACCGAAGGTGATGCAAAGAGCTATACCAAGACCGCAAACGCTGACGGAACGGTCACTTATGTCTTCACCTTGAAAGATAACCTCAAATGGTCCGATGGCACTTCTTATGATGCCAAAGACTATGTTCGTTCGTGGAAACGTGCTGTGAATAGCGATACCGCCGCGGACTACGCTTACCTTTACGAAGTCATTAAAGGCGGTGCGGAAGCGGAAGTAGGTACCACCGGTGACGAGCTTTCGGTCAGTGCCTCTGAAGACGGCAAAACATTGACTGTTAATTTGGTCAGTGATGTCCCCTACTTCCTTGAATTGATGGCGTTCCCGGCCTTCTACCCAGTACCGGCATCTGCCGATGTCGATGGCAAATGGTGCGCACAAGGAACGACACCGGTTTCTAACGGAGCCATGAAGGTTGGCGCCTATGATTCAACGAAGATTGAACTCGTCAAGAATGATCAATATGTTGACGCCGCTCGAGTCACTGCGGCAAAAGTCACGTTCCCATTCTCTGATGATGCCTCGGCCATGTTAAACTCCTATAAGACGGATGCCTATGCTTTGATCGATGACGTTCCAACGGCTGAAATTAAAAATTTAAAGGCATCTATTCCGGATGAATTCTTCAATCCTGGCCAGCTTGGCACTTACTACATTTCCTTCAACATTCGTAGTGGCTTCGCCGATGCGGAATTAGACACCGAAGAAAAACGTACGGTCTACCGGAAAGCGTTAGGCCTCATGGTCGACCGTAACTACCTCGTTGATTCTGTGGCTCAAAACGGCGCAGATCCTGCCGATGGCTTTGTCTCGAAAGGTTTGACGGAACCCGATGGCGCGACCGATTGGACCAAAGCACGTAAACCTTATTACTCCGTGGATCCAGCCGACCAAACTGCCAACGAAGCGAAAGCTGTCGAGATGATGAAGAGTATTGGTTTAAATTACGATGAATCGTCCAAGAAATTCACCAACGCTCCGGGCTTCACTTATCTCTACAACAAAGGTGCTGGCCATCAAGCCATTGGTGAGTACTTGCAACAAGTTTGGGCCAAATATGGCATCAAAGTAACGCTTGAGAACCAAGAATGGGCAACATTCATCACCACCCGTAAGGAAGGTGATTGCGATGTGGCTCGTGGCGGATGGCTCTGCGACTATAACGATCCAATCTCCATGCTCGATATGTTCGTTTCCAACTCGGGCAATAACGATCCTGGATTTGGAAAAGCTCCGCTTTGATTTGTTATCTGCTGATAAAAATGTCCTTCTCCTAGAGTCGAATGGGAAAACCCCATTCCCTCCTCAGGGAGGACTTTTTCTTTGGCTGATATAAAAAACGCAATATAATCGCCTTATTTTTATTCAGGCGATCATTTTGTTTGCTTATTCTGCGTTCCCAGGAACTTCGAAAATCAGGATTGCTTTTGCGCTCGGTGTCACGGAAACGTAACGAACTTCGCTTGCGGATTCTTTGCAATTTCTTCATTGATGGCATCTTGGATTTGTTCGGCCATCTTCTTGACTTGGGGCTCATAGCCAACGGCTTTTGCAATATACACGGGGTGATCCCTCCTAATCTTATTGTTTAGGAAGGAGATATTCGTTTCAAGGCGACTTCCGTAAAGAGTTTATAAGGTTCCGTAAAATGATTGCAAAGAAAGATAACGGAATCAAAAAACGGTAAAAAGAAGCAGCATCGCCAACACCTATAACTTAATTTATCGTTCGTAAAATCGCAAAAGTGCGACAATCCGAACGAAAATTAACTTAAAGTGATGTCAACTTTTCCGCGTAGAAAATCCGGAATATAAAGATGAGTAATCCCGTTTCGTGAGCTATCTAATCGGTCTAAAGATAAGACATATTTAGGAGAGGCATCCTTAATGGAAGAAAACGCCCCATATTCCCGTTCCATAGTTTTCTCAGATGCCAAATAATAGGCAACTTGAAGGAACGCTTTCTTTTTCCCTTTTATGACGACAAAATCAATCTCACCGTTCCGTAATTTCCCTCTTTTTACGAGATATCCACGCGATTTGAGTTCTTGGAAGATGACATTTTCTAGTCCAAACGAAGGATCGGTATCCAATGCATTAGAAAAAGAATTTCTAAGACCTTGATCCACACAATAGACTTTCTTTTCTCCGGTCAAAAACTGTTTTCCCGAAATGTAATATGGTGGGCACTCGGATAAAAGATAACATTCTTCCAAATAAGATTCGTAATTTGCAATATTTTTTGCCTTTGTTTGAAGAACTTCTTCCGTTTCTCCTGGATAAAGAGCCCGTGCTACGCTAAGGGCGGAGAATGGACGACCTGAATTTTCCATGGCATAGCCCGCCACTTTTTCGAATTCGGCTCGGTTCAGCTTCTTGTGAGTGGAGAAAACATCTTTCGTAAGAATCGAGTGATAGAGCCCCTGGAAATAATTGACCAGCCCTTCTTCATCCTCTTCTTCGTAACGTTGTGGCATGCCGCCCCAAGTAAGGTAATCTTCAAAATCTCCCTCGGTTAACGGAATGTTGTTCGCTTTTTTGAATTCCGTAGCTTCTGCATAGGTAAAAGGCCCCATAGGGAATTCTTTGGCTCGTCCTGTGAGACGATCTTGCAATTTGCCTTTTAAAAGTTTGGAATTGCTTCCTGTCACAAACAAAGAGCAATCATAACTGACACGGATAGAAGCAATGGCTTCCTCAAATTTCTTAACGTGCTGAATCTCATCGATGAAAATGTAATATTTTCCAGGTTTTGTCGTGAGAGAATCAAGTTTCTTTTCTAAGGCAGCTCTTGTGGTAATTCCTTCACCACTTTTTCCTTCTAAATCTAGATAAATAATGTGTTCGTCGTCAACCCCGCTTTGTTTAATTTCTTCAGCAATCTGTTTCATCACAACGGACTTACCACATCGGCGGATACCTGTAATGACCTTTATGTATTGAGAATCATAAAAATGTCTGATCTTTTTGATCACACCTTCGCGTTTAATCTCGTTCATGTAGACATCCTCCGTGCCTATATTATACAAAAATATCGTTCGTAAAATCGCAAAAGTGCGACAATCCGAACGCAAATTTAAATAAATTAGACAAATATAATTATAATGTTCAGTATTTTTAACTCTTATAGTGTAGTGAAATCAATTCGCTTATAAAAAGAGAATCATGTAGTGAGGAAGCGTTTTCTTCGTTCCGGTAATGCCAAGATTACCATCGACGAATTTATAGGTAACAGATGGCTTAAACTTCTCGATGAAATCATTTAATGAAGCCGTTCCGGTATTCCCCGCTTTCACTTCAATGGGGATAACTTCTCCATTTTGTTCTAACAAAAATTCAATTTCGTGGGTGTTATCTGGCTTATAGTAATAAAGTTTATAGCCCTTCTTCACGAGACACTCGGAAATGATGTTTTCGTAGACACCGCCCTTCACATTCCCTTTCAAGGTGTTGTCAACAACCGCTTTCTTCATCGCGAAACCGTAGGCAGAACAAAGCAAACCAGTATCGTTGTAATAAAGTTTAAATTGATCTTCATCAGCATTTCCCAAAAGAGGAATATACGGTTCCCGGAGACGATAACAAATATGGACTAAAGCGGAATCCACAAGCCACGCTACAGAGCCGGCATATTTTTTCTTGGTTTGTCCTTTTTCCACCACGCCATATTGGAATTTTGTTATTTCTTTAGCGAGCTGTTTTGGCAACGAGTCGTAACATTTTTTGACTTTTACCTTTTCTGCACCTTTGGTGTGCTTGCCAATATCAAGCTCGTAGTCTTCCCGGATACGGTTTTGAATTTGATCCACACGATTAAAATCATGGTATTGCACATAATCGGCAACGACTTCAGGCATACCGCCTACCGCAATATATTCTCGGAAAAGCGACTCAAAACGCGAATTGGTCAAATCATCTACCTTTTGATTGGCGTCAAAATATGTTTTTAGTTCCTTGATTTGCTGTTCCGTGATACCGTCCGCCCATAAAAACTCTTCGAAATCTAAAGCATATAAAGTCATGAAATCCTCATATCCCGTTGGATTCGATTCTGGTTCTTCCACGGAAGGATCATCTTCTTCGGCGTAGGTTAAACCCAAAAGGCTACCCGAAGTAATGACGTCGTAAGTGCCATCTTCAGCCAAAAACTTAATGGCGGTTCTTGCCTTGCCACAAACTTGTATTTCATCTAGAAAAATAAGCGTCTTACCAGGAATTAGCTTAACGCCCTGCATGTTTAATGAAATGCGTTTATAGATGCTCGTGGCATCGAGATCGTCAGAAAAGATGTCTTTCAAAGAAGGATTTTGAATAAAGTTAATTTCAATAAACGATTCATATTCTCGTCTCCCAAATTCACGAACAAGATAGGTTTTGCCAACTTGCCTTGCGCCTTTGATTATGAGACATTTATGAACATGCATCTTTTTCCACTCTAATAGTTTTTGATAAGCCTTTCTTTTTAGCATCTCGTTTTATCTCCTATTAAATTTTAGAGGAATCATGCGTGTTTCACAACAAAAAGGAATAAAAATAATGGGTCAAATCATCAAAAAAGGAATATTTTTCATATCTCAAAACAGTAAAAAAGGAATAAAAATCAAATCTAATATTTTTTAAGTTTTTAACATATTATCCATGACATAAAAAATAGTCATTCTTTCTTTTGAAGAATTATATTCACCCCTAAGACACGATGAAAAGGTGGCGGCAAAAGCGCAAAGCGCTTAAAATGAAGACACTATGACTATGAATCAAAGAAAGGATAAGACCTTCCTGATTCGGAAGCGCCAATCTGTAATTCTATGATTTTCTTGTGGGCTAGCGTGCTTCCTTTAGGCGTTTCTGCTTTATTTTTTCTCATCCGTTATTTAATAAAAAAGAAAAAAGAGAGCGTAAAACTCTTTCCTTTTTTCTTAACGGAATGCTTGCCAGACGTGACAGGTTCGTTGCTCATATCTTTATTATTCGCCTTATTCATCCATCTTTTGTTCCCCCATTACTGGGCTAATTCTTTGATTCTTTTCTTCGCGAGTCAAAGCGCGCTTATGAGCTGGCTACGCCCTGCCAAACGGCTTTACGAATGTTGGAAAACGAGAACAAACCCCTTTAGTGGTGACGAAACGGGGAAGAGTATTCGTGATCTTTTGTTGCTCGCTATCGTTTCGTTAGAGGTTTTTGCTTTTCATACGGATTCTTATCGTGGCCACGAAAAAGAAACAATCGGGACCATTAGCGAAGTCTCCTCTTCTTCTACCTTAGACAATAACGGCGGGGTATATTGGGAAAATGCCAGCACGATTGAACTCCATGGCGTGGATACCAGCAATGATTCGTTCTATTTGGATTTTGACAAAGAGAACCTTGGTGTCCAAATCCGTTTCCGGACGAAAGAAACCGGAAATACCTCGTCCAACGCATGGACTTCTTTCCGAACTTATAACGTCTATTTAGCCTATCCTGAAGATTTGAATTTCCCCGTTTATGGCGTAAGCCAATACGAAAGTGGCCAGTATGACCTTCAAATCATTGCTTTCTATACCCACGAAGAACAAGCCACTTCTCATTTGCTGCATCTGAACGCCGTCCGTTTCAAAGCCCCTCTCGCGTTTGCAATCTCCTATCTTCGTCTCTTTGGTTTAGAAGGCATCCTCCTCCTTTTATTTGCCGCAAAGCAGGCATTCGCTAAACGCAAAAACGAAAATCACGAATATGCTCCCCGTCATTTGACTCCATTCGCCAAATCCATGATAGTCACCGGCGGCATTTCCTTATCCGCTTTAGCCGTCTTCTTAGCGATTTCTTGGATCTATCAAGGGCGATATTACACTGCCTATCCGTTTGATTCCAGTCTGCTGCCAGAGTCGAGTTACAGTTATCTTTACTATCGACTGTTTGATGCTTTGCGGCACGGGCAATTCGCCTTACGAATTGATCCAGATCCCGCTTTGGTGACATTAGACAATCCTTATGACATCTCTGCCCGTAATGCCGCACATGCAAATTATTTATGGGATTGCGCTTACTATAATGGCCACTACTATTGCTATTTCGGCGTTGGCCCCGTTCTTTTTGTGATGTTCCCCGTCTATTTCCTTTCGGGATGCGCGATGGTGCCGACTGGATCGTTCTTGATTCAACTCGCCATTGTTATAACAGGGATTGAATTCTTATTCTTAGGGCCTTTATTTAACAAGGCAACTGGAGAAAAACTCACTTATCCAATGTCCTTTTTCCTCGGGATACTTGCCTTCTTTGCCAGCGCCTTCCCTTTGATGTTCAAAGATAACTTCATCGATTGGCAATACTGGGTTGCCGTCAATTGGGGGATTGCAAACCTCATTGCTTTCTTAGGCTTAACATTATGTGCCTATGCCTTCCCAAAGACGCGGTTAGCCATTTTCCCCTGCATTGGCTTTGTGTTCATCGCTTTGATGCTTTCTCGCCCTGATCTTTGCTTCTCTGTCGTTGTGCTGGCACCTCTATTCTTCAAAATGATGTTTGACAAGAATGTGTCCGTGAAACGAAGAGTAATTTCCTTTGTCTCGATGTTTATCATTCTCGGAATCGGCATGGGTTTCACGTTCTATTACAACGTGAAACGCTTCGATAACCCCTTTGAATTCGGCTCTAGTTATCAGTTAACCGTCATGGACCAACGCGACTTACGACTTACGGCCAAAGGTGTATTAGCGGGCGCCTTCCACTTCTTGTTCCAGCCATGGGTTCCGGCGCAAACATTCCCGATTATCCGTTGCAGTGTGATTCAAACTCCGCTTTCTTACCACGATTACACGATTGCCACCGTAGGCGTCTTCATGAATATCTTCTCTTGGGGCATGTTCTTAACGCCGTTCCTATGGAAAGGGGCAGGATGGGAAAAGAAGACGTCCTATATTCTTTTATACGTTGTGTTATTGCTCTATGCCGGGCTCGTTTATTCCTATTCCGGTAGTTGCCCTCGTTATTGCACGGCATTCTGGATGATTGGTTCTTTTGCTTCGCTTTATTTCAACTTCCGTTTGCTCGCCAAGATGGGTGACACTCCGCGTGGTCACCGGTTGTTACGCGGCGTGATCGTTACGGCTGCTTTTGCTGGATTTATTGGGTTATTCTTACCGTTATCAGGTTATTCCAACGGGCATTTTGGTTATTCCGGATTAGGGGATAGCCAACTTTGGGGTTACGCGGAGGCAATCCGACGCTTGGTCGGAATGTGGCATTAATGGGAAGAGAGCAAACGGCCACCATAAACAAACCCGCTAAGAAAGTTCAAATCAAACCTATTTTTGAAACGATTTTTCCTTACCTCTTGTTACTGGTTGGTAGCATTGTTTCTCTTTATCCTTGGTTTGCGCGAGTAGGTGAAATCACGGGTGGCGATGATGTTACGTGCCATCTTCCTTGGATTTACGACTTGCTTTATGGCTTCCGTCATGGATTCTTTTTCTCCACCGATCACCTTCTCGAAGGTATTTTTGCCACAAACAGTCGTCTCTATTACGCTTCGTTCCCCCATTATGCGATTGCCATGAACGCCTATATTTTCCCAAATCTAGGCGTGATTGGTTCCATTAAGTTCACGACGGTTGAAGTCTCCTTCTTCGGTGGCGTTTATGCGTACTTACTTGGCAAAAAGCTGGGAGGAAATCGTGAATTTGGATTAGCGTTTGGCTTTTTCTTCTTATTCTTCCCCTATCGTCTTTATGACTTTTTGCACCGTTTTGCTTTGTCCGAAGGTTTTGCGATGTCGTTCTTCCCACCGATTTTCTATGGCCTATATCGCATCTGCAACGATAAAGAATTAAAGCCTTCTCCTTTTATTGCCGTAACGATTGGGGCAAGTCTTTTGATTCTTTCTCACCCGATTACGGCAATTAACGTTGCCTTAGCGTGTGTTCTTTTCGTCTTGGCCAACATCTGGAATCTCGTCAAAGCTCAAAAACGTAACCACTTCTTCTTGCTTTATTTTGGCATTATGGTGACGTTGATTGTGCTGCAGGTTGCCTTCTACGTTTTCCCGTTGTGGCATGCGATGAAAGATAATTCCCTCCGCATCAGCGATACAAAACTCATGTGGAGCACGCTTGATTACGTGCAACATTCCATTTCTACGGGGGTGCTTTTCCGCGCAGGGTTCTTAGATTTCAATTGGCGGATGACCTATGTTGGGAACGTGCTTGGCCCTGATAGCGCCTTAAGCTGGATCCTCGGTCTTTGCTTCTTCCCGCTTTCTTGCGCTTTCGTCATCGTAGGGGACTTCTTCACTCGGAAATACTTAGGAGATAAAGGCTGGTGGCAGTTACTCGAAATTCCCATTACTGGGATTTTGGCTTACTTACCGATGATTCTTAGTCATCAAAGAATTGAGGTATACATTGGTTTGACCTTCTTTTTCGTCGCGTTCTATGGGCAACGGTATTTCCGTTACGGGCTTCACCCGAAAGAATATGAAGAAATGCGTCGTGAGAAATTCTCTCCAAAAGCGTATTACCAAAATGGCGACCTTTATGCGAGCTTAGTTGTCTTCGCCGTTGGCTTAATCTTTTTATTTGTCCCCCAAGTGTGGGCTTATGTTCCTCCCCAAGCGTATTACATCCAGTTCAGTTTCCGTTTATGGGCCATCACGATTTTTGCGGCGATGTTAGCCGTATTTGCCATGGCAAAACCATTCTCTCACCATCACTGGATGCGAAGCGCCATCGTAGCGTTAAGTTGCTTCCTCTTTGCATTAGACCAAGCGCCCGTAGATAAACGGATTTGGTCCGTAGAAGGTGGCAATGGCTGGTACAGCGAGCCAACAGAGGAAACGTTGCTCAATCAAAGACATTGGACATGGCAAAGCGAATACGTTCCTAAGATTTTCTTACAAAGCGACTACACGCCCACTTATGAGAACTCCCTATATCGAACCGTCAGCAAGATTCAAAAGAACGCCACCTATAGCTGGGGTTCTCAGCCTTATTGGTTGGTGGGGAAAGATAAATATATTGATCCTGCCGTATTAGAAGGGACTGCTACCGTATCCGTATTAGACGTCAACACTCCTTCCGTGGATTTTGAAGTGACAGTCAACGAAGACGCCTTGATTCAAATCCCGCAGTTCTATACCGATGGCTATGCCGTAAAAGCAGTCACAGAGTCTGGAAGCAAAGTGATTTGCCCAGTAGAAAACGTAGACGGGCTTGTTGCATTCCGTGTTCCAGAAGGCAAATACACGATACAAGTCCGTTATCTTGGTACCAAAGGACAAAGAATTGGTTATTGGCTATTAGGATTAGGTGTCGTAGGAACCATTGCCTTCGGAGTTACGCCGAGCGTCATCGATAAGAAAAAGAAGAAAGCGCAAGCGAAAAACGGCACTGCTGTTTAACGCTATGTGGTTCTCGCCCCTTACACTTTCTAAAACAGTCAACGAAAACAAAAAAGATCGAAAGACTTTCAGAGCTTAAGCTATTCCGTTCTACCAAAGTCATCATTTTTTAATTCATTCGATAAATACTAAGTTTTTCTTTTGCTTTTGTTCACTTTTTCAATTTCAAATTGTTCACTTTTTCAATTGTAAAGAAAAATAAGAAAACACATCACGCTCTCATTTTGAACGTAGAATAGTCATTGTAAGGAGTAAGTCAAATGAATAAAGATGCAAATAAGAAGACAGGACGTGTGGTCTTCATCACCGGAGAAAGTTCTGGATTTGGCCTTGAGATGGCCAAATTATTCTTAGCAAACGGCGATATCGTCTGTGGCTTATCTAACCAACCCTTTGAAAAAGAAGGCATATATCATCAATTTGGTGATATCTCGAACGAAGAAGACGATCAAAAGGCCGTCCAAAATGTATTGGACCGTTATGGCCATATTGATATTTTGATTAACAATGCCGGTTTCGGCATCTTTGGCCCGGTCGAAGAAACGCCGACAGAAGACGCAAGAAAACAGGTTCAAGTTTCTTTCTTTGGTGCGTTCTTAATGGCCAAAGCTGTTCTTCCTTCTATGCGGAAACAAGGCTATGGCAAAATCATCAACACTTCTTCTATCGGCGGGATCATTCCCCTACCATTTCAAAGTTTCTATTCCGCTTCAAAAGCAGCAATGGATATGTTATTTGATGCCTTACGGCCCGAAGTCTATCCTTATCACATTCAAATCTGTTCCATTAAGCCTGGCGATGCAAAAACCAATTTCACCGCGGCGCGGAAAGCCGACCACGTAAAGGCAGATTCACCTTATAAGAAAGCGTTTGATCGTTGCCTCGCCTCGGTGGCCCATGATGAACAAAACGGGATTGCCCCTACGAAAATCGCAAAGAAAGTATTAAAAGTGTCCAAGAAGAAACGGATGCCTTATTCAAAGAAAGTGGGCGCGAAAGATCGTTTCTTAGCAGGCATTTATCGTCTTCTTCCCAAACGGATGCGTAATTACTTGCTTTATCAAGTCTATGCAAAATAAAAGGAGCGTGTTATGGATTTCCTAACCTTAGAAAAGAATCGTTATTCCACCCGTAAATTCAGTGACAAAGATGTTTCTGAAACAGATTTAGACCAAATCTTAGAAGCAGGAAGGCTTGCCCCTACCGCAAAGAACCTTCAACCTTTTAAGGTCTATGTCATTCACTCGCAAGAAGGATTAAACAAAGTCGATCAAATCACGGTTTGCCGTTATGGGGCAAAGACAGTGCTTCTTATCGGTTATTACCCATCGAAGGCGTATTTATATCCCGAAACCAAAGAACGCTTTGATTCTGGCAAAGAAGACTGCGCTATTGTACTAACTCACATGATGCTAGAAGCAACATCACTCGGCATTCAATCTTGTTGGTTAAATCGCTTCTCTCCTTTGCAAGCAAAGGAAGCCTTTGGCTTCGAAGATGACTTCATGCCAGTCGCCATGCTGGATTTAGGTTATGAAGCAGCCCACTTGGTTTCTCCAAATCACGAAAACAAGAAGCCAAAAGAAGAGCTATTCGAAGAAAAATAACGACTCCGATAAGAAAAGGACCAGCCAAGATGGCTGGTCTCTTTTTTATGCGTTTTGATCAAAATGCACGACGCCTTCTAACAAGGCCGTCTTATCCGAACTACTCGATGACGCAAAATATAGCTTCATTCCATCGTATGCCGTCCAGTAGTTATTCAGGGATAGTTCCACTCCTTCAAAGACATAACCCGCTTCATAAGTGGCGTTGTACGTTAAAATTCCAGTTGAGGCTAAATTCAAATAATCATAATTTTCGGTGTCATAATTAATGAAGAAGTTGAATCCACCACTGCCGTTATAGGTGAAATCGCTCATCACCGTTAAATCGATTTTGAGCTTAGCAAAAGATTTCACAGTTAAATTGGATGAATAGAAGAACGCTTGTCCGACGTTGCCACCTGAATAAGAAATCGTGGTTCCGGTAGTCAAGCGAACTTTCGTGCCTGTTTGGGCGTAAGGCCGCTTGATATGATTATCGCCCGTATCAAAAGATTTGGGGATGGTATATTCCTTTACACTTGGCTTGCCTGTCGAAGCCGTCGAGATTTGTTTCATGTAGTTCACCTTGTCTCCGGTGGTAAAGCCACCGCTAGCAAGCGTGAAGGTGAAGCGTTCTATACTATTGACGGTTCCACCCGTCGCCATAGAAAAGAAATATTTCGCTGGAAGCACAATATCAATGGCCTGTTGTGTAGAGAGCCAAGTATCGGCTAACGCAGGGTCATAACGATTGCTTGCCAAGAATTCTTTTAATTTTGCTTCATTCGCCCGAATTGAAGCACTCCCGTCTTCCCAATCACCGGCTTCTTTACGAATTTCGACATCATAATAAGTCGGATCGGCTGCATAAGAAGGGTAAGACAACGTCTTAGAGATCGAATCGTTGTCGATGCGGATGGACAAGCCAACATAATAGTTCACGAATGCCGTGGTGAAAGAGATGTTCGTTGCGGGAAGATAAGAGGTAGAGGATGAAAGAGAGGAGGAAGAATCCGTTACTTCCGTTACGGAAGAGTCAGACACGACTTCTTCTTTTGAGGTGGTGATGGTTGTTTTGCTATCGGGAATCGATGTGGAGACAGGTTCACCACAGCCAGTCAGTAAGAATAAGCAGAGTGACAGACTGGCGAGCTTGCATGTTTTTCATAGAGATACCTTTCGTTTGTGGGCAAATTGTAACATCCCATTTTTACTTCCCCCAAACAGGATGAATGCAAAGCAATGAATCCGTGACTTTTGCTCTATTTTTCCAAGGATTTAATCAACAATTGTTCGATAAAATCTTTCTGTATCAGCGTCATCAAACAAATGCTTTTCACTAGTCAGAGGCTTTAAAGATAGCGTTGCAAAGTAAGAACGCTAGTAACTTCACACGTTGTGAAGTTTGTTGTGAAGTGTTGTGTTAATTTACTTCACTACCACTTCACTATCGTTTAAAATAATGTGAGAAAGGCGGTGCTGTTGATGCGCATTGAAGATCTTGTTCCGAATGTAAATTTAGAAGATGAGGCAACCGAATTTAAAGGCATCATCAAAGAAGGCGAAAGCGAGAAGAAAAACGGTGATCGTCTTGAGGTGAGTTGGTTAAAAGAAATCAATGCCTTTGCCAATACCGAAGGCGGAACCTTATATATTGGTGTAGACAACAAGACACACGAAATCTTGGCACTAGATCATCAAACCGCAGATCAGATTGCTTTGATGATTCAGCGCCTTGTGCAAGAACATCTCGAATCGCCAGTAAAATATCAAATTAGAGCTATCGCAGTTCCTCAAACCACTCCAATTCGTTACGTTTTGGCGGTGAAAGTCGAAAAATCAAAATATCTTCCCATTACCCTAAAAATCAATGGCGTTGGCAGAATCTACCTTCGCCATTTCGGAAAAACTTCCATTGCCACGGGAGAAGATATTCGATCGATGGTGCTCAACAGTGAGTCCGTTTCGTTCGATAGCCTGCCTACCGAAGAACAATTTCAAAAAGAAAACTTCTCGAAACTGTTTGACACCTATCGCAAGAACAACGACGGGAAGGAATTGACCGAAAAAGAGCTGATTTCGGTTGGCTTTATGGACCGGACAAAGCATTTAGCCAGAGGTGCGTTACTCTTTCGGGACGACTGCGCGGAACCACGGACGCGCGTAGACTGTTCTCAATTTATGGGTGAAACCAAAGGGGCCGATGTTTTTTATCATACAAAAACGATCTACGGAAACCTTTTAAAAGAGCTGGAAGAAATGGAGGCGTTCGTACTCGATCGCAGCGCGAACGGCTTTGTGAAAAAAGACTTTCGCTCCCAAACGTTGCTATCCTATCCGAATCGTGCTCTCTTAGAAGGATTGGTTAACGCCCTTGGGCATCGCAACTACTTTATGCAAGGAAGCCAAATTGAAGTCAATCTTTATACCGATCGGCTTGAAATCGTTTCGCCAGGGTCTTTGCTCGGCTCAAAAGGATTAAAAAACGAAAAGAATTTGTCTTCACTTCCCCCATTAAGAAGAAATGAAGTGATATGCGGCGTGTTCGAGCTTTGCAAACTGATGGAAGAAAAAGGATCCGGCTTCGATAAAATCGAGCATGACTATTCCTCTTATGCAGAAGAATACGCGCCATTCGCAAATTCCAATGAATCCTTCTTTGCTTTAACGCTACCAAATCTTGCGCATCCAGGCGGTGTTATCAGCGCTATTGAGAACCCCAAAGTTCATACTCTTGAAGAACTATCATCAAGTGACTTAAAAATTCTTTCTTATTGTTATCACCATTCACGAAGTGCCAAAGAAATCGCGACGTATTTAAAGGTGACGCCATCAAGCTATTTTCGTAAAAACACCTTAGAAAGGCTCGTGGAAAGTGGTTATCTTGTCCCTTCAGAAGGAAAGCCAGTTACCTATAAATCCAATTCAAACAACGTCTTTCCGGACTAACTTCACGCGTTGTGAAGTTTGTTGTGAAGTGTTGTGTTAATTTACTTCACTATCACTTCACTATGAAATCAAAAATACCGATAAATTCTACCTTTTCACATTCGTCAGCTTGCAAAGAAATAAAAAAGGACCGTCTCGTTTATCGAGAAAGTCCTTTTTGGTTGATACAGGAATTAACGGATGGTGACATCCCCGTTCGTTTGCGAATAAAGATGGGAAATACCGCGATCACGGAAGTAAGAACGGATGGTGAAGGAATCTAACGTCGCCGTGTTCGTACCAGTGCCCCCATCGTTATTGAAGAGCCACCAAACCGCAGGAACGAGACAAACTTCAATGTTGGGGAGTTTGTCATAAACCGTTGTTGGCATGCCGCGTTGCCCATGATGGGCAAGCTGCACGATTTGGCAATCTTGGCATTCGGCAAGAACGTTCTTGTCTTGGAATAATGTTGTAGAATATTCACCCATGTCTCCCGTAAATAAGACATTTTGATTGCCTGAAATGAATTTATACATCACCGAGCTGTCGTTGGCGAAGTTGTTGCCGGCGCCAAAATAGGCATTGTTGATAACTTTCATAGAAGCGCCGCCGAGGTTATAGACATCCCATTGTTTCGGCGTGATGACTTTTTTCACTTTGGTGGGGTTAGCAGCAACTGCCGCTGAGAAATCTTTGGCGTAATGGTTGTCACTATCGCCACGGCCATCGGAAGCATCGTCTAACAAATCCGTCGGGAAGTCGAAGTAAAGGCGATCAATCTTTAAATCATCGTTGTTGCCAAGCAACGTATACAAGGCAGCAATGTGGTCCGAATGATAATGCGTCAGGAACCAATCATCAACATGAAGGTCGCCATTGAGTTTCGTTAAGGCTTTCACGAGGATTGGCGCGTCGTTGACGTCACCCCCATCAATCACCACGGTTTTGCCTTCTTTGGTCTTAATGATGTAGCCTTCCATAAGGTTGTCGCCTTGAAGTTGCGTCAACACATTTCCATTAAGTCTGGTCTCCGGTTCAGTAGAAGCCGAGAAATGAAGACCAGCAAATTTCATGGAATAGGTCTTGCCGTCGTAGTCATGGAGATTACTATAACGAAGCACGGCTTTGCCATCCGTATACGGCACATCCCAATCGATCCGGAACCACTTCCCCGTGGGGAACTGGCCATCGATCCAGTCGCCATCCTTTGTTTTGAATTGGAAATCCGTATAGGCAGCCGTCTCGTTTTGCATGTAGCCATAGCCAGCAATATGGACTTTGCTAGTGGTGATTTCTGCGGCATTGGTCGGAGTAATTGTCACATCGCCTTGCTTGGCATTTGTTGTCAGGCAATAGGCATCCATACCAAAGTCAGAGTTTTCTTCTTTGCTGACGGTCCCTTCCGTGGTGACAATCGTGCCTTCCACATAAGGAACATTCTCTTTTTCGGTTGTTGACTCCATCGTTTTCACCTCGGAAGAATAAGCCCAACTCGTCATGGCGGTGGTGCCTGGGTAAATGTAGAAGCCTAAGTCTCCTTCGTTGCTCACGACGGAGACATTCGTTAACGTCAAGTCATAATCGAATTTATAGGTGGCAACACCCATATAAGCATCATAGGCAATCGTGCCTTCTTGTAACACCGTATCACCTTTCTTGTATTGGTAGGTGTAGTTGGTTCCATCGTCGATTGGCGTAAAAGTCAAATCAAACGTTTCCCCTTTTGCAAAATAGTAATCTGGTAACGTGCGGGCAGTTTCGCGGTTCATTTCCACTCCGCCTTCCAGTTTCAACAAATCAGCAGAGGTATAACCAGTACCCGTTGCGGCAATGACATACTTTATATCCTTGTTATTCGCTGAGAACACCATGAGGAAGCGTTGCGCATAATCAGCGTGCGTCTTAGACCACTCCCCTTCTGTCGGAACATTTTCTTTTACGGTATAGGTTAAGGTAAATGCCTTTCCTTTCGTAATAGCCGTATTGTTGCAAAAGAACGATGGGCCAGAAGAATTGGTGTCCTTCATGGTTCCTTCATAAAGCGTGGTGGTGAGTTTTGGCAAGGTGCGGAGAATCACTTTCGTGTGGCAAACACTGCACTCTTGATAAACGTATCCCTCCGTGTCTTCCGTGGCAGAAACCGTAATTTCTTCGCCGAATTGATGCCCTGTTGCCGGCGTTGTTTCGGTTACGATAGCATCGCCACAGTGCGAACAAATTTGGCCTTTTTCGCCATTTTCGGTGCATCCAGGCTCTTTGATGACGCCGTCGTGATAATCGTGGCCAAGCGCAGGAATCTTTCGGATTTCTTGTTCGCCACATTCACTGCAAGTACGGACTTCAATGCCTTCTTCTTCACAAGTGGGCTCTTTGGTCACTTGCCACTCGCCAAAAGAGTGCGTATGGACAGAAGAAGACGATGAATGGTCATCTTCGTGGCTCGAAGAGACCGGGGTTAGGGATGTCTCGCTAGACCATGAGCTCTCCGTCACGGATCGTCCTTGTGAAGACGACTCTGTGACCACGGGAGTACATGAGGAAAACAACAGGGCTGAGGTTAGTCCATAGAACCATATTCTTTTTTTCATAAAAAACCTCCTGGTTCTTATTAATCCAAAACGATGAGGGCAGCTTCGCCAGCATCGAGCCGCAATGGCACATAATTGCCGACGACTTTTGAAGAAACACCGCGCTGCGTTACGGTGTAAGCGTACTTGGAAGAATCAAAAGTAAGGTTCACTTCTGCTTTCTTATCCCGTTGATAATTCACGACATAGAACGCGCTGCCGCCTTGATAGTCAAAGCAGCCAACGACGCAATCGTCGCCTTCGATATTTTGTAATTCGCGGTAAGACGAACCTGGCAAAACAGAATCCTGCGGATTACCTTTCTCCACGATATATCCATTGGCCGTCTTGCCATGGACTAAGATGCCTTCACTTGCGGATTTCATCAAAACATGGTCAATCGCCCGGATTTGGGTATTGGCCCGTTTGGCGTAGTAATACCAACGCGTTAAGTTGCCATCCGCGCCGATTAAGCCACAACGATTCTCAAAGTCATAGGTATGGCCGGTTTTGTAAGCGAAGTAAAGTGGCTGGATCAAAGGGAAGTATTGAATGGCTTTGGCACCATAGGCCAAAGACATATTTACATCGAACAATAATTCGCCTTCACTGGGATAAGGATCAACCGATGGAATCCAGTTTTGCTCATCGTTCCATTGCCCGCCAGCTTGTAACATACGCCACTGCGGAACGGAATAGTCGTTTGCCACTTTCCGATAGAGCGCCAATTGATTGAATAGCAAGGTTGTCAGTTGATTTTCTGGTGTTTCAGCCGACGTGAACGGATATTGGGTGGCGCTTAACATCTTCGCATGGGAATTGGCAAAAAATTGCTTCACATAGTCTTCGTAGGTCATGGGGCTACCATAACCATAGAAGTTAAATTCGCCTTCCCAGGAACCGAGCACATTGTAGAACAAATCGTAATCGCCGCGATTCGGTAAATCGTTGAAGCACTGCGAGAACGCGCCGATTGACGGTAACTGATTCTCAAACGCTTCATCCATGGCGTGGAATCCCAAGAATGATTTTCGGGTTCCGTTTTTGGAAATGGTATCCACCAAATCGATCAAAGTTTGGTTCTTCTCCCCGACTTTGACATCCATATCTGAAACGGCAACAGGAGTTGTATGTCCCCCTAATTGGGCTTGAATATAACCGCTATTCACGAATTCCCCAATATGGTGCTTTTCTGCTAATTCTAACGATAATTCAACGGCTTTGTTGTTGCCGCCATTGCTATCCCAGGTATCGATGGAATAGACAAACATGTTGATGCCGCAATCTTCGAGTTGTTGGAAAACTTTGTCGGTTAAAAAGTCAGGCAATTGATGGCCATCGATAGAGCCACCGGAAGAATAGGGGCAATAGAAACCGCCAATCGGCATGACTTCGTCGGCATTTTCACCATCATGAGCCATGACATCATAGGTCAAGGATGCATAAGATTTCGGCGTTTGCTTTGTTGTTTTTTGAATCTCCATGCCATCTTGGTATGGCGTGCATACCTTTTCGACTTCAGCGCCTTGGCAAGCGCAGCACAAAACGCCGATTGACGAAAGAATCCATAATGATTTCCGTTTCATTGCTTTTTCCTCCGTAAGGTAATGACTAACGTCACGAGTCCGCCGAGCACGACGAGGCCGGCAACACTACCGCCGATAATCCAGCCAAGGGCGCCATTTTGATTCTGCTTGGCTGGCACTTTGCCTTCTAAGTTCGAAATCAAATCGCTATCATCCGTCACGGTTTGATAGTCATAATCCTTTGCTCCTTCAATGCCGTTTGGTGTGAACGAAAGATCGGGAAGCACCGAACGAATGGATTCGTTATCCTTGTTTTTCACTGAGAAATTATCAATGGAGAAATTGGCTAAGCTGGTATATTTCATGCCAGCATCCGAAACGCCGCCATCACTCCAAGTGAAGAGACGAAGATAACCGATGGTGGATTCTCCTAAATCATAGGTAAAGAGATGGAAATAATCCGTGCTCGAATCAAACTTCCCATAGAGATCGATAGTGCCGTCCACCATAGTGAGTTTGATGGAGAAACCCGCATCACCCAAAGAAGGATTCCAGACATCGAAGTTCGTGCCGTCGATGTTGTCCATCGGCCAAATTTTGAGTGGCGTGGTCTTCTGGTAGAGGATCAAACGCGGGTTCGTATAATGAACCGAATGATCCCAATGCGCAACGGAGGTATCGACAGGCAATCCTTCGAAAAGAATCCAAGGACAAAGGCTTTCGGTTGCGCCTGGCGTCGCTTCGAAATCATTCAACCCCCAAGCAATGGCAAACCAGTTGGAAATCAGCTGTGTGAAATTGCCGTTTTCGTCTTGTTTTGCGACCCGTGATAAAAACGGAACATCGAAAGAAAGTTCAAAGTTAGAGTAATTGAAACGCGTGGTTAACGAAGCCTCGCCAGTATTTGAGAAACGTAGCGTCTCGCTGTCTTTGTCAACGGCAAGATACGATGGGCTTAATGCCCCCGTTTTTGCCTGTGTCACCAAGAAATTGCCGTTATAGGTTCCGTTATGGTCAAATTGTTCCACATAGTCCACATTGGTCGGGACATTATAGGTGTAGCCATAAAGAGACATGGCCGATACTTGAATTTGATTCTCTCCTTGCGAGATAAGACCAAAATAGCCCACCGCGCCTTCATTTAGTTGCGTTTTATTGAGTAAGACACTGCCACCGACCGTTAAGGTAAATTCTCCTTCTGTGGTGGCATCGAATGCGAAGGAGGTGGCTTCTCCATTCTTTAACGAAGTCATTTCTTGGTCGGTCAAGAAAGACATCTCGATGTCTTCGCCATAATGTTCAATCACCGAAAGGAATACGGTCGATACTTTCTTCTCTAACCGAACTTCAAGCGCGCCTTTGCCACTAATGTCGCTAGAAATGCTCGGCATGCCAAAGCAAATGGAGAATGTGCCCTTGTCTACGAGACTGTTTAGTTGAACAGTCATGGAACCGTGGAAAAGATCGGCTAACCCTGCGGCTTTGTGATTTTGAATTTTTGTTTTCCCTAAGACTTTTGAGGTGGATTTTTCCGGTCCGAAGATCAACGTATTATTTTTTGCGCTCACGTCCCCGCTGACTTGTAAGTCGCCAGAGTTGATATGGCCATCCACCACAGAGCTTTCCGAGACCACATAGCTTTTGGTCGCGCCTGCCGACACCTGAACGGAGGGGTGAGAAAGCATGACGCTGGAATAGGCGAGGCCAAAAAGAACGACAGCGGTCAAAGCGACGGGAAATAGGTGCCGATGCTTTTTCATTCGATCCAATCCTCCCAGTTCTCATCTACTTTCGCTTCCAAGCTGCTCCAGATTTGATCGGCATTCTTCCGGTCATTGACGTTCGAAGCAATCATGGATTGCGCAGTAATCACGTTAGCAATGTCGTTGATGCCATGGTCAGTGAATGGTTTTGCGCAATACATCGGCGTCATATAGAAATTGGCATCTTTCGCTAAAGCAAACTGGCTCTTGGCCCAATAACTATCATTTTCGCCGTTATAAAGCGAAGAATCGGTCAACTTCACATTGGAAGGAAGGTGAAGGTCATTTTGATAAATGGCAACGCCTTTGTCGGAATAATAGAAGCGTAAGAATTCTTTGCTTCCTTCCACCACATCAGAATAGGAAGGAATAAAGACGTACATTTGGGAAGAATTATTGAACAAAACATTTCGCGCTTCCTTGATGCGAGCAAAATCCTTTTCGGAACAAAGGGATGAACTGGTTTTCCTCGCATCTACTTCATCCACAATCTGAGCCAGGGTTGCATCGCTCATATTGGTGTCTTCGAGTTTGTTTACAATCGAAGAAATCACCGGCGTTTTCATCATGGCAACATCTGCGGTCGATTGGTTTTCGTTGAGTAACCAGTTTCCATTAATGGTAAGGGCCGCTTCCCCATCGAGGAAAAGATCCTGTACCGTCGTGAAGTTCTGATTGGTGCACTGCGGATGCGTCGTTTTATCCGTCAGGATAGACTCCATGACTTTCAAGGCCTCATAACGACCATCTTTTGCTTTGAAAACGTCTTTGGAAGGTTCATTGCCTTGCTCGTCTTTGAGTTGCATCAAATGATCGGTCATATAGTCCAAACCGTTATATTGAGCGGCCCAGGCATCGAGCATAAAGTCCCAATAACCATTGTTCGGGCCCATTTGATTGAAGAACAGCCAGGGTTTAACGCCACTGTCATTCAAATTCGTCACCAGTGTCTCTAACTCATTCGTGGTCCGTGGCAGTTCGCTGTCTTTGACCAAAGAACGTTGATAAACAATGCCAAGATATGTATTGCCATAACCGAGGTTCCGAATGGTTCCATCGGATTCTTTCCAGGAGTCCACATAGCCAGGATAGAATTTTTCCCGTAACGTAACGTTGTCACCCGGAAGTGTTTCCTCCAACAAATCATTCATTTTTGCGAAATCTTTGTTGTATTGTCGGCTATTCAAAATCGTGAAATACAAGTCATAATGGTTGCTGGTTCCTAAATCCAAGGTCCGATAAATCGTGGTCGAATTCGTGCTGGTTTCTAACACTGCCTGATACTCGGTTTGCGAAGCGTTGAAGGCGTCGACAATGTCTTGCAAATAAGTTTTGCCTAAGCCGGATTCCCAAGCATAGATTTCAATGGTTTTGCCATCCCCACTTGGCTTTGTGGTGCTATGGCACGATGCCAAAACGCCTAGAAGCACTACACTACCCAAGACAAAACGAATACTTTTCTTCATAATGGAATTCTCCTTTTCCTTATTATTCTTTAATGCCACCGATAGAGACGTTGCTCATCAAGGCTTTATTGCAAAAGATGAAGAGGATCAATGGAGGAAGCATGGACAACGCGCAAGCGGCATAAAGCAAGTCCATGCGGTTGTTATAACGGGCTAAGGTCTGGAACTGATAAATCCCAACGGCCAAGGTCGGCATTTTTGGTAAGTAAATCAAGGCCGTGCCGTAAGAGTTCCAGTCCGCTACCCATAACATTAAGAAGAGTGAGCCAAACATCGGCATGGCTTGAGGAAGCATAACGCGGTAATAAATTTGCCAAGGGTTGGCGCCGTCGATCTTCGCCGCTTCGGCGTAGGTCCAACTCACCGACTTAAAGAAGCCATAGAAATAAAGGTACCAAATAGAGAAACCGTTAATGGAGGTGAGCAACATGAGCCGCGAATTCAGCCAACCTAACTGATAAAGAAGGCGGTACATCGAACTTTGAGAACCATAAATCGGCAAGGTAATGACCACGATGATCACGGTGTAAATCAAGCCAGCGCCAAAGAATTTGTATTTCGAGGTCGTATAGGCAAGACGGCAGGAGACAAAGATGGTAAGCAAAGGGCCAAAGAACGAGAAGTAAATGGAGTTCAGAATCATGCCAAAGAAACTCGTTCCATTGCTTTCGATCTTTTCAAAAACTTCGACGTAATGTTCTAGATGGACGGGAGAGAAACCAAACGGGTCCTTCGCGAATTCCAAATGGTCACGGGTGCCACTATAGAAGCACCACACGATTAAATAGACATAACTGAACGAAACGGCGAGATAGAACAAGAAAGCAAGAACACGGAAAACGATTTCACTCGGCGTGAGATGGCGTTTCGACCAATAATTCAATAGCGGCGTTCTTTTCACCTTATGAGAATGCGACGAACTTTTTTCCATCACATGTCCACCCCCGCATATTTTTTATTGAGGAAATGGCGAATTAAAATCGCCAACGTGCAGCTGATCACCGTTAAAAGCAAGCCCAGTGCCGAAACACGATAAAGTGAACCGGACATATCGCTAGAAGCTTGCTGCACTTGCATATACATCCAGTTAGAAACTGTTTGTGTGCCATAAGCGCCGCTCGTTAAAAGGAAGACGTTACCTGTCGCACCAAAAATCGAAGCGATATTCGTGGTCAAAAGCACCACCATGGTGGGCCAAATCATCGGCAGAACAATTTGGAACAATTCACGAAACCAACCGCAACCATCGATTCTTGCACTTTCTAGCACCGAACTAGGAATGCGAGAAAATGCCCCACCCCATAAAATCATGTTGGCCGGAATATTGAGCCAAACATAGTTCAAAAGCACCATGGCATTACTGAAACGAGAATCCACCAACGGATTTTTAAAGGTTGCTTCAAGATGGAAAACAGAAATCAAAAACTCCGACCAGCCACGAGAATTCATCAATTCCAAATAGAAGAGACAGGTGACGACCGAAGAAAGAATCGAAGGCAAATAAAGCAAAACACGAAATGTTTTGTAGCCAAGAACTTTTTTATAAATGCCATAAGCCACAAAAATACCGCCAAGGAAGACGACCATCTGCACCAAAAACGTAATGAAAGTATTAATGAAAGCCAGCTGCAGATTGTCTTCTGGGGTTTGCGAACCATTCGCGATTCGTTTGAAAACCCATTCGAAATTATCAAACGTCCAAATTAACTTGCCATCTTTCGGCTTTTGAAACGCCATTAAAAACGAGGAAAAATTCACATAAACATAGAGCAAAAGGAAAAACGCGAGCGGGACCAATACACCAATTAAGATGAAGATAATCTCTTGGCCAGAAAATCGTTTTTTCTTATTTCTTGAAATGGCAGGAGCGTTTTGCATATTTTTCCTTTATTTCATTGACAAAGGCGCCAAATATACCGCATAGGTAGCGGTGCCCGACATCGCGGAGGTGCTGAAATTCATTTCCAAATGATGATTCGTGAAATCATATTTCGTCCCCAAGTCAATTTCATGGGTATAAGAATTGTTCGTCGCGTCGTAAACGGCAGTACCGCCATGAATCCAACTAATGGCAACTTGTTTCCGTAACGCGACACCGTCTGTGCCCTTTTCGTAAGCGTAGAAATCATAAGAGACGCGAAGCGGATCGCCCGTATCGCTCACAAACGCCGGAATAAAGGTCAATGCTAATTTGGTCTTGCCTTGGTCAATGTTGTTTTGCAAGTAACGTCCATCCAACTCTACCACAAACGAACCGGCATCGTCAGTCGAGAAAAGCATGTACCCTTTGCCTTCATAATAACGGGAACGACCATTGCTGCCATCGATGAAATAGGAAGCTGGCTGGTCTACTTGATAATTCCAGGAAGGCTCGGTAGAAACATAGAAATTGTCCGCGGCTTTTGTGTCGTTCTTTGCATATTGCAACGTAAACGACAAGCCATTTTCACCATAAAGAAGATCGCCATTATCATCTTTTAAAGCTAACTTGCCATAGGTATGACGGTCCAAAGCTTTTAAAGCAGTGGCGGATGCATTTTTATTGCCGGCATTCGTACGGATGACAAAAGAACGAGACGTTGTATCAGGATTGCCGAAATTCATCATAAGCGCTTTGCAGCCTGCTTTGACTAAGGCGTCCGCATCTTCTTTACTTAAGTGGCCCGCTAACGTGGTGTCTGCCGGGGCATAAGCGATGTTTGCCTTTGTATCGGTTAATACTGGAACCGGCTTGCCATCGTTTTCCCAAGTGATGAGGTTTGCTTCTGTGACGCTTTTCCCACACTCTTTGCAAACGCCGCTGTCATCGAATTGATGGGCTTTCTTTTGCTCATTGCCACCCGTCACGTTTTCTTCGCCACAGCGCGAGCAAAGCTGTTTTTTATAGGCAGCGTGCTCACAGGTAGCGGAAACATGCTCTAATGTCACGAAGTTGTGCCCTAACGCATTGACAAACGAATCTTCATAAGTCGCGCCACAACGCGAACACACGTGCGTGGTATATCCATTTTCCGTGCAGGTAGCCTCTTTTGCCACATCTTTTCCAGCGGCGGGGGTATGTCCTAAGGGGTCCAAATAATCCGTCTTTACTTTTTCTCCACACACCGAGCAAGTTTTTAAGGTATAGCCGTATTCGGTGCAGGTTGGCTGATGAACTTCTGACAAAGACTCGTTGAAGACGTGATCCAATTTAGCGGTGTAGTCTTTTTCAATCGCGCCGCATCGCGTGCATTCTTTCACCGTAATGCCGGGTTGAGAACAAGTCGCATCCGTATGTGATTTGACGACAAAATCATGTCCTAATTTCGCGACTAAATCGCTCTTCTTCTCATAACCGCATCGTTCGCAAACATAACGAGAATAACCCGCTTCCGTGCAAGTCGGTTCCACTACTTTTTCTAGTTTCAACGAATGTGGTTCGGTTGCTTTGATGGTTTTACCGCAGGTTAAGCAAACGCGATCGTGGCAAGGATAGGTGCCTTCTGCAAATACGTGCGTATGGGTAGCGGAAGAAATGGTGTCAATCGATGAAGACGATCCAGTGCTTTGGCACGAAGCTACACACGGCAAAACACCGATGAGAAAGGTGACGCAAGATAGAAGTCTTTTCACTTTCATTCTTTTTTCCTCTACACAAAGAGAATTTTGAGACGAAATACGCCCTAAAGATGGCGTTATTTTATTCAGTTCTCTAGTGCTTACATCATATCGGCAAAGCCTATCCGTCACAACATCGCGGATTATGAAGAATCGTCTCTATAGTCAGGTTTTCTATATTGCCTATGAAATTGGCTTGAAGAACGGCTAATTCTGTTTTATTACGCTTCCATTTTGTTGACTTTAAAAATCCGTAAAAAGATAAAAATTAAGATTAAGATTCCTTCAAATCACAAAAACAAAAGGCAAAAATTGACGGCAATATTAAAAATAATTAATGGCTATTTATCGAAACTTTTTCATTTCTCGGTCGAAAAGACGGGGAAAGCCAACTGGTCTTTTCCATTTTCCACCGCAAAGCATCGGTGCCTTTGCCTGTCAGCGTGGCTTGTTTCCGCCATTTTTATTTTTCAAAAAAGCACCTGACTTTTTCATCACATAGTCACTATAGTAATTTTTAAAGGCGCCTTTTATAATCAAGGCGATGGCGCAATCATGGTCGACTAACAACTGTCCTAGTTTAAGCATCGATGTCGGGTTTTCTTATCAGCTAACAAGCGGTTCTGACACCGCTTGGCATAGCCACTCTTTTTGTGAGATATTCGTCGTTGTTTCGGGAGAAATTGATCATCAATATGGCGGAAAAGCAGAGCACTTATCGGTCGGTGACTGCCGCTTTATCTTTCCTAACATTCCCCATCAGTTTATCCGCACTGGTCCATGCACGCATCGGGATTACGAAATTCAAACTGACTTTTTTAATTCCGTTCTAAAGATGGTGGATCCTGATTTGTTCTCTAAAACGTCGTTATTCGATGCTGCGCCTGGTTTCCGCTTGTCTTTAACCGAAGTCGCGTTTTTGGAAGAGCAGATGACGTTCTTCTCCTATGCCACAAAATCAAGCGATCGTGAGAAGTTTGCGCAGTTTATCACCTATTATTTGCTATCCCTTTATTCCACACACAAAGCGAGCGAATCATTGCAAGAAGATCCATTTAAGCGCGACTGCCTTGCGATTATTGATCGTGAATTTTATAAGAAGGACGCGTGTGTATTAATCCGTTCTCATTTTGGGTATAACGATAAATACTTCTGCGATAAGTTCCGTCGATCTTTTGGACAAACCTTAGTTGAGTATTTGAACCACAAGCGAATAGACTATGCGCATTATCTACTGCTAAGCAGCGACAAATCCATCGAGGAAATCTGCTATGCCATCGGCTTTTCTTCGAGTTCTTATTTCCGAACGCTTTACGAAAGAAAATATGGCAAAACGCCGTTGCAAACCAGAAAAACTAACTTTCTAAAACAATTCGCCCACGATGCGGCATGGCAAGAGGGACCAAAGCATGAGTAAATGGATATGGCTTAGTGATTGTACTGATGATGACGATGAGTATGCCGAGTTTTTCGTGCCTTTTACTTATGCAAATGGCAACCTTACGCTCAAGATTTCAGCGAACACGGACTATGCCGTTTATTGTAATGGCCGGTTTGTTTATGCCGGTCAGTATGCAGACTTCCCGTGGTACAAAATCTATGATGAAATCGATTTCACGTCTTTCGTCATTCCGGGCCAAAATGAGATTCGTATCATTGCCTACCATGAAGCCGATTGCAATTCCACCCATTACATTGCCAAGGCCGGTGTCCGTTTCTCTTTGTGCTGCAACGACAAGGAAATCGCTACTTCTTCCGTGGCCACCTTATCGCGAGAAGCTCCCTATTTTGTAAAACATCTTAAAAAGATGATTACGCCCCAACTCGGTTATTCCTTTGCGTTGAATTATCAAATACCTAAGCAGTCTTTTTCTCCTTCCGTAGAAGTGGAAGGCATGGCAGAATCCTTAAAACCACGCCCCATCCAGAAAATGAATTTCTTACCGAAAGTGATGGCAAAGCCTTTACCCAACCACGTTTACGATTTTGGAAGGGAAATGCTGGGATTTCCGGATTTTACCATACAAATTCCTGCGGGGGAGACCTTAACGGTTATTTTTGGTGAATGGCTGACCGAAGAAGGTAACGTCCCCCAGAAAATCGGCCCGCGTGACTTTTCCTTCGAAATTACCGGCGATGGAAGAGAACATCACATCTTTAATCCTTTCAGACGACTTGGCTTCCGTTATCTTCAGTTTCAAGGCAACGCGATTTTAAAAGAAGTCGGCATGATTCCTTTGGCTTATCCCTTCCAAAAGAAGAAGCGTATTTTCTCTTCCCCGTTAGATCAAAAAATCTATGACACGGCCGTCCGTACCTTAGAATTAAACGCCGCCGATCATTATTTTGATTGCCCGTGGCGCGAACAATCGTTCTATGCGCTCGATAGCCGTTTCCAAATGCGTTATGGCTACCACGCTTTCGAAGGGAGCGCCTATCAACGCGCCGCTTTAAAACTCATGAGTGAAGATAGGCAACCAAACCAACTCATTTCTCTTACCGTCCCTTCTTCCTTCCCATTGTTTATCCCTTCTTTTGCGCTCTACTACGTCATTGCCATGCAAGAATATGCCTCTGAAACAGGGGATGTCTCTTTACTTCAGGAATATCACGAAAAATTAGTGACTTTACTTCACGTCTTCTTGTCTCATAAGAAAAAAGATGGGCTAATCCATTATTTCCACTTCCCCCACGAATGGGATTTCTACGAATGGATTCCTTTATTAGATGGCAGTAATCCCCCATATGATGCCGACAGCGTGCTTCAATTTGACACTATCCTGACACTACAAAGCATGGTGAAAATCGAAAAATCCCTTGGAAACGACACCTCTTATTACGAAAAAGAGATTCATTCCTTACAAGAAGCAACCCATAAAATTTTCTACGACAAGGATAAACATCTCTATCGAGCATTCCCCAATGGTGGTTTTGCCGAATTACCAAACGCCTATGCTGTGTTGACTGGAACCGGAAGCTTAGAAGAAAGAAAAACCATCGGTAACGTTTTGATGTCTCCTGATTCTCCCCTTACCTCATGCACTTTATCGATGTTGTCCGTGAAATACGACGCCCTTCTTGCTTTATCTAAAAATAATCTAGACTGGATCAAGGACGATATTCGAAAGAAATATGGCTATATGCTAGATCAAGGCGCTACTTCTTTCTGGGAGACGATGCTTGGGGCAAAAGACTTTGACGGTGCAGGAAGCCTTTGCCATGGCTGGAGCGCTTTGCCTGTCTACTACCTTACGTTAGAAAAATAATGATTAAGCCAATATAGTCCGCCTATTGGATAGAAAAGAGAACGTTATGCCACGCGTAGAAGCCCACTTCGGAGCCATGATTGACTGCAGTCGTAATGGCGTCATGAAACCACAAGAAGTAAAACGCTTTGTGGATTATTTAGCAAAATTTGGTTATCAAAAACTTTTGCTATACACCGAAGATACCTACGAAGTCGAAAACGAACCGCTTTTTGGCTATCAAAGAGGGCGTTATACCATTGCTGAACTGCAAGATATTGACCAATATTGTGCTGCTATGGGGATAGAACTCATCCCCTGTGTCGAATTATTGGCCCATATGAACCAGCTCTTCTATCGGCAAGCCTATCAAGACGTCCGCGATAAAGATGATGTCTTACTTGTCGGGGAGGAGAGAACTTATCAATTGATTGAGCATATCTTCCAAGGTTTACGAAAGGCGTTCCGTTCCCACCACGTCCATATCGGTTTCGATGAAGCGTTTGGCGTTGGAGAAGGGAAATATAAAGAAAAACACGGGGTTGTTCCTAAAAAGCAAATCATTTTAGAACACTTGGCAAAAGTCAAAGAAATTGCCCATCGTTACGATTTTGACGTCATGATGTGGGCCGACATGTTTTTTGATGAAAAAACCATTGATACCTACGACAAAACGAAACAATTACCAAAAGACCTCTTAGGAAAAATTCCGGCTGATGTCACGTTAGTCCACTGGAATTATGGCAACCCTTGGAATGAAAAAAGAGAAGTCAGCAATGTTTCTTATTTCAAAAAGGTCTTGGCGCCAGGCAAAGCAGTAAATAATCCTCAAATCTATGCCGCCGGTTGCTGGAATTGGATTGGGTATGCCCCAAAGAACCACTACACCAACGCGCTGAATCGTAACGCCATGAAAGCGGCGCGAGAAGCAAATATTCATGACATCCTGGTTACTTTATGGAGTGACAATGGCAAAGAATGCTCCTTCTTTGCCTGCCTTCCAGCCATTTATGCTGCCAAACGATTTTACGAAGGTGAGAATCGTATCTCGGTGATCAAAAAAGAATTTTATTCCCTGACGGGTGAATCTTTTGATGCCTATATGGCGTTAGATGAATTAAATGACTTAGGCACAGAAGACAAACGATGGGTTCAAAATCCCAGCCGATGGGTAATCGGAAACGATCCATTCTTCCGCTCCTTTGACTCCTACGTATTGCCAGGCGTTGCTAAGCAATATGAATTATTGAGCCATCGGTTGAAACGATGGAAGAACAAAACAAAGAACCCTTTGGTTTTTGAGGAGTTGTCTGCTTTAGCGGCGTTCTTCTCAGTGAAGTATGATTTAGGGACGAAAACTTATCTCGCCTATCAAAGCCGCGACAAAAGCAAAATAAAAGAACTCATTCCTCTCTATCAAAAGGCACAAAAAGCGTTGCGTGTCTTCTGGGAAGCGGATCGTAATTTATGGAACCACGAAAACAAAATGAGTGGATTTGAGGTCCATAGCGCAAGACTAGGCGCGGTGGATGCTAGACTTACGGACTGCATCCGCTGGTTAGAAGATTATCGAAACGGTAAGGTCGGCACGATAGAAGAGTTGGAATACCCGACGGTCGATATCAATGGATGCGATCCCGATAAAAAGCCGAAAGAACTTATCAATATCAGTTATACGATGGGAATGACGCCGAATAATATGGGATGGTAGCGAAAACGTTACCACTTAATGAAGGCCAACCTTTTCGTATTGCATTCCATTAAATCCAAACCTAAGAAGTATATCTAGAAGTACAACTAGAAGTTTTCCTAGAAGTAAATTAGAAGAATCTAGAAGTTTTCCTAGAAGTACATCTAGAAGTTATAGAAAAAATGAAGTAACATATGCTTGGAGATAGGGACATGGAACTGAAACAATACGGAATTCGTGAAGAATTCGAGACGGCAACAAACGATTTCAAAGAATTTCTTAATGATGGTAAGAATGCGAACGAATGGTTAAAAACGGTGGCAGCGTTCGCCAACACCAAAGGCGGTACTCTTTATGACGGCATAGTGAACGATAACTATAACCCGAAAGGGTTTAATAAAGCCATGGTGGATAAACAAGTTCAAACGTTCCAACGTTTAGCGAAAGAACACATTCGCCCTGAGCCCGACATCAGCATGCGTTATCTTCCTATCGGAGAAGACAAATATGTCATAGAGTTTGCCATTCAAAAGAGCCATGAACGTCCTGTGGTTTGCTTGTACGACGGCTTTCCTTTCATTTGGGTTCGTGAGGAAGGAAAGACGCGCGCTGCCACATCGGAAGAGATCCAACGGATGGCGTTAGAAGATTCAGGAGAAGAGAAAGAAAAAGTCTTCCTTTCTAAGCCATTTGTTGCCGACCATTTCCAGCAATTATTCGCCTTATTTCAAGAAAAGAACAATCGAGAGCTAACGGAAAAAGACCTTAGAAGCGTCGGTTTCTTTGATGATTTCGGAATGCTTCGCAAAGAGGCAGAGTACTTCGCGGATGACTATCAAGGAGAAGACACGGCATTGATGATTACGCGTTATCCATCCTTTGGAAAGGGCGGTTCTTTGCTTTATCCAGAGCCATTGTTTCAAGGGAACATTCTTTCCGGCATCCAAAAAGTACAAGAATATGTGGCTGCGCATGCCGAAGTGGTCTATCTCAAGCAAGCCTCGGGTGCCATCAGCACTACCTCTTTCCCGCCACGCACCGTAACCGAAGCAATCGTAAACGCCTATGCCCACAAAAACTATTTGATGCGCGGTTCTCAGATTGAAGTGAATCTCTACCTCGACCGCTTAGAAATTGTTTCTCCGGGCGCTTTGGTTGGCCGTGGTTCCTTGGGCAAAATTAATGATCTCTCTTCTTTAATTCCGATGCGGAGGAACGAGTTTATCTGCAACGTTTTAGTCATGCTTAAACTCATGGAAAGACGTGGCTCCGGCTTCGATAAAATTGAATCTGATTATCAACCTTTTGGGAACAAATACGCCCCATTCGCCATTGCCCGCGAAGATTCCTTCACTTTGGTATTGCCGAATCTTTCCTATCCTTATGGCGTGGTTGGAACCGACAGCACCGAACTAGATTTGGTATTTCTTGAACGGCCCAATGAGAAGCCGTCAACTCGGAAAGTTCTTTCTTATTGCTATTTTAAAAATCGTTCACTGGAAGAAATTGCAAAGATGTTGGGAATATCCGTTTCTTCTTACTTGAGAAACGAGATTTTGCAAGACTTAGTCACACGAAAGCTTTTGACTGCCGATAAAGAAGGAAAAAAGAATCTTTACCACACGAATAAAGATACGGTCTATCTCAAAGGCGAATAATCGTTGCCCATGAGAAGAATCTAGAAGTTTTCCTAGAAGTACATCTAGAAGTAACTTTATTCTTTATTGAAAAACGTATCAAAAAAGCAAGAATTCATCGTTGTTTTTTCATTGTACTCACAAAGCAGAATACGTCAGGTGTCCTGCCGGATGTTTTTGTAAATCGGTCACAATGCTTTCAAGATAAGCCGCTTTTTCATTCCCAGCATGCGCAATCATTTGGTTCACATTGTCTTGATAAGGCGCGAGATCCAGCGGATTTCCTGAGAAATAGGCATAATGGAGTGGCAAAAATGTTTCTTTTGCGGTTTTACTATCAATACCAAAGTCCGTCTCGCCCCAAAGACGGTCGAACGAACGCGAGGAATAATCATCAAAGAAAGCACGCCCATAAGTGGCAAAAGAAAGAAGATTTTTATCGGTCAAGCCCCGGTCTTTCGCATAAGTGGCAACATTGGTTTCTTGGGCTTGATAGGAAAGCCCTTCTGAAGTGATTGATGTCGTTCCATAGAGACAAGGATAGACGGACAAAGAACTGGTATCGATTTCATCTAATGAAGATGATGTCGCGATATTTTGAATATGAAGATGCCCTGCAAAGTTCACCTCCTTGCCAGGAAAAGCATCGAGCGCTTCTAAAACTTGATCGGCATTCGCAACCATGGTAGAGCCAGTAAACCGTGCATTATGAACCAATAGGTTTTGATGGGTAAACGTAAGTAATCTCGCGTTTTGAGGAAGCGAAGATAACGTGGAACGAAGCCAAGACATCGTCTTTTGACTCACGTAACGTCCACCCGGAGAGTTCGCATCCAAAAATAAAAGATAAAGGTCTTCACGGGGACGAACGAGATAAGAATAGGAATCATCCGCGAACGACTGCGCTTGATCCAATCCAAAATCTTGATATTGTTCGCGGAACCAATCCGCATTGGCGGCTTCTACGACATAGGCGGTATCTCCACTAAACCTTGCAGGCTGATAAGCGCCTAAGTCATGGTTTCCAGGAATCACGAAGACATTGATTCCAGCTTCTTCCACGGCTTTAAGCTTATTCATCAAATCTTCATGGCTGGCTTTCGCGCCATTCCACGTCAAATCGCCGGTCAAAATCAAAGCGTCTGGCTTCTTTTTGATTACTTCTGCTAAAAAGGCATCGGTTATCGGGTCGCAATAATCGGTCATTTTCCCGTCGGCATTGTTGATGACTTGATGAAAATAAGAAGAATTGGGATCAGCCAAAGAAGGCGAAAGGTAATGCAAATCGGAAGCGACAACAAAAGAATAGGATTGCTCTATTAAAGACGGAGGTATGGACACTTCTTGTTTCGCCTCACAAGAAGAAAGCAACAAGAAGAGCAGGGAATAAGGAAGGAAATGTTGGAGATTCATCGTAGGTATTCTATTTTTTCAGTCGGAAAAAGTAAAAGAAAACGCCGTTCCATGAAAAAGAAAATGTGCTATATTTGCAACCGCTTTCATCAATTTAGTACACATTTCAAAACGTTTGACCTTTATACTGAAGGCAAGGAGAAAATAAATCCATAATGAAACGTAAACCTGTCGTCGTCTCTCTGATTACGCTTGTTTTCCTATGCAGCTGCGGAGAGAAAATCACCACCTCCTCTTCCATTCTTTCGAGCGAAGAGGAAATGCCTTCCTCTTCCGTTTCGGAATCATCTTCAAGCGAAGATACCGATTCCACCATTTCGATTGCCGAGGCCCGCGTGGCAAAAGTCGGCGAAATCGTCACAATTCGCGGTATTGTTGCTAAGCTCAATTACACTGGACAAGCAACGCCAGAAGTGTGCGGTTTCTGGATCGCGGACGAGACGGGGTCCATCTATGTGTATGGCAAAGAGACTGCCGAAGCCGTCGATGAAGGCGATAAAGTCGCGCTGTCGGGTAAGAAGACTTATTACATCCCAGATACGGATGCCGCTGCCGCTAACGATACCGGTTACCAAGGCATGCTGCAATTGACGGATGTCACTTTGATTGATACCTACGCCTACGATCAAGCTATTCCCGCGACAGCCATTACGACAACCACCATTTCAGACATCAACCGGAATCTCTCCATCACGGAAGACAAGACCGGATGCATCTACCAAGCCAAAGGGACCTGGAACCGCATTGATATGACTTCTTTCGTCAATTATCAAATCGTGGATCCAAACCAAGCGGATAGTTTATTGGCTTATACGCAATGCAATGGCAAAGATTATGCTTGGACGGACGAAGAAGACGGGAAGCTCGTTACGCTTACCTTTGTGCTGACGTTAGCTAAGCCTGGTGTTGCCAAATGGCGGATTTGCCCCATCTCTTTTGCTGCCGCTACTCCCGCTACCGAAGCAGAGGAATTAGATTATGCCATGGTGCGTTTTACGGATTTGATTCCGAGTAAAAGCCAAGGCGCAATTGGATTAGACATTCCGCTAGTGGATGAAAAGAATACGAACGCCACCCGTTCCATGACCACCGCGGATAGCTCCGTCAGCATCACTTCTGATGAAACGACGCTCCACGTATCCATTCCCGCAACCGCGATGGGAGAACATACGTTATCGCTTCAAGTGAAAATCGGAGAACAAACGAAGCAAAAAGACGTGACAGTCGTTATTAAAGAAGCACAAACCTTCGATACCATCACGATTGCCAAAGCCCGCGAACAAGAAGATGGCACCAAAGTTACCGTTACTGGAATCATTGCCAAGATGACTTACAAATCATCCATGACGAAACAAGGATTCTTCTTGGTGGATTCTACTTCAAGCATCTTAGTTTTTGTCAATAACAACAACTTATTGCCTAATATTGTTGACTTAGAAGATGGCATGCAGGTGACATTGGAAGGTACTTTCACCCATTATCAACCCAGCGGTGATTTCACTGGCAATTGCCAAATCACGGATCCCACGATTCTTTCGCACGACTCCATGAAGCATGCGATTCCAACGAACCCCACCATCGTGAAAAAGACCGTTGCTGAGATTTTGGCGACACCCGCCACGGAAAATATCACTGGCTATGTCTTTGAAGTGGAAGGCTACCTCAAAAAGGTAACGACACCGCATTACACCAATTACTCACTTGCTGACGATGCCGATGGAGCCACTTCTATCACGCTTTATAGTCAGAACACCGGCGCAGCAGATTACGAATATTTGGATCGTTATCTTGACGCCAAACATACATTCTATTACGGGGTCAATAACGCCAAAATAAAGAACAATAGCGTGACCTGGCGCGGTACCATCGTCTCCGTCATCGCTTAATCTTCCTCTTTTCCTCAGTGGCTCGTATTCCACGGGCCACTTTTTTACTAGATATACCAGCAAATAAAGAATAGCCCTGTCGTGCTATAATCCCCTTGCTAAACAATCAAAGGAGATTGGGAGGCGCTTCGGATTGGTTGTTTAGCATTCATCCCTTCCCCGGAACGCC
>CADAXQ010000011.1:0-923 GCA_902791935.1 uncultured Erysipelotrichaceae bacterium | reverse complement strand
GAAGGCCGAGCTCTCGAAGAGGAACAAGAGGGATCCGCGATGCCCGGAATGCAAAGCCCGCCTCATGCGCGACGGAAGGAGGAGGGACGGAGTCAGGTCCTACAGGTGCCCGAAATGCGGGCGGCGCTATTCGGACGCCTCGAACACGTCGCTTTCCTCATCGAAGCTGACGCTTTCGAAGATAAGGGCGATATTGACGCTGATAACGCTCGACTGCCCCTGCTGGGTGATCGCCGAGATCGCCGACGTAAACCCAAAAACGGCCCAGTTCTGGTTCGACAGATGCCTGGATGCGGCGACGGAATGGTCGATGGGATCGAAGCTTTCCGGGCACGTCTGGATCGACGAGATGAGGTTCGCCCCGACCAGGGCCTCGGGGTTGGTCGACGGCGTTTGGACGACCTACGCCGGGAAGATCGCCAGGGACGCTTACCTGGAAGTGGCCTTCGATTCCAACCGGCGCGCGTTCTGCCACCTATATTCCGGGAAGCTCGGATCCCCGACGAAGGCGATGGTCACCGACTGCCTTTCCGGAAGGATAGAGCCGAAGTCGCTGCTCACACACGACGGGGCGGGCTCCCACAGCGGCATAGTGAAGGAGCTGTCACTGAGGGACGACTGGGTCAAGTTCGTCGCCGGCGACGAGGAATACGAGAGGAAGATGAAGCTGATGAGCAACTGCTGCTCGTACCTGAGGCATTGCTTCGAATCCCATAACGGCATCAAGTTCTCCAAGCTGGAAGCGTACGGGAACTTCTTCCTCTACCGTTGGAGCCACGTCAGGAAGCGCGGGCTGAAGGCCACGATAGATATCCTCTTCAACAGGGTCTGCGGGACGCCGAAAAGCGACCTTTCGTCCAACCTGTTCTGAAAAAGCGCGATGGCAGGTTGATTCCGTATCCTTTATTTGCTGGTATATCTAG
>CADAXQ010000010.1 GCA_902791935.1 uncultured Erysipelotrichaceae bacterium | reverse complement strand
AAGGCTCTTTCAATAAAATTGCGCCACAGTTTAGTGTGGCGCCGATATTATACCAATCCTGATGCTGATTTATCCCTCACGTGCACTATAGAGTTTTTATTTTTAAAAGCTCTACCCATAATTGGGCTGAAACCCATCATTATTAAGATTGCATGACACATTTCGTGAAGGATGTGCGCACGATAGCCACCTACTCCATCGCACGCCCCATCATATACTTTTTGTCTAATTCTAATCTCGAGTGTTCCATCAGATGATAGGGTACAAGAAGAGGGAATATTAGATGGCATACAGGAATCATCATCGTCATCAATAATTTGAGTTACAACATTAGGAAACAGAGAAGGAAAACGTTCATAGGCATTAATTACATTAAAACGCAATTTGTTTTTGCAGCCAAACCGGGCTCTGAACGCTTTCGCGATAACTCGTAGATCGGAACGGCTTATAGGCTTTGTCATGTAATCCATTTCTAATTATTCCTCTTTAGAATTTTCATGATTTCAGCAGCGGTTTGTTCGTCTAAATCATCAAAAGATCTTTGAAATTGAAGCGCTACATTCCGTTGGGCTTCGGTAGCCGTGACCATATCAATCTTAACGGTGGTTTTAGATTCCTCGATAGCCTGAGACAGCTTTTTACGTTGCTCTTCATTTAATGAATAATGACAGCAAATCATGTCGAGCCATTTATCCGGAACGTTCTTTTTCCCCGTTTCTACCGCAGAAACAAAAGAACTGGAAACGCTTAGAAATTTGGCAGCATCCGACAACACTTCATGATGTTTGATTCTTAGAATGCGGAATTCTTCCCCGAATTTTGTATATTGCATCGTTTTTCCCCCTCTTTCCATCAAAACTATAATTCATTCAGAATGAAAACGCAATCTTAAATTGGTTATTTTAATAAACCTTTTTTTGGTTATTAAAATTGATTGATTTTGGGATTATGAAATCAAACGTTTTAGTTGGAATTATTTTACTTAAATGAATCCGACTAAAAATGATATACTCTAAATGATCGGAGGAAGAGCATGGCATTTATTGGACGCGAAGAACAGATGCAGGCGATTGAAGAGGTTCTCTCCCATCCGGGATATCAGGGAATCATCCTTTATGGAAGAAGACGTTTAGGAAAGACCGAGCTTCTTTGGCATGTTCTTTCAAAACATCCGCAAAAGCTTCTTTTCTTCACGGGGCTTGTCGATAATGAAGCAAATAATACGCTTTCTTTTTCGAAGCTTATTGCCAAGACTTTTTCGCTGGGAAATCTTTCTTTTCCTTCTTTTACAGATGCTTTGGAATTTGTTTTTCGCCAGGCGGAACAAGAAGAGATCTATCTCGTTTTAGACGAATATTCCTCGCTTCGTCGAGCCATTTCTGGCATTGATTCCCAGTTACAAAGATTGATTGACACCTATAAACGGGAAAGTAATCTGAAACTTGTTCTTTGTGGAAGCAGTATCCGCCAAATGGAGTATATCCAAAGTGAGAGCAATCCTCTCTATCGGCGTTTTCAGCTCTCTCTTCTCTTGCCAGAGCTAGATTATTACGAGGCTTCTTTGTTCTTCCCAGAAAGAACGGAAGAAGAGAAAGTGGCACTCTATGCGGCTTTCGGGGGCGTCCCTTATTATCTCGAACAGATTCAGAAGGGAAAAAACGTCGAGGAAAATATTATTCTTCTCCTTTCTTCTCCTCTTTCGCACCTTGCGGAAGAAACCGAAAACCATCTTCGTACCGAATTAAGTAAAATCAGCAACGCTAACGCGGCTTTCGATGCGATTGCAAAAGGGGCCTATCATTTCTCTGACATTCTCTCATTTTCTCATATTCCAGATTCGGCGATTCTTTCCGACGTTCTCCGCACCTTACAGAAAATGGATTTGGTAGAATCGATCGTTCCGATTAACGAACCAAACAATAAAAAGAAATCGGGTTATCGCATCAAAGATCCGACCATGCGTTTCTATTATCGCTATCTTTATCCCCATGCGATGGAAAGACAAGTCCTCGGGAAGCAGGCTTTCTACGATCTTTTCATCCAGGAAGACTTTCAGACACAGCTTGTCCCTAAGGTCTTTGAAGACATTTGCCGACAATACCTGACGAAGGAGAACAAAAAAGGAAGACTGAATCCGCCGCTTTTCAGAATTGGCACCTATTGGTATGACGACAAAAAAGCCAAAAAGAACGGTCAGTTTGATGTCGCTGCTTTGACGTCTAATGGCTATGTTGCCTACGAAGTAAAGTATCTTTCTCGTCCTCTCTCCGATGCTGATATTGGAAAAGAAGAAAAGGAAGCTTCGGAAGATCCTTTGCCCTTGTCTTATGCCGGCTTTTTCTCTAAGAGTGGATATGATTTAAAGAAGGAATATCCCTATCATTTCTATACTTTAAAAGATCTTTACAAGAAGGATTAGAAATCGCTTTTTCTGTAAGGCAGATTACTTCAGCGTATTTCTAGCGGTCTCTGCCAATATCCTCGAGAAAAGATTGAAGGAAAATCTTCTATTTAATTGAATCTCTAAGTACGAAAAAGGCTGTCGGAGATTGAATTCTGACAGCCTTTGATGCTAAGTGGTGGACCATGTCGGGTTCGAACCGATGACCTCCTCCATGCCATGGAGGCGCTCTCCCAGCTGAGCTAATGGCCCAAGATTGGTACATGCACACCTTAAAGCGTGCTTAATTAGGATAATTATTGCTCTTTCGTTTGTCAATGAATTCCCGCAATTTCGTGTCATTACAACCTTGATAGGGAATCAACACAAAAGATTGGTGCGCCCGAGGCAATTCGAACGCAGATCCTTTCCTTGGGAGAATCGTCCTCCTTTTGCCGTTTGCGTTCGCCCATGTATAGGAAAGGCGTTCTCCATCAGATTTTTGCGTTCAAAATCGTTTCAGTTCACGGCAGTTCAGCGAGCTGTAAACGAGAATAGGATCGTTGAATTATCCGCTTTTATAGGTACTATCGCAGTAAAACGACTAGATAGCAGAATCTGATGAATGACTTTCTCGTCGGGTCACGTAAGATATCATTTTTTATTTATGAACTGTTCCCATTGATCCGGCATTCCGAGACATACGAGTTCAACAACATTACTGTATTTTTCCAGCAATGACACTAAATCACTACAGAAGGAATTCCACGCTTTTGCATTAGAAATACGTCGAATGGCGAGTAAATAGGAAAAAAGTGTTTGTGGTCTTGCTTTAAAAGCGCCATTGGTTGCAATAGCGATACGCGATTGCATCTTGCGTTCTATCTTAATCGGAATAGGGATGTTTCGAGCATAGATCCTACTATTGTGCGCGCATAGATTGCGTAGTACTACACAGCATTGAATCCAGTTTGTGAGCAGTGTTTTATCCAGTTCATCGTAGGCATCTGCTATTTTCTTTTTCTGCGTCGTTGGCAAAAGATTATATAATTTCGATAAATCGCCAAACGACATCACTTCAACAGCAACCCATATCGGGAACTGCCCCTGATATTTTTGATTATAGGTTTTGATAAAACGTTCGTGGGATTTACTGAGATCGTCATCGATACGTGCCATCAGAAAATCAAATTTGTCATGGTCTGCACCATTGTAATTTTCTTCGTTACGATATCCCATTGGCCCCCATGCATGTGCGAGCGCATAAGCCATTCTGGTTCTTGTAACAACTTCTATATCAAGAAGAATACGGAGCAACAGACTTCTGAGCTCATTATCAAAATCATGTAACGCCACAATTTGCTCAAATGTCACTCCATCTTTAAAATCATCAGAATTCTCTTTCTGCAAATGAATATAATATCCGCGCAGCCGGTAATAATTAGTACATTCCAGAACTTTGAGCGCCGCGTCCTCGTTTTCAACAATAAGTCCTCTCGATTTCAAGATACTTAATTGTTGTTTGTGAGTTGTCGCCGGCTTGACGTTCAACCGCTTTCCGTCATCAATAATCATCAGCATTTCCCTTATGTCATAAAAAAAGTCTCTCCGTGGTGCGCATTTGCTAAGCAAAGAGGCGTGGAGAGAACTGTTGATTATATTTTAACGTTAGGCCGCCGAATGTCAACAACGTAGACTGTAATTTGTCATTATCAGGTTATTTGTTTCCACCTCTATTTGTTCTTGATCACGAACTTTCTCCACGGGTGCTGAGGGCCCGGAACGTATTTGGGACGCCCCAGCCTTTTCGGCATCGCTTCCGTCTGTCTCTTCTCGGTTTCGACCAGGCTCCAGAGATCCCCGTCGAATGCGGCAACCCGCTTCCCGGACCTGGTGACGTAGATGTCCACGACCGTCTTTGGAGGAATTTTTGCCACCGCTCCCTTTTCGTTCACCAGCTGGTATCTTTTGCCTTGTCACGCCGAGTTTGGCCGCGGCCTGACCGGTGGTAAGCTTCCCCTCCACCGCCTTCCGGATAATCGATGCAACGTAAGAATCATTGAGTCCATTCATGGTCTATTCCTCCGCCCACATCTTCCCATAGGGGAGAATTAAACGGAAACAATTAACCTGATAAGCCGATCCCCCTAGGGGGATGCAGGGTGGAACGATTAACCTGATAAAACGACGGAAACAAATAACCTGATAACAACACAACGTAGACTGTAATTTTTAATTACGTTCGATTGTTTCATTCTAACTTTTTACCAGAGAATTTTCGCGGCGGAGCAGCCCATGAATATGCTCATGGTTCTTGTGTAGTATTGATTGTCGGGCGGGCATTGGCGGGAAGGGGTTCTGATCCGATAGACGAGCAAGCGTCCGTGCCAAGAAGCGATTGAATTTAAAAAAGACTAGAAGCAAATAATCTGACAATGGCATGAGTTTTGGAAACTTTGTCTAGCAATATCAAGTTTTTCTGAAAATAACGGGACTATCTTTGATTTTTGGTGCACCCGAGGCGATTCGAACGCCTGACCCCTTCCTTAGGAGGGAAGTGCTCTATCCATCTGAGCTACGGGCGCATCAAACTATCCTATCACGCTAAGAGAGGACTAGAAAAGCAAGTCTCCTTTTTCTTCGTCGGGTCCGAAGTGGAATAACTTCGCTTTTCCATCGTTACGAAACACCAATAAATCAAAGTCACATTCGAGTTCTTTGTCAGGATGTGGCATCTGGAAATTGTATTCAGTTTTATGGCCACCCTTCGCTACGTTTTGAAGCTCGACGCCACCATAACCTTCTCGCACCATGTAACGAACCCCATTCGTCGTTTGATCGTTAAAGAAGTGAGAGTCGCCACAAAGCCAGCCATAGAAACGAATGGATGAGCTTAACTTCGTAAAATCGAAGGATAAGTCTTCTTCTTGGAATGATTTACGGTTCGCGAACGCTTCGACAAGGCGTTTCAACGTATCGAAATGGAAACGGGGTTCATCCCATTTGGCATCGGCAGGGCTCCAGAATCCGCTCGCATCAATGTCGCGGTGCGACATCCATAATACCCTTGCATTCGCGGGTAATTTCATGAGCTGATTTCCAAGATAACGGATTTGTTCCCAAGAAACCTGATAGTTGCCTTTATCTCCTTCGGAAGTATTCAAAAGGAAGAGATATACATTCGTTTTTGGGTCGTGATACACCCCATATTGTCCCCCATGAGGTTCAAAGACCCAGTTCACATGAGAACCTGCTAATTTTACAAAACGGTCATTGAACCGATGATTTAAGACATCGTTTGGCACTTTTTGGGTGCCATAGTCGTGATTGCCTTTTAATAAAACGAATGGTTCATCAAATAAATTCATTCCGTTTTCATTCGCCGATAAAACGGCTTCGGAGGTTGCCTCATCTTCACCTAAATCAAGCCCGAGATCCCCACCATTTACGAGTAAATCGGGGTGAAACGCCGGGGCAATCGTATGTAAAAAGCCATACTGCCTCGCGTTTTCATTCCCGCCGATATGAATATCCGTGATAAAGAAAACGCGGAATGAATCCCCTTCGGGATCAAAGGCGGTCACCCGTTCGTACGCTTTTTCGGCGTGTTGCGCAATATGAGGAGGTAAGGCTTCGAGATTGATATTTTCCATGTTGATGCTTCTTTCGGCTATAAAGATAATCGGATTTTCTTTGAAAGCAAAGAAAAAGGCTACCCTGGAGGAGGGGGTAGCCTGGTCTAGAGAACGATTTAGAAGGCAGAGTAGTCGTTCGTGGTGGTTCCGATGGCACTGACAGCGATTTCAAAACCGATATAGCGGTTACTGACATCACTTAATGGCAGAGTGACGACGCCGTTAATGGTAAGTGCACCCGTAGTGGGGTTCACTTTAAACGTCGAATATTCGCTGGCGTACGTATAGGAATAATACGTGCCATAATTTCGTCTCCCCTCGGTTAAGGTATTACCGACATAAACGGCATTAGTGCCGCTCCCTTCAATGGCAAAGCCAGCTAAATCCAAGAGTTGTTGGAATAAGACATTGGATTGTTCTTGATCATCGCTTGTGCCAAGCATGCCTTCGTAGGAGTACGAACCATCTGCGTTGGCTTTCTTGCCCGTCCAGTTGTTGTCAGCGAGAGAAGATGCACTGATGCCACCCGATAACGTTACTTTCTTAAAGGCGGCGGCGTCATAGGCACTTGCGATCGAAGCGCCGCCAGATAAGATCTCGCTCTTTGCGCCCATGCTTCCAGTGGATGGTTGATAATTGGCACGATAGGTCTTTGCCCCATCGTCCCAAATCGCGTAACGCCCGGACAATTCGGCATCCGACACCGTAGTTTCTGTGCCAAAGGTTGCTGTCTTTTTATAAGCGGAGGCAATGACGCCATGTTCGTCAAAGCTTTCGGTGACTTCCCAAGCAGCTACATTCGAGAACAACTTGCACATGCCGTCATTCGCGTTGCTAGGAACAATTTCGCTGCCTGAGGAATTCGCGGCATAAAGTTTCGTGGTTAAGGTGTAGTTCTTCTTTTCGTCAAGTTTTGCGAAGGTTTGGCTGATTTCATCCGTGGCAATCGCGGCAGGGACGTAAGATTCATCTTTGACCGCCGTCTCTAACGAGGCAACGGAAGTGGTCCCGACGTTACTTAAGGCCAACGTGCAATACGAACCGCTGGAAGTACCAGTGGAGACATAGCAATTGAAGTATGCGGTGTCTTTGACCCCATCACCATCTTCATCGAACAAGCCATCATAACGAGCACCAGCTAAGGCATAGTTATTGCTTTCTGGGCTTTGTAATGCCCCATAACGTAAGAGACTTCTTTCTGAAGCAACATCGCTCCAAAGCACGACTTTGCCAGCGGTTTCTTCGTACGTGAAGTTATCGGCGCTTAAAGATAATCCATAGAAAAAGTAATAGTTAGAACGGTTATACCAGCCTGCTTGGAACGAAGGGACCAAAGCGCCGTTTTCATCTTTCCCAAAGGATCCACGATACGTTTTTCCGTTGGATAACGTGGCAAAGATCGTATTGGTGGTTTCGGGATTTTCTTCGTCGACCAACGCGAAATAGTCATTCGTGTGGTAATAGGTGTAGTAGTAGTTCATGGCCGCGCTTAAACGAAGCGTGTAGTTCAAAGGATCGTTTTGTAACGGGGCTAAGAAAGCGGCAAGTTCTTCTTTGGCTTCGTCATTTGTCACCAACGTGAATGCTTTCGTGTAGCTGCCATAAGTTGCCGTGATTTCAAACGATCCAACGGCTTTGCCCATGACCTTCTTGCCTTGGATGACAACGTTCGTGTCCGTGGATGACAACGTCCAGCCGTTTTGCAAGGCACCAGTCTCATCATAAGCCGTGATATAAGGATCTAAATCTAAATAATCTCCAACACGTACCGAAGGAAGATTTCCGACGAATATCCCCGCTTCATGCGTTTGGCTTTGATAAATTGAAGAATTGGTTTCTCCTTGCTGGCATCCGACGAGAATGAGCGGAGCAAACATCATTAAACCATAACCCGACTAACCGTTGCTTTTTCATTTTTTGCAGTGGCTCCTTTGCGTGTATAACAACGCTAAAGTATCCGATTTCCACAAAATTTCAATGAAGATTTCAAAAAGAGGCGATGTTTTCGCCACTTTATTTTGTTGAATAGGATTCTCGATCCTCATTTCTCCTGAAATACGGCAGTCGTGGCCCAACTTGATCTAGTACGACCAAAAACCAACGTTGAAAAGGCATAGAAGCATCGCCGATTGCCACGAGTGTTTTTTCTTCTTCGAAGACAAAAGCTAGTTCTTTGTTTTGCAACGTCACATCTTTGAGATAGCGTTTTCGATATGTGGTTGTGACGAAGATGTATATCACCATCATCTGTGCCCCGAGATTCATTTTGATTTCTTCGGCAAACTGATTGACGCTTCCGTCAGCATCGCAGCCCATGATTCCTAACGTAGCGAATCTTTTTTGTTCTTATAGATAGGGAAAATAAAAAGTAATGATTGATTTTTTCTATTTTTCCACCATAGTTAAGAATGCACTTTCGAAGTGCAAAAGGGGGAAGCCAAATGAAACAAACGCCTTTTATATTCTCTTGCCTTGGTGTTTTCCTCATGGCTTCTTGCACCATTCCAGCGCAAAAGACATCCTCGTCTTCCTCGCTTTTGCCTTCCTCGGAATCCGCGTCGTCTTCTTCGGAAGATATGACGGGGCTTAAGATTCGTTTGGCCGCCAATTCCATGCGGTTAGGCTTAACTGTCATGGAGGGTTGCTCTCCCGTCGTGTTTGTCGATGGAAAAGAAACCCCGTTATCGTCGTTTGAACGGGTTTGGGTTTCGCGAGGGGACACGCAATATGCCATCACAGACTTATTGATGACCCCAGGTACTTATTCTTTTAAGGTGCGTACCCATGCCTTAGATACGGTAGAAGCATCATTCCAAGTGACGGCGACAACGTCAGAAATCGCCATAGAAGGTCAGGGGTATACGCAAGTCACGGATGAGGTGGCCGCCAAATATTCCTTAATGAATGTTCCTTATGCGGGTTCTTTAGGCCAGCACAAAACCCCATCGCGCGGCAATGTGAAATTATTGGTCATCCCGGTGACATTTACCGCTGGTGCGACCTGGACCACAGCTGAGCTTTCCGCTTTACCCACCCTTTATTTTGGTGCGGCCGAAGATACGGCTTGGCAATCGTTAGCGAGTTATTATGAGGCTTCAAGCTATGGCTTGCTCCATCTTTCGGGGCAAGTCACGAGCCCATACGTCTCGACCTATACCGAAGAACAAATGCAAAACAATAACGGCCTGACCTCAACGGTGTTACAACAGGCGATCGCGTCTGCCGTTACCACCGACGGCATCAATCTTAAGGATTACGATTCCGATGGCGATGGCTATATCGATGGCGTCAATATCGTATACAAAGCCCTTCATTCTTATAATGCGAATGTCTCGAACTCTTCCGTGTGGTGGAACTGGACCAGTACCATATCCTCCTCTTCTAGCTCTTCTAGCCTTTCTCCTGCTCCTTACCGTTATTTCTGGTGCAATATCAAGCAATTATTCACCGGTTACTATGGAAGCCGCGTTCCGGATGCCCATACTTTGGTGCACGAAACAGGGCACATGTTAGGCTTAAATGACTATTACGACTATGACACGGCCTCTTATCCTACGGGTGGTGCCGATATGATGGAACTCAATATCGGGGATCATGACGCTTATAGCAAGTACCTGCTTGGCTGGGTACGTCCTTATGTGGTAGACGGCACATTACCCGATTTCACCATCACGTTAAATGATTTTGCTTCTTCGGGCGACTGTATCTTATTACGTGATACGACGACCGATCCTTGGAATGGCACGCCATATGATGAATATTTGATGTTGTCATACTACACGCCGACTGGCTTAAACGAGCAAGATTCACAAGGCTATGGCGAATGGAGAGGTTGGGGCACCGGAAGTACTTATCGTTATCGGGGATTACAAGTGTTCCACATCGACGAACGACTTTATTCCCGGGTTGGTTCGAAAAATTATCAACCTTTAAACGGAACGTTTGGCACGCCGGTTTATGACTACACCGATGATGTTTTGAATACACCAGCAACGGATGACGAAGGGGCATTGACAAAGGATTATGCCTTCCAAGCGTCTTCGAATACCCAACGTTATTCGTCCGAAATCACCAAAAATAACTCGCTGGCTATTAATTCCCGGCATCAGGAAATTCGATTGATTCCCGCGAGTGGTGATGCCACGTTGTTCACGAGTAGCACCCCGAAAAACTTAGGAAGTTGGGACGCGTTAGCGGGACAATCCGATTTTGGTCCACGTTATAATGGCTTCTCTTGGGATAAGATGTCGGCTTGCTTTGTGAATGGCAGCTTTAACGATGGAAGCTCATTAGAGTATAACTTCTTTGTTTCGGAACAAACCGACAGCGCCTTGACCGTTCGGTTCGTGCGGCGTTAACAAAACAACGAAAAAACGGACCGAGAAAGTCCGTTTTTTCATTCATGGCAAGCGGCAAGAAGCTCGTCTACGCTTGTGAACGCCAAGCATTCTACCGTATCGGCTGCCCCGTAATAGAGCTTAATACTGCCATCGTCTTCTAAGATCATGCCACTCGGGAAGATCACATCGCCTCGGAATCCTTGATGTTCATAAGGCATTTCAGGAGAGAGAATGGGTTTTTCGAGTAACCGATGACTTTCGAAGGATCATGAGTAACATCACCCCAGCGTAATATTCTTTCTCCCACTTGGCTTCATGGCCGCATTTGCCTTTGCCTGGCACATTCTTCACGGCATGGAACGTCGTTAACCAGCCCTCTTTTGTTTTGGTGGGCGGTGCGGCAGTGCCACTTTTTGTCAACAACTCAATGTTTTTTGATGCGTTTCTCGTTGACGTATTCCACTAAAGACACATGGAATTTTTATCTTAAAGAGACGAGAGAAATAACTGGGATTATAGAAACATTTCTTGGCTAACGCTTCTAAGGACAAGCCGCCATTTAGGTTATCGTTGATGTAATCTGCCATCGCTTTCCAAGTATCCTGTTCGCTTTCTTTTGGCAACGATGTTTTTCAAATGATGTAAGAAAGCAGGATGCTCATGTTGGCTTCGTTGATGTCATGATAACGGGGCAAGCGCTTTTCTTGTTCTTCTAGCATTGACCGCAGAATGAATTCGACTTTCTTTTACTCGGCGCCATTAAAAGAAACGACCCCTTCATCGTTTTCTTTGGCGATTTCCTTGCTGAAGGTATTTGACAAGGACAGCAATTCAAAGGCATTTTCAGGATTGATAAATTTCTCCATCGTTTCGGGATAGAAACAAATGTTGTAATAGGTAGCAATCCCGCCCATTGGTTTGAAGGAGTGGACAGAATTATAGTTTAAAAACAGCAGATCCCCTTTTTCGTATCGAACTGCTTCCCGCTGATAGTGTGACAAATTCGTCCTGAATTCACATAGACGATTTCAATAAAATTATGCGTATGGGTCGGTTCTTCGCCTTGCGTTCGCCAAAAGATGATATGCAGATAGGGGGTCTTTCGCGTTGAAGTCTTTATAAGAAAACGTTTTCATTAGCAACATCGTAATAAGGTTTCGTATCATCGGCGATTTTCGTCGTTTTAGAGGTGTAAAAAAACGCAACAACTGTGTCATTTAGCGAAATTGATTTCTTGGGACTCCAAAATTACGATGAAAGCAGCAGAGAAAAAGATGTTTAAGCACTTTTCCTAGCTTATGAATCACGTATTTACGAGCATGCCTACAGGTTCGGTCCATTTAGGCGGAACCGCGGGCAAAATGATTGATCTCACGATAAAAGAACAATATCTTGACGCCACTTATTGGTCCTTGCTCGCCAGGCAATTTTCCTTCCCGAGCGATGACGATGGGGACTGGAGAGGCGAATTCTGGGGCAAATACATGCGCGGCGCATGTTTAACGTATCAAGCTTCTCCAAGCCCGCTTCTTTATCAAACGTTAAAAACAACGGTAGAAGAATTGCTTTCCTATCAAGAAAGTGACGGTAGATTGTCGACTTACCCCCGCGAAAAAGAGTTTACGGGCTGGGACCTGTGGGGCCGGAAGTATGCGATGATGGGATTACTGTCATTTTATTCCATTTGTGAGGAAGAAGGCTTGAAGCAAAGAATCATTACTTCTTTGTTAAATCAAGCCGATGCCATTATGGCAAAAGTCGGCAAAGGCAAAATCCCTGTCGTATATACCTCCAAATGTTATGGGGCACTCAATAGTTGTTCGATTATCCGTCCGTTCTTATGGCTTTATACCATCACGAAAGAAAAACGATTGTTGGATTTTGCTCATGAAATCGTGAATGAAGGACTTTGCAAAAACGAAAACCTGCTAACGAATTGTTTAACGCCAGATAGTTACCCTTATCAATGGCCAGAAACCAAAATCTATGAAACCATGAGCTGCGTAGAAGGGTTGCTAGACCTTTATTGCATTGAAGGCAATCCGACTTATTTAGAGGCAGCAAAATCTTTTGCCGATAAAGTCGTTCAAAGTGATTTCACGATTATTGGATCCTGCGGCTGCCATGGGGAGATGTTTGACCATTCTGCCGTCACCCAGACCATAGAAAAAGACGACATCATGCAAGAAACCTGTGTCACGGTGACGTTCATGGGGCTTTGTTATGACCTATTACTCGTCACTGGGGATAGCCGTTATGCCGACTGGATGGAACGGGCGATTGAGAACGCGTTATTTGGTGCCGTCAACGATACCCACCAAACCATGGCTCATTCGGAGGGCCGCGTTTGGGACTTACAAGGATTCCGTTTGGCACCTCATACTTCGTTTGCGTTTGATTCTTATAGCCCCTTAACCTATGGCAAACGCGGAAAGGTCATTGGGGGATTTAAAGTCTTACAAGATGAAGGCACCTGTGGGTGTTGCGCCGCAAACGGAGGGCGAGGTACTTCCTTAACAAACCGTTTTGCCTTCCTTCGTTCTTCGGATGGCTATGTTTTGAATTATTATGCGGATTCCAAGATGGAAGATCGCATACACTCCCGCCCAGTTCAGATCGAAGTGCATACCGATCTAGCGAATGATGATTCAGCATCGATTGATGTTCATGGCCAAGGACAATCCTTTGCGCTATGGTTACGGATTCCTTCCTGGGCCAAACAAATGAAGGTGGCTTTCAATGGAAAAACGATAGATGGTCCCCATAAAAACGGATATCTCATTTTAAATCGCGCCTGGAACGATGACCATCTTGTCGTGACGTTCGATATGCCGATGGAAATGGTAGAAAATGGTGACAAGGTTGCCTTTAAGCGTGGTCCGATTGTTTTCGCAAGAGACAACCGATTTGCCGATGATATTCGAAAATCGATTCATATTTCCCAAGAATTGAAATATCAAAAAATCACCAGCCATTCCTTCCCCTCTCGCGTCGTTTACCGTATCGGAGAAGGCAAAGAATCTTTCTTGGTATGCGACTATTCTTCTGCAGGAAAGAACTTTGATGATCCTTCTTCTTTGCTTAGTGTTTGGCTTTCATATTAAGTATTTCTTTGCTATTACTAACAAAATATCCATCGTTTCTTATCGGAGAGCGTCTTCAGCGGCGATGTTGCCTTAACGACGATCAACATCCCAACCAGTTTGCAAGAAATCGACAAAGACGCCTTCAAAGGAACCACGGCCTTAGTGATGGACTTGGTCTTACCAAATGGTCTTACCACCCTTGCCGATAACGCCTTAGAATCGACTTCATTTGCGACGATTCAAGTTCCCGCCAGCGTCACTTCATTCGGTGATTCTGTCTTTAGCGGAGCGCTTGCGACCAGCATCACGTTACAAAATAGCTTTGCCGATGGCGTCTTACCGGAATACACGTTCGTGAATTGCAAGAATATGGCCGAATACGTCTTGCCAGAGGGCATTACCTCAATTGGCACGAAAGCATTCTCGGGATGCGCGGCTTTAACGGAAGTCACGTTACCGACTGCGGTTACAGAATTAGGCAACAACGCCTTCGAAAAATGCACCGCGATGACATCCTTCAGCGCGCTTGGCGCAGTGACGCTCGGCACGAACCTCTTTAATGGGGACGCCGCCTTAGCCTCTGTCGCCTTAAGCAACGACGTCGAAGAACTTAGCTCTTCGATATTCTTTAACTGCTCTGCCTTAGAATCCTTCGCTTTGCCGACGAGTTTAAAGACCATCGGTGGCGCGGCCTTCCAAGGAAGTGGTATCACTTCGTTTGTCATGCCAGAAGGCGTGACGTTCGGACAATATGCGAATGGGTCGCCGGCAACTTCCATCTTTGAAAGTTGCAAGAAACTTGTGAGCGTCACGTTGAATTCGTCGGTCACGATCATTCCAGGAACCACATTCAAGAACGACATTGCCTTAACCACCTTGACGGGTTACGGAACGTTAACTGAGATTGGTAACTCGGCCTTCTATGGCGCTTCTGCATTGGAAGCCGCCCCGACCATGACTTCCGTCACAAAAATTGGTACCAGCGCGTTCTATAACTGCTCTGCCTTAAAAGACGTGACGTTGCCAGAAGCGGAAGGCTTCACCACTCTTGACAACTATACGTTCTGTGGTTGCACCTCATTAGCGTCGATTGTCTTACCGGCCAACGTCGCTAAACTTGGCAATAACGTATTCCAGAATGATACGAACTTGACGGAAATTACGATCATGAATCCGGATATCACCTTCACGGCGACTCGTTCTTATTCTGGTGCCTTCTATAGCAGCGGTTTAACGACCGTCAACTTCGCAGGCACGAAAGAACAAGCCGAAGCGCTCTTCACGAACGCCAAGACTGGCTTAGCGAAGAAAAATACCATCACCATCAACTATGGTTATCGCACGGAGGCGGCTGGTACCGAAACTTGGACCATCGCCTAAAGAAAGGAGCGGATTGCAATGAAAGCAAAAAATACATGGCTTTGCCTTCTTGGTGCAACGCTTGCCTTAGGCATGGCTGCTTGCCAAAACGGCCAACCTGCCTCGTCTAGTTCGACCGTCTCTTCCGCCCCCGTGGCGGAAGCGGTCGTTCCCGCAGAAGTGCAAGAACGGCTGAATGAGATTCTTGGCTGTTACGAAGAGCTAAGCTACTCGCCGTTACCCAAAATTGGGGCAACTTATGCGTTAGATCCCAATGCGACAAATGGGGTGTTGGCAAGCCCCGTCAGCGCGGCTGATCTCGATGCCTATAGCCAAACCTTATTGGCGGCAGGATTCGTGCAGCAAGCGGACGGCACTTACCTTGATCCATTGTCTCGCTATGTCGTTACTTTGGCGTTAAATGGGGATACTTTATCGACGAAGCTATCTTTCCATGATGCGCTAGGTGACTTCCCTGTCAACTACATCTCGACGATGTTCGCGTCATTTGATTTGCCGATGTATCTTAGCCCTGATACGTTTGAATATGCCGAAAACGTGAAAGGGGAAGACCTGTCAAAAAAGTTCTTAACGGTTGATGGCTCGGACTATCTTGCTTTAACTTCAGAAGCGGCCCCGACGAAAACGGTTACCTGGACGCCCAAATCGGATGCTGAAGATCCCGTGAGCGATGTTTCTGCCTGGTTAACGAATGCCCAATTATCGGCCATCTCTACCAGCGTGAAGAACGTTGTGATCGATTCTTTCGCGAGTGCGGTCATCGAAGTGGGCAAAGTAAGTGGCGCGACGCCGAATCTCATTCGGAACGGGGCGAAAGAAGGGGATTTATATCTCCGGGTCTATCGTCTTTGGACCGAAGAAATGGATGAAGCCCATTTGGCTGCCCGTTATCAAGCGTTGACGGGTTATGCCTATGATGCGTCTGCCTTCCCTGACTTCATGAGCATCGGCGAAGCCAAATCGATGTTGATGTCCTTCTCCTATGGCACGTACACCGGACCGGGTTGGGTGATTTCTAATCCATCGAAAGCTCGTTTCCAAGCGGTTCTGAACGAATTCTACGAACGTGGGTGGAGCTTTAACCAAGGGGATGGTTCCTATTATCATTCCTATAACTTCTACGGTCCGAAAAACGAATACCGGGTTTACCTCTCGTATTACGATTCCACGAAGATTGGCGGTTTATTAAGCGATGTCGTCCAAGTTCGTCTCTTCCAGTTCCCTTCAATTTACGAACGGTTAACCGATTGGTTCACCGCCGAGAATGTCGGGGGTGGCATTGTCACGAATATTCCTGAAATTCCTGGCAAAGGCGTCACCGGTTCCTCTACGTCTTCGAGTGGTTTCCCGATCTTTAACTTGAATGCAACTTCCGTCACAACGGAGAATTACGCGAAATATGTCGCGGCACTAAAGGATGATGGTTGGGTAGAAACCAGTTCTATGAACAATGAGACGATCTTCCAAAGCGCAGATGGATTCTATTACTTCGACATCATCTACGCTGGAGAAACGTTTAATTCGGCGCTTGTCTATAATGCCAGCTACTATAGCGGGCAACATAGCTATGCCGAGTTAATCCAATATGGCGCGAAACGGTTACAAGACCCCACGTTCACCATTCCTGGCTTATCGACCTATGTGGATGTCGATCCGTTACCGGAAACCTTGGTCTATTCGTTCCATGTCTCCGATCAACGTTACATCGTGCAAGTTCCGATGAGTTCCGATGAAGCGGCAACGAATGCCCAAAACGCGATTTATGCTGCATTAGAAGCCGATAGCGCTTGGACAAATGATGGCAAATCCTCGAGTGGAACGGTGTTCTACCAAGATGCGAATGGCACATATCTCTATTGTGTGACCGGCACCAATAGCGACACCAATGCATCCTACTTAGTCGTCGGTGCTTATCACGCCGATTAAGGATGCACGAAGAGGCGGTTTCTTCTAGACCGTCTCTTTTTCTTGCCTTTTCGTATCGTTATCTTTATAGTATGGACTTAAAAAAGAGGAGGCTATTTCGATGGACATCAAAGCAGTATTTTCCGATATCGATGGGACGTTATTCTCCCACAAGACCAATCGGGTTCCTTCGAGCGCGGTACACGCGGTAGAGGATTTGCAAAAACAAGGCATTAAGTTTTTCCTTTGTAGCGGTCGTAATGCCTACCTCATTCGAAAGTCAGGCGTCTATGATTATGTCAAACCCGATGGCATTGTCACGATGAATGGTGCCCAGGCCATTGTTGGAGATGAATCGATTTTCTTACATCCGATTCCTGCGAATGTCGTCGATGCCTTAATCAAATTCGCGAAACGGTTACGATTTGGCTTAACGTTAATCGAAGAAAAAGAAGGGCATATCAACATGATTGATGAACGGGTCATCTCTGCCCACGAGAAATATGGCACCCGTTTTCCACAACCGCGAACCTTCCCTGACCATTATGACCGCGTGATTTATCAAGCGATTGCCTATTGCGATGAATTCGATGAATCGTTGTTTTTGCCCCATTTAACGGAATGCAAGACCGCGAGATGGGATGAATATGCGGTCTATATCATGCCGAAGGATTGTGATAAAGCACGGGGCATTGAAGCGACCATGCGCCATTTTGGTTGGAGCATGGATCAATGTGTCTCATTAGGAGACGACTATAACGATATTGAAATGGTATCGCGTTCTGGCATTGGCATTGCGATGGGGAACGCCCAAGACGAAGTGAAGGCCAAAGCGGATTATGTGGCAGACGACATTGATCGTGACGGTTTTGCCAAAGCGTTACTTCATTACGGGCTGATTTCCGAAATTCGGAATTGATGGTATTCTTAGACCATGGATTTCAAGACCATTTTTGGAAAGATGAACCAAGGCCTTTCCATTGCGGAGGCCTTGAGCGAAGGAAAAGCATTGACGGATCCGCGCATTGCCGTCTCTGCCTTTTTGAATCGTCGTATCTCCACGATGGAAGAATACGAAGACTCCTTCGCGTCTTTGCTTTACCCTTCTCGGCATGATTATCCAGAGCTTCAAGAAAGAGAAGTGGTTTCCTTCCGTTCGGGAACGAATGAACTAAAAGGCTATTTATATCGGGTGCTTGCTCCTCGTGGCATCGTGTTATGCGTGCATGGCTATCACTCGTTAAGCGATAATGCGAACGCGAATTTCCAGGCATTTTTCGTACGGCAAGGATTTGATGTTTTCGCGATGGATTTAACCGCCTGTGGCCGAAGCGATGGTTTTTCGATTGTCGGGATGCAACAAGCGGCATTTGATGTTGTGGCAGCCGAAACCTATCTTTCGTCTCGTCCTTCGCTTGCTTTGCTCCCGTTATATCTCTTTGGCCATAGCTGGGGCGCCTATGGGGTACTCGCATCGTTGAATTTCAATACGACTCCGAAAGCGGTCTTTGCATTCTCTGGCTTTACCGATCCCGTTTCCTTGATGCTTGGTTCAGCCGAAAGCAAGGTAGGAACCATTCCGGAAGCGCAAAAAGAAGGATTGATAGAAGCCTTAAAAGAACGGGATCCCAATCATTATCGTTTATCGGCAGTCACCGGTATCGAAAACGCGAAACATACCGATGTCTATTTGTTCCATGGCGAAGAAGACAAAGCCATTTCAAAAGATATTGCGGCAGCGGCGCAATCTTATTCGCGCCCCGTAGCGGTTCGTTGGATTCCGGTGTGCGGCCATAGCGATTTGTTCTACTCGGCTGCCTCTAGAGCCTATGTCACCGACGTCAAAGCGTTACTCGCGAATACGGTTGGGAAATATAAAAAAGTCTCACAAATCCCCGTTCAAGAAAAAGCAGACTTCCAAAATCACTTTGACCGAAGATTATGCGCCGTCTTAGAACCCAGCATTTGGGATGAAATCAAAGCAGAATTGCTTAAAAATTAAAATATGCCCGGCAAAACGGGCATATTTTTAATGAGGTAGCGTTATTTTCCTAATCGAGTATCAATGGGACGGCCTTCGCTTAAATCTTGGATGATGTCACCTCGATGTTCTGGATAGGGCTTATTGATTTTCATCTCGTCTTGAATGGATTTCACGATCTGATCGGCCAGCCGTTTGGCTCCGATTTCCGTCGGATGGATTAAATCATCTTTCCGAATGTCGGTGTCTAAATGGGGATAGATGACGGAGAAAAGGTCATCGATGGTGACACCCATGGCTTGTAGCTTTGGCACAATGCGGTCATTAAAAGAACGGATTTGCGCATTGCTGTCGAAGGGATTTAAGGGACTTACTGGGGTTGTGGTAGCAAAGATGACGTGCGGGGTAATCGACAAGAAAATCTTCGCGATACGAAGGATATTCGCTTCATATTCCTCGTAAGGCGTGAAGAGACCATCCATAAAAAGATTGGTGCAATCCCATAATCCACAATTCCAGTGAATGCAGTTGGCATCTTTATAATGTTCTTTTTCTTCGAAGGCGAGCCGTAACGTGAATTTTGCAAAACGGCAGTTATCGGCAGGTTGCCAAACTTCATAGTCGGGTCCTAGAAGTTCGGGCACCAAATCTCCATACCCCACTTGGCGAATGGAATCGCCCCATAACGCAACTTTAATTGGTTTCATTGTTTTTCTTCTCCTTTTGGCACTAACGGGCACGCTAAAACGAAGGTAGGTTTCTCATAAGAATAGGCAAGTTCCGAAGCGCCGGAAGCAAAGAAGAGGTAAGCAGGATTCCCTTCTTTGCCGAACAATACGGTTGGCCGTTCTAGATTTCCTTGCGTGGAACGATGACCATCTTCCCAAACGATGTCACGCGTATAGATCAACGGGTGTTCGGGGAGTGAGAAGTGGATGGCGTCATCGCTTTCAGCATAAAAGCCGCCACCCCAGTATCCAGTGATACTTGGGCCACCGTGGGCATCGTCTTTCGCGATCAGACAGAATTTCTTGCGCTTGGCATCATACCAGAAGTAAGGGTCTTCCATGCCATAGGGCGTGCCATCAGGCCGTTGAAAGAGCGGCTCTTCCGTCAAACGGGTAAAAGGTCCTTCGGGACGTTTGGCATAAGCAACGCCGAGTTGTAACGGCATATTGCAGGCGGTACGAGACTTATAAATCATGTAGGTTTGGCCATCTGGAAGGATCGCAACCGTTGGATTCGTGGTAATCGTGCAATCCCAGTGAGAACAATCCCGTGGTTCTAATAATGGCTTGTCTTGGCGAATAAAAGGACCATCAATCGAATCGGCGACGGCTAATCCGATGCGCTTCCGGTTCCATGTTTCTAAAAAATATTGGTCTGAGACATCATGTTCCTCGTCGAGTCCTGGCCCTCCATAGGTGCAACCCATGTAGTAAAGATAGTATTTGCCGCCATAGGATTTGATGCAGGCGTTATGGGTATTCATGCCATCAAAATATTGTCTTCCGCGTCTTGGCAAGACCACATTTTGAAAATGATAAGGTCCTAATGGAGAATTCGATACGGAATGAATGATTTCGGAGTTAAATAGCCAATTCGCGCCAAAGAGCAGTTTTGGGGAATAGGGCCAACGGGACGTGAATAGATGGTAGCGGCCATCGACTTCAATGACCGAAGAGTCCCAAGAATAATAATCAGAAAACGAAAGCGCGATCCGCGCAGGACCTAGCGCATAAGGAAAATCAGGTACGTGTTTCATATGGCACTATTGTAGCGGTTTTTCATTTCGCGTCATGGCCTTTCTTATGGAAAGGGAAGAAACCGAAAAAATGCGACAAGAAAAAGGAGCCAAGCGAACTTGGCTCCTTATAGGAGAATAGGAATCAGAAGAACGTGCCACGTGCTTCTTTCTTGATTTCTTCGGAAGTCGAGAAAGGAATACGAGTGGTGTAGCCGCATTCGGCTGCGGCAATCATCTTGGTCGGCCATTGGAAGATGGCTTGGTTCCATTCTAAGACGGCATCGTTATATAAATCACGGGCCGCGGTGATTTCACGTTGCAAATAGGAGTTTTGTTGCATCGCATCCGCAATCTCGGCATGAGCTTTGATGTTCGGATAGGCTTCGAAGGCAACGTTGATGGAACGACTGATGCCTTCGATTTGTTGTGCCGTTTCGTTACGTGCCGCATCGTCTTCGTGATTGGCGCCGCCACGATAGGCTGCCACTTTCTCTAAGACTTCTTTGTCCAGGTCAACGGCTTTATCAAGCAATTTTGCCGCGTTTTTTAAAATCATGACGCGTTGTTCCATGTAGTTATCAATCGTGGAAGCGCAAGATTGCACTTTTTGTTGCAAGCCACGGAGATAATTCTTCGCTTTGATCTTCATGAATAAGAAGATGACGCCCGGAATGATGCCTAAGACCCAGAGAATGACTTGGAAGATCGTGGATCCAACGCCGACTTTTACGGCAATCTTCTTTTCGATGACGTGGGTGTCCCGTCCTTCGGGCCGAATGGTGCTTTCATCGGTTTCGTCTAATTCATTTGCCATGGTATTTCCTCCTTAATGGCTTTGTTCATCATCCAAATCATCGGTGTCTTGACGATAGTCTTCGCTATCCTTTTTATCCGGGTAACGCGAACGTCCGATTTGAACGATACGAGCACTTAATTTTCGTTGATAAGCAAACTTACCGATTTTGAATTCTTCGCGTAAATCAGCGTGATCTGGCTCGTTAAAAGAATTATATAAGTCGTGGCGAGTCGTGTCTAGGTTTTGCACTTTCATCAAGGAATTACGGTACGTGCGGAAATATTCGTCCCAATGGACAGGAACATTGTGGTATTCCCCATCCCCGCCCATACAGGCAACATAGTCGACACGGGGTTCGGAATAATAATTGGTGGCGCGGACGTGGACTAAGTCTTCGTTTCCTTCTTTCTTCAAGAATTTCGCGCGAAGCAAGACACGGGTTGTGCCATAGTCAGGGCTGAAATTCGCTACGCCTAAGGCATTGGCCATAACTTCTTGCTCATCGGCAGAAAGATTCATCGGAGCATCTTCGCCATAGAGGTAGTCAACGGATTTCGTTTGCTGATAAAGCGGGATGGAAAGAAGCGGCGCTAAATCGAAATAGAGCGAACGGAAATAAGCAAGGCAATACGTGACGAAGTTAGCACGCATTTTCCGAATGTCGACGTCATAGAAATCATAGGGACTCACGAAATAGTCAAAGCTTTGGGAATGTTGGGAATAGATGGTATTCATTTTGTGGTTCTTAATGAACGTGAAGTCATCCCCGTAATATTGTTTGTCCGTGATTAAAGTGACTTCATTTTGTTGGGCTAAAGGCGTGAATAACAAACGGAACTCCACTTCATTGTTCCGATCGAATGCGCCCCATAAAGCGTCGAATTCGTTGTTGGACATTAACGTGATTTTCGTATTGCCGTTTTCAATGTCTTTTTGTAAGTCTTTCGTAACACGCTGCACTTGTTTCTTGATGTCTTTTTCGCTGGCGTCTTTAGAAACCTGTGGCGTACGGGTGAAACAAAGGCGTGGGGCAGCTTCATTTGCATAACGAAGATACGTTTCCTCGTCATAGAATGGCGCGGGATGATAAACCGTGGCGTGCAAAGTTTGGGTGTGGTGCTCGACGTGGGTGTTGCCTTTGCTATCGGTGTAGGTGGTTGTCCAATGGATGACCAAACTGCCGGTGTAGGCTTTTTTCCGAATCGTGCAGTGTAGTTCTTTCTCTAAAATGAACGGATTTCCTAAGCAAGCGCCAGATTGAACGCCCAAAGTAGAAACCATGGGATCGTCGTTTGGCTTATATCCATAATTTCCCACTAAGGACAGATAACGTTTGATATCAAAGTTTTCATCGAAATGGAGAAACGAAGGAAGTGTGCGGTTTAAGACAACATTGGGCATGCCCCATTCATAAAGGACGCAAAGCGGTTCGACCGATGACATCAAGGCATCGTACATGTTGTCCTGTTCTTTTTGCATGGCGTTCGCGTAATGCGTAGCAGCATCTAACTGCTTTTGTAACGTCCCGTGCTTCCATCGGAGCATAAAGACGGCCAATAACGGAATCACAAAAGAAATCGCTAATAAAACGTAAGGTAACCAATTGGATGGATCAGCCCAGATGCTGATGGCGGAAATGAAAGTTAAGATGCCGGCGGCAACCAAAGAAAGCACGGCCAAAAACGTCGCTAAGCCACGCTTACGATTCACGGCGTTTACCGCTTCTTTTGCGCCAGCGGTCTTCTGTTGCTGCTCGTAATAGCGATCCGCGTCGGTCGCGTTTTTGTTGGGATCAACTTTGGAAGCGGCGAGAAGTTCATCAAAATATTGATTGGCTGCTTGCTCGATTTTGCTTTGATAAGCAGGATATTGTTTTAATGGCTCTAATAAATCGTTGTCTTGCATAGATAGATTTTGAAGCATTTTTGCCTTGAAGTCTATCGCAGAACATCATCGGTGCTTCAGTGGATATTTTTCGTATGACCCTATAAAATAGGAACATTATGAATTTCTCCTCCTACAAAGCGCTAAATGGTGAACTCTATGCCATGTTGCTAAACGCAGGGTACACACGTTTAAAAAGCCAAGCGAAACTCATTAATGATTTAAATGTGTTCCCAGTTCCCGACGGGGATACGGGCACCAATATGTTATTAACGTTGCAAAAAGGGCTGGACTCCATGGGAAGTTCTGCATCGCTTGAGGTGGTAGCTTCTTCCTTTGCAAAAGGTGCCATGTTCGGCGCCCATGGAAATTCTGGCGTTTTGTTATCGCTTTATTTCCAAGGCATTGCCAAAGCACTAAAAGGAAAAGAAAGTGCAACGATTCCCGAATTGGCCAAAGCCATGCAAAATGGTTATCAGGTCTCTTATCGTGGTACGAATGAGCCAGTGGAAGGAACGATTCTCACCGTCGAAAGAGAGGGCATCGAAGAAGCTTCTAGAACGATGAACGAACAAACGGATTTAGGGGAATTCTTTACTGCCCTTGTTCAAGCCTCTGCTCGTTCTTTAGAGAACACTCCAAATTTACTTCCAGTCTTAAAGGAAGCAGGAGTCATTGATTCTGGCGGCAAGGGTTTGTTGACGATTTTTGAAGGCATGCTTGATGCCATTGAAGGAAAAGCAAATTCCACCCCTGAAGAAAATCCGTCAACGGAAAAACATGTTTCTCCGTCTCTTGCTTTACCGACTTACGACGAACATTCCGTCTTGGATTATGGATATTGCACGGAATTTTTCTTACAGCTTCTTTCCTCAAAGACCGATGTTTCTTCCTTTTCGTTACCGGATTTCATCGCTTGGTTAAGCCAACATGGGAATTCCATCGTTTGTTACCAAAACGGGACATTAGTGAAAGTTCATATTCATACGCATCAGCCGGGCGAAGTTATTAACTACGCGCAACAGTTTGGGGAATTCGTTTCTTTCAAAATGGATAACATGACGATACAAGCCCACGAAGTGAAAGAACAAAAAGAAAAGAAACAACAAAAGCGGAAACCGCTTGGCATCCTTTCGGTGGCCCAAGGAGATGGCATTCGTTCTTTGTTTCAAGAACTGGGCTCATCTTTGGTTCTCGATGGCGGACCGAGCATGGATTTATCAACCCAGTCATTCTTAGATGCTTTCTATGAAATCAATGCGGATACGATTTTGGTATTACCCAATGATGGGAACATTGCCTTAGTGGCTAATCAAGCGGTTAAGTTAGAGCAACAAAGCAAAGTCATCTTGCTTCCTTCTCGATCGATGCAACAAGGATATTTTGCGTTAGCGATGACAGCCGGATTGGATGAGAGCGCTTTAGCCGATACCATGAAAAACGAAATCGCTAAGGTATCCTCCTATTTTGTTGCTGTTTCTTCTAAAGATACATTGACTTCTCATCAAGGCGATTATGTGGGTGGCGAAGGCAAACAAATCTGGGTTTCAGGAAAAGATTTTGTGGAAACAACGCTAGCCTTATTTGCCAAAATCCCGGATCTAGAATGCAAAGAAGCAGTGGTTGTTTTCGTTGGCAAAGACGTAACAAAAGAACAGCAAGAGGCATTAGAAAATGCGTTGGAAGAACGTTATCCTTCTTTAGAAATCGGTTTTATTCCAGGCAGTCAAGCCTATTACTCTCTTTGGATTGGAGTTTATCAATGAAGAAAATTATCATCGATACGTTAGGAGCAGATAAAAGCGCTTATGAACTCGCTTACGGCGGTGCATTAATTGCCAAACGTCATCCAGAATTAGGGGTGGTACTTGTCGGGCCGAAAGAAGAACTTACTAAGGCGGTGCAAGACACTGAAGTAGATGCCTCTCGTGTGCATGTGATTGCCACAGACGTTGCATTTGGCGCCCAAGAAAACCCCAAACAGTTATTGAATCCAGATAACCATTCATCTTTAGCGTTGTCGCTATCCACTTTAAAGCAAGACAATGATTCCTTTGCTTTGATTTCTTCTGGGTCGACTGGCGGCCTGATGGTTGGTTCGATTTTCCGTCTTGGTTTACTGGGAAAACTCAAAATCCCCGCGTTAGGTGCCTTGCTTTTCTCGTTTCAAGGCAATCCGTTTGCGTTGGTAGACTGTGGCGCGAACTTAGATGTCAATGCTTTTGACCTCGTGAAGTTTGCGACGATGGGTAGCGTTTTAATGCAAGCACGTTTTGACATTGTTTCGCCCCGCGTTGCCTTATTGAATGTAGGTGCTGAACCATCGAAAGGCGATGCCGTACTTCGCGATGCCAATCAAAAATTAAAAGAATCCCCATTACATTTTGTGGGCAATATCGAAGGCTATGATCTCTATCAAGATAAAGCGGATGTCGTGGTGACCAGTGGCTTAACAGGCAACATCGTTTTGAAGCTTGCCGAATCCATGGGCATTTACGCTTCTCAAGTAGCCGCTTCTTTAAAGGATGATCCGAATGCGGATGAACTTTCGAAGAAGATTTATAACAACTTTGCTTACACGGAACTCGGTGCTTCGATCTTATTAGGAACCAAGAAGATTTGTTTAAAATGTCATGGCTCCGCTGACCGGAATAGCATTTTAGAAACCGGTGAATGGGCTTTAAGGTTAGAGGAGCACGGCTTTATTCCGTCTTTAGATAAAATGTTGTCTGAAAAGGCGGATTCCTCCTTAAAAGCATGAAGCATACTTGGCTACGATGGTTGATGAAAATCACAGGTTGGCCTTTTGACCTCTTTTACTTGAGACGCAAAGTCTATTATGAGGACCGCGCCCGGCAAAAGAAACATCTGAAAGGCGGCGTTTTACTCATTTCCAATCATCGTTCCTGGTGGGATTTTGCTTCTTATTTCTTCTTATTCTTTTTTCATCGTGTTCGTCCGGTGGTCTCCTACGAGATTTATCACAAAAGCAAAGGCCTGACGTTTATTTTAGATACAATGGGCGCCATTCCCTTAAAAAAGGACCCCTACGATTTTACATGGATGAAACAAGTGGAAGTGGAGCTAAGAAAAGGTCATAAGGTTCTTATCTTCCCGGAAGCACATTTCATCGCGAAAGACGAACTTGCCACGTTTTACCCCAGTTATGTTCAAATCGCGCTCGATACGAAAGTCCCAGTGATTCCGTTATATACGAATGGCTGTTATGGATTTCCAAAACGAAATCGCGTCATGATTGGTGCCCCGCTAGATTTAGCCACCATGACGGAACAAGAAAGCACGCCACACGATAAGCGGAATGCCGGGAACCAGGTTGTGCGAGAGAAAATCAATGCGCTTCGGGAGCAAACGCATCGACGGGAAAAATCGTCCTGGCTTTCTTTTCGAGATTTCCCACTTGATTTCGCGCGGGTCGTGTTGTGGTTTCATGCTTGGCTATTATTCCGGACAAAGTTAGATCGTCATGCAGACCGGCAATATCTTAAAAAAGAAGGGGACTATATCATTGTTTCGAACCATACCCACTTCCGTGACCCCTTATTATTGATTTGTCTTTTCTGGCGAAGAAGGATTTCCGTTTTGACCGCCGACGTGGTATTCGGCGTGCCAAAGGAAAAGAAAATCCGTGCTTGGGCGTTACGACATATCGGTTGCATCAAAATCAAACGTGGAACCATGGATTTAAAAGCCATCCATGAATGTTCTACGGTTCTTGAAAAAGGAAGACCGCTTGTTGTGTTTCCGGAAGGACATATCCAACGCAATGAGACGTTAAGTGGATTCCGTGATGGGGCAGCTTTGATTGCGGCGCGCACCCATTCTTCGATTCTCCCCGTTTATTTAGCCTATCCCAAGCATTGGTGGGGTCGTGTTCATGTGACGTTCGCTCCCTTGATTCCAGCACCAGAAAGCAATACGATGAAGGCCATTCAAGGAACCACCCAAGAAGTTCGGCGTTGCTTAAATGAATTAGAAGCGCAGGCGAAGGAGAAGGAAGCATGAAACGAGACGAAGTCTATCAAGCATTGATTGAAATATTGAAAAATTCCCTGGAAAACCCCATCGATTTTGAAAAAGTAAATGAAACGACAAAGATTTATCCTGACCTGTTACCGAATTCGATTACGATGATGTATGTCGCCTTAGCAATCGAAGACCGTTTTGGCATTTCTTTGATGGATGCCGATTTTTCTAAAATCAATACGGTCGGGGATATGTTGAATTACATTCTCGAACGGGCAAAGTAATATTATTCTTTTAAGAACGCGGCAATTTCGGTATCGTATTTTTCTTCGTTGTTGATTCTTACATGCGAGTGAAGGCCTTTGTCAAACCAGACCAACTTTTTCTTTTCGGCGCCACAACGACGATAAAGTTCCTCGGCGTCTTTCGGCAAGGTGTAGTGATCTAATTTCGTGAACATCAACATGGTTGGCTTTTTTGTTTTGGCGATTTGATAGATTGGGCCGTCATGTTTTAAGTCCGTGTGGGTGTAATGATGGGCATGAATGACTGTGAAATCAGTCGTCGGGAAGGCTTGGCGATGTAATTCCTGAATGTGACGACGGAACGAAACATAGAACGTCGTGAACATGCCGTCGGTGATTAAGTGGTCCACATAGGCGGGGCATTCAGGGCGGTTATAGGCATATAAACAAATGGCAGAGCCGACACAGATGCCATGTAATGCGATGTGTTCTACGCCAAAACGGTCGTGCAACATTTGCGCCCAACGGACAATGTCGATGGACGAATGTTTGCCACAATCTTCGTACATGCCGTCACTTTTTCCGTGGCTTCGTTTATCAATGACTAAAACGTTATAGCCGGCACGTTGATAACTCGGGGCATAGAAATACGAATAACAAAGCGATTCAGCACGGCCAGGCACAATGATGACAGCATTCTTACTTCCAAAGTCATAATATTCGCCATAAAGATGGAAGCCATCGGAAACTTGTTCGACATCGGTTTTGCATGCGGCATTTTCTTTGGCCCAAGCAAGGCCGCGATCCCACATGACGCGTTGTTCATAATTGGTCGGATCCGAACATACTCTTCCCCAATTGTTGCCACCTTTTCGACATAAGAAATGGAAATAAAGCTTTTTGCCAACGATGGCAGGGACAACTAAGAACTGAACGATAAGGTCGCTTCCGATGATGACGAAGCAAACGATGCTCACAATTAACCAGGGATTCATAATGTCTCTATTATAAAGAAAAAGGATGGGTTCCTGAACTAGGAAGAATTTCTTAACCTGATATGATATTGCAAGGAAGGGAATGTTCTTTCTCGTAGGGGGATACAAAATGCGTAGAGCAACAAAGATAGTTGGCATTGCCTGGGGAGCGTTCATGGTAACGTTAGCCCTATCCTTTTTATTTGTCGCTCTGATTTATGGCATCGTGGATGAAGCACTTGGCTCTTCCAACGAAACTGGCACCCAAGTTCTCTCCTATCTATTTTGGATTTTCTTTGCCATAGGAATAGCTTGTTTTGTTCCCGCCATTTTCTCGTTCCTCGTTGCGGCGCATTCGGATCCGAAACAAGGAAGCGCTGCCGGGAAAACAACTTTGGGCGTGTTGGCGATTATTTTTGGCGCCATTGCGCCTGGCGTCTTGGAAATCATCCTGGGAGGCAAAATGCATGAAAAGCAATAATGGGCTTCAAAAAGCAACCAAAATCGTCTCGTTTCTCATGGTGATTGTACTGGCCGTTTTTGCCATCTATTTCGCCATTCGAAGTGGGAGTTATGTCGTTGCGGCTCCAACGGACGGAAGCGAAATCAAAGACATCACGACCCCATTCGGAACCATGAACCCAAATCAATATGCCTTGATTTTGGTTTTGATCTCCTTGTGGCTGTTTGTCGGTTGCGTCTTTGCTTTCATCACCGGCTTTGAAGCGGCGCACGAATATTTGACAAGTTCCCGAAAAAAGATGATTATCTTAGGCACGCTCAGTTTGGTTTTCTTAGCCATTCCGAGCGGCATCTTGGAACTCATTTTAGTGGGGAAACCAAGGGAATACTAAAAAATTAAGGGGAATTTATGCAAGATTATATTGTGTTAAGCGACAGCAATTGTGAATTGTCGGAAGCGTTACGAAAACGGTTCGGCATGACCGATTATTTGCCCGCTCACTTTGTGACGCCTGATCATGTCGATCATCTGGCGGATATGGACTGGAAACTTTATCCTGACCACAAGGAATTCTATCGGCAACTGACCAACAAGAAATTAGAATTTTCCACTGCGCCTGCCTCGCCAGAAGAATGCAAAGCGAAATTCCGCCCTTATTTAGAGAAAGGCATCGACATCATTTTTATTTCTTTGTCTTCGGCTTTAAGCGGCACGTATAGCTTTTTAATGGCGGCCAAAAAAGATTTAGACATCGAATTCCCTGACCGGAAAATCGCGATCATCGATTCCATGCGTTATTCGGCGGCCGTCGGCATGTTGGTGGCGAAATCTTGCGAAATGCACCAGGCCGGCGTTTCGTTCGACGACAACGTCGCCTGGATTGAAGAAAATAAGCGCAAGATCCACGAAATGGGTCCGATGGACGACTTATTCTTCCTTTCAAGAAAAGGTAGAGTGGCAAAAAGCGCCGCCTTCATGGGCACCCTGGTTGGTGTAAAACCGCTTGGTGACTTTGATGCGTTTGGCATGACTGCTGTTTTAGCAAAGGTCATGGGGATCAATAAAGCAATCGATGTGACGGTCGAATACGTGAAACGGACAATTGTTCATCCTGAGGAACAAATTATTTGGCTGGCACACACGGACCGTGAAAAAAACGCGTTAACGTTACAAAAACGTTTAATTGAAGCCGTGCATCCAAAAGAGACCATCTTAATTACCTGTAACCCATCGACGGCAATCAATGTCGGACCTGGGCTAGCGGCTTGTTATTATTACGGGAATGAGATTCTCGAAGGGAATGAGGCAGAAAAAGCGGTGTTCGCTTCGATTCTTGGAACGAAGTAAGAAGGAGGCTTGCCTCCTTTTTTCTTTGCGCTTGTGTTAAGATTTTGCTATGCGAATTTTAATCCTTCGGCACGCAGATCCTGACTATGCGGTGGATGGGCTCACCCCTCAAGGGCAAAAAGAGGCAAAACTCTTGGCTGCTTATCTCGCTTCGCACGTTACAAACATCAGCGCTTTTTATGTTTCACCCCTTGGCCGCGCCCAAAAGACGTTGGCGGCCATTTCTCCTTTTTATCCCGAGACTCCGATTATGGTTTGTGACTGGCTTCATGAATTCCGTGGTGCCATGCACGACTTGCCCAATCGCCCGGGCGTCGCTGCTCCCAGTTGTTGGGATCTTTGGCCCAAAACCATGGCCGAAAACCCTGAACTTTATTCGCCTGAACATTGGCGCGATTGTTCGTTTATGAAAGAACACAGCATCAATGTCCTCTCGGAATACGATAAAGTGGTGACGGAGTTCGATAAAATCCTGGCGCTTCATGGTTATCAAAGAAACGGGAACGTTTATTCCGTGACCCATTCGAATCATGATGTGATTGCGTTTGTTTGCCACTATGGCGTTAGCTCCGTTTTACTTTCGCGTTTGATGAATTGTTCTCCTTATAGCTTATGGGAAAACATCTGTTTATTGCCCTCTTCTTTGACAGAATTTGTCTCCGAAGAACGGTTAGAAGGCATAGCCCATTTCCGAGCTTTACAGATTGGCTCTACCGCCCATTTGACCATCGGAGGAGAAAATCCTAGCTTTGCCGCGCGTTTTTGCGAATGTTTTAACGACGATACCCGCCATTAAAAGGAGAACGTTATGAAAGCCAAAAAAGTAAAGAAACCTTGTTCTCTAGAACAAATTCATTGGCGTAAGAAAGCGTTGCTATTTTCTGGTGATGGTCGTTGGAGAACACACGCCTTACCCGAAGCGGGCATTGCTGCGATTACGATGAATGATGGGCCACTCGGATTACGGAAACCAGTCGAAGGTGACGCTGACGCCAAAGCAGTGCAAAATGGAACCTATTTGGCAACTTGTTTTCCTTCTCCTGCCACAATGGCCTGTTCATGGGACATTGATGCCGAGGCAAAAGAAGGTGAGGCCATCGCGCAAGAATGCTTAGCTCATGGCACCAATATGATTTTGGCGCCCGGTGTCAACCTTAAGCGCAATCCACTTGGTGGCAGAAACTTCGAATATCTTAGTGAGGATCCTTATCTCTCAGGGAAAATGGCAGTGGCATTTATTCAAGCTTGCCAAAAAGAAGGCGTCGGGACTTGCTTAAAACATTTTGTTTGCAACGAACAAGAATACCGGCGTTTTGTTTATACGGCAGAAGTGGATCCGCGCGCCTTGCACGAACTTTATTTGAAACCTTTCGAGATTGCGATAAAAGAAGCGAACCCTTGGGCAGTGATGACCGCTTATAATCGATTAAATGGTACCTATTGTTCGGAAAACCCCTATTTGCTCAAAGAGGTGTTACGTGGGCAATGGCATTATGACGGCGTGGTGATGTCGGATTGGGGCGCTGTGGAATCTCCATTAAACGCGCATCAAAACGGCTTAGATCTTGAAATGCCTTGTTACTATGGAAAAGAACGCGCCCATGTTTATGCCAAAGCGATTAAACGCGGTCGATTCCCGAGCAAAGATGCCGAGGAATCTTTGAAGCGATTGGTTCTTTTATCAGAACGCTGCCATCAAAAAACTGAAACAAAGCCGATCGATTTCACAAAACAACACGAAGTGGCTGTCGCTTTGGCAGAACGTTCTATTGTCTTGGCCGATAATGACGGCATCCTTCCGTTATCTTCTTATGATGACGTTTGTGTCATTGGAAAATATGCCGAGAGTCCCCGTTTTCAAGCGGGAGGATCATCCCACGTGGAAACGAATCACGCACCTTCGTTCTTAGATGTGATTAATGAAGGCCGTGAAATTCCCGTTCCTTACGAACCCGGTTACTCATTAGAAGAAGATGTGGGCAGCGAAATGGAAGCCGCCTTGCAGTTTGATGCGATGGATTTGGCAACGAACCACGATAAAGTCATCTTGTTCTTAGGCGTGCCAGAATGGCAAGAAAGCGAAGGCTATAACCGCCCATCGCTAAGGCTTCCCGAAGCACAATACAATTTGTTTGAATCGATTTACGAGCAAAACAAGAACATCATTGTTGTCTTGCTTTCGGGTGGCCCGGTGGAATTGTCACAGATCGCTAAGGCCAGAGCGATATTGTTGCCTTATCTTCCTGGTGAAGGTGGTATGGAAGCGTTACATCATATTTTACTTGGCCAGATCAATCCATCTGGCAAATTGGCCGAGACGTGGCCACTTCGTTATTTGGATGTCCCTTCGGCGAATTTCTACCCAGGGAACAATGATTTCTCGTTATATCAAGAAAGCGTCTACGTCGGATATCGTTATTACTGCTCCGTCTCAAAACCGGTGCAATATCCGTTTGGCTATGGGCTTTCTTATACCACCTACGAATATTCGAACCTGCAAGTGGGATCAGAAAAATTCGAAGAAGGGAAGATTTTGCCTGTCACTTTAACCGTGACCAATCGTGGAACCCGGGATGGGGAAGAAATTGTGGAACTATATCTTTCTCCCGATCAGCCAAAGGCGTATCGCCCTAAACGTGAGCTAAAAGCGTTCCAAAAGGTGTTTTTAAAAGCAGGCGAAAGCAAAACGGTGAAGTTCTCTTTGTCTTTCACGGATTTCGCCCATTGGAGCATCGAAGCAAAAGACTATCGCGTGGAATCCGGACAATATACGATTGAAGTCGGTTCTTCTTGCGAAGATTTGCCTCTTTCTCATGCCGTTGAGGTGTTAGGAAACGAAGAAGGCGACTCAGAACGATTTATGTTGCCGAGTTACTATGCACCGAACGCAAAACGACCTTTCGCGTTAGCTGAAGAAGAATTCGAAGCCTTGATGGGCCATTCTTATTTAGATGATTTGCCAGATCGAAGCGATCGCGTCAGCGTCAATACCACCTTAGGAGAAATAAAGAACACCAGCTTTGGCAAACGGCAGTATAAGAAATTGAATCTGGATGCTTTGCCGACGGAAAAACGATGCGTTTGGGAAATGAATCTCTTTGATCCAATCCCGTTGCGTTGTGCGATTCCAAACGAAAAGAAATTGTTGGCCTTTGTAGCGCGCTCGAACCATCGTCCTTTGACAGCATTGTGGCTACGAATGTACGGGAAACGGAAATGATTCTCTTTCTTCTTTGCCGCCGCGTCCTAAAGAAGAACGTTCATCGTTATGATGGCGCGCCTACTTTGCCTTATTGGCGGGCCCGTGATTTAGGGCTAGAAGAAGAACGTTTCTCGTTTCTTACCAAAGGCAACATCCGTTTGCAGGGTTCCCGTTACTGGGTGAAAGGAAAAGCCCTCAAAGCGTTGGTTGTCTTTTTCCATGGACTCGGCGATGGACGCGCTTCTTATCTCGACTGCATCTCTAAGCTTGCTCACGATGGATATTTAGTCTATGCCTATGACAATACGGGCTGCATGGAAAGCGAAGGCCGTTCCATAATGTCCATCGACCGGACCCTTACGGATCAAAAGTATTTCTTCACTTGGTTAGACCATGATCCTAAGGCGGAAGGATTACCCCGTTATGCCGTGGGACATTCATGGGGTGGTTATGGGGCGCTAGCGTCGGCTTTACCTGAATATCGCATTCAAAAAATTGTCTCTTTGGCGGGTTATTACCAACCCATCGTGCAACTGATGACTGCTGTCCCGAAACGGCTTCATTGGTTAAAGCCATGGCTAACCCTGGCATTACGTTCTTTAGTTCATGGGCAGAAAACGAATGTCCCTGCCTCCTATTTTTTGAAAAAATCCCCTGCAAAAGTCTTCTATTTTCAAGGAACGGATGACAAAATGGTTCCTGTTTCAGCGGGTTATGAACCATTACATCAAGCCATGGGGGATAATCCTAAAATGCGTTATGAATTACTTCCTGGACGGGGGCATTCATTATATAAAACACCGGCCGCGGAGCATTATGTTCAAGATTGTTTAAAGCAAGGCATCATGCAGATTGATGGGCGGAATGACTTAGAAATGGATTTAAAGAAAGCCACAGAACCGAATGAATCTCTTTGGAAGAAAATCCTCGATTTTTTGAACGAAGATTCATCGACAAAGCCAAATTAAAAGGGTATATTACTATATTGCTTGTGCACTGGTGGCGGAATTGGTATACGCGCTAGTTTCAGGAGCTAGTCCGGAAACGGGTATGGGTTCAACTCCCATCCAGTGCACCAGAGAATTCCTGCGGCCGTAGCTCAGCTGGATAGAGTACAAGCCTCCGAAGCTTGGGGTCAGGCGTTCAAATCGCCTCGGTCGCACCAACAAACAAAAAAACTGACGTCTCGGCGTCAGCTTTCTTTTTGCGTGGAAGGAACCAATACGGGTTCGGCTTGTTTTTCAATCGACAAAGCTGCTTTCGTGCCATGTCGGAGGAAGAAATATGAGGCGATCGCGGTTAGCGTCTCGGCAATGGGAAATGTCCACCAGAACCTGAATGTGATATTTCCTGTTAAAGTCAGCAAATAAGCAGTCGGCAAAACAAAGACAACCAATCGTAAGAACGAGATGATTAAAGGTGAATAAACGCGGGATAGTCCCTGTAAAATGCCTTGGATGGCTACAGAAAATGCCATGAAAACGTATCCGATGGAGGCGATACGTAATGCCGTGGTGCAACAAGAAATGATTTCGCTCTTTTTTAAGACACCGTCTTCCGTAATGGTTAAGGCGAATAAAGAAGAAATACTAGGGGCCAAGATTTCATAGATTGCCGTAATGACCAAGGCGACGATTAAAGAGTCGATGATGCCCCATATAACCAAGGAATGAATCCGTTTTTGATCGCCTAGTCCATAGTTATATGAAACCATAGAAATGAGAGCATTAGATAAGCCAAACGAAGCAAACAACGCCGTTTGCATTAATTTGTAATAGATGCCGAATGTGCTGGTCATTAGATCGTTCGTATGACGACCGGGAATCGTTTGAAGAATGAGCAATACACCGAACATCATGAAAGAAAGCATGGCTTGCATTAAGAAAGCGGGTAGGCCGATTCGGTATATGCCTTTAATGATGCGCCAAGAAGGTTTGATGTATTTCGGATTGCCGTTGATTTCTTTATTCTTTAAATAATGGATAGCTAATCCCATAATCAAAGAAACGATTTGGCCGATGATGGTTGCGTAGGCAGCTCCTGCAATGCCCATTTGGCAAGGATAAATAAAGACCCAGTCTAATAAGATGTTTAATAAGGCGCCGCAGATTTGGCAAATCATCGAAGCCGTGGTTTTGCCAGTAGCCATTAAGAATCGTTCGACAACGGAATAAAGAATGGAACCCATCGATAGGCAACAGCAAATTCGAAGGTATTCGGTGCCCATTTCAATTACGGTTTCATCTTGGGCCATCAAATGCATGTAGGCATTGGCGCCAAAGAGACCAAACAAAAGGAAAATAACGTAGAAAACAATGCCGAGGAACAATCCGTTTCCGGCGACCCGGTTAGCAATCTCGTAGTTTTTCTCCCCTAAACTTTTAGAAAGCAAGGCATTGATGCCAACACCGGTACCCACCCCGATTGCGATCATTAAGATTTGGATGGGGAAGGCAGCAGACAAAGCAAGATTACCTAATGCGCCATTTTCACCCATGTTGATGACAAAAACGGTATCGACAACGTTATATAGCGCTTGTAAAACCATCGACAAAATCATCGGTAAGCCAAGCTGCCAAATAAGGCGAGTCACCTTCATTGTGCCCATTTTGTTTTCTTTTTGCATAATTAACTCCATCGAAAAGGGCGTAAGCCCCACACGCCAGTTGGACTTACGCCTCGAAAGAGACTACGCACTAAGCGAGAAGTAAGATAAACTTTTCCTAGGAAAAAATCAAACGATTATTTCGATGAAAAGGCTTTCAATATGATGTTACAGTGTGGGAAAAGAAATATCTTTGTACAAGAAGAAAAAGCATCAGATGTTTTGATTGTGATCCACGATGATCCTGTTGAGAGCGACATAGTCAATTTATATAAAGAAATAAAGGCGAATATTGCTTTAATTAGTGGCGTTGATTGGAATGATGAGTTGACACCATATCCTGCAAAGAATCCTTTTTCTAAAAAGCAGCCATTTGGTGGGCACATGGAGCAATATCAAATTGAGCTTAGAGAAAGAATTCTCCCAGCGATTTTGAAGGATCTTGGCGGCTCAATAAACCATGTCGTATTGGCAGGATATTCGCTAGGTGGATTATTTTCGTTTGATACGGCTTTAAAACTGGATGACGTTGACGGCTTCGTTTCTTGTTCTTCCTCTTTCTGGTATCCGGATTATTATTCGCACTGGAGGCAAAATGGTTTTGTGCCTGATCATGTTAAGCACGCTTATTTTTCAATTGGTGATGCAGAGGGGAGTGGACGAAATCCCGTGTTTCGTGATGCAGTGATTAGCACAAAGAAGATATTCGAGGACTTTGAGAGGACTAAAATCGACTCTAAATTCGTTTTAGAACAAGGAAATCACTTCCAGGAGAGTAACAAAAGAATCTTACGGGGATTGCAGTGGATTGTCTCTCGTTACTAGGAACGCATTAAAAGATTTGGCCGCTTAATGCGGCTTTTTCTTTTTGCAAAATCAAAAAAACAAATTTTTAACTAAACATATCAAAAGCAAGCTTTTATCGATTTAAATAAAAGACTAAAGTCTATTAATAGAAAAAAGTATAGAAATAAAAACGAAGAATTTATATACTTTAAGCAGCGAAAATGAGAACTAAAGACAGACGCTTTATCAAAACAGAAAAAGTGATTCAAAATGCCATGATTTCGTTACTCAACGAGATGGATCCAGAATCGCTACAAATTGAGGATTTAACGCACGAAGCGGATATCAATAAATCCACGTTCTATCTGCACTATCAATCGATTGATTTGCTCGTCTCTGCCCTTGAGGACACGGTTATTTCCGGCTTAACGCAGTCGATTGAAGCCCTTGAACCTAATCATTCTCGCTTTGATTTCTTCCAGGCAATCCTCATTTACATTTCAGACCATCAAAAATTAGTGAAAGCTGTGTTCAACGCTTCGACATATCGTTTCAATCAAAAAGTTGAAGACTTCGGCGAACAATTCTTGATGCCAGCCCCTGCCTTAAAGCGAAAGCATTTGGTGAGCAACGTTACATTATTAGAATCCTCGCTCATTCAAAGCTGCGTAGCTTATTTGCGCGTCTGGGTTTTTGATGGGTGTCATTTCACTACGGATCAGGTGGTGGCGGATTTAATTCAGATTACAAGTGTTGAACCGTTTAGAGATTTAATTGCTCGTTAGGCGCCCTTGTGTTTACAAAGGGAATAAAAAAATATGGATTTAAATATTAGTTAAAACTAACGAACTATTTAGAAAGATTTTGAATTTCCGCCATTTCTTCGTCTTTGACAGCGCAAGACTTGTTTGGGAAATTAGATAGTTCAAAATATTACTTGTTAATATCTATATAAGGATATAAGGAGAAATATGACCAACGAAGAATTGAAGGCTGCCTACCAATGGGCCAAGAAAAAGTACGCCGAAATCGGAGTGGATACCGATAAGGCGATCGACCAACTTTCCAAGATTCGGATTTCTATCAACTGCTGGCAAGGGGATGACGTTGAAGGATTCTTGAACAAACAGTCTCTCTCTGGCGGCATTCAAGTTACTGGCAACTATCCGGGCAAAGCAAGAACTCCGGATGAACTTCGCCAAGACTTGGATTTCTTATTCACTTTGCTTCCCGGAAAATACAAGCTCAATCTTCATGCGATTTATGCGGACACCGACGAAAAAGTGAGCCTCGATAAACTTGAACCGCGTCACTTTGAGAAATGGGTGGCCTGGGCCAAAGAAAAAGATCTTGGCTTAGATTTCAACCCAACTTGTTTCTCTAGTCCCATGGTGAATAACGGATTCACTCTCTCTAGCGCTGATGAGAAAACGCGCCATTTCTGGATTGATCATTGCAAAGCTTGCTTAAAGATTGGCGATTATTTCGGAAAAGAATTGGGCCAAAAATGTGTGACGAACATCTGGATTCCAGACGGTTACAAAGATACGCCAGTTGATTATCTTGCCCCGCGTCAAAGACTTGAAGATTCTCTCGACCAAATCTTAGAAACTCCATACGACAAGAAGAATGAACTCGTTGCCGTTGAAGCCAAATTCTTTGGCATCGGCGTGGAATCTTATACCACGGGCAGCAATGAATTCTATGTTGGCTATGCGACCAAGCATCAAATCGCCGTCTGCTTAGATGCCGGGCACTATCATCCAAACGAATTCATTTCGGATAAGATTTCCTCTGTTTTGCTCTATACACCTGAACTCTTACTTCACGTTTCTCGCCCCGTCAACTGGGACAGCGACCACGTCGTTACCTTCACCGATGAATTACAAAACATCGCGACTTCATTAGTTCGCAATAATTTGATTGAACGTACTCATATCGGTTTGGATTTCTTCGATGCAACAATCAACCGTATTGCTGCTTGGACAATAGGCACCCGCAATATGCTAAAAGCGTTGCTAAAAGCCTACCTTGAACCCACGGAAGAATTAAAAGAAGTGGAGAACAAGGGTGACTTCACGACGCGTCTTGCTGTGACGGAAGAACTCAAATCTTATCCGTTTGGTATTGTCTTCGACTATTATTGTATGAAGCAAGGCGTTCCTACGGGAGATGCGTGGCTTGCAAAAGTACGCGATTACGAAAAGAACGTATTGTCGAAACGGAACTAAAGCGTTGCATTCCGAATGGCGCACTTCAAGGTGCGCCTTTTCTAATCCTTAAAATGTTATAATCTACTACAATGGAAATCGAAGAAAAAATCTTTGAAAAAGCAAAACCTCTATGGAATCAACTTATTCCCTATGGATTTCAAAAAGTAGGGGATGGGTATCGCTATGAAGCGCCATTGCATCAAGGCGATTTTCAAGTTCACATCGAAATCCATCCTAATGGTAAAGTAACTGGCAAAGTGACGGACACGAACTTCGGCGATGAATATGTGCTATTTCGGGTGGAAGGAACCCAAGGCGAGTACGCTCATTCTGTGTTGGAAGAATATACTGCTTTGCTATTAGACATTCGGAATCATTGCTTTATCCGAGAAGAATTTCTTTCGATACAGGCGAATCGTCTTGCCTTATGGATTCAGCAAACGTTTCAAGAATCGGTTGACTATCCATGGTCTGACCCAGAAGTAGAGAAAACCGGTGTGTTTCGCGAAAAGACGACGAAAAAATGGTATGCGATTATTATGGAGCTAGACGGAAAACGCTTCGGACGGAATGATGTGGTGAATGTCATGAACGTGAAGCTTGACCCGGAAGAGATTTTGACCCTGGTCAATCGCCCAGGCTACCATGTTTGTTACCACATGAATAAGAAACAATGGATATCCATCTTCTTAGACGACACCTTGAGCGATGAAGAAATAGAGAAACGTCTCCAAGAATCAAGGGCATTGATTTTAGCCAAGCATTCCCCACGGAAAAAATCAATCCATAAAGGAAATCAGTAGTATTTCGCAATTTTATGTTTTTACAAATAGATTAGGTAAAAAAATATCTAGTTATTATCGTTATTATTTAACTATATAAAAATAAATAAAATCACAAAAATATCAGGAAAAGTTCATTATTGTGAACGGAACTCGGCGGCAATTTCAGATTTCAAAGTTTTGATAAAGGAATCAATTTCTAAGGTGGACGAACGGTAAACGAGTAAATCTTCTCCTTCGAATTCGGCGCCTAGCAAAGGATGGGAAATAAAATCGTAGCGGTCTAAGGCGACTTGTGGCCAAGGCATGGTAATCCAATAAGCATTTCCCGCTTGTAGCGTCTTTTGTATGGCATGGAAATCCCGCCATTCTAAAATTCGATTCGAAGACAAAACAAATGGTGTAAGGCTCAAGCTAGGAACAGGCGATGAACATGACCCTTCAAGAATTGCGATTTGTTCCTTTAAACTTCGTAAATCAAGATGAGATTGACTGGCACAAGGATTTTGCCTGCTCATAATGATGTGAAATGAGTAAGAGAGGAGTGGCATGGTTACAAGCTGCTCTTGCTTGCAATACGCCATCACCGCGTCATGATCCGTTTTTCGGATTCGGATTATGCCGAGCTGATCCTGAAGCGGCAGTGCATCCACCATGCCGGAAGAGGTGTAGGCAAATGTTGAACGTTGATGCACCGGCATAGAACGTAGCCATAACGAGATTGTCGCATCAAGATATGGCGAATAGGGAGCAGATAACGAAAAACGATGCTCGTTTTTCTTCTCTGGCAGAACTTCAATCTCATGGCATTCCATTAATATCTTTCTCGCGTGAAATAAAAATTCTTCGCCTTCGGGCGTCAAAGACAAACCTTTTGTGGTGCGCTCAAAGATGGCAAAACCGACTTCGTCTTGCAATTTTTTCATCGCGCGCGAAAGATTGGGCTGCGATAAACCCAAATGCTCTGCCGCCTGATTTAAGGAACGGCAGTCAGCGATTTCAACAACGTAACGGAGATACTCTAAATTCACGTACTCATTATAACAAAGTCATTCACCACAAAAGAGAAAAATGGCTATGTGCCATAAGAAAAACGGCAGCTAAGACTCGCTTTGCTGCCGTGTGATGTCGGGTTATTTGTTTCCGATGATCGTTGCTTTTGCAGCGAAACGCTTTGCAGAAGTGGCAGCCGATACGGCGCGGTCACGATTCGGATAGGTTTCACCCATGACCAAGACTGAACCATTGTCCGCATAAACCATGAACTGGAAGCGGCCTTGCTTATCGCAGGTGACGGTTAAGTCGTTGGTCGCTAATTTCTTTTGAATTTTTTCAAAAGCGGAAAGCACACCATTCTTGGAAACATAGGTGCTTGTTAAGAAAAGCACTTGCCCGTTGTTAGCTAGTAAACGCCCCCGATATTTTCCTGTTTCAGGATCCGCAAAGATTTCGAATTTGCCTTTGTCGCTGGCTTCAACTTCTGGCAAGGTGATGCGCCATTCACGGATTTCGGCTTCGGGAATCTCATCGAGATCAACGATTTTATCCGTGCGGTAGAATTTTTGAACCGAATTCAAGGCGCTTTGTGCACCCATGGCATTCGGATAAATTTCGCCTGCCACAATCAAACGGGAATCATTGCCCGTGAAAATACGGAATTGCGCGAATCCCTTCTTGTCCGTGGTAATTTTGGTCACCCCGTTGGCGATGTTCTTTTGCAAGGTGTCAATGCCTTTCTTAGCGCCATCTCTTGTCTTGTAACCATTCGAGACGATTAAGATTTCGCCATTATTGGCTTTCAAACGATATTTGAAGAATCCGGCTTCCGGATAGACTTCATATTTGCCCATGGCACGTGTATTGGCGTCAGGAGCAGCGGAAGGAGTTACAATCGCTTCCGCATTTTTCGTTGTAGGGGTTGCCTCTTTTGGCGCTTCTTCTACTGGTGCAGCCGGTGCTTCAGGAGCAGTTTCTTTTGGCGCTTCTTCCGTAACAGCGTCTTGTTTCACAGGCTCTTCAACCGGCTTTGTTTCTTCTTCTACTGGCTCTTTTTTGGCTTTCTTTGCCACTTTCTTGGGTGCTGGTTTTTCTTTGGCCGGCTTTTCTTCTACCGGTTTTTCCTCCGCTTGCTTTTCCTCCGCAGGCTTTTCTTCGACTGATTTTTCTTCGGTTGATTGTTCGTCTTTCTTTTCTTCGGGTTTCTCTTCCGTCACAGGAGTGACTTTTTCTTCTTTTTCGGGCTCAGACGATTCGAGTTTCTTTTCTTCCGGTTTGTTTTCTTCCGATTTAGCTTCTTTCTTTGCTGGTTCTACTGGCGTAGCTACAGCGACAGGTGCCGCTTTCTTTCCTTGATAGCAAAGAGGAAGAATGGCATCGACCAACGCAAAACAAACGCAAATGGCAGCAAAGACATAGTCTAACGTCTTGAAGTCATTGTTCGTAGCAGTGCTGTCCATGAGGAACAGCAAAGCAAAACAGACGGCCACTAAAGTGAAGATAGGCAGGATATATCCGCCTTTCTTCTTCGCGATGGCAACAATTAACGAAATCAAACCAAATACGACCAAGGCATAGAAGGCGATGGCGCCTACTAATGCGATCGTTCCTTTTTCTTGAAAAGTTAAGGCGTTTTTCATTGCCGTCAACGTATCATTCGAAAAGAGAACGTTAAGATGGCTTTGCAAATAAGCCATTAAAATGCCTACACCGATGGCAACCACGGTGAGTATGGAGAAGAGGAGAGTCAGAACTAATGGTGATTTTTTCGTTTTCATAAGGGTCAACTCCTGATGCTGTTTTCATTTTATCCTAATCTTTAAAGAAAGGTAGGAAAAATCGCGCAAATATCAAAAAACCGACGGGAATTCCGCCGGTTATTGAAACGATATTCGGATTATTTCGCTTCGTATGGGGTAACGGGATGAGGACCGTCAAAGAGAAAGTGCAATCCCACAACGTTTGGCCCAGAGTGATAGGCATTCGTGGGAGATGCATGGTTAAAGATGATTTCTTCAAACCCTTGTTTCTTCACAAATTCGTAGTATTCCTGAAGTTGTTTTTTGTCAAAGGTCGAGCATATTAAAGCACAACGTTTCTTGTCGATGTTTGGATGGGAGTCGAGCAGATCTTGGAAATACTCATAATCGCATTTCTTGATGTTGCCACGATGCTTCTTTCCGACTTTGAAGGAACCGTCTGGCGAGCAGACGATTTCAGGTTTTAACATCAATAAGTTGGCACCAAATAACGACAAGCTTGAGCAACGTCCGCCTAAATAAAGGAACTTCAATTTATCGAGTTGGAATGAAGTTTGATCATAAGGAATGCGGGCTTCGACCCGGGAAACGATTTCCTCAAACGGATAGCCAGCTTGGAGTAAATCGTTCGCGTACAACGCCAATAAGGCGATACCGCCCGACGTGACTTTCGTATCAATCACATGGATATGGGGGTTGCCTTCGGCTGCCGCACAGGCATTGCTGTAGCTCGAAGACAGTTTCGAAGACATCGAGAAGTGGATGATGTCATCGCATTCTTCTAATAAATGGGCGAAGTGTTGTTGAAATTGATCAATGTTGGGGGCAGAAGTGTGGCACATCTTATGTGTTTTTTCCGTATAAGCGTACATTTCTTCTAACGTAAGTTCGTTGTCCAAGTAGGACTGGCCTTCTTTTTCCAAATGGAAGTGCACAACGGGAATATGATATTTTTCTAATTCGGCCGGGCTTAAGTCGATGGTCGAATCAGCAGAAAGGATAATAGACATAACGCCTCCTTTTATTTTGCAAAACTATTATATCTAGTATGCAAAACTAGTTCCATATAAACGCTCAAATTTTTGCATTCTTAGGAAATCGCGCCTTAGTTCTAAACTTTCCAAAAACAAGGTATGATTAAGAAGGTTATGAAAGAAGCCGTCATCTTAATTCCGAGTTACGAGCCATCGGAAACGCTCCTTCAAACGATTGAAGGCGTATTAAAAGAAGATTTTCCTGTCTTACTAGTGAATGATGGCTCTTCCCCAAAATTTGAACCGATTTTTTCGAAAGCGGCATCGCTTCCTCGTGTTACGTATCGTTCTTATCCGACAAACCATGGCAAAGGCTATGCGCTGAAGTACGGTTTCTCTTTAATTTCAGAACTCTATCCCTCTGCCCGCTTTGTGATTACGGTGGATGGGGATGGTCAACATGCGTTGTCTGATATCTTAAAAATGTATGACTTCTTAGAAAAGAAAGACGAACTTGTTTTCGGTGTCCGTTCTTTTCCTAAAGGTACACCATGGAAATCGCGGGTCGGGAACAATCTCTCCAAAATCAATCGTTCTTTGTTAACAAAACAATATATTGCCGATGATCAATGTGGATTACGGGGCTTCCCGGTTCGCTATCTTCCTAGCTTAATGAAAACCAAAGGCACTCGTTATGAATACGAGATGAACCAGCTTATCCGTTGCCAAATGATGCAATATCCGGTCTATTCCTTGCCGATTCAAACCATTTATGCCGACGCAGAGAACTCGACGTCTCATTTCCGCCCTGTGCGCGATACGTTAAAAATCCAAGGCATCATTTTGTGGCATAGCATACCAGCTTTATTTACAAACGCCTTGCTGATGTTCCTTTTAATTACGTTTATGGAACGAGATATGGCACCGCTTTGGCTAGACACATTTTTGGCCTATACTTCCTGTTTTTTCTTATATTTCTTGCTGCTATCGATTTTCTATCCTTCACAACGCTTCTATCGGCGACTCGGTAAAGAACTCTTATTCACGGCCATTCGACTAGCGGCATGTTATCAGTTGTTATCTCTTTTTATCAGCGTTTTGCATTTGCCCGTCATTCCTTTTGTCGTTCTCTCGGTAATCCTCTCGGCTTATTTGAACGTTTTGCTTTCTTGGGCCTTCCGAAAAGTCTATCGTGCTTATTAATTCCAAATTTCAAGCATAGTCCTCTTCTTTTTCGTACTATTCTTACCGCATGAAGGACAAAATCGAGTGGGTGAAATATTTAGCCAGTACCTATGATTTTGGAGACTGGTTTGGCATCGGTGCCGGGGTTACGATGGGCATCATCAACACCTTCGCCATGATACATGGCAAATCGCGGGTTTTTGCGGCCTTACTTTCCTTTTACTTTGGTTTATCCTTCATGCGTTTGGTTTTGCTGATCTTAAAAAAGACGAAGCACACCCGTGCTTGCGCCATGGATTTGGCATCAGCGCTCTTCTTAAGCTTAGCAATGCCGACCTTTAACATTGCTTTATTCGTTCTTGAGAACGGCGAAGTCTTAATTGACTTCCCTTTCGAGTTCATGATTTATGGCTATGCGTTCTATGCCTTTTATAAGATGGTGTCTGCCATTCGTTCCATTTTCTTAGGCAAAAAAGAAAAATCGCCGTACTTGCAGTGTATTGCCGTGTTTTCCACGTTATCGGCAGCTTATACGATGATTTCTTTGATGGTGAACCTGGTGTATCAGACGGGCGGCTCGGAGAATCACGCGATGCAACAAATCGAATTGTCTCTTTTAATCATCACCATGCTTTATGAACTGGTCATGATTATCGTGTTAGCGGTACGTGGTTTTCGCGACTTAAAGCAATATCGCTTGGTCAAACAAGAAAACAACAATCCGATCGCTTCGCGTTAATGCGAGCCGAAAATCAATTTCTTTAACTTCAAATTCACCGGCCCCGTGCCATGCCCACATTGGCCCATTAAGGCAACGATCGCCAGATCATCTTTCGTGAAGACGGAGAGATAAGCGCCTTGCCAGCCATCGCAATAGCATTCGCCCGGAATATCGTCCGGGGTTTGTGGCTTTGCCATGACACGCAAAAAGTTAGAGTAGTGGCATCCCATAGGAATACCTGGGCAATCATGATGGAAAGCTTGATAAACGGAGGATTGCATCGGTTGCACGGCAAAGAAGAATCGCAAGGTATCTTCTTGAAAGACGGAATTGCCTTGCGGATCTTTGCCACCGCGTAAGAGACACTGTGCTAAGCGTTCCATGTTCGGAAGCGTGGAATATAGACCAGCGCCACCCGATTCAAAACCAGTGGCTTCTCCATTTGGCGCGATACCAAGAGATTCCTCGCGAAACGGCACCAAATCACCATCTTTAGTGAAATAAGGTTGCGTCAGTCGGAACCGTTTTTCAGTAGGAACGAAGAAACCCGTTTCATCCATGCCAAGCGGCGTGAAAATACGTTGTTTTAAGAATGAGCCAAACGATTGACCACTTGCGACTTCAATAACGGCGCCAAGGACATCGGCGGAGACGCTATATGCCCAAGAAGTGCCTGGGGCATAAGCCAAAGGCGCTTGCCCAACGCGAGAAGCAAACTCCACGGTTGTCATTGGTTTATCACCATTGCGACGACGTTCAGACATCTCTTTATATAAGGCAATGACGTTTTGCGCGTTTTGGGATTCTCCCCAGCTGTAGCAAAGGCCACCCGCCATATTTAATAGGTCTTGGACCGTAACGGAGCGAGGAGAGGGGACGATGCCATCTTTCGTTTCCACCCGTGGATGTGCAAACGTCGGTAAATAACGTTCGATGGGATCGGTAAGCGATAGACGACCATCTTGTATTAGAAGAAGGGCCGCTAACGCCGTAATCGGTTTTGTCATTGAGAAGAGGTGATAGATATCGTCTCTTTTTACGGGCCGCTTCTCTTCTAGATTTGCATAGCCCGAAGACAAAGAAAAAACGGTTTCGCCGTGCAAAAGAATCGAACAAGCTACGCCCGCCATTTCTTGATGGGCAACGGCGTCGTCCAAAATGGCTTGCGCCCGATCTTTTTTCTGCAAAATTGATGAAAGCCTCATGCCTCCATTATAGTTAGGCGCTACAAAGAAAACCATGCAGAAAGCGTTTTGCTTGATTGAAAAATACCCTTCCCTTAAAATGAGTTTGTCTTAACTAACTAATAGACATAGAAAGGAGAAAATATCATGTCATTAATTGGCAAAGAATTGCCTGAATTTACCGTTCAGGCCTATCAAAACGGCAAGTTCCGCGCCGTCAGTCGGAAAGACGTTATCGGAAAGTGGTCCATCTTTTTCTTCTACCCCGCCGATTTCTCGTTCGTGTGCCCCACGGAATTAGAAGATTTGCAGCAGAAGTACCCTGACATTCAAAAAGCTGGGTGTGAAGTCTACGCCGTGTCTTGTGATACGCACTTTGTGCACATGGCTTGGCACGATTCTTCCAAACGGATTGGTTCTGTCACCTATCCGATGTTAGGAGATCCTACGCACGTCTTAGCGGAAGCATTTGAAGTTTATATCGCTTCGCAAGGATTAGCCGAAAGGGGAACGTTCATCGTGAACCCGCAAGGCAAAATCGCCGCTTATGAGGTGAGTGCTGGTAATGTTGGCCGCAATGCGGCCGAATTACTTCGCAAGTTAGAAGCGTGCCAGTTTGTCTATGAACACGGCGATCAAGTTTGCCCTGCGAACTGGAAACCAGGTGAAAAAACGTTAACTCCTGGCGCCGATTTAGTTGGCAAGCTATAAAAATCAAAATGGTGCGGATTTCCCGCACCATTTTCTGACTTGTAATTAAAATATTAAATATATCCTGGCTATTTTTAGTCTTTTAATTGTTTTAGCCGTTCGATGATTTTAGGAAGGGCCGTTTCCGGTGTATCGATGTCCATCACCGCGGTCTCAATCGGGCAATACCCGGTTTTCGTGTGGTTTATGATGTGATCCACAAGTTGCTGGTAGGTGACCGGGATTTCGTAACGATTCAAAACTTCTAACGCCGGCTTTGAAATGATGCCGGTATGAATGTCCTTTATCTTTAATAAGACATATAAGAAAGCAGCACCCTTCCCAATGACTTTATCGGCGGCAGAAAATCCTTCAAACGTGCGTTTGCCTACCCATTTCAATAATGGGCGGACACCCCGTTCATGATCTTCGATGGTTTCGTGCCCATCGGTTAAGACCAACGTATCTTGATTTTGTTTTAAAAGGGCAACCGCTTGTTCTGCATTTGTCATGTCATCAGTCTAAGACAAACCCTTAAAAAACGAAATGAACATGCACGAAAAGATAATTTTTATAAACTCTTATTTGCACGTGAGGGATAAAAAACAAATCCTGCAGAGCCTTTGATATAATTCTCTCGCCGCGGTTAAAGCCGTGGCGAGATTTTCATAAC
>CADAXQ010000009.1 GCA_902791935.1 uncultured Erysipelotrichaceae bacterium | reverse complement strand
GGAATTGACGGAAGAGGAAAGAGCGACATTAGGCTTCGACATATTGTAGAGGCCAAGGGTGGGCGCGGAATCAAAAACACAAACTTTCTTGCAACTCTCAAAGGCGGACGTGGAATCAAAAACACAAACTTTCTTGCAAGTCTCGTTACCAGTCCAGTTTTTACTTTTGAATGATTCGAAAAATGTACAAGATATGTAATTTATCATTTTAAATTCGTACTAATTCAGTCGTTTATCATTTTAAAAATGTACACACAATAGTATAATCTCCTTAATATAAGGAGATATTCTGATATGCTTTACCGTTCCGTGATGAAAGATTTAACAGCCTGGAAAACCAGGAAACATCATCCTCTGATTATCCGTGGCCTTAGGCAGATAGGTAAGACTTACATTGTCCGAGAATTCGGCAAACTTTATGAGCACGTCGTCTATGTTGATCTCCGTTCAAATAAGAAAGTCCATGCAGCCTTTGATGGTGACTTCGATGTGGATAACATGGTACTTGGCATCACCGCAAATGACAAGTCGGCCGAATTTGTCGACCATAAAACACTTCTTATTCTTGATGAAATCCAAGATTGTCCAAACGCCAGAAGCTCATTGAAATACTGGGATTTGGATGGCCGATACGACGTCATTGCTACAGGAAGCTTTCTGGGTGTAAGAGGATTTCGTGCGCCTTATGTTCGGGGTATCCCTGTCGGATATGAAGAACACATTGAAATGTTTCCTCTTACCTTCCGAGAATTTCTGATCAACAACGGAATATCCGAAAAAGTACTGAACCATGTGGAGGAACACCTCAAAGAAGCAAAATTCATCAATCCCGCAGTACATGAAAGCTTGAGGTCTTTGTACCTTCAGTACCTGATTGTCGGAGGAATGCCCGAAGCCGTAAATACATTCTTTCAAAATCATGACTTGAATGCTACAAGAAGAATTCAGCAAAAAATCCTTGATTCCATCAAAGCGGATTTCGGAAGATATAAGGATTCTGATGGAAACGACAAAGTCAACGAGACGCTGAAACTCCGTGCGGAAGGATGCCTGGACTCTCTGCCAGAACAGCTTTCAAAAGAAAACAAGAAATTCAAATATAGTCTCGTCGACATTCCTGGTAACAGCATCGAAAAAGACGAAGGCCTTCAGTATTTGATTGATGTCGGAATTACCTTGAAGTCTTATAACTTAAGAGAATTAACATCTCCTCTTGAAGGTGCAAAGATATCGAACCAATATAAAGTGTTCTACACCGACACCGGGCTTCTTGTTTCTCAGCTTGATCAAGACACGGCAGAAAAGATTCTTTCCGGAAATCTGAGCGCCTATAAAGGAGCCATTGCAGAAAATATGGTGGCTTCCGCCTTACACAGCACACAGATACCACTTTATTATTTCCGTGCTCCAAGCGGTTCTCCTGAACTTGATTTTGTCATCTCCCTTCAAGGGGAACCTGTCATCATCGAATGCAAATCAACCAATGGCCGTGCAACCAGCATGAAGTATGTTCTTGCCAATCCTAAGAAGTATGGTAAACACAAGGCTATCAAAATCGCAGATACGAATGTGGGTTCCGGTGATGGTTTCATCACCCTTCCTTTATATTCCTTAGGCTTTATTCATCAAGAGAATAAACCTTTGATTGCTCCCGCTGTTGATCTCAGCGAACTGCAAGATTTTAAGTAGTCCGGCCTTGATAAACACCTCCACTCTTATTGCTATCATCAACATCATCGGAAGGCCAAAAAACATAAGAAAGCATTAATCCATGACCATTAGTGCGTTCTTAGGGTTCTCCAAGAGCAGTCTGGTTCTTGATGGTACGGTATGGTTCGGCGAAATCTATTTCGCCGTATCGGAAAACAACATGGTACTTACGGAAAAAGCCGCAGACTGCCCAGAATCAGCCGGAACCTGATCGCTGTGGAAGCTGAGGAGCAAGCCAAGCTGGAGGCCGAATCGACGAGGAAGAAGCTTCTGGCCAAGGCCAAAACAGAAAAAGGAAAAAGCATCATCAACCAGCTTTACCGCCCCGTAGCCACCATCGGGGACGGAGGGACGGCGGATGCGATGATCGATGAAGCCATCAACGGGCCGAGGCCCGACGGGAAACAACATTACAAAAAAAGCAAAAGACCGCGCTGCCGAAATCAGGAAGGCGCTGAAGAACGGATCGGCAAAAGGTGACGAAGGGCTGCTGGAGAACGAACTTGGGAAACTGGAAAACGCCATCGCGCTTTGGGAGAAACTGCATGGAAAATAAAGAGTTCAACGCGCTGCTTCTGGACAAAATCCCGGAAGTGAGGCCGATTTACGAGCGGGAAGTCAAAGATTTTTGGGAGGGTGAGGAGCCCGGATCCACAATCGTGGTGGAGGACTACCTGATGCCCCTTGTTTACAAAGCCCTCGACGAGGACGACGAAAGGCTCCTCGAGGAATTCAGGTCGTGGCTCGAGGAGGTCTCATCCCTTGGGGACGACGATTGCGAGGAGGTCATCTTCGTCTGCATCTTCGAGAAAGCCTTCTACGAGAAAAGGCTGGGGGAGTTGAAAAGGCGGGCTTTCGGCCCGAACGCCCTGAAGTTCCTCTCCAGGACGTGCTACGCCAATAAGGGCTGAGCGCTGACGAAAAAGAGGGTGTTTTGGGATCAAAAAAAAGGAAATTGATCCCAATTTTGGTGTCTTTTTTGCTCGAGTCGGAAACGAGGATTCCGACCGGCTCTGCCTATGCGCCGCGCTTTTTCATATAGTAATTCGACGGATCCAAGGGACTCACATCTCGCGCATTAGGGCCGCGATGAGCAACGACTCGTCATTGTCCCAAACTACGTTGTCTAATCTCCATCCCTCGCTCCCAAGCTGGTTGAGCTTGACTCAAGGGTTCTAGGGTTGCTTTCATTGAGGACTTTGTACTCGTATTTCATCTTTGCGTTGCCTCCAGGATTCCATGCGGTCATGGCTGCTCCTCCTTGTCCTTGGCTCGGTAACACTCGTCCACTGCTTCCTTTTTTGCTTTCACTGCTTCCTCCAATGGCTCGAAGTAGCCGAGGAAGTGTTTCCTTTGTTTGAAAGTTATCTCCGCCCTCCACTTCTTCCTCTTGGAATCATAGTAAACCCCGGCGGCACCGCTTCTGTTTCTGGCGTTCATTTTGGCGCCTTTACAGTCGATGCGGCCCTTCGGATTCTTCTCGCGTCCGCAGGAATAGGGGCGCTTGATTATCTCATCCCCACTGAAGATGATTTCTTTTCCGCAGCCGCATCGGCATAGGTAGTAGACGTTGTTCCTGCCTTTCTGCCCTATTCTCTTCGCGCAGGGATATCTCTCCAGCACCGTCAGCTTGCCCATCCTGTAGGGCTTGAAGTTTGGATCCATTTGTTTGACCTCCTTTGTATCGGAGGGCTTAAAATAGCCTCCGACATCCTATTCCTAGGAGCGTCAGAGGCCGTTACATTCAGATGGTGCGGGCGACAGGAATCGAACATGCACGGAATTACCCAATAGATCCTAATTCATGAGCGGGGTCGTTTCGCCCTTGTTCTTTCAAGGGACTTTTTTGGTCAGAATTGCCCCCGTAATCGGCATTTTCCCAAGTTGTCCCAAGACTGCCTTGGACTGGCGATACCCTTAGATTGACTCTGATTTGCGGACATTTTTTCTAATTTTCTGTCCGCACCTTTCCTTTAGAGCCTAGGAGAAGCGTGTCAAACTGCACGGAGTGCACGCAGGGGAAGCGAAGGTCATGTCATCTAGGAACGGCCTACGCTCCCTTCTTCAATTCTTGCATAAGATTGCAAATTGCAAAATGCAGCTTAAAAGACATACATATGATACTGTCTTGATATTCAATGAATCATGTTCTATAATAGTCACATAAGGAGGCTAGGATATGGAGCAGACAGCATTCACAATCAGAATGGACAAAGACGTGAAGAGGGACATGGACAGGGTCTGCGATTCCTTGGGAATCACTACCTCGGCGGCCATCAACATGTTCGCAAGGCAGCTCATCCGGGAGGGCGGGATGCCCTTCAAGCCCACCACCAAGGTAGATGGCGGCGATTCGGAGATGATGAGGGCCCTGGAGAGAGCGAGGATTCGGGCAATCGCCAACGGGACAGCAGACATGAGCCTGGACGAGATCAACGCCGAAATCGACTCATACCGGAGGGAAAGGGCCGCGAAGAAAGAGGAAAAATGACGGTGCTTGCCATCATCGACACCAACGTCATCGTGTCATCGTTCCTTTCGAAGGACCCCGAGTCTCCGGTGAAGCAGATCATGCGCTTCTTGGACATGGGGGCTTTCACCGTACTCTACAGCCGGGAAATCTTCGAGGAATACGAAGAGGTTCTGCATCGGGCCAAATTCAGGCTCGGGGAGGCGGACATCGCCCCAGTCCTGAGCGCCATAAAAGAGCACGGCATTGAGGTGGAGCCAGACAAAATGGATGCCTCGGAGCTCCCCGACCCCAAGGATGCACCGTTCCTTGAGGTAACGCTTAGCGAGGACGGATCCTTTCTTGTCACTGGGAACCTCAAGCACTTCCCGTCCTCGCCGAAGATAGTAAGCCCCAGGGAATTCCTATCGATTCTCATTGGCGAGCAGGCTTGATGGCTTTGCAGGCAGTGGCTTGAACAGCCGCTGCCTTTTGTTCTACACGAACATCTGGTCGGGCATGACAGCGATCGCCCCTGCAAGAGGCAGAACTCCCCATAAGAACGATTTACCATTACTGTCTTATGAATCCAGCATGCCTTGAAGCTGGGATCCATATAGGAAAAGCCTCCTTCCTCGTTTCAAGGAACCGGAGGCTGATTTTCCTTTTGATGCGACTAGGCAGGGCTTGAACCTGCACGGATCGCTCCACGTGATCCTAAGTCTAGTAGTGCCTGATGAAGCAAGAGTTGTTTTCAGGAAAGAAATGCCCATTCTATCGAGAAATCTTACCTTCGGGACGGAATGTGTTTCCTTCTTTAAGAAGCGTTAGGAACGCCAAATGCGGACGGATTGCGAACGAATTTTCGGGAAAACCGAAGACACATACGGGAGTGGCGGACCGGGGTTTGAGCGGTCTTCTCTCCCACTGCTATTCTATAATAGGAGAGTGCAGAGAAAAAGCATAAAATATCGATGAAATCGGCACTTTTTCATGCTCGTCCGCGATTATTTCGTTCGCACTTTTCGGATAAATTCCGACCGCTAAGGCTATTTCCCCTGGGCTCTTTCCCTGGACTTTGCAGGATATCAGGCCTAAAAGACAGACGATGTTTTTTCCGTTGTCTATTTGACAGAGTAAATCATCATTCCCGATAGAATCCAGGACACAGGTAATTCAAAGACGCCAAAATGGGTCCCGGGCAAAACCGTGTTCTGATACTTCCTCTATCAAACCTGACGGAATCGGTAGAACTGAAAAGACATTTATCCGAGTCAATGATTCTGAGCTCTTTCCGGAGGGAGAGCGGGTTTCCGCTCAACGCGCATCGAAATCGGGGTTTAAGGGGAGAGCCGATAGACAGGATCGTCGGGAAATGCCGTCCGATGATTCTCTCCATCTTCCCCATCAAAACGCTATTCGGTAAAGGTGATTTTCATCCCGTGGTCGTCTTCTTCGGAGAAAGCCACGGAATAACCGAATTGCTCGGTATGGCTGTTGTCCTCGCCATAGAGAAGATAATCGCGATTCGGGTTGAAGGTCACACCGTCCTTGAACAGGGAGACTGTGGTCAGAAGCCATTCCCCACTGCTTTCCTTCTTGGCAATATAATCGTAATCTGAGGCATCGTTATAGAGAATCGATTGCTGCGGATGGTTAGTAAGCCCTTCGATTTTTCCTTCCCGATGATTCGTGAAGGCCCAGCTCACATTCTTGGATGGAGAAGAAGCAAAACAATGATTCTCTTTGTCATATAGCCTTCCATCCACATGGGTGATATAAACACCGATTTCATCCCCATAATTAATAAAACCGGGCATGAAGGGATTCCTTGAATCGTAATAGGAGAAGACAAGATATTCTCCGTATGGATTGCCTGTGTTACCGATAACTGGATAAAAGAGACAGGGATGATCCTCAGAAAGGGTATAGGTAAGTTCCTTTTCCGCAAAGAAATTCGGCTCTTCCCAGGAGAGAACCCATTTCTCAAAGTCAGTGAAAGCTGTTTTAGCGCCGTCCATCACAAAGACGGATCCTAAGGGAAGATGATGCACTTTCCCGTATCCTTCCTCGACGAAGGACTCATAGGTGTCCGGAAGTCCTAAGGCATGGCCGATCTCATGGGCAATCACGCCCGAGGAGGAATCATCAATCAGAATCAGCCCATCCACCTTATCGATGTTAGGCGGATAGAAACCGTTGACATCGATGGAATGGGTCTTTGATACGTCCTCTAAGATGATGCAGTCATAGCCTCCGCTATCATCGGAATCGAATTTCTCCATCGGATAAAGAACTTCGTTCTCTTCCAGCCACCGAGGAAGGAAATCAGAGGGAAAGGCATAGGGATCGAATGTATCGGGTCTTTTTTCCACTGCGGTGTCGGCGATAGCAAAACGGAGCAGACATTTTCCGTTTGAATTGCTTTTGAAAATATCTGTTACGGATTGATCATAGTCAACCGGCCCGTTGTAGCAGTATTCCAGTTCCTCCTTCGAGAGGTTTCCTCCATCGAAAGAAACAGGGATGACAAGGATATTGAGATAGTTCAGATTACTGGACTCATCCTCCTTGTGCAGAGAAGGAAGAGGTGGCTTGAGACTGGAGTCGTTAAGGGAAAAGGTATAGGGACTGAAAACGCCTTTCCCTTCATAGCGATCGAAAGGCACCTTAGAGAGTGTAGGGGCCGAACTACAGGAGGCCAACGATAAAACGACAAGATTAAAGATGGTATTTTGCCATATTTTTCCAGTCTGAAACAGTTTGTGTGAGGTACGCTTCATAATAGTATTTTGCTTTTTTCTTATCACCGCTTTTCCTTTTTGATGAAGAAGATGATAAGAGAGGTGACAAGCGAAGCGAAAGATACGATCTCCTGTGGATAGAACAGCGTATGGGTCACAATGGCTTCGCCCATCCCTCCTGAACTATCCCGTGCGTGAAGGATGGCTCTGAAGATGCATGGATAGATGTAATTGTATTCCCAAACCCTGTCTCCCGTATCGGCAGCGAAAGCATACATGGAGGTCTCAATCAAAGAGACGAGCAAAGAAACGAATAGGACTCCGAGGACGATGTAGTCGAGCGTTCTCCTTTTTCTATGGGTGCAGATTCCGTAGATCAGCCACCCCAACGCGAAGAGAAACTCGATGAGGACGTAACGAAGCATCGGAGAGACCATCGATGAACTGACATTGGCGATGATGAGTTCCCCGAACGTCAGAAGGAAGAAGAAAAGCGAAATCAGAATAGCGAAGGCATATTTCCTGCCAGGCTTAGCGGGCAATTCTTCCATTGACGACATCAGCGACCTTTTGGCCTCCTCTCTCGCCTCGTCTTCGCTCACTCCCTCTTCCTTAAGCGAAGACAGTTCATCCTCATACGAGGCATAAAGCTCATCCGAAAGAGACTTTGTGTATCTTCCCTTTTGCCTGAGCTCATCGTCGATTTCCGTCTTGATTTCCTTGTTTTTCATAATCATTCCCCCAATAACGAATCGATTTTGCTTAATGCTGCCCGGCAGACGGGCAGTTCTTTCTCTAGAAGCTCGCATCCTTTTTCGGTGATGAAGTATCTTTTCCTGTTGACGCCTCTTTCGTTGAGCTCGTTCTTGTAGCTGACGCAGCCGGCCTCGGCCAACTTTCTCATGGTGAGCAGGAGCGAGGGGTTTGTCACGGTGAAGAAGCCTCCGCTTCTTTCCCGTATCTTCTTGGCGATGTTGTAGATATAATCGCCGCCCTTTTTCAGGAACTTCAGGACAATCACTTCCACATAGCCTCTCAGAAACTCAGAATTATTATCATTCATATGAAGCCTCCATAACTATTAAAATATGCTCTTTTGTCTACTGTCAAGTCTTGGCCAACACTTTTGCCAGGCATAAACCCAAATATCGCAAAAAAAGAGGAACCCTTGAAGTCCCTCTCTTTTCTTCTGCTTTTTCTTGCTTTTCAGCAACTAAACTTTATCTAACGGACTATCATCCTTCCCTCTACCGAGAAGAAGTCCGAACTGAATCGGTTTGGTGGAGCAGAAATACATTTTCTTTCCGTGGTCCAATGGAAGAGGTGCATCTCGTTATCGGAAGAGGTAGAGAATATCGGGGAAGAGAGACGATACCTTCGAAAAGAACCCCTATCTGAAGATCTCTACATCGGTTTCGGAAGATGCCTTTGCGTCTGCCCGCAACAGTGTATCGAATTATCTTCGATCCCTGCGGAGATCGGTCAGAACCGCTGTCTTCGCTGCGGAAACTGGGTTCCGGTCTGTCCGACGAAGGCGATTTCCTTCCTGGGATAGCTCCTTTTGATTTACTTGATGTGAGGGTTGGTGTAATGTCATTTTCCGTGGCACTCTCCGTGTAGCGGTTCGCATTGACAGGGCTGTGGTGGAGACAACCGTAAGCGTGAAATAGGACGCTTACATATTTGAAATGAATTCCAATGATAAATAGACGGCTTAAGTGTATTTGCCAAGAATGAGCTCAGGCACAGGGAAGTATCCAGCGTCGATTCCCCAGAATCAGATTTTGAAAAGTTTGTCGTTTTGAGAGAGAACCAGGACCTGCTTTCCGTCCAAAGTGCCTAGGTCCCTTGCCCTGTCTTTCAAAATGGGGATGACGTATTGGCAATGGGCGCTTACGGATTCTATTTCCAGTTGGGACAGGCTTTTCAGGGAAACGCCTTCCATTTGGTCCTGAACGAAGAACGAAGGCATATCCCGGTCGTCCGTGCCGTATAGCTTCATCAGGGAAAAAACAAAACAAGCGGCGACGGTTTTGCGGTCTCCCGCCCCTTTATTCCCGCCAGAGCTGGTTATCGGAAACTCATCGGCTCCTGATGAAAACTCTAGTTCAAACGGCTTGTCGAACACTCTCTTCGTAACTGCTTTAAAAATCGTGTTCAGCGCTTCTTGCTTCTGCTGGAGGTTCTTCTTCTCCGCCAGAATGGCATCTAGCTCGCCTTCTTTTCCGGCGATATCATTTTCGTTCGTTTCATAACGGGTCTTATCGGCCAGCAGACTCTTTAACCGTGAAGCCACCTCAACGACCTCCGAAAGTTGCTCGTTCTCCTTACCGTTAAGGTCGAATTTGTAATCGACGAATTTTTCAGAATAGGCCCTGCGGGCTTCATCGAGGTCTTCTTTTTCTTTTGCAAGGCGATTCTTCAGAATTTCAATTCTGGCCTGAAAGCCCTCCAGCCTCTTCCTTGTCATCTGCTCGTGGAAGTCCACGAACTGGCGGAAATCCTTGTCCAAATCTCTGATGAACACCCGCCCGTCTTCATAAAGGTTTTTCAACGATTCTTCGTCTATCTTCTCTATGTTCGCCTTCTCTTGGACGATTTTGTCTTCCATGAAAGATATCTCGCCCTCGGTGTCGGTTACCTTCTGCGTTTTGGACTCAAGATCCGACTGTAATGCGGAATTGCTCTTGTCGTGGAGGAAATTAAGAACGACGTCATCGGATTTCAGTTCTTTTTCCTTCGCATCGGCTTCCTGTTTCGCCTTGCCGATCAAAGCGTCTATCTGCGATATTTTCCTGATTCCGTTTCGGCGGAGGATACGCGCATTCTCCTCTTTTTTCTTCTTTATCTCTTTGAATAAGTCCACCAATTCTGATGTAGAATTCGCGCCGATGAGGTAATCGTAGAACTGCCGGTATTCTACGGGCTTATGGTAGGTCCCCAGGTATTCGAAAAGGAAGTTCTGCGTGTTTTCCAGTCTCAGGAAAAAGGGCATTATCTGCCTGAGGGTAATCGCCTTAGACGCATCAGGGAAGGCAATGGATTTTATCCTGCCTCGGTACTCGTCCTTCTTCTCAATGGGCGATCCGTCAAAGGCGTATTTTCCGCCTTCCCAAAGGTCCCTTCTAAGCCTGTGTGTTTTTCCGGAAGCTTCCTCAACCGTAAGGACCGCATAGATTTTGGCCTCATTCAGGTGGCCCTTGATGAGCGCGTCGTCCTTCGTCTCGACGTCATGGTAGAGCATCTTTACGTTATCCGCGCCGAGGCAGAGGTCGATGATCTTCGCAAACGTCGATTTCCCGATGTTGTTCCCCGATTTTCCCTCTTCCGAGTCGAGGTCAACAATGAGGGACAACCCTTCAGGGTTGAAGTCTACGCTTCGTATCTGTTCTGCGGGGTTCTCAGAGGCAATGAGCAGGTTTTTCAGGCGCATACTACTTTTCCTCCTTCCATTCGGATCTTCCCAAGCAGGTAAAGCCAATCCAGCGAATAGTAAAAGAGGAGGGAATTATCGCTCACCTCATTGAGAAAATAATCGTAGGCCTCGTCATAATCGAAGCCGGCGCTCTTCAAATGCCCATAAAGCAGAGCGGAAGTATAGAAAATGGAATCCTGGGGTTTCCCGTCGTAATCAATGATCATGCTCTGCCTCCATGGGTATCAGAATCCTGCATTTATAGAAGGCGTAAGCGGTCAGTGCCGAGGAATAAGCAGAAAGCTCTTCCTTAAAGCAATTCGCACCATTCTCTTCTTCCATGCTCTCCACGACTTTGGCCTCGACCCAAAGAAGAAGGTCCGGGGCCGCCTTCTTAATGGATTCCGAATCCTGGCGGCTTAGTCCTTTTCGGATCAAATACTTCGAATAGAAACCGCCCATTACCGTTAAGAATTTCGTCTTGATTGAAATGTTGAATTGAGACAGGAGTTCAAAAGCCGACTCGATTACGTCGAAGGAACGGTAGAAATTGTCGCTTATCCTTTCCTTAAGCTCGCCTTCAATGCCATTCAGGGCCATTTTGTCCTCAAGGGAATATGGCTTTTCGTGTTTCACGACGACGCCTTCGCTAGCATTCAGCTTTATCACGCCGTTGATGATTGAAACGAACAAAGAGCGGTCAAGCAAAGACGTTTTGCTAAGCTGGAAATCATAGGCCGCCTTCGCCTGCTTGAAAAGCCGAGACACACAAGCCTTCAGAACATCTTCAACGCTTTTACAATCTAAGTCCTCCTTCTCCGATGAATCTCTTTCGAAGATGACGATAAGTATTTCTTTTAGGGGATCCAGTTCAAGCTGCGGACCATATTGTTGGAAAAAAGATGTGGCCATCGAATCCAAGCAGTCGCCAAAATCATCAAGCCCAACCGCCTTCACGATTGCTTGAGGGATTTTGTTGCTGGCCATAATCTCGCTAGTCCGGTTCGAAACCCATTTGAAATCCTGCTTCTTTTGGTTTTTCAATCCGTAATAGTCAGCTATGTATCCGACCAATGCCGCCATTATGTCGGGCTTTTCGAGATCCGATGAATAGGTCTGTATGGCTTCGATGATGTCCTTGATCTGCATATTGCCTCCATTTCCGGTTTCAAAACCGGAAACGAACCGGAAAAACCGTTTTTCAGCCTGCTGTAGTCTAATGCTGATGGATGACAACATTCTACCGCACTGGACGGAAAAGGAGGAAATTATGAAATCAAAATCCGAGAACTTATTCGAGCTTATCGGCAGCCTTATCGAATGGGAAAAAACTAGAGGCGTAGTCTTCAAAGAAACTGGTCTTCCTATCTTTGAAACATGGATGTTCGCATCCGAAGCCCCCAATGAGATGCTCCCCTATCGCCACCGAAACGCGGCATTGGAGAAAAAGACGGCTTCCATCTGCTTTTACGAACCGGATGTGGACCTTTATCGAAGATTAGAAGAAGGGAAGCTCGAACTGGCAAGCAGTGAACTGAAAAAGTTCGGAAGTTTTGTCGGGTTCGACTTGTCAATCTTCACTGACTTTATCACTCCATTCCAGGAATTTTACGTCTTGGCAAATCTCGTCATTGACCTGTTCTTCATCCTGAACGGCAAGAGGATGATTCCGAATCTAAGAGCAGACGAGACCGGAGGCGCAAGCTACTTCGGTCTATTTGAAAAGGCACCCGTGGTCTGCTGCGGAACGTTAGGGTGCTCACTCCGAAAAAGGGTGCGTGATAAAAATACGTTGCTTATCTCGCGATACGCGGAAAAGCATCAAGACCAACTGATCATTCAGTATGGGCCGAATCTCGTGAAGGCGGATAACACGACAGCTTTTCCCGCTTTCGGATGGAGGATGAACCATGGGCAAAGATGAAAGCGGAACCAACAGTTACAAAGGCGAACAGAACCCCAATCCGTCGCCAAGCGATAACCCGCCCTCCGTCTCGGGAGAAGCTCTAAGTCATTCTGATGGTGGCGAATACACCTCGACGCATCGCCCCAGTGGCGGTGGCCATGGGCAGGATGCCATAGATTACATGGACAGCCATGGAATCCCCTATGAAATCAACATCGAATATAATAATGGCGTGAGGCGCGGGAACCTTCCCACTTCTAAGGAGAAGATGAAACGAACGGGAAACCGGCAGAGTTGGTTCCCAAAAAGCTGGACAGCCAACGACATCAAGGATGCTGGGATTGCTGTCGCCAAAACTTTCAGAGGACATCCGAAAGCCGGCGACCACCATGCCGGAATCGTGAATGGTGTCTCTGTCACGATAATATATGGGGAAAACGGAACGATAAACACCATTTTCCCAAGCGAGACCCAACCAGGAGGAATCAAAAAATGATCACAAAACAAATGAAAGAACTGTACGAGCAGAACAAGAAGCGCGACAACGACAACCCAGATGCGGTTAAAGATATGTGGAAAAAGCAAATCACCGTTCTATGCGCATCGTTGCCCGACACCATCGAATACCTGAAAAACGCGTCGCCGGATGAGATATCCTACGTCGCCGAAGTGTTTGACGATGTCTCCGCTTACTGGCAGTCGCCGGAACTCGTTCGGGCCATGGAAGAGGCCGTCGACCGATGCCCAGACGATTTGAAAAAATTGCTTCAGGTCGATCTGAAGTACGCGAAGGAAGCGCTCAAAAAATGACTTCGGATACTCTTCGCCAGAAATTCATATATAACACGCCGTTCAACGATGATGGATTCCCGTTGCTGAATTCCAGGCTATCAGTGATTTCGGAGGGCATGCGCATCTTCTGCGTGTCAGGAAATCATCTGTTGGAGCTGGAGCAAGGCGATTTCGACAAATTTTGTGATGACTCGAAAGACGATAACATCGACGCTATTGTCATTATCGACGATTATCATTTGCAATGTCAGAATCCGCTGCTTCTCAGGGGAATAAAAGCCCATCTGATGTCGTTTTGTTATCTCTTCCAGCAAAAAGGATTTTATTCAGCAATCGTTGTTAAGAGCTAGATTAACGTTCCCATCCTCATCGCGCTTTAAGACGATAGGGAATTACTACCATTGGCGTGCTGATGGCAACCGAATGGCAATGAATGCTACTATTTTTCTCGCTACATAACTGAGGCTCGAGAGACGGCCTGCAAAGAGTTATGTAGCAATAGTCCTTTCCCAGGCCGTCTATTGGGTCCCATGGAAAGGACTTTTTTGTGGAACGCAGAAAGTCTCTTCGCTTCGGCGATCTCAAGGTCGCCTGCTGCCCTTACTGCGGATCCGTCTCTTTCAAGAAGGACGGAACCCGCTGCTGCAAGCAGAGATACCGCTGCAAAGGATGCTCAAGGACCTTCACGGCCCTCACCGGGACATTCCTCTCAGGCACCAAGAAGAGCGAAGCCGCCTGGAAGAAGTACGTCATCTTCCTCACCGACGACCTCACAGTCAAGGCCGGCTCAATGAAATCTATTTTGCCATCTCCGAAAAAGGCAGGGTATTTGACGAAAAAAGGCGGAAAACAGCACGGAATCAGCCGGAACCTGATCGCCGTCGAGGCGGCGGTGGATTCCGTCGGCCGCTGCCTGGCCGTGGTCCTCGGGAAGGGGAAGCCTACGGAGGATATGATCTATGACGCCCTATACGGCCACATCAGGAAGGGTTCGCTCCTCGTCCATGACCTCTTCCACGGCCATGCGAAGCTCGTAAGGGCCCTAGGCGGAAAAGAGGTGGCGGTAAACAGCGCTGAACCTGAGGCGTTTTCGGCCCTGCAGAGGATTGACTCCTTCTGTTCGCTCCTCCGCAGGGTGATATCGCTGCACATGGGAGAGAGGAGGGAGAACCTGCAGTGTTATCTTGACTGGGTATGTCTTAGACGGTATGCCAACACGCTGAAGTCGAAGGAGAGGAAGAAGTTCATGCTCGGCTTCTGCGCATCTACCGGGATCGACTACAGAAGACCGAGAAAGAAGAGGCCCGGAAAGGCAGATTAGCACACCAATAGTAGTAATTTCCCTCAAACATATAACTAATATAACATTCATTGGCCGGCTTCCCCACAAGTATCTGATTTATTCATAAGCTTATAAAAATATAGAAAGCACAGACACAATAATGGTTCCCTGCCTTTGATTATTGACGTTATGAATTCTCCTGATTTACTTCTTTTCCCGCATCAGATAAACAACCTGGAGATCAGCAGTGGAATCCCAGGAAGCAGCAACAATTTTCCAGCCTTGCTCTCCCAATTCATTCAGCTTCGCTTCGACAGTGACATCGGATCCCATGTGGATGACTTTGTATTCGTATTTCATTTCTTTGCCTCCTCATCTGGCTTCTCTTTATCATTATTATCTTCGGTTGGCTCCTGCTTTTCGAGTAGGGGCTCCCAATATTTTTCTCGCCTTCTAATCTTGCCTTGATGGCTTCTTCCTTCGTAGAGTAATAGCCCAGGAAATGGAGCTTCCCTTTAAAACCAATCTGAACTCGCCACTTCTTTCTCCGCTTCTCGTAGGAGACTCCGCTGACCCCCGTGGAAGAACTGGAATAGACGGCCCTCGTAGGGCGGATCATGCAAAGCAGGGTGCCGTCCTGCCTTCCGTGCCCGATGAGGTTCGGAGGGTTGTCCGGCTGGCTTCCTGTGGGCTTTGGCGTGCATCCGCAGGAATAGGGATGCTTTGCGATCTCGTCGCCGGAGAAGATCACCTCTTTCCCGCAGTCGCATCGGCAGAGGTAAAACACATGGTTCCTCCCTTTATGGCCATCCCCGCATCCGCAGGGATATTTTTCTTTTACCGTGAGCATCCCTGTTCGGTAAGGCTTGAAATTGGGATCCATATTACACCTTGGCGGAGAAGAAAAACGGCCTCCGCACTTCCTTTCTGGGAAGGAGAGACCGCTTGTTTCCATTTGGTGAACTAGACAGGACTCGAACCTGCACGGTTTCCCAGCGGATCCTAAGTCTAGCGGCGTTTGATGAAGCAAGGGTCGTTTTTAAGAAAGAAATGCCCATTCTATCGAGAAATCTTACCTTCTGGACGGAATGTGTTTCCTTCTTTGGGAAGCGCTAAGAACGCCCGATGCGGACGGATCGCGGACGAATTTTCGGGAAAACCGAAGACACATACGGGAGTGGCGGACCGGGGTTCGGGCGGTCTTCTCTCGCAAAATCATTCCCCCATCATCCGGCAGAGGAAAACGGAAACTATCGATAGAACTGGCACTTTTTCCATGGCCATCTGCGTTTTGCTAAGAAATCTCCGATACGATAGATCTCTGCTGTCTCATTTTTGGGATGTGGATAGAATAACGGAAAACCAACGATTTCCTAGGCGTCTCCTACAAACTTACTTCAAATTAAGCAAGCACGCTTTCATCTTGTGAAATAGTGCTATTTGGACAGCAGTTTAGGTTTGGTCAGAAAATCGAAAAGACCGACTTGGAGGATTCCGTTGTTGTCGAACATCGTTCCGGAGAAATATTTGGAGATGAGGACCTTTCGGAAGGAGTCTTTAACCAGGAGAAGCGGCCTTTTCTCTTGGGCCATCTTGTCGGCGTCGGGGATGTAGAAAGCTGACTGGATGTAGATCCTCTCCCCATCTTTCTCGCAGACGAAATCAATCTCGTATTGCCTGTTCTCCTGCTTTCCTCCGCTCCGCTCGTGGATATTTCTCCTGGTAACTCTTTGTGCTATTTTTATGGTTATGAAAAACGCTAAGGAGTATTTTTCTTATCTGCGGAGATACTGGAGAAGCTTCCTTGTCTCCGTCGGGGTTCTTCTGGCGAGCTATGTCGTTCTTTATTTCATTCTGCTGTCCTTCTTTGCCTTCCCCATGATCTCTCTGGAAAAGACCATCGAAACAAGCTTGGGGACGATGCAGTTTAGGGAAACGTTCCTCGCCCGGTTTGGCGGAGATGATGTTTCTTCCTACGCAACTTATCTCTTCGAAGCGCTGAAGAACCCTACCACGCTCTTCTCTTTCTATCCTGCTCTAAAAAGAGAGATTGCCCTCTCTTATCCGGACCATGATCCAAGCCTCGATATCCTGATTGACAATACTCAATACACTCTTTATCTTTCTTATGCCATCGGAGGCATCTTCTTATTTGTCACCCTCTTCTTCCTCTTCACAGCCCTGATCCGCCACTTTCAGAAGAAAGAGATTTATGACACGGACGAAGATCTCTCCAGAACGGTTCTCACTTCTCTCTTGCTGAACCTGTCTGTCATAGGGATCCTCATCGCCATATTCTTTTCTGTGCCCCGTTTTTGGTATTGGTTTGTCCTTCCTTTCTTCTTCTTTCAGCCGTTCTCTTTCCTCTTCCTCTCCTTTCAAGGATACGGCAAAGGGAGAATACGGCTTTCCCAGGCTGTTTCCTTCCCCAATTTCCTCTTTCTCTCCTTAGCGATTCTGCTTGTGGAACTCCTCATCGCTTTGCTCGGTTTCCTCTTCTATCTCTGGTCGGAGAGTATCATCTACGCTTTTCTTTCTGCCCTGCTCTTTTCTCTCTACCCTCTCGCTCTTCTCTATGTCTTCAGCAACACCATGATCCGAAAGGAAGTGACGAGGAATCTGACCGAAGCGACCGAGAGAACCGGAAGGAAGAAAAACACCTTGCTTGTGAAGAACAAGACCACGAAGCATAAAATCGCCTTTCTCTGCCGCCATCTCGGATTTCGGAAAGAAGAATGCTTAGAGATTAGGAAGATGTATGACGGCGATTTCTTCAATCCGTCTGACAAGGGAGTAAAAAGACTTTATCGGCTTTCGGAGGAGTACTGCAGACGGTACAACACCATCTACGAGAGGCTTTATCTCGAAAAAGGGATACCCCTATGGAAAGATGAGCTGACTCTCTTAAGGCTGACGAAGATCCTCTTCTGCGGAACTTATATGATGGCCGATGTCCGTTCCTCCCTATCGCTAGTGATCGGCTTGGTGGATGCTCCGTGGCTGACTTTCTTCAACCACGGAGTCACTTTCTCCCCCTATACCTCGGTGTCTTTCGGCTCTTCGGTCGATGTCGCTCCCCAGGTCTTCTTCGGAGACAAAGAGCCGGAGAGGAAGGGAAACCTCATCCGGGTAAGCCATATCAATGTCGAAGAGGACTGCTGGATCGGAATCCATGCCTGGATCTATGGGGAAGTGACCTTGGCTCGGGGCTCGGTCATCGGTGCCGGAGCCAGGGTCGAGCAGGATGTCCTTCCCTATTCCCTAGCCTTAGGAAGACCGGTGAAATTTCGTCGGGAAATCCCCTATAACGGCAAAGAGAAAAAGAAGAAGGAACCGCGCATCTTCACTCGGGCGGAAGAAAAGATCCTTTACCGGGGGCTCAAGAAGGTTTCTCCCTTATCCCATCACGCTTACCGCCAGGTTCTTAAAGGGAAGTTCTTCAATGTGGTTTCTTTCTCTAGAATGGCGCTATATAACCGAACCCACCATCTCTGCGCTGCTCTCGATAATCCTTCCCTGAATGCAGAAGAGCGGGAGAAGCTCCTCGATCTTCTCTTCCCAGGGCACGGAAAGAATCTGAAAGTAGGCAAAAGGCTTTTTGTGGATATGGTGGGGACGGTTCTGATAGAGGATAACGTGACTCTGGGAGATGATGTTGCTCTAGGCGGCAATGTCCGGATTGGAAACGATGTCCAGATCGGAAACCGGGTCTCCTTATTCTCGAGCGGCCATCCTCTTTCCCCTAAAGAGCGCAACATGCGCTTCTCCCTGCGGCATGGTTTCTACCAAGTCTCCCGCCATGAACCGATCCGCATTGAGGATCATGCGGTTCTCGGGGACGATGTCGTCGTCGGGCCAAACTCGATTGTCAAAGGTGTTGTCAGCGAAGATTCTCTCTATCTCCGGAATAAGATTCTCAAAGAAACCACTTAAGGCGAAGAGGAGTTACGGAAGACCGTCCTGATCCAAGGTGTCTCATTGCTCTAAGACGTCACTCCCGGATAGAAATAGCGCTCCTTTTCTCTTCCCTAGAAGGAAATTAAGGCAATCGCAAGAAGATAGCCCTGAATCTGTTCGATGGCACGGAATGCAGGTATCGTTCCAAGAAAATCATCTTTCGTTTAACTGTGATTTTTGCTCTCCACCGTTTTCTCCGCGGTTCCCAATTAACGCCTGACACTCCAGAAGATGCGTTGGAATAAACCGCTCTCGTGGGTTTGATCATGCAAAGCATCGTGTGTTCTTTCTCGTCGCATCCCAGCGCCCAATCGTTCAGCCTTCCTTTGCCCTTTATAGGTTTAGGCGTGCATCCGCACGAATAAGGGTGACGGGAAAGCTCATCGCCCGAAACGATAAATTCTTTTCCGCAATCGCACTGGCAAAGGTAGCAAACATGATTTCTTCCTTTGCCATCTCCCCTACCGCAAGGGTATTTCTCCTTCGCGGTAACCATTCCCGTCTTGTAGGGCTTAAAGTTCACGTCCATAGATTTTCCGACCCGGAGAAAAATAAAAGCCTCCGAGATTCCTTTCTGGGAAACGGGGGCCAATTATTTCGATGGTGCCGAGTGCAGGACTCGAACCTGTACGGGATTACCAATGGATCCTAAGTCCATCGCGTCTACCAATTCCGCCAACTCGGCTTGTATCGACGACATCTTCGCAGCTGTCATCGTTCGAACCGGACTTTACAAGACTTTCAGCCTTAAGGTTGTCCGCACCTTTCGCGTCGCCTGGAGCGGTCCGCACTGAACCATTGAGAACCTTGTTGAATCGCGGATTGAGTTTACACTTTCGTCCGCACTTCAGATAGGTTTTTGGAGGGATTTTGAGAGAAAATTTAGGATTTTTCTCTTGTCCGCACCCTAGGTTCGTCCGCAGGTTTCTTGGTTTTCCCGATAGATACTAGGGTTTTGCCAAGTCAGATTTCCCGACTTTACAAGTTCCTAAGTCTATCGCGGCTACCATTACGCCATGCCCGCATGCACTAGTGGCATGGACTATTTTGCCACCCTTCCACCTTTTGGTCATCATCTTTTTCACAACGTGGCAATCTTTTTCGTTCGTTTTATAATGAAAACCATGAATATCCAACCTCGTTTAACTATTTTGATCCCATCGTATAACATCAGCAAATACGTTGATGAGATTCTTCCGACTTACGCAAAAGAAGAATTGGTGGGCAAAATCAAAGTCTTCTTAATCGACGATGGTTCTACGGATGATACCGCAGAAAAAATCGCGCCATGGGTGCAAAAATACCCCAATCTATTCTTTTATTTTCACAAAGAAAATGGCGGCCACGGTTCGGTCATTAACTACGGATTGACGTTGGTGGATACCCCTTATTTCAAGGTCATAGACGGGGATGATTGGACCGATTCGAAAGAACTATCCACGTTACTTCAAGCCTTAGAAACCTTAGATGCGGACGTCTTTGTCACCGACTACACCGAAGCCTATCCAGATCATCAACGTAGAATTGTCAGTTACCACGAAGCAAACGACGGCCGTATCTATGCGCCAAATGCCATCTATGACGAATCGATCCTTCCTCATTTCACACTTGGCATACACACTTTAACTTTTAAGACGGCTTTATGGAAAGAGAACCATCTCCAAGTTCGCGAACACGTCTATTACGAAGACACCGAATATTGCGCCTATCCCTTACGTTATGCGAAACGCTTCGTCTATGTTCCCTGTAACGTCTACTTCTATCGGTTAGGCTCTCAAGGCCAAAGCGTCTCTTTGAATTCCTTTATTCGCCATTACGCGGATGCCTTAAAAGTCGTTCACGATCTTTATGAAGGATATGACGAACTTGTGACTGAAAAAGCAAACCCCGCCGTCCTTGATGCCTACGCCGCAATTGCTGCAAAATTCACATTCCGCGAAACGATTTTCTATCCCGAAAATAAGAAAATGGCCCGCAAAACCTGCCTCGATTTATGGAAAGAGATGAAAAAACGGCCACTCATTTATCAAAAAGTGCTCCACCAGTCCAAGACTAGCAGAGCTCTTGTTTTTGCTCGTTTCCGCTGCTTAGGCTTATTCCGAAAGCTCATTCGGAAGCGCGCTCATTGATGGGTGCGATCAAAAAGGTCTTTCGCGGCCAAAATCGCATCATCCATATCAAAATAACGATACAAAGCAAGCCGGCCTAAGAAATAAACGTTCGGTTCTTGCTTCTTTGCTAACGCCAAATAAGCGGCCGCTAATGCGTTATTCTTATCATTATTGACCGTATAGTAACGGATGCTTCCTTCCGTATAAGCGGCCGGATATTCTTTCGTAATGATGGTCGAATGATGGTTCGGGCAAGTCGGATCAAAATGCTTATGCTCACAAATCCGGGTATATGGCACTTCTTTGGAAGTGTAATTCACGACCGGGTTCCCTTGGTAATCATCTTGGGCTAACTCTTCCGTCTCAAAACGAAGGGACCGCCACTCCAACTTTCCTAATTGGTATTGAAAATAGGCATCAAGCGGCCCCGTGTAAATGATTCGTTTGGCCAATCCTTCATAACGCGCAGGGTTTGCTAAATAATCTTCGCCACAACGGATATCCGCCCCTTTCGCAAGATTCTCACACCAAACGGAGTAACCGCCTTTCGGTAATCCTTGAAACGTATCATTAAAATAATTGTTGTTATATTCAAAACGTAACGGCAACCGTTTAATGATCGAAGCAGGCAGTTCACGACAAGGTCTACCCCACTGCTTCTCGGTATAGCCTTGGATTAATTTGGTATAAACCGTTCTTCCGACCATCGATAAGGCCTGTTCCTCTAGATTCTTCGGATTCGTGATATGTTCTTTCGCGATTTCTTCTTGGATCTTTGCCTTCGCTTCTTCTGGCGTAGTCACACCCCAAAGTTCATGGAACGTATTCATGTTAAATGGCAAATGATAACGTTCTCCATGGTAATCCGCGATCGGAGAATTGATAAAAGGATAAACCTCCGCGTGTTCACGGAAGAAATTCCAAGCATATTCCGAAGAACTATGAAAAATATGCGGGCCATAATCGTGGACGATGATGCCATCTTTTAAGGAAGTATGAATGTTCCCACCAATCCAAGGTCTTTCTTCGACAAGAAGCACCTTCTCCCCTCGGTCTAAGCAAAGTCTGGCGTAAGTTAAGCCCGATAGTCCGGCACCGACAATCAGTTCATCATATTTCATGAGGTCATTATACAAAGAAAATGGCTCAAGCGGTTTCCCAACTTGAGCCATTTTAGGAGGCAAATTAACGATAGAGTTGCTTGTAGTGCTCGCAAGCGCGATAATCCGCGCCTTCAAGGTCTTTCGTGCCGAATGCGCTCCAGGCATGTGGACGGAAGATGTCCGCGTCATCAATGTTATGCATCGAAACTGGGATACGGAACATCGAAGCTAACGTGATTAAGTCTTTGCCAACGTGGCCATAGACGAACGCGCAGTGGTTCGCACCCCAGTGCGCCATCACATCATAGGTGCTATCGAACGCGTGTCCGTAGTGGTGCGTCGCATCATTAAGCCGTGGCACGAAGTACGTGGACGGCCAGCTGCGGTCGGTGATTTCCAAGATCTTTTGGTTGGCTGCTTCTGGAAGCACAATCGTCGAACCTTCCGCGATTTGCATATCATAGCCCATGCCGTCAATCAAGTTGATACGGACTAAGGTCACTGGCATTTCGGCGCAGGTATCCCAACGAGCGCTGAAGCCACCGCCACGGAATGAGCCGCGGTTTGCCGCTTCCCAAAGCGTATGTTTCAACATGGCATCGATATCTTTTTCGGTGACATCCATCCATGGTTTCCAGCAATGTTCACCTTTTTCGTTGGTGGACCAGCCGTTGCCATCCAATGCCGCCGCACCAGAGTTCAACAAGTGCATGAAGCCGAGTTTGGCTAAGCCTTCTGCTTCATAACCAGTGCGTTCCTTATAGGCTTTTGGCGACCAATACGTACGAACATCGGCGAAGATTGGCGCTTCATGGGTCAACAAGTTCTCCATGATCATGCCTAAGCCGTTGCAGTTATCACCTTCGGTAGCAAGAATTGTTGGATTCTTCTTGCCATTCCAGTCAAAGGTGCCCGTCAAGATGGATTCTGGGAAGTCAGCATTCGGCTGCCAGTCCGTCCATTGACGTTGTCCTTGGAAACCAGCGAACAAAGCATGGTGTCCAAGCGCTTCTTCTTTGAAGCCCATTTCAGCAAGTTTCGGATTCCCAATCATCAAATCACGGATGATTAACGTCATCTTGATGGTGAATTCCCATTGCTTATCTTTTTCTTCCCGCGAGAAGGCTGGCGCGAATGGCCACACTTCTTTGCAGTTGAAGTCTGGGCCTTCTGGGCAGTTCTTCTTCACCCAGGCCATGGCTTTGTTATATTCGTCGTGGTCATAGATGCCAAGATCCATACGACGGAGAATTTCGACTTCATCAACCCATTCGGCACGAAGACCAAATGTCTTTTGCATCGCGTTGGCATCGATGTAAGATCCGCCGATACCCATCGCGACTGTGCCAATGCCTAAATAGGATTGATCACGGAATTGACCAACGGCTAAAGCGCAGCGGGCAAAACGAAGAATCTTTTCTCTGACGTCTGGGGTAATGCCGTCTTTATCTGCAGTTTGCACATCGTGGCCATAAATGGCGAAAGCCGGAAGACCACGTTGTACGTGGGCCGCCATGGCAGCGGCTAAATAAACCGCACCAGGACGTTCGGTTCCGTTAAAGCCCCAAATGGCTTTGGTGGTCAATGGATCGAGGTCCATCGTTTCCGTGCCGTAGCACCAGCAAGGTGTCACGGTTAATGTCGCCGTCACATTTTGCGTTTTGAAATAATCGGAGCACATGGCGCTTTCCGCCGCGCCTCCGATGGTGGTTGGAGAAATAACGACGCGAGCTGGCGTTCCATCCGCGTAGAAAACGTTCCCCTCAATGAGTTTTTTGGCCGCATTGGCCATGGTCATGGTTTGCCCTTCCAAGGACTCACGAACCCCGTAGCAACGCCCGTCAATAACAGGGCGAATGCCGATTGTTGGTTTCATGGATTAACCTCCTATGTTTTGTTATCTAGATGACCTAAGGTATCAAGATTGCCTTATGGCCTAATTATACAAAGGTTCCCTGATTCGGATTGCGGAAATCATCAAAAATCTATAAAAATGAAAGAAATGCGTTAAAAATGAAAACAAAAAGTCGTTTACGCGACCTTTTGCTTAGAGTGGCAAGTCCTTCTTGCAGAAACGGACGCTGCCACCGATGTAGCCGACTAAGGCAATGACCACCAGCCAAATGAGTTTGAACCAATAGGTGAACCAATCGTTATTCATCACCGCCATGGCATCAAATAACGAATTGATGGTCATATAGTTGAAGACGTTCATGGCGTTGATCCGGATGGTGCCCGGAATGGCTTGGGTGGCGAATAAGCCCAAGATGGAGCAAATGAAGAAGAAGATGTTTAAGCCACCGCCTTCCCCGATGGAGCGATCGCTCTTGTTGTTCCAGCACGAAGCGAAGAAGCAAATGCCAGAAATCGCAACTGTGACCAGATAGTTGCCTAAGGCATAGAAGCAGATATCCGATAACGGCAAGGAGGTTGCTAAGTCGTTAGAACCAGCGGCAATGCCGATGATTTGGGCGAGCATCGCCGAGATCCAAAGGGCAAGACCCATCACGGTTTCGGTGAATAAGAGATAAATGGCTTCCGTGAAGATATAGGATTTCCGTGGCGTAGGTGTCGATAATGTGAAGGCCAATGAGCCCGATTCAATCTTATCCGCGACCAAATTCGTGGCGGTTAGGATGGTGTAAACCATCGGGATTAAGATATTGGCAATGCCGAAAGCAACGACGCCGACAATGATGCCATAGGTATTCATGCCACCCATTTCGGATAACGAATCCCCGACTGCCGTCGGAAGTTGGTCAATCACGCCAGCCGATGCCTTAGAGGTACCAATCATCATGGCGTCCATTGTGGTATAGCCGTTATTTTCCGCTTCGGTCAAATAGGTTTTGTAGGAGGCGATGGCGCCCGAAGTATAGCCTTTGACGGTGTTCATCGTCGTTTGACCATCCATCGCATTATTCTCGGCCGTGATTTCAGAAATGGACGATACGTGTGGCGTGTGCTTCTCGTTATATTCATCAATCAACTGCTTTTCTGCCTTGGCAGAGATGTAGTCAATGACGTAGTTTTGGATGCCGCTATCGATGACGTTTGAACCATCGTAGTAATCGTTTTGATTTTTATCGTTGCGGGTCAAGAACTTGTCCATGAAGTCGCTGACTAAGGAACGTAACGTTTCAATATCAGCGCTCGCTTGCTTCTTTGCGGAGGCGATTTCGGCATCGGTATAATCTTCGCCCGTTAATAAGTCTTTGTGCGCCTTTTGGGCCAAATTGGAATTCGTGCCCATCTTCGGTTGAACTTTGATATAGACATCAGGGTTGTAGGATTTCACCTCCATCACTTTCTTAATAGGGGTTCCATCATCCGCGTATTCGCCCGTCGGCACATAGGTGATGGGGTAACCAAGATCGTCGGTGACGTAATTCACCGTGAACGTAGGCAGATATGCGTAATAGGCAAAGGAATTCGCCATTTCAACGACATAAGATTGCACATCGGCGCTTAAGGCAGACGATTGAATGGTCGTATCGGCAACATACGCTGCCCGATAAGCGGCTTTTTCTTCATCGGTCGGTTCAGTTTCTGGTTTTGTGGCGGCGCCATAATTAAACCAAGTTTCCAAATCATTGGTGGTATTGACGGCAAAATCACGGGTGTCGCCGGTGGCTAATAACTTAACTAAAGAAAAGCCAGCTTCCGTTTTTACGACGTTGATATCAATGCTGTTATCGAAATATTCGCTGAATGCTTGATCAAAGACAGCTTTCACCGATGCCGTCGCATCTTTATCAAGACCTTGCTTTTTTGCAATAACTTCGGAAAATGCTTGCGGAATAACTTGTTTTAATAACGTCTTGGTTTCTGCGCTTTGATCTTTGGCATAGAGGTCAAAGAAATCCGAAATGATGGTACGGGCAACGGTTTTTTCATCTTCACTCATGGAAGCTTGATTGCTGAGTTCTGTATCCACTATACGCATGACGGTGGTTTTTGCCGTTAACGCTTTGGTGGCGTCATCGCCAGAAGTTAACCGATACACTGTTTTATAGGCCGTTTCTGCGGTAGAAAGAGAGTTATTTAAAGTCGAGTCGTCTACCAAATTCACTGATTTTGTCACCATCAGCTCCATCTGATCTTGGCCATCTTCATAACCGACATAAGCCTGCGCGGAACCAGAGGTTGCGCTATAAACGGAGATAGAACCACTCTTGACGGTGGATTCTAGCGACGCGTTATTGAACATATCTGTTAAGGCGGATGCGGTAGAGTTAACGTTCAATGTCGAAAGAATGCCAATGATGATAATCATGATTAAGGCGTTACCGCCAGCGCAAACGGCTAAACCAACCCGGTTCGACTTCAACGATTCTTTGAAAATTGGCCAGGAGAATAAACGGTGATGTTTCTTTTCTCCAGTGGATTTCTTTCCGTTTAGCTCTGGAGGGATTGCCATCGCCACTTCGGTCTTTTCTACAAGTTCGGGGTTATTCGCTTTGACTTTTTCTTCAGAATAAGCGGGGTTCGGTTCCGCTTTTTTCTCCGAAATTGCCGGGGAAAGTGCCTCGGATTCCTTTTTTGGAGTCACTTCTTTCTTCACTTCTTTGGTGACGGGTTTCTTTGCTTCCGATCTCTTTGTTTCTTTTGTTGCCGCTTTCTCTGTCGCTTTTGGTTCGGCTTTCTTTTCTTTGGGAGCGGTTGCTTTCTTGGAAGAAACAATCACTTCTTTATCCTTGCTTTTCATTTCCGATCCTCCTTATTTCGTTTCGTTTGTTTTCTGGCGTTGTTGCCGTTCGTTGAAGTAAGTGGCCAAGGTATATGGCACTTCTGTCATAAATTTCACGTCTTTGCCTTTTAAGGCATCGAGCAATGCTGGAATGGCCTCTTTCTGGCAACGAACCGTCACTTGATGATATTTGGGCTGCATCCGAATCAAATCGTGGCGTGACAAGGCAAAATCTTCATAGTCCCGTTCGTTGGTGAACTCGATTTTGAAATCGCGTTCTGGCCTTTGCTTGATGGCTTGCACGTCAGCCACGTCAAGAATCTTGCCTTTTGACATCATGGCGACACGATCACAAACGCGTTCTAGCTCTTCGATGGTGTTGCTCGACATAAACATCGTGGCACCCCGGTCTTTTTGTTCTTGGATGATGTTCAGTAATTCATCCCGCATCAAGGGGTCAAGTCCGATGGAAGGTTCATCCATGATAATAATGGGCGCCTTTAACATCATGGCAGCCACGATAGATGTCTTCTGCTTCATGCCCTTTGACATCCGTTTTGGATAAGCGCGAACATCGAGCTGCATGCGCCGAATTAATTCATCGGCATAGCCGAAGTCTTCCTCCTTCATGCCGAGAGATTCACCATAGTTATGTAAGAAAATAGAACCAGTCGCCACATCAGGGAAGTTAATTTCGCCAGGGATGTATCCAATATATCGTTTGGTTTCTGCCGAATCTTTATACGCGTTAAAGTGATAGATATCAATGGAACCAGAGTCGGAACGGATGAATCCCATCATTTGACGGATTAACGTCGTTTTGCCTGCCCCGTTTTCTCCCACGATACCTAAGGTCTCACCTTGATGGATTTCTAAAGAAACATCGAAGTTCCCTCTTCCTTGACCATAGTCTTTCGTCACATCGTTCACTCGAATCACGAGCGGTGCTGTTGCAATTTTTGGATCCATCATCACACCCCCACGTACGTCTTGTCTTCTTTATAGAAGCTCATGAAGTAGTCTTCCAACGTCTCTTTCTTTTCCGACATATCGACCAAATGATTCCGGGGAATCATGCGAAGAAAGCGATCGATGGCGGAATCGTCGCATGTGCAGTGCAAAATGCAAGCGTTGCTAGGCGAGGTTCTCGCGTCTTCTTTGACGGCCAATAATTTCTTTCTTGCTTCTTCGGCGTGTGCCGGTGTGTCATAACGCAACCGATAACGCTTCGTTGTCTTGTGCTTTAAGTCGTCTGCTTGGAACGTAGAAACAATCTTCCCATCCTTAATAATGGTGATACGATCACAACATGCATCGACTTCTTGGAAGATATGAGACGACAACAAAATCGTGCGGTTCCGTTTCTTTTCGAGTTCGATTAAGCGAATGAACTTCTCTTGCATCTCAGGGTCAAGACCGCTGCTTGGTTCATCCATGACAATCACATCGGGATCGTTCATAAACGCGCAGACAATCGCTGTCTTTCGTTTCATACCCAAAGACATTTCTTTGCAATACAAAGAAGGATCTAATTCAAAGGTCGAGATTAACCAGTTGAGCATCGTGTCATCCGTGACGTTCTTCAGGCGTTTTTGTTCGGCGATAACATCGCTGCCACGTAACGCTAAAGGAAGCGCCACTTCACCAGGGATGTAGGAAACGCCTTGCATGATAACGTCCCGTTCTTTTAAGGAACTTTGGCCACGGATAAACGTTTCACCGCTATCGGGAATGGAAAAGCCCATTAAATGACGAATGGTCGTGGATTTCCCTGCACCATTCGGGCCTAAGAAACCAAAGCATTCACCGGGTTGTACCGCAAAAGAGACGTCAAACACGCCTCTTCCTTGACCATAGTCTTTCACAAGGTGTCTTACTTCAATCATCGGTTCTGCCATGGTTTTTCCTCCTTTTCTACTTTTTGGTCTCGTGACCAATAAATTAGCATGAGATAAATTATTAAACTTTAGTGAAAAAGTCAAGACGTTGTGCTAAACTTCTTTTCGCGTTGAGAGCGCTATCATGGAAACGAACAAAGAAAATAAAGAAGACGTGCGGACAATCCGGACAAAACGCGACTTAGCAAATGCGCTGGAAGAGTTGCTTCAAGAGCGGAATTTTGATGATCTCTCTATCAAAGATATCACAGACAAGGCTCTGGTGTCTAAGAACACTTTTTATAACAACTTCAAAGACAAGAATGACTTGCTGATGTTCTTACTACGGCGCTACGCCGCCAATTTATTAGCCACGGCGCAACCTTGGTTTGAAAAACATAAATTAAGCCCTCGTTCTGCTTTGCTTCATAAGGCGATCAATGTCTTTGTGGATTATTTCTATGAAGCCAACTTGCCTTATCGCAAGATGATTCAAAACGATACATCCAAATCACTGTTCTGGAATTTAAATCAATTTATCATTCAGCTTTTCAATGAAATTCGGGATCGTTATTTCCCTTCCCGCAACATCAAAAAAGACCACGCCCCTACCGAATCTTATTTCTATAGCGGCGCCATTGCTTCCTTAATTTATAACGCGATGCTAGACGATACTATCTTAGACCGCGCCCAATTAAAGAAAGACCTCTTCTTGCTTTGCCTGCCTGGCATTAAATAGTTCGCAAATCCCACTTTTGATAGCACGGATTTCAAAATTCCAGTAAAAAGCGATATAGCGGGAGAACTTCAATTTCAAATCCTTCTTCTTGGATTTTCTTTTCTTCTCCCATGGTTACAATGAAGAAACGTTTCGCATCAGAAAAAGAGCGGGATAGCTTTCGAAATTGGTTCATTTCTCGTTCATAAGTATCATAATCCGACAGGCGATAGGCAACTTGGATGGCCAAATTTCTCTCCGGCACATAGAAATCGATGTCCACTCCTGTTTTTGCCGATTTCAGATAATAGAAATTATCTTGGAAAGAACGTTTTAATGCTGTGGCAACCGCGTTTTCTAATAAGGCAGAATCTTTGTCCATTAAAAGCAAATTCAATAAGCCGTTATCTGCAAAGTAGAATTTGGGCGCGCTTGCTTTCTCATTGAATTTAGCAAAGTAGTTTTGCACAAAAAACAACAAATACGCTTCTTTGGCATAATTGACATACGAAATCACGGAATCTTTGCTGAGTTGAATCCCAATTTCATTCACTACATTTTTTAATTTCGTATAGGAAACGCCCTGGCAAACGGTTTCGGCTATCTTTTTCATTAAAATGCGAAGGCCAGTGGTTTTCCGAATTTCATTTCGTAACGCAATATCGCCTAGCAACACTTTTTGGTAAATGCTTTCACCATAAGCTCTCTTATCTAGGAACTGCAAGGATTCAGGAAAACCGCCATCGTGCATAAAATCGTCGGCAGCGTTCCGTAAACGCCCAATCCCTTTTGCCGTATATAAGGCTGTCTCATCGAAAGGAATATTTCGAGCGGTAAGATATTCGCGAAAATTGTAAGGCATGATGGTATTAGATAGATAGCGGCCGCCAAGCCGTGCCTCCATTTCGGCACCAAGCATGCGCGCATTGCTTCCCGTGATATAAACCCGTTCTTTCTGATCGGCCATCCTCCGGGCAAATCGCTCCCAACCTTCAACGTTTTGCACTTCATCTAAAAAATAATATGGTTTCTTGCTGCTTAATTCGTTTACCGTCTCCACAAGATCGGAAAAGTCCTTTAACGTGAATTCCACTAATCTTTCGTCTTCGAAATTCACATAAATCATTTGATCCCATGTAGCACCTTGTTGAATCAGCTGCTTTACCAAAGCGAAAAGCAAAGATGATTTGCCAGCGCGACGTAAACCGGTCAAGATGTAATTTGCGTTCGGTTCAAACTCGTATTCGCGTTTCACTAGCACGCTTCGCTGAATCGTTTCGCGCTGTTCCATGATTACTCGTTTTAAAATTTCGTGATCCATAATATTATTTTGTCGACTATACTCTACAATTTTAAAATGATATTGTCGACCATAATCGACATTAATATAGCCGTTAGCAAATCGAGAATGCCTTATATCTAATCAGAACATATGCAGTGTATTTGCAAAAAGAAAAGGACCGAATCTTAAGAAACGATCCTTTACCCGCAGTTTAAGCAATGGCGGCCGCTAAGGCAGCATCATCATAGAAATCCGTCACGTTTAAGGTAATGTCCGGCGTAACCCCGCTATCGATGTTTTCCCAACTGCCATCTGTTTTGGTCCGGCAAAGTTGCGCAGGTCCAGACATCTGGAAGGGAAGGCCATCAGCCGTTGTGCTGGCACGTACGATACAAGCGCCACCACCGGAAGTCATGCCGATAATCTTGGCTAAGTTGTATTCTTGGCAAATCGAAGCAAAGAGGTTCGCGCAAGAGAAGGAATAATTCGACACCAAAACATAAAAGTTGTAGTTCTTGACGTCGGAGGAATTCACGACGCCGTCAAGATTCGTATCCACGTTGTAGCAAAGATCGTTCTTCGATTCCGTTAAGGGATCATAAATCTTCACATGAACATCATTCGTCAAGAAACCAAGCGCGCCGATTAAACCCGCGACAGCGCCACCGCCATTAAGGGACAAATCGATGATGACGTTTTTGATGCTGCCTTTAGCATCGATGTTCTTAAAGGCCTCATAGAACAGCGCAAACGTGTCGTTCGAGACATCGGCAGCAATATCCGTCCTCGTATAGTCATGATAAGTCGAAACGAACTCATCAAATGAAAGGATGGCAGTATCGCCCGAATAACGGAGGGGAGAAGGATTGCTTCCTAAATGTCCTTTCCGTTCGGCCGCTAACGTTTTTGCGGCGCTAGACAAAGCAACCATGCGGCTAGAATAGGAAGCCGAAGAAACGGTATAAGTTCCGTCGCCAAACGTTGAGGTGAAGCCATAGGAGCCCGTATGTCCGTCGCCCATTTCGTCATTTAACAAATAGTCGATACCCCGATCATAGAGGCTTTCCGAATTGGATTGCAAATAGCTTTGCACCAATTGCGCAACATTGCCGAGATAAGAATCCAATCCTTTAAACTGGGATGAGAAGCCATAGAACAAATCGACTAAGAAGCATAAGTCGTTGTAATTGGCGTTACTATAAGTCGAGCTTCTGCCACGTTGATAATAACGGCCGCCATAATATTCTTCGCCATAAGACGATAACGTTTTAGTGGTATTCGCCCGTTTTAAGGCGTCGGAACTCGCCAAATAGAAGGCGGTTCCGTTAAAGACAATCGAAATGCCTAACGGTTCTACAAAAACATGGTTGACCACCGATACGGGCAGATAGAAGTCACCGTTCTTGATATCGATCGTCATTTGATAAGCAGATAAATCAAAAACGGTTTCTTTGGCTTTTTGATAACTGCTGCCATTTTCGGTAAGATATGGGGCTTTTGCATTGGTTTTTGCGATTTCTGCCACCGAGCCAACAACGCTGACCTTGGTCACAATCGTCATAAAGACATCATAATCATCAAACGTGATGGTTTCTTTCTCGCTGTCTAACGTCATGGTGCAAGACAAAGAACCGCTCGCGTTCGAAATCGAATAACTAACACTCGTATCACTAGAAGACTTTTGGCTATAGTGATCGCTGACCAAAGATAAAGCGTTTTCTACCGAGCAATAGGCAATACCGTCTTTCGTGGCATAAGGAAATTCGCCCATGCTTTTGGAAACATAGTCGTTGCCACTCGCTTCATATTGATAAAGTGTAGCGGTATAGACGCTCGATAACGTTGAGCTGCCACCATTTTTCTTCACGATATCGTAAATGGAAAAACAGCCCGAGCACAAAAAGGCAAGGTTAGTCAGCAAGAAAATATTTCTTGCTTTCCGCTTCATTATTACTTCTCCTCCTGGAGTAATTTCACAATGATTTCATCGGCGTCGGCTTTATGTACTTCCATGTCTTTCAATAAAGCGAATTGATCTAAGGCACGGACTAAGTTATGTTCCGGATAGGCGACATGGAAATAGACGTCTCCTTCGAGGTAGTCTGCTAAGAAACGGATGCCACATTCATAAGTCATCAACCATCCCGCATAGGGGAAGAGGCGGATTTCATGTTCCGTTAACGAATGATTGGCCCCGTGGACAAATCCTTTCGCATAAGCTTCAAACATCGGTAAAGAGAAATGAATCTTTGCGGTGTCTTTCTCGTCTTCAAGGCAAGTATTCGCACCAAAACGGATCGAATCTCCAAAGTCATACAAAGCAGATCCTGGCATGACAGTATCTAAGTCAAGGATGGCTAAAGGCTTTGTGCCCGTGCTATCGAACATGACATTATTGAGCTTGGTATCGTTATGGGTGGTGCGTAAAGGCAAAGAACCGCTCTTTAAGCCATCGACAATGACATTGATCTTATCTTTTCGATCAAACGCTTCTTGAATGATGCCTTGGCAAGTGGCAACACGGCCTTTTTTATCGGCCTTCACCGCTGCTTCAAAATCTTTAAACCGTTTTGGGGTGTCATGAAAATGAGGGATGGTTTCATGTAATGTTTGGCTTGGATATTCCGTTAATAAATATTGGAAACGACCGAAAGCTTCGGCAGCCAAACGGAATTGTTCCGGATTTTCTGGCATATCAAACGTTTTGCCTTCGATGAAGAGATAAATCCGCCAACAATATCCTTCTTCGTCGATTTCATAGAAATCCCCATCGTCATTTTGCACGAGGTTTAAACATTCGCGTAAGGGGTCGCCTCCTTCGGCTTGAATGCGGAGATTTAAGAAATGCGTCACCCCGATGATGTTTTCCATCACTTTGATAGGATCTTTGAAAGCAATGGGGGAAAGGCGTTGCAATAAGAACTTACCTTCCGTGGTCGTTAAGACATAAGTATCGTTGATGTGTCCGGTCTCTAACCGTTGATAGGAGCGGATCTCTCCGACAGAAGAAAAGCGGGCGACAGCGGCACGAATCATGGCATCGGTTGGTATCGTTTTCATAAGTTCTCCTTACGCAAAGAATGCTTGTTCATTGTAGCGCTTTCCTTTTTAAAAGGAAGCGACATCGTAGCGGAATTTGTTAATTTTCTTCTGCGTTTGGGAAGCGACGGAATGAAAGAATCGCAAAGACCGTCGGTGCTAGCGGCGCTAACGCAGCAATGGTTTCTAAAATCGAGATGGCTCCATGAAATGGCAAATATTGTTCCGCGATCGCGAAAGGAATGCTCAAATCAAGGCAAACGATGCCGCTTAATAGGAACGCCTTCCAAAGTTTTAGATGATGGTCCATCACCATCGTAAGAAGAATGCAAAGGAAGCCCACCAGCGCAAAGCCCGTTTTCATGAAGTACATCGTATCTAAAAGAGTGACATCCCCCGCTAAACGATGGGGAAAGGGAATGCAGTTCGGTACCAAAATGGCAGCCGCCGCAATAATCCAGGCAAATGTGTAGTAATTCCGAATCTCGTGTAAATCCGCATTGCTGTCTTTTTCAGCCAAGGCATCGACAAAAGCAATTAAGACGGCAGCAAAGATGATTTCTACAATTTGATAGGCAATTTCATTATTCCGTGTTTCCGAAGGTTCTTCGAGAAATAACAAAATCAAGACCACGATGGCCAACGCATGGATGCCATCAAAAATGGTAAAGCCGAAAAAGTTATAAGTTTTCTCACGCTTGATCGCCGCATGTTCCGCGGCTTTCTTCTTTTCCACAATCTGCATATGTCTCTATGGTAATCGCTTTTCTATGCTTCGTCCAAGGCGCTTTCCTTAGAATCACGTTGTTTCGCAAGAATACGCGGTATCAAAATCATAAAGGTAACGAAGCTAACAATGCCGCCGACACCATCCGCAATCGGTTCAGCAATAAAAGCCGTTTCGGGGTTGTGCGTCACATAAGGAAGTAGCAGTGTCAACGGCAATAACAAAATGATTTTGCGGTTGATGGATAACCAAATAGAATATTTGGCTTTTCCAATGCCGGTTAATCCATCGACCATCGTATATTGGAACGTCAACAAAATGGCCGAATACATATACCAGTGAATGTATTTGGAAGAAGAGGCAATGACCTCATTTGCCGAAGAAGAGACGTTCGGTGAGAACTTTAAGAACAATTCCGCGAATGGCTGCGCGGTAAAGAAAGACAAAACGAAACAGGTAGTTGTAAAGATAAGGCCGCAAACCGTAATTTGAAACTCTGCTTTTTTGACCAAGTCCACTTTTCTTGCCCCAAAGAGATAAGCCAAAACAGGCTGGGTGCCACTAGAAATGCCAAGTAAGGGTCCTGTCATCAAAGAGAAAAACGCCTGCACAATCGTGGAGCACTCGATATAGAAATCCCCATTTCCTCCCGATTGTTGTAAGACGACGTTTAACGCAATCACCACGACAGAATCCGTGCTTAAAATGATGAATGGAGAAAATCCTAGCTTTAAAATCTTACGCATAATGCGCCAAGAATAGCCGCCAAAGAAGCGTTTGGTCGGTGCGCGCCAACCAATAAAAGCCAAGACCAGTAAGAAATATAAGAACCAAGAGATGGCGGTCGCCATGGCTGCTCCTTTGACGCCTAGATCAAACACGTAAAGGAAAATCGGATCGAGCACAATATTGAAAATACAAGAAGCTAAGGAACCAATCATCGACGCAATCGATAATCCCTGTGCCACCAAGAACTGATTTAAGCCGATGGATAAAAACGCAAAGACGCCCCCTGTTAAAAACCAAATCATATAATCCTTCGCATAAGGGAATGATTCTGCTGAGGCGCCGAATAAATAAAGCATCGGTTCTAACAAAGCATAGCCTAGCCCCACCACAACCACGGAAAGAACGACTAACATCAGCATGGCGTTAGAGAATATCTTTTCCGCATCTTCCTTGTTGTTTTGCCCCAAAGACATGGAAAACAAGGGAGAGGCGCCATAAGTAATTAAATAAGCAAAAGAGGTCACTAACGTTGTAATCGGAGCGCATACCCCTGCTCCGACCAAAGAAATCGCCCCGTTGGTGGGAAGATTGCCAATATAGATACGGTCCACGATGTTATAAAGCACCGAGATCCATTGCGCAATCATCGCTGGAATCATCAGATGGAGAACGCTTTTTAAAGTATTTGGGCTGCCTAAATCAATGGTCTTTTTCATAGCTCCTGCCTCAGCAGGATGGCAACCATTCTACCGCTTTCCAACACAAAAAGAAGAAGGATACTTATGGTTTTTTGACTTCCGGAGCAAGATAGAGATCTAGATCATTCAACGGATTATGACGTCTCGTAGCCAGGTAAACGGGGTAGAAGGCGAAAGCCACAAAGGCAATCGAAATCACAGAGGTGAATAAGGCGGCTGGCAATTTGGCAAAAGAGACGGTTACGGCTTGCTCTAAGGAAAATCCTTTTACCATATTGAGGGGAATGCGTAGGAAGAACTCTCCAACGACATTCACTAACAATGCAATCGTTAATGAAAATAACGCAACCTTGACCCACGGCTTAAGCCAGAAAGAGGCAATAAACGCAGAGATGAATAGTCCTAAAAGGCAAGCAAATGAAATCATGGTCGCCAAACGAAGAGCACTCGCCTCACGAAGATATTCTTCTAACGTAAAGGCAAAACAACCAGCGATGCAAAACGTTGCCACCCCTAATTCGATGGTCCCTTTCCGATGATGCTTCAAGCAAAACCGAAAAAGACCTCCTGCCACTACTCCCATCAAAAACTTCAAAACGAACGTTCGAACAAACGTGGTCCAATCATAGTTGCAGGCAATGTCGTTTAGCATCATGCCTAACCCACCAGAGATACCGCCAATCCACGGTCCTAATAATAAAGAGGCTAATAAGCAAACAAAGTTGCCAAGATGGATTTTCGAAACGCCAAAAGGAATCGCAATATAAGTTGCTCCGAAACTAAGGGCCGTAAACAGAGCAATGTCAATCGCATAAAGCAGGGTTTTACGTTGTCTTTCCATAGGCAAAGGAGATTATAGGCGATTTTCTTTGCTATGAAGGTAAAAAATCAACAAATTATCGATGGATTGATGAATTTTTTAAAAACAAAAATATTCATAGAATTCTCGCTAGAAATGCCTACAATGTTTAGCGGAAAGGAGAATTTTAGAACATGGAATTCGTAAAGAAATCTATCAACAAATGGATTGAGGCCGCGTTAATCTTGACGATCGGCATTCTCATCGTGGTTGCGGGCGCCCAACTCGGGAACACCACCATCAACTGGGAAAGCGGAACCGTCAACAATCCTTCTGAGGATGCGTTAAACGCCATCTCTTTGGTGCTTGGCATTGCCTTCATCGCGATTGGTTCGTTAGTCATCATTGCTGCCCTCGTCGCTGCCATTTTCAATCATAAAGGCTTTGCCGCTGCCGCTTCTGGTGCTGGTATGACCCTCGCGATTGGCATTTGGCTCGTTGTGGCACGCACTGCTGCCCAAATGTTGATGCTTCTTTTGGGCTTCGTTCCTTATGCGTTGATCGTCGTTGGCTCTGTCATGTTAGTTGACGCCGCTTTCATCTTAGTGAACGGAATCCGGGAAAAAGCCGTGAAGAAAGCAATTCCTGCCTTTGTGGTTGGTCTTGTGGTTTCCGCCGCTTCGATTGTGCTTGGTGCGTTATGCTTAGCCAAGAACAGCAATGGCGACACCATTATCACCCAAGGTGCGCAATTGATCATCTTCGGTGTTATCCTCATTGTCTATGCCGCTTACTTGGTGCTTGCCACCTTCGTCCCAACCGTCGAAGTGGTTGTCGTCAAGACGGTCGGTCATGGCGAAGAAGAAAAGAAAGTTGACGTGGTAGACGCTTCTGCTAAAGAAGACGAAAAGAAAGAGAACTAATTCTTCCTTTCCTATCAAAAAAGGCGACTTTCCCCAAGGAAAATCGCTTTTTTTCTTTTTTATTGAACGCGGAAGGTGACCATGATTTCGTCAGGTTTTTCGTAACTGACGAGTTTGCCTTCACGGCAATGAATCGTTAAGGGTCCAGCCACGGTTGCAATAGTAGCATCAAGAGTCTGAATTGGCCCTAATTTAGGTGCAATCTCGTAATGATAGGCATCTAACGGATGGAACCCAGCCACTTCTTCTAGCAAGAATGGCGCGGGGCCCGAAGCCCAACCATGGCATAAACTAAGCCGATAACCGAGATAACAATGGTCCCCATAATCGGATGCCAAATAAGGTTTTCCTTCTTCCGGCATTTGATCCACGCCGAGGCCTTCCCAATCCAAGTCATAATCTTCAAAGAAGGTCGTCGCGCCATGATCTAACATGCCGCCATAGTATTCGATTAAGCAACGTAAGGCATCCTCCACGCGACCGCCATCTGACAATGCTTTCAAGCAAAGATAGGTCGAGAAGGTAGAGAAACCGTGACCCCCATCTTTTACCAAGGCGTCGAGGTTACCACGACCATATCCTTCATAAACCGTTCCGATTTGGCCTTTCATGGCTTTCTTCGTTAACGGCACTTCACGCACTTTCTGCGATAATGCCTTAATCGGTTCGGAATCGAGACCTAAGACGTTATAAAGATAGACGGCACTCCGTAAAGCAATCTTAAGCAGCGCTACCACTGCCGTTTCATTGTTCTCGTTGCCAAATGTTGGCCAGTCGATAAAGTATTCAAGCTCACTATGGATGGCTTCAGGGCATAAATCAAAGTTCAGTCGTCCTTCTTTGTCGACACAGGTAGAAAGCTGATGGATTAATCCCTGTAAATAACGGGCGTTGGTTTTTAACCAATCCAGTTCACCGGTTCTACGATAATAATCTTCAAGTTCAATAATCCACCATAACGAATAAGACGGAATGGCGTTCATCCATGCAGGTAAGGGATAAGAATCGCGGCAGAAATCTAACGAACGACGGATGCCATCCAAAGCACCATAACCATCTAACAAGGTTTTGACTTCAATCCCCATGTCGCCTGTCCAAACGAGACGATCCCGTTTGATGCCATCATAGAGATAGCCGTTTTGTAAGCAAAGAAAGGCCGTACGGCAGGCAATTTTGAAGATACGATTTAATCGTGCGTCATCGGAACGGAAATGGGCAACGCGCGATACGTTCGGATGGCGAGCCATTAAAACGATGGCTTGGAAATACATCGTTGCTTCTCCGATGTTATCTATCCGTACAAAACGGAAACCAGAATAGCCAACCGTGTTATCGCATAAGTTCGGCATCGCATAAACAAAGTCACGGGGAGAATGATCGCCCGTCGCATTTTTATCACCGATGTTCACCATCGCTTCGCCTAACGATTCCCCAAAGCGAATGCGTAGTGGGTTAGAGTTGATTTTGGCACCGCCTAACGCGCGCACCAAAAAGCGAATCCCGCCGGCGTATTCTTCGCCGAAATCCAACACAATATGGGCATTGGAAGGAAGAACGAACGCCTCATTGAGATCTGAAATCAAATTGATGGCCAACGGATGAATCTCTAAAAGACTCTCGGCGTTCTTGGCATCGGGACTAACCTCCACCACACGGGAAGGATAAATAGGAGTCGCAATTTCTTGTGTTTCGATCATAAGGTTCCTCCAAAGGAACGGGCGGATACCCAATTCGTTTCGTATTGTTCCTTGCTATTATAAGAAAAAACAGATTGCCGTAGATGAAAATAGGTCAAAGTTGCTCAAATTCACATTCTTTTCCACAAGATTTAGGAGAAGCTTGGCCCAATACGCAAAAACGGACTCTTCTTTTAAAGAGGTTATCTAACAATCGCTTTTATGGATACGCCTCCTCTTATCATCTTCTACTACCCATGTTTTAACCCTCTCTTTTCATTGAGTTTGCAACGAGCCAATCTCGTTGCAACATCAAGCTATATTGTCATAAAAATTAAGATTCTATCGCAATAATTTTAAAAGTTATACGAAAGCTATTTCTTAACTTTTATCGCATTTTTGGCTTCTCGTTGCATTCGTGTTTGCAACGAGCCAATCTCGTTGCAAACTAGGATATAACAAGCTACAATTTCATCAGAGGTCGTTCTATGATGAAAAAAGAGAATCCAACACTCGAATATAAAGGCGAAGCAAGCGGTAGTTATCTCAAAACTGTTTCGGCGTTCGCGAATTACGGTTCTGGAAAAATCATTTTCGGCATCAACGACGACCATTCCATTTCGCCCATAAAGGACGTCAAATCATTTTGTGAGTCCATCGAATCGCAAATTAACGATTCCCTGAAGCCCGTGCCAAAGTTTTCTTTGACCGCTCAGGAGGATGGCACCATCGTCCTTTTCGTCGAACAAGGTGAAAATACACCATACCTTTATCATGAAAAAGCCTATCGCAGGAACGACAGTTCTACGGTGCAAGTGGATGATTATGAATTGAAGAGACTAATTCTATCCGGAAACCATCTCGATTTCGAAGAGACCCCTTCCCGCAACCAAAATCTCACCTTCCACTATCTAGCCAATCAGTTTCAGGAGAAGCTGCACTTAAGCGAATTCAATACGGATACCTTGAAGACCTTGCAGCTTTTTTCCGACAAAGACGGATACAATGTTGCAGCCGCCCTGTTATCCGACAAAAACGATTTCTACGGATTAGATGTCGTCGTTTTTGGCGAAGACGAAAACACTTTCAAAGAAAGAATCAACTTAAGCGGGGAATCCGTTTTAAAGCAATATGATGACGTGGTCGCCATCTTTGAAAGAAACTATATCTACGAAAAGATTGTCGATACTACGCGAAAAAGAATAGAGAAAATCCCCTCCGAAGCATTCCGTGAGGCGATTGCTAATGCTCTCATTCACCGAACTTGGGACGTCAGAGTCAACACTAAAGTCGGATTCTATCCTGACAAAATAGAAATCACCTCTCCTGGAGGATTGCCATCGAATCTTTCCAAAGAACAATATCTAGAAGGCAGTTTTTCCTCTTTGAGAAACCCGATCTTAGCCGACATCTTCCACCGTCTGAATATCGTTGAAATCTTCGCGACGGGAATTAAACGAATCATCCGCTCCTATGAGCAAAGCTATAGCAAGCCTGAGTTCAGGGTTTTCGATACCAGCGTTACCATCGTTTTGCCGGTAGTCGAAAGCAATGTTATTCTAACCAACCCCGAAGCGAACTTATTGCAAAGGATGAATTCCAATGTGGCTTATTCCCGATTGGAATTGGAAAACGCTACTCATTTGAACAAAGCCACCTTGTTGCGCCTACTCAATTCCCTCATCAAAAAAGGCGTTATTCTCAAAGAAGGCGAGAGTTCCGCAACAACCTATCGCAAAATCAAATAATGGCTTTCGGTACGAGTTTGCAACGAGCCAATCTCGTTGCAACATCAAGCTATACGGTCACAAAAATTAAGATTCTATCGCAATAATTTTAAAAGTTATACGAAAGCTTTTCCTTTACTTTTATCGCATTTTTATCCTCTCGTTGCATCCTAGTTTGCAACGAGCCAATCTCGTTGCAAACATATGATATACGAGCTAAATGAACGATCAGATAGAAAGGATTCAAATCCTGATTTGACGCCTTTTAGCAAAGGCAAAGGAACCGTCCCGTAGATCAAGAATGCGTCTGAATGGGAATGTGAATTGCTTTTTCGTAAAATGGAAGCATCAGAAAGGAGCCTCTTATGATCAAAGTATATGGCATGCCCTCTTGCCCGTATTGCGCGTATGTGAAGACGCAAATCGACGGTAACCCCAACTTCGTTTATTACGACATCGGCAGCGATGTTCATCTTCTCCATCAATTTTTGGATTTACGCGATACAAACCCCGTCTTCGAGCCTTATAAAAAAGAAGGGGATGTTGGTATCCCCTGCTTCGTATTGGAAGATGGCCGGGTAACGTTAGAACCAAGTGAAGTCGGCCTTCATTCTTATTCTGAAGTTTTACATGGCAAAACCGCTTGCCGCATTGACGGCAAAGGCTGCTAAATCGGATACGACTTTCACGGGATGTTGAGACTCATTCACAAAAAATGAGTGAAAACAGATCTTTTTTTCGTTCTTTTTCCTCACAAAGTAAAGCCTTGGTAAGGCATCCTGAAAGTTGTAATAATCAGGTTTGCGAATGATTTCTTGCACTTCCTGCTTTTCTTTGTATACTAAAAGTAGGAAATCCCTACTTTCCTACTTTAAGAGGAGTTAAAATTATGGCAGCAGCTACAATCGAATTTGTGAATGACGCAAAAGTAATGTCCAAGGGTCAGGTAACGATTCCGAAAAACGTGCGAGAGGCACTTGGCATTAATGTCGGTGACCGAGTTACTTTCGTTGTGGATGGCAACGACGTCCATGTGATGAATTCCGCTGTATACGCTTTAAAACGCCTGCAACAGCAAATGAAAGGCGAGGCAGAAAAAGCAGGGTTCGTTTCTGAGGACGACATCGCAGAATGGATCACCGAATCTAGAAGAAAGGGTAGCGCACAGTGAAGATCATGATCGACACCAACATCTTCATCTCGGCTATTCTTTTTCCTGATGGATGCGTCGCAGAAGCGCTTGAAAAAGCACTAAAACCTCCCTTGAACCATTGATTTGCGATTATGCGTTAGATGAATTGCGTTGCAAGTTTCAAGAAAAGTTCCCTAGCAAGATGACCGAGTTGGACACATTCCTTTCCGTGACGCTCAAAACCATCACAATGGTGCAAACACCAAAAGAAGAAACGGATGCAGAACGAAAAATTCGAGACGAAAAGGATCGACCAATTCTACGGGCTGCTCTAAATGCGGGCGCCGATTTGTTTTTGACCGGAGACAAGGATTTTTTAGAATCGTCAGTAACGGTTCCTAAAATGGTAAACGCAAAAGATTTTCTAACGTTGTATTAATGGACCGTCATTCTTTCGCAAAGCCGGGCATGATGAAATTCGTCATGACCGGCTTTTCATATACAGGCTCCTCGATGCCTTGGGCTTTGCCAGCTTCCATGCATTTTAAAATCCAGGCCATGTTTTGCCCTAAGGTACGCATGGTTTGAAGCCCTTCAAGGTCTTGTTTGACGTCTCCTGGCGTATAGCCATGCACCTGATTCCAATATTGCGAGCCGATGACCATCATGTTATTCATTAAAAAATATTGGTTCAACCGTTCAAAGGATGCGCTGGCGCCACCTCTTCGGCAAGAGACAACGGCTGCGGCTACCTTGCCATTCATTCTTGATCCCGCGGCATAGAACAGTCGGTCTAAGAAGGCACAAAGCTGGCCATCGGGTCCGCTGTAATACACCGGAGAACCGACAACAATCCCGTTATATTCATCTAAATGGTCAAGAATCTGGTTCACGCCATCTTCGGCAAAGACGCAGCGATCCGTTTTCTCACAATGACCACAAGAGACGCATCCAGGAATGGGTTTGGTGCCAATCCAATATAAATCTGCCGCAATTCCATTCTTTTCTAACGTATCCGCTACTTCTTTTAAAGCCGTATAGGTGCAACCTTTCGCATGAGGGCTTCCTTGGATGAATAACACTTTCATTGGATATATCCTCCTTAGTTTTGCTAGAACCGCCGTTGTAACACTTGAATAAATCGTTCCACTCCGGGAGAGGGATTAACGGCGTGAAGCAAGCAATAATCGAACATGACGTCCCAATCCACGGGGATGGTTTTCAAGAACGGGTTTACATTCGACCAATTGTCGCAAGAGAGCAACAAAGCGTTGCTGCGGCTTACGTCATTAAATGTGGAATAGTCAAAGGTCGGTAGTTCCACAACCCGGATTTCAGGATCTTGACTCAACATGTCTCTTACTTTGGCTTCAACGCTGCCTTCGATTCGTTTCGGAAGCAATATGTTGCATCCGCGTAAATCTTCATGGGTTAATAAGTCTTTGCTGGCCAAGGGATTGTTATAACTTAAAGCTAAACGGGCGGGAATCTTTCTTAGAAATGTTAAGTCATTTTGCCCGATAAACGGTTGATGATCATAGACCACTCCGATGAGGTCTACCCCTTTGCCTAGACGTTGTGCCATCAAATAAAACGATTCATGCGTATCTTCAAAGGGGACAACCGATACTTGAATATTCGGATAATCTTTGCAGACTTTCGCCCAGCGTTTTAATAACAAATCCGCTGGATTCATCAAAGAAACGCCGATTTTGATTTCGACTTCGTTCCCACGATTTAGTTCTTTCGCCCGTTGAATATCCGACTGGCTTTCCGCAATGAACTTCCGCGCTTCTTGATATAAATATTTCCCACCTGGCGTCAATTCCACGCCGGCATGAGAACGGCGAAAGAGTTCTACGCCTAAGTCTTCTTCTAATAAGGCAACTTGTTTCCGTAAAGCATTCGGCGACAAATAAAGACGTTCACTAGCTTTTAAGAAGGAACCAGAATCCGCTACCGCCAAGAATGTATCGAGATGTTTGTCGTACATAGGCTGTTTTGTTGCTATCAGACAAACTTGTTTTAGCCAATTTATCGATATTTTTCTATTTTGTTGTAACGAAAAGGTGACAACGATTATGAAGAGAGACGTTCTTCTTTCATTCTAAAGTCCTGCCAATAATGATGGCGTTAGGAGGAAATCCTCATAAAAACAAACGCTGTCATCTATTACTTCAGTTGGAGTGACAACACCAGACGCTTGGTAGAAACCATCCATCAGCAAGAAAGTTTACTCGTTCATCGGACAGAACGTGCCACTCCCTATTCCACGAATTATTCCGTCGTGGCCTATCAAGAACCCAAAGAAGAAATCGAACAAAATCGCTGTCCCGAAATCCGTCCGTTAGAAGGGAATCCATTGGATGCGGATGAAATCCTGCTTTTCTTTCCGATTTGGTGGTACACGATGCCGATGCTTATTCGGACATTCTTAGAGTCGATACCCGATTGGAAAGGCAGGACCATCGTTCTCTTTACGAATAGTTATACGAACGATCCGCAATATATGGAGAACGCCATGAAAGATGCAAAGGCGTCTGCCCCAACCGCTCACTTGGTGGAAGGCCTATTCAACGCCAGTCCAAAAGAGCATATTCGCTTTTTGGAAAGTCGTTGGAAAAACGCTGCGAAATAAAAAAGAAGGGAGATTTCCTGATGAAAATTCAAAATAATTGCATTTGTTTCTCTCACTTCTGCCTTTTTGTTGGCATCATATGGAAACACAATATCGCTGCTTCTAGCACAGACGAAACCTTAACTGCTTGGATTAACACAGTACTCCAAGCCTAAAGAACGAAGTTCGCGCCTATCTTCTTAAGGGGAAACAATCTAGGAGGGGAGATTGCTTTCTAACGAAATAGCGCGCCTTTCGTAAGACGCGCTATTTTTAGACTTAGCATTTAGGCAAGGCGGCCGCCAAATAGGATTGGCCCAGTCGTTTGAAGGATTCGTCCGCGGTAAATACTTCGATGGGATGTGGTCCTTTTTGCAATAATTCGTTCGCAGTTTGAATCATCAAATCGCCTCCCTTGCCACTGGTGACCCGCCCTAGCACCAGCACGGATTGAAGTGGCAAGAAATGGGCATATAACGTTAAGGCATCTGCCAAATAGACACCCATCTCGCGATAACATTCCTCTAGCACAGGGTCGCCTTTGGCTACATCGTTTTGCAATGCCACTAATTGCTCCGCTAACGTGCCGCGATAAAGATAACCGGCTGCTTCGGCAAGGTGCAGGATCCCTTTTTGGGAAAGATATTCCGTCCCAGCTCCTCTGGTGTTCACCGCATAATGGGAATGCGCTTCTAAATCGTAACGGAATGGTGCCTTGCCAAGTTCAAGAATCCAGCCATTAAAATGACCGTCGGCAAAGTAACCAGCCGCCTCTCCGGTGCCCATGGCTAATCCTAGCAAATGGTCCTTGTGAAATAGCATCGCACCACCAAACGCCGTTACGTCCCCGTCATTGGCTACCAGTAAAGAAGCATCCGGGAATTCCTTTTGCTGCATGGTTAAGAACAAATCACGGACTTGCTTGTTTTGCACCTCTAAGGGAATTGAGAAACACAAAGCTGCCTGGGCAAATTGGTTATTAAGCACCACGCCCGCGGTAGAAACGCCAACCGCATCCACCCGCGGAAGATGCTGTTTCGCTTTCAAAAAGGAATCTAAGATACCGTTATAGTGATAAAGCCAGTTTGTTTGTTCTTTCGGAAGCCATAATGTTTCTTCCGAGAAAACAACTTTTCCATCCTCTACGGCCGTGACTTTTCGGTCACTGCCCCCTAAGTCAATCCCGATACGGCAACCAGAAAACGAACCGCTCGCGCCAATGCGTAAAGCCTTGGCTTTGGCAACGATGGTTTCCGTCCGAAAAGCAAACGGATGCCCAAAAATATGACCCATTTCTCGAATGGTAGGAATCAATTCAAGGTCTTGTTCCGCTTGAGAGACAAAACGATGAAATTCATCTTCCTCCCCAATCCACGACAAAGAATCCCCACCGACCATCCAAAGCAATAGTTGTGTTAAAGCGCGGAGATAGGGATAACGTTCTTCTTCGGCAAGGGGAAGACGGGTGGTATAAGGATAGACGATATCCTCGCCCCGTCTGACGACTAGGGTCAGCACGGGACCGTTTCCTGTCTCTACCGAATGAAGAACCGATGAAAAGGGGAGATAAGTTGGATCGTAACGCAAAGGTTGGCCTCTTATTTCGCTATCGCAAGCGATCCATGGGCAATGCACTGCTCACTCTTTTTATCAAACAACAAGATATTGTCGCTCGCAAAGTCCACATGGATGGTCTCATTAATCTTAAAACGCATTTTTCCAAAGACAACGGAAGTTAATAAGAAATTATCGATGTCTAAGCGCATCGTGGTTTCCATGCCAGAAGGCATGACGGAATAGACGGTGGCAGGTAAACCGACGCCTGCTTCGCTTAAGCCAAGCGCTTCGGGGCGGATACCAATCACAAAATCGTTCCCATCGACGTCTTTTTCTTCTTTGCGCTCTTTGGTGCCGCCTACCATCGGAATATGGTAGTTAAAGAAGGTGTCTTTGTTGCCTTTGGCCACATAACCCTTCGATGCTTCGCGTTCTTTTTGAAGCGCTTCCTTGGCTGCTTCATCCGCTTCCCGCTTTGCCCGTTCTTCCTCTAGAGAGAACGGCTCTTTCGGGGTGAAAATGAAATGACGATTGTTAAACATTGTTAAAGACATGGTTCCATCGGGGTTTTGTTGCCCTTTGGCCTCGACAAAGGAAATGCTTGGATTGCCGACGAAATCAGCCACAAAGAGACTCTTTGGTGAATCATAAACTGTCAACGGGGCATCATATTGTTGCAACACACCATTATTGAGCAAGCAAATGTGGCTGGCTAATGTCATGGCCTCTAATTGGTCGTGCGTGACATAAACGAACGTGGCACCGGTTTCTAAGTGTAACCGTTGTAATTCCGAACGCATTTCTAGCCGTAACTTTGCGTCAAGGTTTGAAAGCGGTTCGTCCATGAAGAGAACCTTTGGTCCTGGCGCTAAGGTACGCGCGATGGCTACCCGTTGTTGCTGTCCGCCTGAAAGTTCGGCCGGATAACGTTTCAAGAACTCTTCGACTTTGACAATACGAGCCGACGCGTGAAGCCGTTTTTCAATTTCTTCTGGCTCTAACTTACGTTCTTTTTTAATGATGTTGCCATAGTCATCCACCAATTGATGTTCTTGGTTAATCACGATGCCTTTTTCAGCATAACGTGCTTCGATTTCGGCCATGGAACGACGACATTCTTGAATTTTTTGTTCCGCCAGCGCTTTCGGATCCGCGGCATGAGGAAGGTCTAATTTGATCAATTCCTTTGCCGTCATCTTCGAAATCGCGTATTCATCGATGTAACGTAACGTTAAGCGTTTCAGGTCGATTTTCTTATCTTCCCCTAAGACTTCGTTGTATAAAGCGATGACTTTATCCACATCTTGAAGAATGGAAATAAGCTCACTCCGCGTCATGTGGTCATAGGCGTGAAGTGGTAATTCTTCTTTGACGTTCTTTAACCCGAACGTGATGTTTTGCTCGACCGTCATATTTGGCCACAACGCATAGTTCTGGAACAAGAAGCCAACATCCCGTTTGTTCGGTGGAACATTAATGCCGGCATCGGAGTCAAAGACCACGCGGTCACCGATTTGAATCCGGCCGGAAGTCGGGGTTTCTAGCCCGGCGATCATTCTTAAAATCGTGGTTTTGCCACATCCCGAAGGCCCGAGTAACGTCACGAATGCCTGGTCGGGGATTTCTAAAGAGACATGGTCGGTCCCGTAGAAGTTTTTCCAGCGTTTAACAACGTCTGTCAGTATGATTTTTGGCATGTTATTTTCCTCCCACACCCTTATCGATCGATGCGCCAGTCAATTTGTTGATGGCAAAGTTCACCACGAGCACCGTTACGATGATTAATAAGTTCAAAGCGTTTGCCGATTGCGGCCACCACTGCATCCAGTCGTCTAATAAGCTGGTGAGCAAGCGGGTATTACGGCTCGTTGCCAACAAGACGAACAAGGAGAGTTCACGCATACAGCTCGTGAATGGCAACGTGTAGCCAGAGATGAAGGTTGTCCGCTGAATCGGGACGATAATGCGCGCCATTCGTTTCCACCACGGAACGTTTTCAATGACGGCGCTTTCTTCGATTTCACCTGATAACTGCAACATGGCAGAGATGCCGCTACGCGAGGCGAATGGCAAATATTTAATCGAACCGACAAGCACCAGTAAGAAGAACGAGTTCGAAATGCCCCAAGAGGTGCCGATGGACAAGAAGGCTGCACCTAAGGCCATCGAAGGCATCAAGTAAGGCAAGAAGGCTAAGTTATCCACTAAATTTGCAAGGAACATACCCCGTTTCTTGGCAACGGCATAGCCAACCAAGATACCTAAGGTACCGGCGACTAACGCGCAAAGGAATGACAATAATAATGAATGCCAGAATGATGTCCACACCTGTGGTTCGCGGAAGATACCCCTCAATCCGTTTTGCGCATCGGTTGGAGTGTTAGAAATCCAATATTGCAGTGTCAACTCGCTATAGTCGCCGGAACGCACACAGACGGATTCCAGCGCGAAGGTGATGAGCGGCAAAACCGAGGTGAATAACGATAACAAAACTAACAAAATCGAGATGGGGTACTTCCAACCACGAAGGTTGATATAAGAAACCTGACCCGATTTGCCAGAAACCGTCGTGAAGTTCTTCCGTTTGCCAGTGAACCATTGGTTCGCGAGCAAGATGGCGACACCCAAGATAATCATGACGACAGCAATGATGTAACCTTGGCCTAAATAACCATTGTTCAAGAATTGCTTCATGTAAGTGGTTAATACGTAGTTACCACCGCCCAAATATTGCGGGACGGCATAAGCCGACATTGAGCTTGCAAAGACAAGCAAGAACGTCGACAAAATAGCTGGCATAACAATCGGAATGGTAATTTTTCTCGTAATTTTCCAACGGCTTGCTTTCAAGATGGTTGCGGCTTCTTCTAAGTTCGCATCCATGTTCCGTAACGTGCCGCCGATTAAGATGTAGGCGAATGGCGCGTAATGTAAACCTAAGACAATGGCGCAAGGCACAATGCCATAAACCATGCCTGAGGGAACGGAAATGTGGAACAAGTTATAAAGCATGCCGCCACGTCCCGTGCCAATGCTCGGGTTTTGGAAGAAGTTTTGCCAGAAAGTGGCCAACGTCCAAGACGGCATGATGTACGGGAAAACGAAGATCGAAGACAAGAATTTCTTGCCTTTTAAATTCGTACGCGTAATTAAGAAAGCCACGATACCGCCATAAAGAATGGCGATTAAACTGGCCAATACCGACATGTATAACGAGTTACCAAGTGGTCGCCAGAAATAAATGGTCGACATGTCGGAGGCAAAAATTCGTTGCCACCATAATGTGGTTGGCTTTCCGAGTTGCACTCCTGGGAAGACGATTTCACTGATGGATACGCTAAATGTGGAGCGAAGCAACGATACCAACGGGTAAATCGTGAAAAAAAGAAGCGCAATCGCCATCAAAACCAAAATCAAATTGGCGGGTTGCGAAAAATAACGAACAAAACTATTCCAAAATCGATGCAATGCCGAAATTTTCTTGGGATTTTGCATCGGTGGAGTGGCAGACGCATCAACACTGGCGCTCATAAAGAACCCTCCTAAAAGAAGACAGAGGCAAGGATAGAATCCCTGCCTCAGTCACGAAATTAAAACGAATTAGGCGGCAATGATCTTGTTGATCCAAGCTTCGGCTTCGGCTTTGACGGTGTTGATATATTCACCATCTTCGATGACAAGGTTTTGCTTATAGAACGCAAGGTTCTTTTGATCGTTTTTGTTTTCAGCCACGCTTTGGTTACCCGAGTAGGCACCAATGGCATCGCCCCAAGGCGCAAAGCCTTCTTTGGACATCAAGTAGTTCGTGAAGAGCATCGCGGTATATGGACGTGGACCACGGGTGCAGATTTGCGAATAAATGGCATACATGAAACCGGCAAACGGCGTGATGGATTGTTTGGTCCAGGCGCCGACCGTGAGATTTGCTTGTTTGACGGAACTATCCCGAAGCTTCGAAAGGACGAATAAGCCAACTTTATCGGCGTTCGTTTCCTCGGAGACACCGGCAGCCATCTTGGTATCCGAAGTGTAAGAGGTGACATCAGCATTGCCTAAGAATTTGGCGATCCATTCGTATGAGGCGTTCTTGTAGTTGCCAGAAGCGACATAGTCTTTGCCATAATAGGCTTTATAGGCCTCTTCCATCTTCTTGACCCAAGTATCTTTTGTTAACGTGATTAAGAAGTTCATGTTAACTTGCTCGTTAGCAGGCGATTTGAAGAAAATTTTGTCTTTGTATTTGGCATCGGTTAACGCCCAAACATTGGTGAAGGCAGGAGCTGATTCACCAGCGGTATTGTTCCAAATGAAGAGCTTGTTCGTGAATTGTTGGGCGAGTGGGACTAAATCATCTTCGGCAACGTTAGAAGCAAAGCTGTTGTTGATGTAGTTCGTGAACATCGTGGATTGTTTACGATAGTTCGCCAAAGAAGCACTGTCTTGGATTAAAACCAAAGAGGCATTCTTGGACGTATCGCGAGCGGAATATTCGCTGGCAATCTTCGTGAAGATTTCAATATCCTTCAATTTGGTACCAGCAGCATGATTCTTGTCTAAGCCAAGTTCTGGATAAGCGGCAATGAAATTATCCACGGCAGCAGCAATACGAGACGTATTGCCATAAGCAAGGAAGTCGCCGGTTTCGGCTTTGGCTTTCTCAAGCAATTGTGCATTGGTCCAGCTCTTCGCTTCAGTAAAGATGTCAGTTCCCGTGGACGAGGTGACGACGTCACCGCTTCCGCAAGACGTGAGTAAAAATGGCACTGCAAATAAAGCAAGCGCAAACTTAGTTTTTTTCATATGTTCCTCCCAAAAACTAATGTTATAAAAGGTTCACTCCAGGACGGATGTAAGCCCTTTCTTTGCCATTAGTTTACACGTTTTTTTGCAAATATGAACGATTTAATTACAAAAATATTAGGAAGAATAACTATCCACCGGACAATCCGGTGGTTTTTCATTTTCGGGCACTTAAGCCCTCTGCTACCAGCTGCCACTCAAGGTGGCCGCGGAACGGACCAACG
>CADAXQ010000008.1 GCA_902791935.1 uncultured Erysipelotrichaceae bacterium | reverse complement strand
CCGTGAACGAATGTTGTTCCATCTGTGAATCCTTTCTCGGCGTCGCCGCCGCCCACCCCATGGGGTGGTGTGTGTATGTTAACGATAGCGTGGCTAATACCGTCCTGTCCATGTCCACTTTATTGATAGCACTTCAGGGGACATGCTGACCCTCGTCCTGCAAGATGACGGAAGCATAAGCCAGGCATGGGGAACCCGTAATGAGCCGCCCGTGGACAAGGAAGACGCCCTGGCGCTGGCGAAGAACCTCAACGGCTGGCGGAGGGGGAATGGGAAACCTTACCTTCTTTATGGGGAGATGGTTCGCCCAGAAGCCTTTGATTGCGAAACAAGGGAGTTCCCCTGCCAGGACGGGCACACGTTTGTCGCCGACAGCATTCTGACCGCGGCCTATTCCTACCATGGGAGGACCGCGCAGTTCCTGGTGAACTACGATCTGGTGCCGCAAAAAGTGGTGCTCCCTCCGCATCAAAGCTTGCTTCTTGACCCCCATGGGGAGGAAATATCACCTCAACATGAGATAGAGATTCCAGCCAAGTCGGCGATTTGTATTTTCTATTAGAAAGGAAGATAACAAGCTTCTTGTCTACGATTGGTTATCGATGAAAAAATCTAACGATATTATCCTTTTTAAGCGAAAGACGTAGGGGTATATCGTGACGGTTAGATACGTATACCTCCAGGAATGGATTTGTTGTTAGGCAAAGAGAAAAAGATTGATGCTTGTTGGGTTATCGCGCCATCGTTTTGTAAATACTTCTATCTTTAATTTAAAAACGTGAGTTCGTAACGAAGAAGAACTAGGCGTTATTGATCTTTTCATGGGCAAAGCGGGCGTATAACGTCTTGATGGACTTTTCAAAGTCGGCATTGGAGACACCAAGGAGGATGTTATATTCTTCTAAACCCCAATCAATGAGTTTGATGTTGATGTTGTTGTCACCAAAGACAGACATGATTCTTCCTAAAGATCCCGCTTTCTTAACCATGTTGCCGCCGACTACGGCAAGTAAGGCAATATCTTCATCTTCTTCGATGCCGGCAATGCCGTTAATCTGCTTCAGATCCGCAATCATGTCGTAGTATTTCTCTTCGATGGCGTTCTTTTCGACAACCACGCAGAAGGAGTCGATGGAAGTGGGGATGTTTTCCACGGGCACATGGTAGGCGCGGAAGACGCTTAAGACCTTCATCATCAAGGAGAGCTTGTCAATGGACCTTTCTTTGAAGAAGGTAATGGCAAGGAATCCTTTCTTTCCGGAGATGCCGGTAATGAGGTGCTTTCTTCCTTGTACGGCTTTCTTCACCCAGGTTCCTGGTTGTTCTGGACAATTGGTGTTCAGCACTAGAATCGGGATGTCTTCGTCCATTAAAGGAAGAATCGTCTCTTCGTGTAAAACCGAGGCGCCCATATAGGAAAGTTCCCGTAACTCATCATATGAAATTTGAGAGATGTGCCTAGGATTCTCAACGATTTTAGGATCCGCCATATAGAAGCCGGAAACGTCCGTGAAGTTCTCGTAGAGATCTGCATGGGCGCCTTTTGCCATGTAGGAACCCGTGACATCGCTGCCACCGCGGCTAAAGAGACAGATCTTATAGTTCGGGTAGGAGCCATAAAAGCCAGGAACCACCATGTAATCATGGACAGAGACTGCTCTTTCGATGCATTCCACCGTTTCTGGTTCCACAATCTTGCCGTTGTAGTCAAAGTTAATGAGCTCCATGGAATCCACGAAATCAAAGCCTAAATAGGCCGCCATTAACTTCGCTGAGAAATACTCTCCGCGCGAGACTAGTTCGTCTTCGGAGATGGTGTCTTGATCCAGTCGTTCTTTGACATCTTCAAATTCCGATTCGATGTCGACGTTGATTTGTAATTCTTTTTTGATGGCAAGGTATTTTGCCTCTACTTGCTCAAATAACGGCATATAGTCCACGTGATATTTATGGTGCTGATAAATGAGATAAAGCAGGTCGGTGACTTTGTTGTCTTTCTTATCGGCCTTCCCAATGGCAGAGACGACCACAATATGAAGGTCATCATCGTGGTCGACGATGTCCTTCACTTTTTTCCATTCTTCTGCGGTGGCCAAAGAGGATCCACCAAATTTACAGACTTTGTACATTGTTTATCCTTCTTGTCTTCTGATCAGAACTTATCGTTTCGTTCTTCCTAACCGATACTTGAAGTCTTCGTAGCCAAAAGAAGCGAGCTTTTCGATGCTACGATCTTGGTGAAGCAACAAGATATCGGGCAAAGGCATACCGTTAAAGGTATTGGTCTTGCAAGTGGTGTATAAGGCCATATCGCCGAAGATGAGTAAGTCGTTTTCTTTCAAGGGACCGGCAAAACGATAATCGCCGATGACGTCGCCACTGAGACAGGTTTGACTGCCGAGACGAATGTGGTAGTTGTATCCTTCTAAATCCGTATCGTAAAGTGGGGGAAGGTAGGGCATTTCTATAACGTCAGGCATATGGCAAGCCGCCGAAGTATCTAAGATGGCAATATGATAAGGACCGTTGTCAAAGGTATCTAAAACCTTTGTCACCAAGTAACCGGCATTTAGAACAACGGCTTCTCCTGGCTCCAAATAGACCATGACGTGATAGGTCTCCATCACGTGGCGGATACATTGTTCTAGGAGAGGAATGTCATAATCATCGCGGGTAATGTGATGTCCTCCTCCGAAGTTAATCCATTTTAAACCGGGCAGGTATTTCCCGAATTTTCGTTCTACCGCATTCCAGGTGGTTACTAAATCAGGGGAGTTTTGTTGGCAAAGCGTATGGAAATGAATGCCATCTAGTAACGATAACGTTTCGGCATCCATTTCTTTTTCGAAGTTCGAAAGCGTTACACCAAGCCGACTTCCGGGCGCACAGGGATTATAGATATCATGCCCCACCTGCGTCGAACATTCGGGGTTGATTCTTAATCCAACTGATTTCCCCTTTGCTTTTGCGAATGGGCCATATTTTCGGAGTTGATGAACGGAATTAAAAACGATGTGGTCGGCGTATTCGAGGATTTCAGGGAATTCTTCTTCCCGATAGGCGCCACAAAAGACGTGGACTTCTTTGCCAGGCATTTCTTCTTTCCCAAGCCTTGCTTCATAAAGCCCAGAAGCTTCTGTGCCAGCCACGTAACGTTCTAATAAAGGATAAAGGTTGAAATTAGAAAACGCTTTTTGGGCCAAAAGAATCCGACATCCGGTATCTTCTTGGACTTTTTTGAGGATTTCCCCATCATCAATGAGCCCCGCTTCGTCTAAGACAAAGCTCGGCGTTTTGATGGGGGCAAAAAGGGAGTAGGGGTCAAGATTGGCAAGCTGCCGAAATGGCGCTCTCGTATCTTTGTGTCTTGTCATTTCAGTCTACCAGGACGGGGTTAAAGTTTTCCCGGATTGGCAAACCATGGCGATTCATGGCATCGATGAAAGGATCGGGATCAAATTCTTCGACGTTATAGACCCCGGGTTTGTTCCATTTTCCGGTCAACACCATCATGGCACCGCACATGGCAGGCGTGCCGGTGGTATAAGAAATGGCTTGAGAACCGACTTCGCGATAGGATTCCTGGTGATCGCAGACATTATAAATATAGTAATGGACTTCTTTGCCATCTTTCTTGCCAGTAAAGATGCAGCCGATATTGGTCTTGCCTTTGGTGCGTGCACCTAAGGTAGCTGGATCTGGCAATAAGGCTTTCAAGAATTGAATCGGAACAATCTCCATGCCGTGATAATTGATGGCTTTGGTGGATAACATGCCGACATCTTCAAGGCAACGCATGTGTTCCAAATAGGATTGGCCGAATGTCATAAAGAAACGGATGCGTTTGATTTCCGGATAGTTGAGGCCAAGCGATTCAATCTCTTCGTGGTGAAGCAAATACATGTCTTTTTCGCCAACGCCGTCAAAGTTGTATTCCTTTTTGACGGTCATCGCTTCGACGCGGTGCCATTTATGATCTTCCCAATAGGCAGCGGGAGAAGAGACTTCGCGGAGATTAATTTCGGGATTGAAGTTCGTCGCGAACTTATAACCGTGATCACCGCCATTGCAATCGAGGATATCTAACGTATCGATGGTATCGAAATAATGCTTTTTCGCGTAGGCCACATAAGCTTGGGTAACGCCAGGATCAAAACCACATCCTAACACCGCCGTCACGCCAGCTTCTTCAAATTTTTTGCGATAAGCCCATTGGAAGGGATAGTCAAAATAAGCATAGAAGCCCTTTTCTTGGCAGCGTTTATCGTAATATTTCCGGAATTCGGGATCGTTGACGTCTTCGGGTTCATAGGCCGCCGTATCAAGGTAGTTCACCTTGCAACGGACACAGGCTTCCATGATGACCAAGTTATGGTAAGGAAGACCAAGATGAAGCACCATGTCTGGCTTATAGGATTGGAGAAGGGCAATCATTTCATCGAGATTTCCCGCATCCACCTTTGTCGTGGTGATTCGCGTTTTTGTCGTCGGGGCGAGTTTTGCCGCCAACGCATCGCATTTCTCCTTTGTTCTTGACGCAATACAAAGGTCGGTGAAGACCTCGGGAACCTGGCAGCACTTGCTGATACCAACAGTTGCCACCCCGCCACATCCAATGACGATTACTCTTGCCATCTTGAAATCTCCTTTCTCCATCAAGGGCTTGAAATAAAAACATAGTTGTCCTGCGGCAACTATGCGTACGTTCAATTCCAGAAAAGGGATTTCGGATCAGAGTCTATATAGTAAATTACTTTTACTACTCTTATTGATCGTTTCACAAGTTGCACGCAGCGGTGCATTTAATGGTTGTTAACAGTAACCAACTTACAAAATTTGAAGCGCAGAAGCACTTCCATCAATAATGTGACTTCCGTCACAATGGCGATGGATCGGTCGCCACTTTTTCACTCTGATGAGTAATCCGTTTTGCCAAAGAAGCCTTGCGGATTCTTTGACCAGGGAAAAAATACAACGAAACCTATCTTTTTGTCAAAGAAATTCCGCGTTTTTTCATGTGTTCGCGCTATAATGCGTAATCATAAAGGGGACGCAGTATGAAAACCTATCGTGTTGGTATCCTTGGCGCTTCGGGCGCGGTCGGCAGAGAAATGCTCAAAGTCTTGGCAGAACGCCACTTTCCCATCAGTGAACTTCGGCCTCTTTCGAGTAAGAAGTCCGCAGGGCAAAAGATGGATTACGAAGGAAAAACCTATACGTTTGAAGAAGCGACACATGATTCGTTTCGTGGTTTAGATCTTGTTTTAGGAGCAGCAGCCAACCCCGTCGCGTTGGCTTTCAAAGACGATATTGTCAAAGCGGGAGCCTTGTTTATTGATAATTCCTCTGCCTTTCGTATGGAGGAAGATGTCCCTTTAGTCGTTCCTGAAATCAATCGGGAAGATATCTTCTTGAACCACGGCGTCATCGCCAATCCGAATTGTTCAACCATCATTACTTTAATGGCCATCAAGGGCATTGCGCGTCTTTCTAAAATTGTCAGCATAAACGCCGCAACCTATCAGGCCACCAGCGGTGCCGGTATCCAAGGTCCGTTAGAATTATTCGAAGAAATGGATGATTTGGTTTCTCAATATCATCAAACGCAGCAGATTCCGACGGATTGTAACCAGGCAAAACCACAAACATTCCCTTATCAAATCGCCGGCAATGTGATTCCGTGTATCGGGAACGTCCTGCCAAATGGCTATACCAAAGAAGAAATGAAGATGCAAAACGAAGGTAGAAAAATCCTTCATCTTCCGAATCTTTTCGTGACCTGCACCTGCGTTCGTGTGCCGGTGGCGCGTTCTCACTCTATTGCCGTAACCGTGGTGACGGAAGATCATCTTGAGGTTGAGGCGGTAAAAGAAGCCATCCGTCACGAAGCAGGATGCCGTTTATATGATGATGCCGAAAATGGCATTTATCCGATGCCATTACTTACTTCGGACCAGGATATGGTTTATGTCGGCAGGATTCGGAAAGATTTGATCAATCCAGAACACGGCATCAGCCTTTTCTGCTGTGGTGACCAAATCCGCAAAGGTGCTGCCACCAATGCCGTAGAGATCGCCCAAGCTTATATTCAGGGCAAATAAGTCGTTATAAGGGGACATCAACCAATTCTTATTTTCTAAAAATGTGTATTTCCACAGTTTTGTGAAATAGATAAATTAAAGGTCTAATGAATCCGGGTCTTTGAGGAAATGGAATAAATTGAGATGAAGTATTCCGTCTTTGTCATAGAGGCCGGTGCCGGAAATCTTGGTGATTAGAATTTTCTTGAAGGAGTCCTTCGTGAAAAGAAGCGGTCGCTTCTCTTGCACCATCTTCTCTTCATCTTAGCCGGAAGGCTGGCGTGTTTTTACAAGGAAGGTTGGCATTGCAATAGAGACATAACTTCATCTGTGCAATCCACAAATAGCAGAGTGAGGATGCGTTTCGATGTGAGTATTAAAAAATGAATTGCAAGAAGACATGGTGCCCCTTCCTATCTTGACAATTGAAAACGCGCATCCTATGAATACTTAAGAACAGACCAAATGGTCATCATAAGGAGATTCTATGAAACAGAAATTAAATCATTTTGCAATTTTCGTCCTCGCTGGAGCGTTATTAACGGCGTGTGGTAACCCAGAGCAAGCTTCTTCTTCAAACAAGCAAGCGTCCTCTTACGCCAATGCATCTTCTACGAGTAGCGTCAGTAGTTCTTCATCCAGTAGCAGCAAACAGACCGAAAGCAGTTCTTCTATCAGCAGCAGTTCGTCTTCTGACAATGACACGGATAAAATGCCGCTTGATACGATGCAAGATACCACGGAGACCACTGGCGTCTATGGTGACGGCGTCAGTTTCGATACTTCGAAGTTATCTCGCGTGGATCAATGCTCTGACTCTGATAAGCGCGGTGGGGATCCGTCTTATATGAGCATCGTAAAAGATGGGAAACGAGTCAACGCGATTTATTTCTCGCAAACCAATTCTGCCAGCACTTATTGGTCCAAGACGGACGGCAACAAGAACACCTATGCCCCAGGAAGCGGCTCCTACAATAACAATGGTTACTCGGAATTCCGTTTTGCCAAGACGTTTGATGCCACCATCACCGGCACGATGACGGTAGAATTCGATTATGTCCTCACCAACTTAAACGTTACCACCCCAGCTATTGTGGAAGCGGCTAAGAAAGGCGCTTCTGGCGTAGATGGACGTGAAAACGACGGCACCTATGTGGCGCAATATGCCGCTAAGGCGACTGCGGTTGGCACGGAGTGGCCAAACGGCATTAACCTGGATCAAGCCAATTACCGGGCGGGAGAGAATGGCTACACCGTCGAAGGATTCTTCCAAAACGATGCGGAATGGCATCATACGAAGATCCAACGGGCGATTGCCTCAACTACCAATGGTGTTGTTACCTTTAAGCTTTATCACTGGGTCGGTGAAATTGCTGTGACAAACTTCACCATCACGGCGGCATAAAAAGAAAAGCGGATGGGACCATGGCGAAAATCCGTGGTCCTTTTCTTTTTGCCCATAAGAAAACGGGCAAAAAACAATTATCGACATACCCATCCTATTTTCAAAAAATGTGTATTACACAAAAATTTAAAATAAGTAGGGTGTGTTATTTTACAAAAATGTGGCGATTTTTGATTTTAGATGTTGAGAAACAAGTGAGGCCAGGAGAGTAAGAAGCACTCATGATTTGGAAAACAGGTCGTCCAACGTGATGACATTGGTGAAATCGCTGGAGTAGATATTCTTTTTTAGCCCAAAGGTAGTAATCAACACGTTGGAGACGCTTTTTTTGGGAGAGACGTTTGCTTGGATTGCCTCTTTTCGTGAGACAAGGGACGAGTGATAGTCTTTATCAATTTCAAACGGCAAGGAGGTAAATTTTGCTTCACAGAGATTGATGACATTATCATTTCGATCTAAAACCAAGTCTATTTGTAACCCTTGATTCTTGCCATCCCCTTTTTGGAAATAAGGAGAGGCTTGCAAACTCACCCCGCCAATGGATAAGGTATTTTTGATTTGGGGGATATGGTAAAAACAGATATTTTCAAATGCTAGTCCGCGCCATGCGGAAAAAGCGGGACTGTCAAAATGAGTGGCAAAGAAATTTCCTTCCCCGCTTCGCTTATCCGCTAAGAATCTCAGCCAAAATAGGCAAAATGGATCAATTAATTTGTAATATTCTTGTCTCTTATTCCCTAAAAATGGGACGTATTTCATAACAAAGCCGCTTTCTAATAATGAAAGTAAATCTTTGCTTAAGCTTCCGCCTGAAGAAAGATGAAGCTTTGCCGCCAATTCCATTCGGGTAAGGCCGACCGATTTTTGATTTAATGCGGTGACGATGCTCTTCATTCTTTCTGGATTCGTGAATATAGACGAAAAGAGAAGATCGAACTCGCCTTTGAGAGGAGCTGTATCGGCGAAAAAAATCTTATCGATGTTTTGCGGCAGGCTCAAGGCAGGGTTTAAATAATTTAGATAATACGGAATGCCGCCTAAAGTCGTGTAGCAGACGGTTGCATCGTAGCGCGACATTTCTATTTTGCGGTATTGGTAATATTCTTCACATTCGTGGAGGGTAAAAGGCTTTAAACGGATTTGATAGGTAACGCGCCCGTATAATCCCCCCTTATTATGAATCAGTTCGTTCTCCATCCAAGAAGTCGCACTTCCTGCCACTATTAGCATTAGACGATCTTGATGGCAAGCCCAGCTGTTCCAAAAGAATTCCAGCGCAGCGATAAAAAGAGAACCATCCGTATCTAACCATGGAAGTTCGTCCAAAAAGACGAGCAATCGTTTATCGTTGTCAATTTTCTCTAAAAACTTTTCTAGTAGTAAAAACGCGTGCATCCAATCTTTTGGCAGCGGTGCATCCTCGTATCCTTGGTTGATTAACGAAATCTGAAAAGCTAAAAGTTGCTGCTCTACTCTCCTTTTTGCAGGAAGTTTTTGGAGTTCTACGGGAGACAGACCGGCGTGTCGAAAGACGATTTTATCGCCGAAAGTTTGGTCGATAAGATAAGTTTTGCCTACCCTTCTTCTTCCGAAAACCGCAACAAATTCAGGCTTTTTTTCTTCGTAAAGCCGCAATAATTCCGCTCGTTCTTTTTCTCTTCCGATGATCATTGCCATTGTCGTTCCCCCTTTACTGCATTCATTTTATCATATACCCAGAGCCGCGAAACGGATTTTTTGCCTTTCGTGGCTCGAAAGTTTGAATTTTCGGAGCCACGAAATGAATTTTTTAGCGTTCGTGGCTCTCAAATCATCATTTTCACAGCCACGAAATTAATTTTTTGCCTTTCGTGGCTCAGCACTTTTTAGTTTTAGCCTTCTTTAAAAACAAAAAATAACCGGGTTGTCTTTGTAATTTGTTGAATCTCTTGACGATGGCGTTTTCTAGCGCGACATTTAAAAATCGAAGAACAAGATTGCCGTATGATGGTTAAAAGAAGTCCCTTACAAAGATGACCAACGGATAAGAAGAAGCTTTTAACACACAAGGACGTAAATAAAAAACTGCAATTTCTAGATGTTTCTAGGTAAAAATATCGATAAAAGCTTTATTTTGTTATACTCATTAAAATTAATTTCTAGGCGTTTCTAGATTATTTCTAAGATTTCTAGGCCAAAAGGAATGTTATCTAATAGCATGTTCTTGATTGAGTTTTTCTCGATTGGTGAAGTAATAGAAAGCAGGGCCGTATTGCTTCATAAACAAATAACCTTTTTCCACTAGCTTTCCTAGAATATCGTTTCTTAAATGCGTGGAAGAGGAGACCCCTAAATAGGAGGCGATTTCGCGAAGACTTCTCCTTTTTGCATAACAGCAAGAAAGAATCTTTTCGTCATAGTCAGAAACGATGTTTTGTCGTAGGTGAATTTCGGGATATGGGTTATCATCTCCAATGACTCCACCCTTAAAGGTGAGATCGGGAAGGGTCAAGGTAAAGAAGTCATCGTTGCAGGTGACGAAAGGTTTGTGATTTTCATCACTCAATTCATAAGACTCTGCGATTTTATCGAATCCAGTTCCTTTGGCCTCCATCATGTGAACTAACTCAAAGACACGGCAAATGACTTCGTTTCTTCGTTTGGGAAGAATCGAGCCAATGTTTTTTTCCTTTTCTAGATTCTTGCCCCCAAGAAGCGAACCGGGAGAAGTGATTTCTAATCGATCCGGGAAAATGTCGAATTGGATTTCGCTGCCAAAGATGAAATAGTTTCGATGGGCGAAAGCGTTTATCGTTCCTTCAAAAACGGCGCGCGCGGGGAAAGAAGATAAGTCGATTCGAGAAGTAGCCGTTTTTTGATAGCCGGTGGTGGAGTGGTTTTGAATAAAATCAACCACTTTATCGATCACGTCGAGCAAACATCCTTGATATGATTCGGAAGCAGTTACCACATTTCCGCCTTTATCAAACGTAGGGAATTGTGTGCACTTTGCTAATGTAAGCGGGTCTACGCAATCGTCCGAAAAAAGGAGTGCGCCACGCGAAAGATTCCCTTTATCGTCAACAAATCCAATGGATTCTAAAAGTTTGATGTCAAACGTTTTTCCTGGATTGGATTTTAAAAATCTTTGTTTTAATTTCGTAAACTTTGATTCTTGATAGGGCACGTTTGTCGGAAGCGCATCATAGGCGGCGTGGGTTGAGGCAACGACCAAAGAAGCAATTTGCTCGGGGGACGCAATCTTTGCGCGCCCGAATTGGCGAACGCAGCAAGCCGGCACTCCATTGACGTGAACGTAAACAGGGGTGACGCTGCTTTTTGGAACATCAATCCGGAGGACGTATTGATCGGGTCTCTCTTTACCAAGGGGAATTTCTGTGACCTTAATATCGATGTCTGGCTCGATTCTTTCTTCGACTTTCTGATAGAGCAACTGGACCGTTTTGTCTAACTCCTCATGACTTAACGGCTCAATTTCGTGTGAGGCATCATTTACTCCTACATATAGGCTCCCACCCTGTGTGTTGCTAAAAGCGACGATTTCCTTGAGCCACTTTAATTCGTTGTCGTCACGATTTTTATCAAGACCAGTTAACAACCTTGCCTTGAATTCGTTCACATAGTTTTCCACGTTAAGGTTTGGAATTAATTCATTAATCATCATGGTGAATTACCTCTTTATCATTGTAAGCATTAAAAAATAAAATTTCTAGGTATTTCTAGGTAAAAATATCGATAAATACTTAATTTAATTTTTATATCTTATATTAATTTCTAGGTGTTTCTAGGTAATTTCTAAACTTTTTAGGTAGGTTTTTTGCATTGTTCACGAGCCTTAGATGTAGGGGAAAGACCTCCTTCCTATATCGATTGTTTTCACTAACGAGTGATGTATTCCTTGATCCCGCGCTTCTACGTTGATTGGTGCCAAATTTTGGTTTGTTATGTTGATTTTGACTGCTGGCAGGAGCTTTAAAAAAATCATGAAATGTGAGAAATTGAATAAAAATGGCTCATAAAATGTGTGAAAACTTCTAAAAGTGGCTATTATTTTGTGATAAAATGAGTCAGAGGTTAGCACATGTATTATCCGAGAAAGATCGATGAATACCTGAATCATTGGAAAGAAACACCCGATCACATGCCCCTTATTGTCAAAGGCGCTAGGCAAATTGGTAAAACGGAGTCCATTCTTCATTTTGCAAAAGAAAATTATGAGAGCGTTGTCTATATCAATTTTGCCTTAGAAAAGAAGTACATGGGCATTTTGGCCGACGGATATGACATTGACAGCGTTCTGAGAAATATTTCTTTCGTTGAACCCTCGCTGAAATTTATTCCGGGCAAAACGGTCATCGTCTTTGATGAAATGCAAGAAAATCCTGATGTTGCAACAACATTGAAATCATTTCAACTAGATGGCCGATATGACGTTATTTGTAGTAGTTCTATGTTAGGCATCAATGATCGAAAAATACATAGCAATAGCGTTGGTTATAAAACCGACTATGAAATGTTTTCAATGGACTTCGAAGAATTCCTTTGGGCGAAAGGTTACCATCAAGATCAGGTGGACACCATCTTAGAACACATGCTTAAAAATCAGCCTTTTAACGATAATGAGATGATGGTCTTTAAGCGCTTATTCTTAGATTACTGTGTATTGGGAGGGATGCCTGCCGTCGTGAAACAATATCTCCAAACGGGCACGTTTGCTGGAACGCTCGATGTGCAAAAACAAATTCGACTCGATTACGAAGAAGATGTTAGAAAATATGCAGAAGGGCTGGATCAAGCAAAAATTATCAGCGTTTATCGGAGCGTTCCCGCACAGCTTGCCAAAGAAAACAAAAAATTTCAGCTCAACAAAGTGGAAAAGAACGCCAGATCCCGAGAATATTCTAGCTGCATTGATTGGTTGTCCGATGCCGGCGTTATCATGAAAAGTTACTGTTTGCAGTTCCCTGAGCTTCCGTTAACAGGAAATATCGATATCAGCAAATATAAACTATATTATCCAGACACGGGGTTATTGGTATCTGCGTTAGACGAGGAAGCGCAAGAAGACTTACGCACCAACCGCAATTTAGGGGTATATAAAGGCGCGTTATATGAGAATTTTGCTGCGGAAGCCTTCCTCAAACAGGGACTTGGCCTTTATTACTACAAAAAAGAGAACTCTAGTTTAGAAGAAGACTTTTTTGTCGGGACACAAAGTAACTTAATTCCGGTGGAAGTAAAGTCCAATGGCGCGCAATCTAAGTCTTTGTCGTCATTAATCAAAAACAAGAATTATCACGACATTTCATGGGGCATAAAATTTGGCAATTTCAATGTAGGATGTGCCAACGATATTTCTACCTTCCCTTATTTTTGTGCATTTAAATTGAAAGAATATTTAAAGAAAAAAGATAAGAACGCGGCATAAGTTCAATTGTTCACAAGCGGATTACAGCACCTTTAGCCTAACGATTTTTTCATTGCGAAAGAAATTTTGAAAATAATGACCGATAAAAGAAGCCTTTTTACAGAAAATTAATTGATAAATTAAATATCTTTTGCTCACGAGCGTGATTAAAAAGACGAATATTAGCAAAATTACTCACGAGCGTGATTAGTATTGATTAAAACGAAATAATTCTTTAGTGATTGAATCTTTTTGAGCAGAAAAATGCTCAAAATTCTATCGTTCGCTCAAACATTCATATCAAATTCGCTCTTTGCTATCATAGCAACATCTAATAGGAGCAAAAGCAGTCTACATTTAAGCAAAATTTGTCACAATTTTGTAAAAAAGCTTTTGATGAATTTATGAAATCAAATCTTGCTGATCAGATGTTTCCTCAGAAATACAAGGATGAGATGAACGTTAGTTTTTGGTTTGTTTTAGATTTTGACGGAGGCGAACCGCGTAATTTCATTTTGTCCGGCAACGATGATTATTGTGTTTATTTAAATGGCGAAATGATCCATTATGGTCCCGCTCGGAGTGCGATTCACGAATATCGTGTAGATAAACTTTTGTTGTCTTCGCTAGAGGCGCACAATCGCTTGGTCGTAATTCTTGCTCATTACAATTGCATTTCTTACACACGCCCACGTGCAGCTTCTTTCTTTTATGGAATTTTGGAAAAAGAAGACGGGACGATTGAGGCCACTACCCGTGACTTTACTTGTTATCATGATACGAGCCGTCTCCAGAAAGTTGTTCGCTTCTCTTATCAGCGCGAATTCTCAGAATCGTATCGTCTCAACTCTTCTTTAAGCCTTGCTCTAAAAACACCAGGAATGGCGATTCCTCTCTCAAAAGAACAAGCTGATGTTGTTACGGAAGGAAAACTGATTGACCGCGAAACGCATTTGAGTGATTTTTCTAAACGATGCAGTTTCCAACTTTTAGAGGCTGGCATTTATTCTTACGACGGCAGCCTAAAGGCTTACGATGATCGCTACATGCATTCTCCTTACCTTAGAATGTTTGAGCAAAAGGAGTGGGAAGTTGATCCTAACGGATATGTATCGCGTCTTCGCTATTGGAAAGGCCAAACTAAAAGCTTACTGGGAACGGATGAATTTGCCACATTTGGTTATCCTATTAGCAAAACTGGCTTCCTTACTTGCAAGCTTCGCGTTCGTCACAAGGCCACCATTTATTTAGTGTTTGACGAAATCGACACACGTAATCCTGGCGAAGACCTCATTGGCGTCACTTTCTATCGGAATACCACGCACAATATTGTTTCTTATGAATTGGAGGAAGGCGAATATTCGCTTTGTTGTCGTGAACCCTACACTGCCAAATATATTCGTGTTCTTTGTCGCGGTGGATCCGTTGATCTTCTCTCCGTTGGCTTAATTCCTTTTGAAAACCCTGATGTTTCTCGGTTTCATTGCCAATTTGATAATCCAAAAGTTCAAAAAATCGCGGATGCTGCCGTTAACACATTTGCGCAAAATACCGTGGATATTTTAATGGACTGCCCTAGCCGAGAACGAGCTGGATGGCTTTGCGATACCTATTTCTCAGGAATTGTTGAGGGCTATTTAACGGGCAACCATTTAGTGGAGCATGCCTTTTTGTGGAATTATGCGCACTATGTGAACCAGGGCGATCAGCCGAGCGGCATGATTCCAATGTGTTATCCTTGCGATTTTGGTGATCGCGGATTTATTCCGAACTGGGGCATGTTTTATATTCTGGAAATTGAACGTTACCTAGCACGCTATGAAGATCCCGACCTTTTAGGCGAAGTAAAGAAGCAACTTTTCGATTTCGTAGCATGGTGCGATCAATTTCTTAACGAGGACGGCTTGCTAGAAAACCTGCAAGGGACGATTTTGGTCGAGTGGAGCCATGCTTCCGATGCGGAGTCCGTTTCGGGGGTGAATTATCCTACGAATGCCCTCTATGCTGCGGCTTTGGACGCGCTAGGTAGAATGTACCATCGTGACGATTTAGAAAAACGGGCTCAAAAAATGCGCGCCACAATCCGCGAACAGGCCTATGACGGAACATTCTTTAACGACAATCGCATTCGAAGAAATGGGGTTTTGGAGTTGTCTGGCCGCATTTCGGAAACCACCCAGTATTATCTTTTCTACTTTGGTGTCGCCAATCGGCAAATGTATCCGGCTTTATATCAGAGACTTTATGATGAATTAGGACCGACTCGCGATCCGAAAAAGGTATTGCCGAATGTGTTCCCCTCTAACGTTTTTATCGGAGATTATCTACGTTTATTGACGCTATTAAAATCGGGATCATTTGAGAAAGCCGCCGAAGAAATCATTTATTATTTCTATTTCATGGCGGACAAGACAGGAACATTGTGGGAATTTGATAGCACCTATGCTTCTTTAACTCATTGCTTTGCTTCGTATGTGATTGTCATGCTGCTACAGATGTATTGCGGATTAGCTGGAATTCTCCCTAAGGAAAAGAAAGTTATATTGACCGCTAGAGAACCTTTGGACTCTCAAAATTTCTCCGTGTCGATTCCAACTGCTGATGGACCCATTGATTTTGTGAATCAAAAAGGCAAGATCACGATGAAACTTCCACAAGGTTGGCTATCGGTGATAGAGCCTTTCACTCCGCAACGATAAGCTGAATCCCATTTCGCTCGAAAAACTTTGTGTATTCTTCCCGGGGTTTTTCGTCCGTAATAAGAATATTGATGGCGGCCAACGAACAAACGGACCCCACATAGGTTTGATCAAATTTCGTGTGATCTACAAGCAATACGTGTTTCGTACTGTGGCGAAGCATCGCTGCTTTTGCACGCTGTTGTTCAATGGTTCCCTCGCTTGGCCCAGCCGTCAAAGAAAAGCCGCGACAGGAGAAGAAGGTGGCATCGCATGAAAAGTTTTCTAGTGAGCTTAAAGTATCTGAACCAGTGGAAGAGGCGGATTTTAAGGATATCTTTCCCCCAGCGATATAGGACTGACAGGTAGCGATATCTGCCAACCGTACCGCATTTTCACAACCATTCGTAATAATGGTGATATCTTGCAGTTTGCTGAGTAACGGGACCAACTCACCGACGGTTGTTGAGCCGTCGAAAAAATAGGACTGCCCGTTATGGAGAAAACGGAATGCAGCATTGGCAATCCGCTTCTTTTCAAAAATGTTTGCCTGCGCTCGCACGATTGCTGCGGTTTCACCGGTAGAATTGCCCAATACAGAAGCTCCCCCTCTCACTCGTTGAATTAGACCGGCATTAGATAGAAACGCCAAATCACGGCGAATGGTGGCAGAAGAGGCGTACACCAGCTTGCATAAATCATTTACAGAGACATATCTTTTTTCTTTTACCAGCATCAAAATTTGATTTTTTCGTTCGTCAATTAGCATAAACAAATCCTCTATACATGATTAATTATGATTGAAAATAACTAAAAATGAAAGATTTTAATCATCGCCTTTTGTCTAAATGCTCGATAGTGATTAAAAATCAATGTTATGAACAATGTTTCGTGCAAAGTTGATTGCCTTAAATCATATCGATAAAATAAACTCAGTTGTAAAAATAATGCTGTGCGGCCTTTGGAGGTTGTCATGAGTTCATTCAAGAAAAAGTTTCTTTATTGCCTAGCCTCTCTTCCTTTAGTTTTAGGAGTTTCTGCTTGTGGAGAAGGCCATAATTCGTCTTCTTCGCAGCAAGCATCCAAAGAATCTGTTACAAGTTCTGTTAATGACATCGATATGAATCAATTTCCAAATTTTATGAAAGACGTTTCTTCGATCCCCTATCAATTTGAAGAAAAGCAAATGCGTGAGCCATTCTTTTGGGGAAATGTTATTTATAACGAATCTGCCATGATGGTAGAAGGTGAAGATGGTACCATTTCTTGTCAATTGCGTTATCAGCCGCAACGAGTCATTTCCATTCACGATTACACTTGGACTAAAGAATATGTCGAAGGAAAAGACTACGAAGTGAGTGGAAATAAGATTCTTTGGAAAAAAGGATCCGAGATTCCGTTCTGGACGGAGTCGCAATTAAAAGGTGAAGGCATTCCTGAACCATACCGCAAAGTGGATCAAATTACGAACATGGCCACAGATTATGTTTTATGGTCGGGTGTCACAATCTACACCGAGTCTCCGTTCTTTTATTCCAATCAAATTCATGTGACCTATGCCTATGACATTCACGAGCTAAATCGTAACGCTTACCCCACATATTGCTTAGATCGGCTTCCCAAATTTAAAGAAAAGTTGGAAGGCAAGCAAGATGTGAAAATCGTTACGATTGGCGATTCCATTTCCGAAGGCTGTTCCAGCAGTGGATTAATGAAACACGAGCCATTTATGGGCCCATGGGTTCCGCAAGTGGCAGATGCTTTAGGAAAAGCGTATGGTTCCAACGTTACAATGGTGAATCAATCCGTCGGTGGAACCACGGCCGGCTATGTTTCTTCGGATCCATCGAAGTTACAAGCAATCAAAGACCAAAATCCAGATGTTGTCTTTATTCATTATGGGGTGAATGACCTTGGAAACAGCGAGACACCGAATGGTTATGGTGATTTAATGCTCAATATTATCCTTTATATTCAAGATGAACTTCCTGATACGGAAATTGTTCTTCTCTCTCCCATCATGCCCAATCCGTATATTTACGATTCTGAAAAGATGACCATGTACGAAGACAAGTTGCATTCTCTTGCCAATGATTACAGCAAAGATGGAAAAGGAATTGCCGTCATCGACGTCAACAAAGCTTCTTTAGACTACTTCGATAGTCGCTATAAGCGGTATGAAGATTACACCGCCAACGGCATCAATCATCCGAATGATTTCGGGCATCGTTTCTATGTTCAATGTGTACTTGGCGCATTCGTGGATCCGACAAAACTTGCTAAGACTAATTAAAAATAAATATAAAGGAAAGAAGGTTTTTGTTATGAAGAAGAAATTTGAACGCATTGCTCTTCCGCTCATCGCTTTAGCGGCTGCAGCAAGCATCACCAGCTGCAACGTTGATGATCCTTATGCCAACAAATCCGATGGCAATCCCGATGCTTCCGCTTCTATTTCTGATGTCGATGTCGATGTTCCTAGTGACATCAGCGCTGAAGTTCACATCTTAATTCCTTCTGGGAACGATAATGAAACAACGATGATTAAGACAGCCTGGGATGAAGGCTTCTCCCTACAATATCCCAACGCTTCTTTGAAATTGGAATATACCTCTGTTTCCTCCTACGAAACCACCGTTCGTAACATGGCAATGTCTGGTAAATTAGCCGACATTGTTTGGACCAATAGCCCCGAATATCTTTATCTGATTAAAAACGATATTGCCGAGCCTCTCGATGGATATATTTCTTCCGAAACCAAAGCCAATCGTTGGAATTGGAGCGATTATCGGAAAGCGTATTTCGATATGGGAAGCCTTAATGGCGTTCACTATGTTGTGCCTCGTTCGGCTGACTCCGTGGTTTGCTTCTACAACAAGAAGTTGCTGCAAGATGCCAATATCGACATGAGTAAGATTAAAGATGGGTGGACATGGGACGATTTCAAATCAGTTTGCGAATCGTGGATGGAACATCTCAGAAGCCAAGGCAACGCCGATGGCAATTATGCCTGCGATATGTATTTGACTGGTTGGGGTTCTGTTGGATATCCCATGCTTCGTTCTTATGGGGCGGATGTATTGAACGAAAAAGGCGAGGTTGTCATCGATTCTCAAGGAACGCGGGACATGATCAAGGAAATTCGTGACATCACCGACAAAGGATATATTGTCCGCGCAGGCGTTACATCGGGCTCCTCCTTTGAATTCGGTACAACCCCATTCTGCTTCCAATCGGCCTCTATCTCCCATTACGATACCAAAGCGAATATCAAAGGCAATGTTGATTTGGTTACGCTGCCTTTAATTGAAGCGAATCATTCGCCAAAAGTCGGTGCTGGCATCGCCGGTTATACGATCAATAAGAAATCGGCCAATAAGAAAATCGCTTGGAAATTCTTACAATATTTGGTCAGCAGAGAAGGACAAGAATATATGGCTGAAGGTGGATTAAATCTTGCTCCCATTCGTTCGGACATGGACGACTTTACCAAAGAGAAGTGGGGCGAGGGTTACACAGACAAAAACCTTGGCGCATATCTGAAAAATGATGAATATAAGATTACAGAAGAATATCTGTCCCGCGCCGATATTAAGTACATGTCTCGTTTGCAGCTTGCTTTCCAAGACTTCTTGATGGATGCCTCACAAGCTCGCAAAACCGTTGACGCCGTTGTTACGAGCGCCGTCAGCAACTTTAAGTCTGCAATGGGCCAATAAAACGCCCATTTTACATCAAAGGAGTGACTTGCCAATGGAAAAAGCCCTTTTAAGCGCACTATCGCCTAGACATCGGCGAAAGACGAATCAATTCACCAGGCAAGAAGCAATTGCCGGTTGGCTCTTTGTTTCACCATTGGTTATCGGGTTGCTCTTTTTCACTCTGCTTCCGATCTTGTGCTCTATTGTTTGGGCCTTTAAGGATTATGACGGTTTTACGGTGAATCGCTTTATCGGATTCGGGAACTTTATTCATATGTTCCACGATAAAGAAATGGGCAAAGTTTGGGCAAACACGCTGATTTACACTTGCGTTTCCATTCCTCTCAATTTGATTCTTTCTTATTTGTTGGCGTGGCTTGTCAACAATAACTATCGCTTCACCAAGGTTTTCCGTGTTCTTTATTATTTTCCTTGCGTGATTCCTGGTGTTGTAAATGGTTTGCTTTGGCTGGATATGACCGATAACACGTATGGTATTTTCAACCGCATGTTACAGGCGATCGGGCTACCTGCCTTCCCGTTCTTTAGCGAAGCAAGCACGGCAATGTTCTCGTTGTTACTCATGGGTATCTGGGGCGTTGGCGGCGGAATGATTTTATGGCTGAGCGCTTTTAAGGGCATTTCGCCTTCACTCTATGAAGCGGCAAAAATTGACGGCGCCAATGGCTGGCAACGTTTCACACACATCACGATTCCGATGTCGACTCCTATTATCTTCTTTAATCTGGTCACATCGGTGATTGGCAGTTTGCAATATAACGGCACCCTTGTCATTGCTACGCGCAGTGGTCGTGGCATTGACGATTCGCTTTATCTCTATGGCGTCAAGATTTGGTTCACCGCCTTTAAGGATGGGAACCTTGGCTATGCGTGCGCATTGTCCTGGGTTCTTTGCCTTGTCATCAGCGCTTTAACGCTATTGTTATTTAAGACCAGCAAATGGGTCGTGTATGGAGAATAAGCATGAGTAAAGAAAAACAAATCGCTCGGCGAAACCAAGACACGCAGCTCAAAATTTGGAATGGAGCAAAGGTTTCTGCTCTCTTCCTGCTCATGACAATCATTGCCGTGATCTTACTTTTCCCCTATGTGTTCATGTTGAACAAATCATTAATGACCTCTTCCATGGTGATTGACCCAAAGGTTCCGTTCTTTCCTGATTTCTCACAACTTCAATGGAAGAATTACGTTCGCTTGTTCACGACCAACGTTCAAGGCCACACGTTCGGTCAAGCGCTTGGCAACACGATGATCATCATCGTTTTCAACATCATTGCTATTCCGATCTCTGCTTCTATGGCTGCCTTTGCCTTTGCTAAGCTTCACTTTAAAGGCAAGAACATCGTTTTTGCGGCCATGATGCTTACCATCATGTTGCCGGGGATTGTGACGCAAATCCCTTTATATGTGATTTATTCCAAGATTGGGTGGCTGAATACGTTGCTGCCTTTCACCATCCCTAATCTTTTTGGCGGCGGCGCGCTTTATATCTTCCTTATCCGCCAGTATATGATGGGCATTCCAAATGAACTTATCGATGCGGCGAAAATTGACGGATGCGGTTATTTCCGCATGTATTGGCAGATTGTTATGCCAAATTGCCGGACCATTTTGATTTACATCATGGTGAATGTCTTCGTAGCCACCTGGAGCGACTACTATGGACCATTGCTTTACATGTCTTCTGCCGATGCCCCTTATACCTTTGCCTACATTCTCTTTAAGAACTTCACCGAAGGCGATGTTGCGGCTGACTTAGCAAACATTCGTATGGCTGGCGGTGTCTTCATGACAATTATTCCGGCCATCATCTTCGTTATCTTCCAACGTGAATTAACCGATAGCACCGTGACTTCTGGTTTGAAAGGATAGATTATGTCGCGAAAGAATTTCACTAAAATCTCCTTCTGGTTCTCTTTGGGAACTTTGCTGCTTGTTTCTTGCGGCCCATCTACCTCTTCTAACCAATCTACAGAAGGCAGCGCAAGCAAGGATATTTCTTCTCAACCATTATTGCCGGTTACCGATGACCGTAATCTCGATGATTTTGCCTATACGTTAAACAGTTTGACGGGAACGGACGCTTTTGGTCGAACGTTCAAAGCCACCAAGAAAGAAAATGGAAAAGAAGTCGGGCTGTTCTACTTTTTGTGGCAAGGGGCCCATGAGAATGGCATTTATGACATCACTCAGCTTTTGAAAGACTCACCGGATTCGCCATTAGATCCGAACGGCAGTTCTGCCTCGCCTAACGGTGTTTTCCACAAATGGGGCAAACCATTATATGGATATTACAACTCTGCGGATCCGTTTGTGATTGCGCGTCACCTTGAGCTCTTCGTGCAAGCTGGCATTGATTATCTGGTGTTCGACACCACGAATTCCGTCACTTATAACAATGTCGTTATTGCGTTAAGTAACATTTTTCTAACTTATCAAAAACAAGGATGGAAAGTGCCCAAACTTGCTTTCTATTGCAATTCTAGCTCCAGCAAAACAGTGGAGACAATTTATGGCTTTTACTACCGCGATCATCCAGAATTTAAATCGCTTTGGTACACCATTGACAATAAGCCGATGATGGTCGCCAACACGGCTGATTTTACCAATGAGCAATATCAGCGTTTTGACGAATTCTTTTTCCTCAAAGAAGCGCAATGGCCAGATCAATCACCCAAATTGAATCAAGGGTTTCCTTGGCAAGATTGGACTTATCCACAAAACAATTATCACGGCATCATGTCCGTTTCCGTTGCCCAAGGCCCCGGCTATAACATGGCTGACCCAGAGACCAGCTGGGGACGCGGTTTCGAATTCTCTACGATGAGTGAAGATTCCTCCCGTTTCAAAGAGGGTTTGAATTTCGAGTCACAATGGAAGACCGCGCTTCATCCCGATGAGGAAACAGGCGAAGTCAAAAATGTTTTCGTCACCGCTTGGAATGAATGGATGGCCATCAAACAGGTTTCTAACGGAAAAGTGATTTTCTGCGATGAATACGACGAAGAATATTCGCGTGACTGTGAGATGGAAGATGGACTTTTGGGTGATAATTTCTATCTTCAATTGGCACGCAATATCCGGTCATTCAAGTTTGAAGAAGCGCCACGTTATCTTTATCCAGAAACAGCGATCGACGAGAACAATTTATCGAGCTGGGATAACGTTAAAAACAGCTATTTAGATTTCGAAGGCGACACCATCGTCCGCAATTTTCGTGATTGCGTAAAAGAGGGAACAGGCGTTTATACAGACAATTCGGCTCGAAACGACATCACGAAAGTAAAAGTCGCTCATGACGCAAGCAAGCTTTATTTCTACGTGGAGACGAAAGACGCCATCACAACGCCAGATGCCTCCGATCAAAAATGGATGAACCTGCTTTTGAATAGCTATCAAGAAGATGAGAAATTCGGGAACAACTACGATTATCGTTTGAACCGCTCCCGGGAAGGAACGCGTTGCTCCGTTGAGAAATTTGAACATAACGCTTGGCAGAAAGTGGGGGACTGCGATTACAAAGTTTCAAACAATGTGATTACGTTCGCTTTACCACTTGGCCTCATCGGCAAAACGAAAGACGACGTCCACATTGCTTTTAAAGCCATGGATAACGTCACAAAAGATGACAACATCATGGATTATTACGTGAGCGGTGATTCTGCTCCGCTCGGGAGAATGAGTTATGAATACGGCTATTAAACAAAAATTCTCATTTCCGATTCTGTGCCTCCTAGCCATTTGCGCTAGCTGTGGCAACCCGACAACAGGAGATTCTAACATGGGCAACAATTCATCCTCACAAAATGATCCTAACGTTCGCTATGACGATCCAAGCTTACCACGCGATGAGCGCAATCTTACGCCACTTGAATATTCGATTTTGAGTTTAGAGGGTACGGATACGCACGGTCGAAAGATCAGTCGGCAAGACAATTTCAAAACGACCAAAAAGTACGTTGGACTGTTCTATAGTTTGTGGCACGGTTCCCATGAAACAGGCATTTATGACATCACTAAACTTTTGGCCACGCCCGATGGAAAGATGAAAGCCGAAAGCGCCGATGATTATCCGGAATCCCCGAAAAACGCATTCCATTATTGGGGTGAACCATTATTTGGCTATTACCATAGCGCAGATCCCTACGTCATTAAGAAGCATTTAGAGATGTTCTTGCTTGCTGACGTGGATTATTTGATTTTCGACGCCACGAATAGCGTTCTTTACCCTGAAGCAACGAAAAATCTTCTAGACATTTGGCTTTCTTACCAGCAAAAAGGCTATCCAGTGCCAAAACTTGCTTTCTATACCAATAGTTATTCTGCAAAGACGGTGGATTCCATTTATCGCTCCTTTTACGAAGATGGGACCTATGATTCGCTTTGGTTTTCCATTGATGGGCTCAATCCATTAATTATCGGCATCACCGAAAATAACGCGCAGGCAAGCGATGAAACGCGTTATCGGCCTAATCAGCCTTCGGCAGCGCCGATTTCCAACGCCATGTATGAATTTTTCGATATTCGTGAATCGGAATGGCCGAATGGCGTTCATAATGACAACTCTATCCCTTGGATGACATGGGAATATCCGCAACCGATTCATACTCAAACCCGTGCGGTCAGTATCCCGGTTGCCCAACATTCTCATCGTGTCATTTCCGTTTCTTCGGAAGACCCCGAATGTTCACGAGGGTATATTCCTGGCTCTAATGGGCAAAAAGAAGAAGACTGGACAGCAGGCAGAAGTTTCCAAACCATGTGGGATAGCGCAATCGAAAGACAGGATCAAATCGATTATTACCTTTGCACAGGCTGGAACGAATGGATGGCAATGAAAGGCGAGATGACGCTTGATGGCGTGAAACGCAGCTCTTTTGTCGATGTTTATTCCGAAGAATATTCTCGTGATTTAGAACCTGAGCGAGGAAAGTTAGGCGATTCTGGTTATTTGCAATTAATCGAAAACATTCGCCGTTTGAAGATGACGGATTATGTTCGCTACGCCAAAGAAAAACGGTCGATCGATATTCATTCGTTTGATGAGAAACAATGGGAAGGGCTTCCCTCGTATCAAGATTTAGAAGGAGATCCAGCGAAGCGCGATTTTAAAAATTGCGTTCTCCATAGTACGGATCGTTATGTTGATCATTCGGGGAGAAACGATTTTGTCAAAATGCAAGTCACCCAAGATGACGAAAATCTCTATTTCCGGGTGGAAACCGTTGACCCGATTACTTCTTACGACAACAAAAATAACTACATGAATCTTTTCTTAAGAACCAATGATGAAGAAGGCTTCATGGGTTTCCAATATGTGATTAATCGTGATGGAAATGGTTCCGTGGAAAAGAGCACGGGCGGTTACGTCTTCGAAAAAGTCGGATCGGCGTCCGTTGACGTGCAAAAGAACGTCATGCAATTAGCAGTGAAAAAGAGCCTTGTCGGCTATCAAGACAAAGAAGGATTGTCTTTCAAGTGGGCGGATTCCGTTTCTAAGCCAGAAGACGAATTAGATTATTACGTCTCTGGCGATGTTGCTCCTATCGGAAGACTTGGATTTGGATATTAAAAATTCATATCAATAAAAAGGAGGTTATAGCGAAACACAAACAAAAAACAAACGGCCGCCATCCCGTAGGTGGTTTGCGGAAAAACATTTTGAATCGAAAGGACAAATTCAATGATGAAAAAAGTAACAAAATTATTCCTCCTCACGTTAGCGGCATCATCCGTCGTGGAGATGGTCGCCTTAAGTTCAGTAACGAGCGCGGCCAACATGACTGGCGTTTTTGCGGATAACACAGCAGCACAAACAGAATCCAACATTGCCAAAGTTGAGAACTTTGATGGGGGTGACTGGAATTTCAAAGCCATTGGTTTTGAAACCAGTCCGGCATTGGTGGATCAATCCGTTTGGGCGGCTGGACAAACAGCTTATTCTTATAACCATTACTTCACTTTGACAGACCCTTATGGCAATGCTCAAAACATCACCAATTTCTTTAACTATGGGCAAAAGGTGTTCTTCAATTACAACAGCATCGATGTAAAGGGTTATATTTTTGATATCCCGGCTGATACTTCTTTTGCTGGCGATAATTCGGATGACACCAAAGATATCAACCTTCATTTCACGAATGAGCAAAAATTCATTTGCAAACTGGAAAATGGCGGATTAGGAGAGTGGACCCCCTTCGTCGCTCCAACTTCTTTCAAGCTTTCCGCTACGAAACAAGATGTCGCGGTAGGTGATACTTATCAAATCGTGCCCGAAGTGGAAACCACGGAAGAAAACCCGCTTGTTTTCTATAAGTCCAGTGACGAAACCATCGCCACCGTTGATGCAAATGGTTTAGTCTCGGCTTTAGGAGCAGGGGACGTTACCATTACTGCTTATTGTAATGGTTTGTCTGCTTCAATGACGGTTCATTGCGCTGCCACGAAAACAGTTACCAGCATTCGGATTACTAACGAGAACAAAACATTACATGTAGGGCAAGGAAATGACTGGAAGCTTTGGCTTAGTGACATTCACGCCAAAAAAGTTTTTGACGATAACACGGAAGCGGACATTGTTTTGACCGCGGACATGTTCTCGGGTGAAGTGGATGCAGAAACCATCGGTCAATACCCATTGACTTTAACGGTAGACGGCTGCACGGATACGTTGACCATTTCAATCGATGCGCTGACTGCCATTGACTGGAACGCAGATGGTGCTTTAGCTGGTGCCGATAATACCGGGTGGGGTGGTGCATTCCAAATTTGCATCGGCACCACTTACGATAGAGCACAATATGTCAACCTTCCCGCTGACTTGGTGGCCAAGGTAAAAGAACATATCTTGGTCAATGGCGAACCCATGGACGTTACCGGCGTTAAAAACCTTGGTGGCGCTCGTTACATCGTTTATGGCAATTATTCGCCAAGCGCTAACGATGTCGTTACGCTGAAACAGGGCTTACGGATTTATCAATACTCTGGTACCGCTGACGGGAACCACGCTCCTGTTGGCGACGGCGGGTTCTATGCCATCCAAGAACTTAAAGCCGATCGCCGTTTGGTCTATTCGGCGGCAACAAAATCCTTTACTCCTTGGACAATAGACGCAACGGATTTCTCCATTTCTGCGCCACGTAGCTATCTTTCGGTGGGCGGCGAGTTAGATCTCACTGTTACCTATACTCCTGAAGATGCTTATGGCGTTATTGAATGGAGCTCTTCCGACAGTGCGATTGCTACGGTTTCTAACCAAGGCGTTGTGACGGGGGTTGCCGAAGGCAATGTCACCATCCATGCAAAAATGGGCGATGTCGAGAAAACATTAGATCTCACTGTTACCCCAGCAAAAGCGATTAAAGGAATCGCGTTTGTCGATGGCCCGGCAACATATTATCGAGCGGTTGGCAGCGATACTTCCTTTGTTCCATCCGCAACCAAAGGCAAATTTGTTTTTGAAGATGACTCGCTCTCTCCGGAATTCGATTTAGACGCTAATAACTTTGTTGCTGCGACGATTGACACCAGCAAAGCGGCTGATTTGAGCGTCGATGTAGGCTACAAAGTGGACGAAACCACCTATACCGCTACGGTTCAAGTCAAAGTCTATGAATACGCAGAAGAGAAAGTAAAAGAAGTGGCCATCGTTGACTGGTTTGACTATTGTGTTTTCATCGAATGCGATCAAACCGCGACGAACACTGCCAATTTCACTGACGATGCTACTTCTCAATACTATCAAGACCACATCTCTTGGACACACAAAGACGGGACAAAGGTGAGCTTCTCGGCTTATGTCTTAGGCGCGCAGATCGCCTTGTTCCCAGAATTCAATTACAAAGATGGTGAGAAGATTGTCAACAAAGACAATTATGAAACCCTTTATCAAAAGGGTGACAAGATCACCATTTCGGCTGGCACTGGCTACTACAAGTGGACGGGCAACGTTGCTGATCCGGGTGGCGCAAGCAAACCGGTTGAAGGAACCGGGGAGCAAATTATCGAAGGGAAATTCTCTAAAGATATCACTTATCGCTATGGGCAAGCTGGTTGGACTTCTTATGTGGCCACAACGGAACTGGTAGCGAAATCTGATTCGGTCACTGTCGAAGTGGGCAAAACCGTTCGTAGTGGCATCAGCCGTGGACCGGAAGGAGCGACGAGCGGCACGCTTACGTTTGTTTCCAGCGATCCTACGATTGCGAAAGTTGCCGCCTCTGGCAATATCACTGGTTTAAAGGCTGGCACTTGCACTGTGACTGCCAACTGGGTCGATGATGACGATCCGTCCAAGACATTAACCAAGACGATCACAGTTACGGTTACCGAACCGGATGTTCCGTCTTCTAGCGAAGATGTTCCGAGCTCGTCTGAAGAACCCACGCCGACACCGACGCCAGACAAACCCGCCAAGAAGGGCTTGAGCACTGGTGCAATCGTTGGCATTACGATTGGCAGTGTGGCCGTTGTTCTTGCTGCTGTTTTGAGCGTTGTCTTGGTGAAAAAGCACAAAAAGAACAAAAAATAATCGTTAATATTTTCTCATCAAATTAAGAAAAGAGCATCGTTATGCTAAGCATCGAAAATTTACTCATCGACGGCCGAAAGGAACCATTAGACGCAAGTTTGCGTCCTAGTTTCAGCTGGCGTTATTCCGACAACAGCAATTCCATTCCGGCGTCTTATCGCCTATTGGTGAAAGAAAGCGGTATTACGCTATGGGATAGCGGAGAAAAGGAAGCAAAACGTAATTTTGGCATCCTTTATCGCGGGAAGAAACTGCAATATCGGAAAGAGTATCAAGTCATTCTTGTTGTCAAAACCAAAGACAATGAATGCGTGTCTTTCTCCACTCATTTCGAAACGAGAATCGGGAAAGACCAATGGCTTGGTACTTGGATTGGGGTACCTGATGCTTGGAATGGCGGTGCTCTTTCCATCCGTAAAGAATTGGATTCCTTCCAAGGGAAAAACGTCAAAAAAGCAAGATGCTATGTTGCCGGGATCGGTTATCACGAATTCTATGTTAATGGTCACAAAATCGGAGACGCCTTGCTAGAACCTGGCGTCACAGATTATGACCAGAAAGTGCTCTATCGCACTTATGACATCACAAAAGAACTGTGCCTCGATAAAAACGTCTTAGGGTTCTTGTTGGGGTATGGCTGGTATGGGAACCGAAAACTACGCATGCAGCTTTATGTGGATTTTACAGACGGTTCTACCTATGAAGCCCATTCTTACAGCAACTACAATTGGTGGTTTGCTCCTTCGCCCATTATTCGAAACTCCATTTATTCAGGGGAATCGTACGACGCTAGAATCGAAGATGAATATCCCGGAGGTTTTTCTTCTCCCGATTTGACTGGCGGTTACAATCACCATTGGTTTGGCGGCATCCATTCGCAACAAAACATGGGGGAACTCGTTCCTGAAGAAATGAATCCAATCCGTGCTTTAGGAGAATACCCTGGCGAACGGATCCATACTTTTAATCCGAATCATTTCGTTTATGACATCAAACAGAATATCGCTGGATTTTGCCGCATCCAAGTGCGTGGAAAACGGGGTTCTAGCATCCGTTTACGACATGCTGAAACATTGAAAGATGACGGACATATTGATCAAACGAATCTCCGTACTGCTGATGCCGAAGACATTTATATTTTGAAAGGAGAAGGGGTGGAAACCTATTCTCCTCGCTTCACCTATCATGGCTTCCGCTATGTGGAAGTGTGGATAGAAGGAGAAGCGGAATTACTGTCCTTAACGGGGCTCCATGTTCATAGTGACAATCGGCCTGTTGGATATTTTTCAACAGACGATCCTATTTTGAATCGATTACATAAGATGGCCGTTATTACCGAGCAAAACAACGAAACTTCTATTTTGACGGATTGCCCGCAAAGAGATGAACGTTTTGGATGGTTAAATGACGTTTCTACGCGTGTCTTTCAGTGCCTTTACAACTTCGACATGAACCTTTTCTTGGAAAAAGTGGACACTGATATGACGCTAACGCAAGATAAGAATGGTGCGATTACCGACACTGCGCCTTACTATACAGGTGGTAGACCGGCCGATGTTACTTCGATTTCTTACCTGCTATTAGCGCGAGAAGCTTATCGTTTTTATGGCAGTCGCAAAATTTGTCAAGACAACTATGCTGGCCATAAAGCGTGGGTTGAATTCTTACTCACGCATCAAAAAGATTTCATCATGGATTATTACTATTATGCCGATTGGGTACCCTGCACGAGTTTCCCAGATGCGGTAAGTGATGGAATCGCCGTCAGCTCGTACTTCCTCTATTGGCATCTTTCTGTTTTAAGCGAATTGGCAGGAATCTTAGGCAAAAAAACGGATCAGCGACGTTATCGTCATCTAGCGGCTCAAAGCAAGAAGAGCCTAAATGAGCATTATTTTCATGATGACCATTATGTAAATGGGACGATGACGGAAGATGGCATGGCACTCTATTTGGGATTGGCGCCAAATGCGCGTGCGCAAAAAGCGGTATATGAACATTTAAGACGGTCCGTGATTGACCATCACTATCACCTTACTTGCGGCAATCAAGGATATCGGTTAGTGATGGCGGAACTTTGTGAACACGGAGATGCTGACTTTGTTTTAAAAGTTTTGAAGAATCCGGAATATCCTGGATGGGGCTTTATGTTACAAAATGGTGCCACCACGGTTTGGGAACGTTGGGAAAAAGAGAATTTGTCCGTCATGAACTCCTTCGACCATCCGATGTTTGGTAGCTATGATTACATTTTCTATCGATATCTTGCTGGTATTCATGTTAAAGACATTGCGACCAATGATATTGAAATAGCGCCCGTCATCGCTTCTTCTCTTCACCACGTAGAAGGACGTTTGGATACCGTAAGAGGTGAGCTTCGCGTATCATGGGATCATGAAGGTAACAAGATTCGTTATACCATCCATGTTCCGGTTGCCATGAAAGTTCAATTGCATTTGCCTGGTCATGAATTGCAGGATGATGGTGTGACCATTGCTAACGATGCATTGCTTGCTTCTGGCGATTACTGCATCGTTGGAACTTTGCATTAGTATTCCTCGTCTTTTGTGAAGGCATTGGCCAGGTGAAAGCCTGGCTTTTTTATTCAACTTAAAAGCAAATAAAAATACCCCATTTTCTATTTCTAGAATTTGGGGTATATGTCTCGGCAAGTCCCGTGCTTATAGGAGATTAGTCGGCGTAGAACTTATCGACTGGCTTGTCTTGCAGCTCGATGGAACAATCGTCAACATGACGCACATGGAAGCCGTTCTTTTTATATTCTTCGTAATCAAAATTGGTTAATTCATCAACCGCAATTTTGTGATAACGATAGAAGTTCTTCCACCAGGTTTGGTCGGATCCTAATGTGGCAGAAAGATAAGCATCGACCATGTCGCACGCCATTTGCGGCCCAATATAGAAGGCGCCCATTGCTAAGACGTTGACGCCATTTGCAGTGGCAGCTCTTCTTGCCGCAGTAACGGATTCAACGACACCTGCTAAAACGTGGGGGCATTTGCTAGCAGCAATATGAATGCCCATTCCGGTTCCGCAGAAAATCAATCCGCGTTCATAATTGCCTTCACTGATTTCAGCGCCAACGCGAAGACCGACACGATGGAACATTAAATCGGTGTCGTTAGGGTCGCTATCCTTCTTAACCCCTAAATCAAGTACCTTCCATCCTTGTTTTTCAAGATGTTTAACAACGGCTTCTTTCAAGGGGTATCCAGCAAAATCTGCCCCTACGACAATCTCTTTGTTTTTGATGGTATGAATCGCCATATCTTTTTTCCTCCTTTTTATGGCTTTATTAGTATCTTTATTATAACTCTTTGCTAGATCTAGAGGCGTTGATGAACCTCAATTTATGTCGATTAGAGCGAATTTTGGATGAATTCCATGTTCTCACCGATTTTCAAAGAAAATCAGTGAGAAAATTTCTTTTTGGCACAAATAATGATCGCTTTCTAGTGTTTCTTAAATAAGAGGAAAATTGTTTGCTTTATGACTGTTGCTTTTTCTGTGACCAATAGTTAAGAAAAAATGATCGATGATAGTTTAAGTGATAGAATAAATGATATGATAAATGATAGAATAAATTTAGGAGATCGACCTACTATGTGGAAAGAAAGCGAAGAGATTGAATTAAAGAAATCCTTGTCACAATTAAAAGAAGGCATCATATCGCTCAGCGCGATGCTAAACAAAAACAATCATGGTGACGTTTATTTCGGCATAAACGATGACGGAAAAGTGACTGGTCTTGATATTGGGAAAAGGACAATTGCTGACATTACCCACGAAATCCAAAACAACCTCAAGCCGCTTCCTTATCGTGTCCAAATTAAAGATGAGGTGGCAGATGGTAAGAAAATCATTCATGCCACAGTAGAAGGAAACGACACTCCCTATTCGGCATATGGCCGATATTATATTCGGATCAACGATGCCGATATTGTGATGAGCTCTTCTCAGCTCGAGAATTTCTTTGCCAAAAAAGACAACACTTATTCTAAATGGGAAGAAAAAGAAACGGTTTATGGAATCGACGACATCAACGAGGATTTGCTGATCGACTGCATTAGGACCGCCAATGACAAAGACAGAATTGAGTACGTTTATAAAAATGCTGAAGATGCCTTGAATAAACTCGGGCTACTCACCGATAACGGCCACCTGAACAATGCAGGATGGTATCTATTTGGAAACAACAAACCTTTAACCATCAAAGAAGCAAATTATCCAACAGATTCCAGAACCGAATTTGGCGAAATCAAAGAATTCAAAGGAAACATCATCGAATGTATCAGGGAAGCGATGGCGTATATTCAAAACCATATTTCCTACAAAGCCAATATTGTTGGCCTTCAAAGAGAGGAAATCCCGGAAATTCCTTTACGCGCCATTCGAGAAATCGTGGTGAACTCATTTGCTCACTGTTCTTATGCCGTGAAGGGTGATTTTAACCAATATATCATCTATAAATCGCAGATTTCGATTTATAATCCCGGCCCGATCATTAAAGACATTGATCCTTTGAAATTTGCTTCTGGTAACGTAGGAAGCAAAATCAGGAACGTTCTTATTGCTAACACCTTATTTAAATATGGTTATATTGATGCCTTTGGGACGGGTTTTGATCGAACTTTCACGCTATGCGCCAACGAGAACATTCGTTACAAATATCAAAATAACGAATTCGGCTTCACTTTTGTTTTTTATCGCAATCCAGATTTTTTGAATGATAGAATAAATGATAGAATAAATGATAGAATAAATGACCTCGATAAAGCCATCATTGATATCATCAAAAGTAATAAATACGTTACGATTTCGGAAATCACCAATGAGACTGCAAAATCTTCATCTACCATTAACCGCCATTTAGATGCCATGGTAAAAAGAGGAACGATATCTCGAATTGGTTCACGGAAAAGCGGTTATTGGAGAGTAAACGAATAAGTCGACATTACTCGAATTAGAACTCGTTGTGTGAAAAAATAACAAGCGTCTTATTTTGAGTCATGAGCGTTTCATTGGCAATCATGGATTGACGAACGTTCTGCGATCAATATTCTCAATCATTGCCTGCGCCTCTGCCTCCATTTCGTCATGATCCCCATCGATAGATTTTTGAAGACGCCAACGCGCGTCATCATATTTTCCTAAGAGATAGAGACATTTGCCCTCGTAGAAATACACATATTCGGGAGTGCATTCATCACAGTTTTCATCTTCGCATTTTTGAAAAAGACGGAACGCAAGCTCGTATTCTTTTGTGTTCATCAATAGTTCTATCGGAAGATAACTTCCTATATATTCACCAGACAAGTCGGTAAACGTATCATCGATGTGTTTGAACAATTCTACCAATAGAGTCTTATCTTCAAAGGTTGTATCGACTTCTTTCAGGAAGCGATCTAAAAATCCTCTGCCGATGTTGTCTTCGCTTACGTTTTGGAAAGCTTGAAGAATCAGGCGACTGTCTTTCGCTTTGAGCGCTTCCGTCAGTTGATTTTCAATCTCGTCCATTGTAGCAACCTCCATAGACTCGTTAGCTCACTAGAGTCGAAGCGCGTCGCTTATTCATTTAATATGTTACAAATATAGAAAAACTTGAAAAATTTGTAACTAAATTAGTGATCTAAAAGGGATGAACCACGTAGTAAGAATTCAATGACACCGACATGAATAATTCCGTCGTTGTCGTAATAAGGAGCGAAATCATCGCCTTCAATGAGTATCTTAGGAAAAGAGTCGCGAACCGCTAAGAGAGGTTTTTTCTCTTGCACCATTTTGGCATCTTCTTCTGCCGAATAAGCAGACTGTATGTAATATTTCTTATTGCCCTTTTCGGCAATGAAGTCTATTTCTCGCTGCGGAGAAGAATTCGAGGGAGGATTTTTTGCTTCATAAGTGCGGATAGCCCCAACATCAACGCCATAGCCAAGGGAAAGCAATTCGTTGTAGATGACGTTCTCCATCAAATGGCCCCGATCTGGTTGACGGAAGTTTAATAAAGCATTTCTAAGTCCAGTATCAACGAAATAATATTTTTTGTTTCCGTTCATTATGTGTCGGCCTCTAACGTCATAACGTTCGGCCTCTTCTAATAGGAAGGAGTCTTCAAGGCAGCGGATGTAGTTGTCTATGGTTATCCTGCCGATACCTTTTTGTTCCGTAGAGCGGAACGTATCGGCAATACGACTGACATTTGTTAAGGACCCAACAGAAGAAGCCACGACTTTCGTAAATTCACGGATGCTGGTATCCGTTTGCAAATGGTTGCGCTCTATGATGTCTTTGTAGTAAACGGTCTCGAATAGGGAACGAAGGTAATTCTCACGGTCACCGAAATCGGTATAACGTAAAGAGAAAGGCATGCCGCCATAACGTAAGTAATCTCTCCATGCTTGGCCACGATCGCTCCCTTCGTTAGCAGACAAATATTCTAGGAATGAAAGGGGGCGCATCCGGATTTCGCATCCTCTGCCTCGAAAATCCGTCAGGATATCGCTGGATAACATTTTAGAATTGCTGCCCGTCACATAAACATCGACATTTTTATGAGAAGAGAGAAGCCCGTTAAGCACGGCATAGAACGTGATCATTGGCTTTTTCCCACTTTCCGTTTTTACCCCACTAAAAAATGGATTTTCAACCGCCTCGCAAAGCTGAATTTCATCGATAAAAAGATAAGCGTTCCCTTCTTTTGGCAGGGAGGCTTCCAGTTTTTTGCTGAGATTTAACGGGTTGCAAAGGCTTTGATTCTTGGCATCTGAGAGGTCAATTTTGATAATTCTTTCTTCGGGAATGCCAGTTTTAATTAGGTAATCGCGAAAAAGCGGATCAAGAAGATAACTCTTCCCGCACCGACGAATGCCAGTGATGACTTTGATGGCTCCATTATCCATGGAACGAATCAGTTGGTTTAGGTATTGGTCGCGCTTGATTTCCATAGTTTATCACGTTATAAAAAATGCAAAATTTGAAATATTTGTAACTAAATTATATAAAAATAATATTCACTATTCAATTCACGAACGCAAAAATATTTCCCCCAAGCCTCGAAGAATTTCCAAACCCTGTTATGGAATATAACAATCTCATAAGCAGTGGTTCTTTGATCTTTGCCGCAGTTGCATGATAAAGAGATTGAAACAAAACCAGTTTGGGGATCCATAGGTTCCTTCATTAACAACGTTAAGCGTTCGTGATTTTCGTGTGGTCAGGCATCCTTCAGCAAACGGGAGTATTTGTCGCCTGTTACAAAGGCCGAATCTACGGAGATCTTAAATTTTCAAAATGCGTTATTTTTCGATATTGTAAAGATACAATTTTTGACACTTTAAATAACATCGATCATAAAAAAGTAATTAAAGATACAATTTTTGTTACTCAACTTATTATTTTTACAAAGTTCATAAAATAGGCATAACATCAATTGAATATAAATTTATATATGCATTTTTGTCATGTGAACTAGGCATTTTTATGCTGTGGAATTTCGTTTTTTTGCCAAATAGGCATCAAAAATTTAAATTTTTAACAATTCGAATTGACAAAATGTTCGGGGGGGGGGTTCAATATTTTTTGTATTAGGAGACTCCGCACTGCTGCACGGGCTTAAATGAAAAAACGCACGTGAAAGTGCATCTTGGAGCCTTTTGAAATGGGCGCCCTGTTAAGCCTAGCAAGCGGTAGGAGTGGTTGGTCTAAAAACAAGGGCCAACCGATTCTGCGTTTCTGTTTTTCGAAAAACGGCAAACGGGGAAGAAACGCAATGGGTTCACACCATCACGCTTCTTGTTCCTTCCAGTCACAGAAGGATCGCTTCGTTCCGACACATTCTCCTAGGTGCCGGTTCTTGGGTGAAGGGGCATCCTTCGCCTTATCGCGCGTTATATAAAAGATGACGCAGAAAGGAGTCAGGAAACAAAGAGGAAATTACAGTCATGGTTTCTTCTTCATGGCTGTCAAAGACGGAATTCCATTATGTCCGGTCATCTTCTTCCCGCGGTTCATACCGCTTGTGTGATTCTCCTTCCCTAAGTTTCATTCAGAATTCTTGAAATTTCATCGAGGGAAACATCAACATGATTCCCATCCTCGGCATCTTTTCCTGAAAAAGCCTGACGTTGTGATGTAGACATGATTCTTAATGAACATCACCATGAATGCCATCCAAAAGCAGGAAATCGTCGAATCACTCTGATAAAGAGAAAAAGGACTATTTTATGAAAAAGAAAAGTATTGCCATCCTAAGCGCCCTAGCGATTGCGGGCGCCGCGGCTGCTGCCGGCGTTGCCGGAACCGTCGCCTACTTCAATTCGCATTCCGAGATTGACGTCACCGTCAACGCCGCAAAAGTCGATGTGCAAGCAAGCGCTCCAACCATCGTGAGCCAATCGCTCCAATATGGCAAAGTGGAGATTGCCCAAAACGGCTCAATCGCTGCAAATCTTCTCGTCCCTGGTGATAGCTTCTTGATTAAAGTCAGCTATACCAACTCATCCACGATTGGTGTTCTTTACAAGATTGGTGCCACTGCCACTGCTGGTTTAGATACTGCCATTTATACCGATGCGGCTTGCTCTGTCCCTGCTACCGACAATGTTTATACTCCTTTAGCGGTTCATGGAAGTGTGGCGGATCACTATGTGAAAGTCACCGTCACTGATGCTTTCGAGAATGGTGGCAAAGGCAAAGTCACGATTGGCGTTGATGCCGTCCAAGACAATTTCCCCGTCAACGGATTCAAACGAAACGATGAGAAGAAAGTCCTCGAAGTTTATAACAAAACAGGCTTGTTGAATTTGCAAAGAGAACTCAGCACATCCAGTGATACAGACTACAATAAATTGGATGGCTACACCATCGTCTTGAAACAGGATATGGATCTTTCTTCTGTTACGAACTGGCAAGGAATGGTTACCAATAGGAACAGAGCATTCAATTTGAATTTCGACGGCCAAGGCCATACCATCAGCAATTTGACCATCACCAATGGCACTGGATTCATCGACCACTTTGGCTCCACCAGCATTTCAAGCGATGTCAAAACCAACAGCAAAGGGGAACGTTATCAGGCACATGGAAACTACGTCTTTAAAAATGTTGTGTTTGACAATGCCCACGTTGTGAACCTAGACGTAAATACTGGCAATTTAGGAGCAGGAAACTGTGCTGGTGTCGTTACGGGCTCGACGCTCGGCCTTGATTTGGAAGGCGTTACGGTAAAGAACTCCTATGTCGAAGCCTATAAATGGGTTGGCGGTCTTGCCGGATATCTGACGGGCGTCGAAGAACAGGCTGCGCATCCGTCGTACAACTACCAGTTCCAGCACGTCATCAAGGACTGCCATGTCGAGAACACAATCATCAAGGCGCGCCATTACCGCGCTGGAGGATTCGTTGGATATGCCAACCCCTATTCGGGCGAAGGCTATTTGAATATCACTGACTCCTCGGTTACAGGATGCACATTAAAAGTAGCGGATCAGGGAGAAGGTGACCGCGGCTGGATGGTCGCAACTGCCTATAACGGCCTTAAAGGTTCTAACCTTAAGGTCAATGGAACAGCAATCACGGCCGGCAATCAGGCTGTCGACGGGATCAAGGTGTTCAATCCCTTAGGCGGCAACACAGTCGCCATCAAGTAATTTCATTTTCTCTCGCTTACATCGCCTAGCCCGAAAAGACTGGGTGGTGTAAGGCGTGAGGAAAAAGAAAACGAATAGGACTTTTTATGAAAAAGAAAAGTTTGCCATCCTGAGCGCCCTTGCTATGGCGGGCGCAGCGGCTGCTGCCGGCGTTGCCGGGACGGTCGCCTACTTCAATTCGCATTCCGAGATCGACGTCACGGTCAGTGCCGCGAAAGTCGACGTGGAGCAAACGTCCCTTGAAGTCATAGCAGACAAGACCTCCATGGCTTATGGTTCTGCCACGGTTAATGGCAACAAAGTCGTGGTGTCCATGATGGTTCCCGAAGACGTGGTTGTTATCAAAGCCTCTTATCAGAACAAATCGAACATCGAAACGAAATATCGTCTTGATGTTGTTGCTGAAGGCGGCGTTGAAGTTTCTAAAGTGTACAAAGATGCCGACTTTACGAATGAAGTGAAGCTGAGCGCAGGCTCCACCTCTTGGGAAGACCTCGCGGTTGGCGCTGAAGTCGGGGATCGTTACTTCGTGCTGACTGGCGATGATTTAACGAACGGCGGAACCGCCAGTTTGACCATCGGCCTTGATGCCGTGCAATCGAATGCCGTAAAAGGCGCTGTTGTGGAAGATGCATTAGATAAAGGTGGTGAATTCCTCCTTACGGCGGATCAAGCCATTGACTCTGTAAATACGCTCGTTCCTAGTAGCGATTTGACCGTGGATTTAGGCGGCAAAACGTTAACGCTTGCCGCGCCTTCGTCTAACTCTGTTCCGCACTCCGCGCTTACCGTTGAAGCGGGACGGACTGTCGTGATGAAGAATGGCACGCTGAATGTTGCGGTAACAGACGACCTCAATCACATGAGTGCCGCTTCGATTTGGGCAAAAGGCAAGCTCGTACTTGACAACGTTGTCGTTGACTTAGGGAGCACGGGTGGCTTGGGCATTACCAATAGCGCCGATGTGGCGATTAAGAACTCCACCATTACCTCCAGCGGTTATTTTGCGATATCGACGAACGCGAGTTCTGAATATGGCGTGCAAAACCCGCACATCAATATTGAGAATTGTCAAATCAGCGTGAGCAACAGTGAAAAAGACAACGCTGCATTGATGGTGAACAACAATGCTGTGTTAAATGTCAAAGACACGAAGCTTACGGCGGATCGGCAATGCTTGATTGTCCGGGATGGCGTTTGTAACCTCGATCACGTTACGTTTGACAAAACGGATAACACCGAACGTGCCAAGCGCGACGTTGCAGATACGACCACAGGCAAATTCGCCTATGGCACGGGCAACGAAGTCACAAAAGCAGAGCTCTTTGTCGGAAACGGCGACAACAATGGTTATTACCATGGTGTCGTCAAAGCCTTGGATTTCCGGTCGGGAGACGCGAAGACCTTCAAACTCAATGGCGAAGCCATCGAAGACGCGAAGAATCCTTCGGTCAAGACCATCCAAATCGCTTAATTCTCCTTCCCTAGGTAAGGCGCTGACTTGCGGGTCAGCGTCTTCCTTAGAAGCATCATTTGTTTGCTGTTTCTAAGGAAGGCTGGCTTCGGCCACCTTGCCACGCACCATGAACGAATCAAGTGGCGTAACACCGAAAGAAACCAAAAAGAAACGTTCCGTCGGGAGCATCGTAAGAGAAGTAGTCGTCGATGTGATCATCGCGATTTTTGTTCTCTTCGCGGTTTTGAACATTTATTTAGCCATCGCGACCAAACGCAATAACGCCGCTAATCTATTTGGTAAGCAAGCCCGTTTGGTTTTGACGGGATCGATGTCTCCTACGATTCCTACGAATTCATTGGTGTTGGTCGATACCAGCGGCAATCATAAAAACTACGAAGTCGGAGATGTCTTGACGTTTAAATATGACCCTTACGGCAGTCTTCCTACCACGCACCGCGTGATTGCCAAAGAGACCAATGACAGCGGAATTGTCTATTACACCTTGAAAGGCGATAATCCATCCGCGACGGCCACCCAACACGTTCCTTATACTGACGTGATTGGCAAAGTGACGTTCCATTCGTTATGGATGGGAAAGGTTGTGACATTCTCTAAAGGCATTGGGGGCTGGATCTGCTTTGTTTTAGTCCCGTGTGGCTTGGTGATAGGTTACGAAACCTATCATATCGTGAAGATTGTGAAATCCTCTAAGAATGAAAAAGAGCCCGTTCCTGAAAGCGCAGTTCCCGATAAACCGGTTGGACAGACGCAAGAAGAACGGAACCAAGAACTCGAAGAACTCCGTAAACGGGTGGCGGAGTTAGAAAAGCAAAATCGCCAAGAAAACGAGACTAAACCCGATAAACCAAGTGAGAAGTAAGCGAAAGCTTATCTCAGGAAAACCGAGTCCCTCCTCGGTTTTTCTTTTATCCAAAGACTTATTCCTTTGGAGTTTGAATGGACGATTTATTGAATTTCTGTCTCGACCTATGCAGCCCATTTTGTTTTGAAAGGTTGAATTTTCTTTACATTTGCGGAGATTGGCATTTTTTAACATATCTCCGCATTAATAAAAATAATATGATTATTGTGAAATAAAAAAGTAGTTGCTTATTCAACCGAAATCAATTTAGTTAAAATTTTTACGATAAATAATAAGTTTTTATCAGTACATGAATCAATTTTGATAAGTAATATTTTTAAAATAATCTTTGAGCTATAGTCAGGTATGATATAATTAATTTGCGGAGAATGATATTAAAATTGCATATCTCCGCACAAAAGCGTGATTATGGAATTATTTGGAAGAGACAATGAAGTAAAAGAGCTTGAAAGATTGTACCAAAGCGGAAAAAGTGAGTTTGTCGCCATTTACGGTCGTAGAAGAATCGGCAAAACGTTTTTGGTGAGCCAGGTTTTCCACGATCGAATGACTTTTTCGCATGCCGGATTGTCTCCACTTGAGATGGAAGAGGCCTCTCAAGATGTGCAACTTACGAATCAAATTAAATTGCAGCTTCAACTTCATGCCTTTTATAACGCCTTATTAAGAGCGGGATATCGTGCCGATAAAGTTCCTGACAATTGGCTAGATGCCTTTTTGGATTTAGAACTGTTTCTGCAAGCAAAGACTACACAAGGCAAACAAGTTATTTTCCTTGATGAGCTTCCGTGGATGGACACACCTGATTCTCATTTCTTGTCTGCGTTTGAAAATTTTTGGAATGGCTGGGCATCTTTCCGAAATGATATTTTATTGATCGTCTGTGGGTCTGCTACTTCTTGGATGATGAAAAAGATTGTGAATGGGCATGGCGGACTCTATGGAAGGCTTTCAGAGGAGATTCACCTTCTTCCCTTTCATCTTGGACAAACCGAAGCCTATTTAAAAAGTCGGAAAATCCGTTTCTCTCGTTATGACATTGCTCAAACTTATATGGTTTTCGGAGGCGTTCCTTATTATTTAAGCCTGCTTCGGCCGGATGATAGTTTACCGAAAAACATAGACGCTCTTTTCTTTGAAAGAAACGCGAAATTAAAGGAAGAATACTATCGATTATTTAGTTCTAATTTTGATCACCCTGATGAAATCCGCGCTGTTGTTGAATTGCTGAACCAAAGAAAAGCTGGTTATCAACGTCCTGAGATTGCTGCCTCTTTAGGAATCAAAGATGGCTCGATGCTTTCGCAGTGCCTTACCGCTTTAACGGAAAGTGATATGGTGATTCGTTATTTTCCGTTCGGCGGTGACAAGCGAAAACCCTACTATAAATTAGTGGATTCCTTTTGCCTCTTTTATCTGCGTTTTGTGAAAGACAGCGACAGTCTTAATGAACATTTCTTTGAGCAACGAATGGTTGACCCTCGTGTCAATGCTTGGCGCGGCCTTGCTTTTGAGAATCTTTGTTTTCAGCATATTGGAGAAATCAAACGCGCTCTTTCCATTGGCGGGGTCAAAAGCGAGGAATCGGGCTTCTTTATCAAAGGAAACGAAAAGCAAGAAGGAGCCCAAGTCGATTTGATCATCAAGCGAGCGGATAACATCGTGGACGTCTGCGAAGTCAAATTCTATTCTGATATCTACGTCATGGATAAGGAGGCGCATCTTGCTTTGGTACGAAGAGAAAACGCCGTCGGTGAATGCCTTTCCCGAAAAGAGGTCATTCAGCACGTTCTTTTAACCACCTATGGCTTAAAAGAAAACGAGTACAGTGACGATTATTCTTCCGTGCTGACGTTAGACGACTTGTTCTAACGCCGTAATGATTTTTCTCGTTGCGCATTTTTTAATGGTTTGTTCTTTTTTGCCGGTTACCGATAAAAATAAGCATTTATCGAATTTTTAGCGAGAATAATGTTTAGAAAATATGATTGCTATCCATTAAGTGATGATGAATTTTAGCGATACTTTTTAGTTGCTTTTTCTATAATAAAAAAGGCGAGACGGTTTGACACCGTTTATGAACATACCTACAAGGAACATTCGATGAATTGAACATCTCTGATTTTCCTGAGGCAAAGAAAAGGGGATGATGACCATCATCATTCACTTCCGTAATTGGCATGATTCTTTGCTTAAAAACAATGAATTTCCATCATAAATGCGCTATCCCGTTGACTGGTAAGAATCAGAACGAAAAATGGTGTGTTCATGAGGGAGAGCTTCATTGCTTTCCTTCCTTCTAAAATAAGGAGAATGGATATGAAGATAAAAGAACTCATCTCTTACTTGGCTTATCGTCCCTTTTGTGTTTCGCGTTAGCGGGTTGTGGCAATCCGACAAACGACGATTCTAACGGAGGAAACAACGAAAAAATCGATGCCAGCAAGACGCAGTTATACGTCATGAATAAAGATGGCGGTTACGGTAATCGCTGGCTTTATGCCGCCAAGGCTAAATATGAATCGCCTCACGCCTCTGATAGCTATGAAGATGGCAAAATGGGCGTTCAGGTTTTAATCACCGATCAAAAAGAGCAACCAACCGCCGTCGATGTCAAAAATGGCCGTGACATGGTTTGGTTCCAAGAGAGCATGAACTATGACTCGCTCATGAAAGAAGGAGCGGTGGCGGACATCATGAATTATGTGACGGGAGAAAACCCTTACGACAGTGGCAAAACCATTGAAAGCAAGCTATATGATTCACAGAAATCCTTCTATCAGGTGAATGGATCATACTATGCGCTTCCTCATTATGTGGCTGCTTTCAGTATCAACTACAACAAGAAACTCTTTGATGACAAAGGCTATTACTTCATCGATGGCTACGAAAGCGAAACAGGATTAGATGCCAAATTTGCTGGCAAAAACGATAAAAAGAGCGCTGGTCCCGATGGCCAATACGGCACAAGCGACGACGGATTACTTGTCACTTATGATGATTTCTATGATCTTTGCAACTACATCTATGGCGGCGGAGATGTTCCGCTCGTTTGGATGGGCAAAAATGATTTTAACTATTTGGGTGCTTTGATTGCTGCCTTGGCTTCTCGATACGAAGGAGCGGTCAAAGACAATATCAATTACACGATGGATGGCACGATCGACGCCGTGAAATTCAATGATGGCTTGACCGACGTCTTAACGAACGATGATGGGACCGTCCAGACAGAGAAAGTCACGGTTTATCCCGACAAAGTCAACGGCTCCTATAACGGCTATGAAATCCAACGGATGGTTGGCAAGTACTATGGCATGGATTTCATTCCGAATATCATCGTAAAAGCCATCGTTTATCTGTTTTTTTGCCTTACTTATCATGCCGTTATATGGGTTAATTTCCCATGAAGTGGCTGCCAGTGAATTCGATCACAAAGTGAATCCTTTCTACTTCCCTGAAAGGACTCGGATTGGACTATATCAGCCAAAGAAAGAGAAATAACTTATTGGTTATTCGTTCTTTGCCGTTGCCATTTCTTACGATATCGGGCAGGACAAGCGCCATATTTTTTCTTAAAGACGGCAGAGAAGTTCGTTGCGCTTTTATAGCCTAACGTGAAGGCGATGCCATAAATCGTTTGATCGGAATAAATAAGATAGTCATGCGCGCTTTGCGTTTTGACTTCGTTGAGGTATTCTGAAATTGAGCATTTCAGATAAGTGCGGAATGCCCGAGAGATTTGCGAGTGGGAGTAGTTGCAATGATGAACGACATCAGTCACACGCCACGATTGATTTTCGGGAGCCTGAACGGCTTTAAGTAAGTCGACTAACCATGCTGGTCTTTGCTTTTCTAGGATATCGTTTTGATCGATGACGACTTCCATAATCAACTGAAAGAGCAAGGAAGAAGCGAGTTCTGCCTTATTGGGATCATTTTTTAAGCTGTGCTGAATGATGAAGCAATCACTTAGGATTTGCTTAATTCTTCGGTCCGATAACGTGCAGGTTAATGCATCCGGCGTAAGCAAATCGTGATAAAGTCCTTTTCGCATAAAAGCGCAGAATTCCTGCATGCTTTTTTCGGGAATGGTGACGAATAAACAGGAACTATTGTCTTGAATATTGCTGATAGAATGTTCGTCACCAGGCCGAATGAGATAAGCATCGCCTTTTTTCAACGTTTCTTCGCGCTGCTTGAAGTGATGGTGATAGGAGCCAGAAGTAACGAGGAAGAACTCGAAAAAATCGTGGCCATGATAACCCAGGAATCGGCGAAAACTTTGATGGAAAGTAAGCCGAGGATTGGCCTCTTTTTCCTGTCTAAAGATTCATTTCTTTGTTCTATAGCGTTATTTTACTGGCTCTTAAACAAGGAGGAAATTTTTTATCGAGGTATCCGTCCGAAACAACATTGTATATTAAGTTTACGATAAGGTTTACGATATAGGATTTAAATGGTTTACGATAAGGTTTACAATAGGCATATGGAAGACGGAAAATTTGCACACATACTGAATCAACAATTAACCGGGGAATACTTTACGGCGAAAGAATTGCAATACAGCACGAAAGCAGGATTGTTTTTGTCTCCTTTGGAGTATCAGCAATATTTAGCGTGGATTGAAGCGTCTTCTCTTTCTCGGGATGGAGTGATTTTTCTTCCCTTGAAAACATTCAACTCGAAGTGCATTTATTTTTGCTTTGGAAATGACTTACAATCCGCCATCGATACATATTTTGACCTCTCCGTCGGGGATTTTTCTCATGCCGACGATTTCTCCCAACGTTTAGAAAAATCGCGCATTTACTCCGAGATCGAAGGGTCGGTAAATATCGAAAACGTTCCGACCACAAGGAAGCGGCTAAAAGAGTTGTTGGAAGAGGGCGCCCCCGCACAAAACAAAAACGACACGATTATTAAAAACATGAAAGCCGGAATTGATTTTGTGCGCCAGTTACCCGCTTTTAACCGAGAAAATCTATTTCGTCTTTATTCTTTGTTAAGCAAAGATTGCTTGGATCAGGACGATTTGCTAAAGCCAGGTGATTGCTATCGTTATGACGGCGTGGAAATCGATTCTTATCCTGGTTGTCCCTATCCCGAAATAGCTTCTTGCATGGATTCTTTATTCACTTTTGTCAATCAAGTCTTATCGGAACCGCAAATGAATCGTGCCTTACTTACCTTGCTTCCGCATATTTGCCATTATTATTTGATTTATATTCATCCGTATTTTGATTTTAACGGGCGGACGGCCCGGATGGTGTCTTACTGGGTTTATCTTTTAAGCGGGCTACAAGATTTTCCGCCGGTGATCTCGGAAGCGATCAATCAAACAAAACATCAATATTATCGAGCGATTGAAAACAGCAGAGATGCGCATAACGATATCACGTACTTTTTGTTATATCTTTTGCGTGTTGCGAACGATTACGTCATCACTTACCAAAATCTAGAAGCGCTAGAAAAAGAAGCCAAGAACAAAGGTTATATCATCACGGAAACAGAATTGAATTATATGAAAAAGATTCTCATTTCTTATGACGGTGTTTTCGCTTATGCTGATTTCTTAAAAATGGCACAAGTGGAGATGACTAAGCAAGGCGCGCTAAAAATCTTAAATAAGCTAGTCGACTATGGTTTTTTAAGAGAAGTCACATCGAAATCCAAGGTAAAGCTCTTTGATATCAATCAAGCCAATATTCCCTTTCGCTTGAAGAACTTTGGCTTTCGGGTGGCACAATAACACGCCTGAATGAAATTGGGGCAGGATATATCCGTTTATCCGTTTCAAACGGCATTCGAAAATAGGCTATTCTGAAGAAAGAATGGAGAAATCAAATGAGCCAAAAACGAGTATTGACGATACAAGACTATAGTTGCTTAGGACGCTGTTCCTTAACGGTGGCCTTACCGACTTTGTCCGTCTGCGGCGTAGAAGCAGTAGGGCTTCCGACTGCTTTGTTTAGCAATCACACCGCCTTTCCAAAGTGGACGTGCCTTGACTTAACCAATGAGATGCTTCCCATCGTAGATCAATGGCTTTCTTATCGACACGATTTTGATTATCTTTATACCGGTTACCTGACAGAAAATCAGGTGTCAGTTGTTTTAACGATTATTGCTAAATTAAAAGAAGCAAAGACCAAATTCATCATCGATCCTGCCATGGCGGACGACGGAACGCTTTATCCAGGCTTTAGCGAACGTCATGTCGCTTCCATGAAACAACTGATTAAAGGGGCGGACTTAGTGCTCCCAAACCTCACTGAAGCGTGTCTTTTGACGGATACCCCTTATCCCGAACATGCGGATGTAGCTTTTTATCATCTTTTGATAGAAAAACTGCTAACGCTCCCCGTAAAAGCCGTTTGCCTGACTGGCATTTCCCTGACGTCTGGAAAGGTAGGGCTGATGTTAAAACAACAAGGAAAAGATGGCTATTTTGTTTATGAAACCCCATCGCTTCCTGGTTCTTATCACGGGACGGGCGATTTATTTGCATCCAGCTTAGTTGGGGTCCTGGCGAATGACATTCCGCTGGAAAAGGCGTTGATCATCAGCCATGACTTTGTTCACGAAGCCATCTTTAACACCATTCAAGAAGGATCAGACGGCAAACGTTATGGACCATGTTTTGAGCCGGTCTTGTATCGTTTAGGCGAAGCAATTCAAAAAGAACGGAAGAAGCTTCGTTTGTGAGATTTTCGATTAATTTGGTTTAATCAGCTGATAGACGCCTCTTTTCTTTTTCGCGATGATACCTCTATCTAGGAGTCTTGCAAGAATATAGGAGGCGCGGGTTTCTTTTACCCCAAGCTCATCCATGATTGCTTTTCTTGTGATGGGTGCGTCACCGATTTTATTTAAATAAATGGCAAGCTTTTCCGCATTGCTCTTCTCGATGTCTAATTCCATGATTTTTTGTTGCAAGGCATCCACTGTTTCACTTAAATACATGGTTAAAGAATGACGATTTGGAGCAGCGGACTCACGAATTTCTACGGGAGGCAAATGCATGGTCTTAGTAGCTTTTTCGATGAGCGGTATTCCTGTCCCGGCTCTTTCTCCAACATTGATAAATCCAAAGAAGCGAAGAATTGTGGGATTCCGTGGATCAGAAACGCCACCGATCATCGCCCTTTCGAGATCGATACGACTACGACCAGGGTTTTCAAAAGAAATCGAAGTAGGATAGTGAGAAACAACGATACCGCGAGGATAGGAAAAATCGGCGTTTGTAATGGCGTTACATAATGCTTCTCTAACTGCTTGACGCAACATATTATCGTCATTGCGAAATAGTCCGTCCCGATCTTCGAAGGGTAAGGGGAGGTATTTTAAAAGCTTGTTATAAACGGAGAAGAAAAAGTCATAGAGGTTGCCGCTCCATTCACCGCTTCCGGAACACAGTCTGTCTGTCCAACGTGCATTGACTTCGTTAGAAACATGGTCTTCATAATCGAGGAAATAATCTGGAAATTCGCGAATGATGTTGTAGTCGTCACCAAAGAAAAGTAGTCCGGCTTCGGTAGGATGGCATTCTTTTTCGTGGTCGATCGCCCCAATGCGGAAAAGGAAGTCTTGATCGGATAGGTCATTCCACACGTGCGATGGTCTTTCTAGGCGAAAACGATTTCGATAAGAATGAATTGAATCCATGTTTAAAGAAGATAGATGGAATGTCACGATAGGACGTAAGTCCCTGGAAGCGGGGGATTTGTCTCTAATCATTGCATTCACTTCCTCGATGCTGGCATGATAGTCCCCTTCATAGCCTCTTAAATACGTTCCGCCATATAAATTAGAATGAATATAGACGGGCTTTTGAGAGGGTGTTGCTTTGGGTACTGCAATCACCATGATATCTTTTTCGTCCCAGCGCAAAATTTTGACCATGGAGTTCGTGAGGATATTCGCGCTTACTTTTTTAGGATCATTCAATAAATTGAAGAAATCGCGTAGCAATTTTTGAGCGTCAGAAAGGCCGACCGGTGCGAGTGAGTAGTCTTTTTTCTCTTCTACGCCGAGCAAAATGATTCCGCCATCGGTATTTGCAAAAGCCGAATAGGCCTCCCACAGGGATTCTGGTAAGCCGCCCTGTGCTTTCTTTACCTCTAACTGATGGTTTTCCCGCGCCGTTTTAAAATCGGATAAGTGGATTTCTTCAAAGTTCATACACTCATATTATCGATTTTCGTTCACTTTTTCAATCATTCGTTCACTTTTTAGAAAGTTAGTTCACTTTTTGTATAAGTTAGTTCACTTTTGGCATGAGTTCGTTCACTTTTTGTATGAGTTCGTTCACTTTTAAATGCGACTTCGTTCACTAGATAATGGAGATAGTATTCTTATCCACAGCCTTTTGATTGAATAGGAATCATATAATATTGGCGCCGTTTCGGTTGTTCAAAAGAAAGATATTTAGTAACGCTTTAATTGGCTTAAGATGTTCATGTAAATTGAGCAAAGATAACTTTAAATTCTTAGGAGAAATGAAGATAAAGAAGTTTTCGGTTGGCGTGATTGGTTTAGGCCATCGTGGCTTAGAACTGATTGAAAGCATGATGGCTTGCCCAGAATGTGAAGTGGCAGCGGTCAGCGATTTGTATGAAGGCCGTAGAGAAAAAGCGGTTCAACAAGTGGTGGGGCGCGGTGCCAAAGCGCCGAAATCTTATGCGGACTGGAAAGCATTGGTGCATGATCCCGAAATCGAAATTGTTGTGATTGTCTGCGATTGGGAAATGCATATTCCGATGGCCATTGAAGCCATGAAGGCGCATAAAATCGTGGCCAGCGAAGTTGCCGGCGCCTATTCCATCCAAGATTGCTGGGATTTGGTGAATACCTACGAAGAAACCAAGACGCCGATTATGTTGCTGGAAAATTGCTGCTTCGACGAATTCGAGCTTTTGACCACCTCCATGGTCCGTCATGGCTTGTTTGGCGATATTTTGTACGCCCATGGCTGCTATGGCCATGACTTACGTGGTGAAATCACGGGTGGCGATATCAATCGTCATTATCGGTTACGGAACTACGAACACCGCAACGCCGAAAACTATCCGACCCATGAACTAGGACCGATCGCGAAGATTTTAAACATCAACCGCGGCAATCGTTTCTTACGGCTTTCAAGCAACGGAACGAAACCTGGCGTTGGCTTAGAGGCCTATACCAAAGATCCGCGTTGCATTGATAAGACGTTACTGAACCAACATTTCGATCAAAGCGATATCGTGACCACGACCTTAGTCACGGAAGAACTACAAGTGGTCACCATTCGTTTAGACACTTCGCTGCCACGTTTCTATTCGCGTGAATTCACGATTCGCGGCACGAAAGGATTAGCCCAAGGCGATGCGAATATGATTTTGTCTGGATGGGGATATCACCGATATCTATGAAACGCAACGCTTCTATCAAAAATGCATGAATAACGCGAATGCTTATAAAGACCGTTATCAATGCGATATTTGGAAGAAGATGACGGACAAGGAAAGAGATTTAGGCCATGGCGGCATGGATTATATCGAATTCCGCGTGCTCTTTGATTGCTTAGAGAACAACAAGCCTTTACCGATTGACGTCTATGATATGGCGACTTGGATGGCGGTTACCCCACTTTCTACTTTATCGATGGAAAAAGGCGGAGAGCCGGTAGAAATGCCTGACTTCACACGTGGCAAATACAAAGAAAGAGCTCCGGAAGACGTGGTAGAAATCCCGGCGTAATTATCGTCTAAAAAGAAAAAATCCCCCGGAAAACCCCGAGGGATTTTAAATGTCTTGTTGTGGCTTAGGAACGGGCTTCGTGTTTTTCTTTTCCCGTATCGATTCTAAGAGATAAGCAATGCCTAAACCAAGGAATCCGGCGACCAGTTTTCCTACCATCATTGGAAGAACGGCAGTAGGGGCTTCGGCAATCGCGAAAGCAACATGGTCGCATAACGCATAACTTGCCCCGACAGCAAACGCGGCATTAAGAACCTGTTCTTTCTTGGTCATCTGATGAAAGACGTCATACGTCATTAAGAGATTGGTTGCTGATAATAGCGGCCCCATCAATCCTTCTTTGGTGCCGTGGACTCGTTTTGCGAGCTTATTTAGAGGACGATCAAGAAGCTGGAGTAACAACGTTAGGAAAGGATAGAGGCCACATAAGATTAAGCCAATGTTGCCAGAAATTTGAATGCCTTCCGATAATGGCGCGAGATAACGGAAGAAGGGGAGCCCCATCGCGTCAAATCCGGTTTCTTTCCCAATCGGAATCAATACCAAATCTCTTACTAAGGTGATGCCGAAGGCGAGCAACGAGATGATTTCTATGATTTTGCTAATGATTTTGAAACCATGAAGTGTTCCTTTGGGGAAGAGGAGCAACAATACGAACAAAATGGTGAAGAACACGCAAGGGAAGATGAGGTTATAAAGCATTTTCACCGAGTCTATTCCTAGCATACAGCCCCCGATTAATGTCCCTATCGGAATGCCCCATAGGCCGATAAGCAATCCTCTTCCAAAGGTGGGCAAGTCTTCTTCTTTTAAGAAAGTAGAAATGGTAGGAAGGATAAACAAGAAAGTTACGCCACTCATGGAAGCGTACACAATGCCGGTGGCCAAGGACATCGGTACATCATCTGTGGTCAGCGTAGCGGCATGGTATCCGCCCATATCAATCGGCAAGAAAGTCGTCAACGGGATGCTTGGATCCATGCCCATTTTGGTAAAAAGAGGGCCCAATGTTTTCTGATTGACAAAGGAAATCATGGGAGCAAGCGAAATCATACCCGCCATGGTTAAGACCAAGACGCCAATGGTTTTGACCCCTTTTTGAAAGGATTCTCCAATTCCTAAACGGTTCTTAAAAAAGCAAAGGTCCATAATGCCAAGTAAGGCAAAGAACGTGGAGAAAGATACGATTGCAATATTAAACCAAGCCATACTAGAACCGATGGTAATAGGTTTTGCCTTTTTCCCAAACCCCATCGGCTTGGGATGCGAGGGAAAGCATTTCGTCACCGTTTGCAAATGGCGAGATGCCAGCAAATAACATCGATGGGAAGGAAGTTAACATCGGGACGTCAGAGTTGGAATCCCCAAACCCAAAAGAAGGTTCTTCTTCAAACAAAGGAACCAAGTCCCGTTGAATGACTTTGACTTTCCCTTCTTTCCAAGGGAGCAGGCCATCAGGATCGCCGTTTAGGGGCAATATATAGCCTTTTTGGTCATAGGACTCTTTGACGGCACAGACTTTGGAGACCATGTCTTCTAGTCCTAAGGCACGTACCATGGCTTTTACGTCTTCTTCGTAAGAAGCGCTGACGACACAAGTGGCAATCCCTTCTTGCGATAAACGCTTTAACGCTTGAATTAACGGTAGGTTAGGCCGTAATCCAGAAGGATAAGACGCCCCATCACAAACAGAAGTAACGGGTTCGTCTAACAAATGACGTAACATTAACTCCGTGAAGATTTGATACTCTTCTTTCCGAAGACCGGCTTTTAAGAATGCCGGGAACGTGCAGTTTTCTAACCCGGGGAAAGTATCGACTTCGCGAAGGACTTGGAACATGGCTTTACGAAACGCTTGTCGGATAGCAGGACTATCTTCTTTTGCTTCATGGATTTTGCGATAGGTAACGATGGCTTCTTTGGCCCCAATGCTAAGCCCACTAGGATAGTAAGAACGCATATCGTTCGTAAACGTGGTGGCGTCCATCCAGAAAAGATGGTGGACGACTTGAACATATTCCGTCGTGATTTCCGTGTCGTTTTCACACAACGTGAAATCCATATCAAAAACGGCATAGGGATGCCGTCTTTGCTTCGCGATACGAATGGATTCTTCCCAAGCGTTCATCATGTGGTTACCTAAAATATGGCGTTTAGTTCGCGTTTCCGACGGGAATCGTGACCGATAAGTCGGCTTTGTTGAATACGACGCTATATTTCGTTTGCGTGTAATCGCTCGTCTTTTTCTCAGACTTGATGGAGTAGTACGTGTAATGTTCGGGATCGTTTTTCTTCGGCATGGCGACGCTGAAGTAGACTGTGGTGCCTAAAATCGTTTCGATGTTGATGGTTTGTTTTTTCGTCTTGGAGTCGTAGATTGCCGCGATGGTCATATAGCGGTAAGGAAGGATATCGGATCCATAAGGAATTTCATCGTTATAGACCGCCACTTTGGCAGTTTCGCCGGTTAATGCCGCTAAAGAATCGGCATCGGTGACACCGGAATAATCAAAGACTAACGCTTCGCTGACATGTTCGGTCGTGACAGTTCCGAATGCTTTGACGGTGATTATCTTAATTAAGTCGCCGGAAGGAGAAGTGCCATTCTTTCCATCGAAATGGATCTTTAAATAAGATTCGCCAACTTTTACGGCTTTTAAATCGATGGAGATGGTGCCACCTCCGATGACGTTTGATGTCTGCACCATATTGAATTCTTGGGTAATGGCCGAAAGCGGAAGAATGGCAGGATCTGACACGGCGAAGCTAACTTCAGCCTCTGTGCAGCCAGCATTTCCGTTTAAAAGATAGTCGACTTTTGCTACGGCATCATAATCATCGGGATGTTCTGGATCCACGACAGAGATTTCTTCGTCGCTTGCTTTCTTAAAGGAAAGATAACCAGAAGAATATTGTGAAACCCAATGGATTGGCTCTTCTGAAGAAGAGACTTCGGTTGTGGTTTCGCTGCCTAACGTGGAAACTTTGCTGTCTACGGAAGAGGAAGAACGCTCGCCGCAACTTGCAAGGACGAAGCCCATGGAAAGTATGGTCAGGAGAATTTTGGAATTTTTCATTGGGATACCTCTTTTGATACGTTGAAATTATATCAATAAGAATGGGAAAAATAGGAAATAAAATGCTTTTGTGATAGAAGTCTTCTTATAAAGAAAGAAATTAATAACTGATTAACGTGAATGATAGACATGGAACGCCGTGTCTATTTTAATGAAAAAGCAATGTCACAATCACTCAATCTTGAGCCGGGGTTTAGACAAATGCACATTCATGGCTGCCAGCGTTTGTTATGTCATAAAAAAGTAAGAAAAGCATTTATATTTTTGAATCGCATGTACACAAATATAAAAGAAATTAACTTTTTTTCTTAATATAGGAGCAAATAAGGGATTATTTTTACGACCATTTCGAAGTTTTCTTGAACGATTCGGCGAAAGTGTGGCTCTTAGGCGCTCCGCAAACCCT
>CADAXQ010000007.1 GCA_902791935.1 uncultured Erysipelotrichaceae bacterium | reverse complement strand
CGTACCAATTCGCCCATCCGCCTGTCGCCTGATAAATCCCTTCACCGGAGAAGAATAAGAAGAGAGCCAGGCAAAACAGCACCGTGAACAGGGGGCCATTGCTCCAAGAGGGGCGCGCCTGGATCTCGCCGACCGCCTTCGCCGCGGCGCGCTCCTTGGCGTCTTCGGGGCTCATCTGCGCGGCAACAAGGGCATCATATTCCGCCTCATAGGTTCGCTTGGCGCGCCGGTAGGCGGACCACGGCAGGATGCGTTTCTCCTTCAGGGCCTTCTTCATGGCCTTTTTCGCTTTTCTATCACCACAAAAATGTTTCATAACGTGCCTAAAATTTCTCCGCAGCTGCAAACCCAATGATTAAGGGCCTTGTTACGAGCCGCTTTTGAATGAACGTGCTGGCCCTTATAGCGAACATAAAAGTAACCATAATTATTCGGATGATGAACCATGACGCTGCTATAGCGCAAACTATTTGGATCCCAGCCAAAATGGCAAAGAAAGTTTTCGCCTTGATGGCCATACATGATGACATCATGATATTTGTTGTCTTTGTTAGACGATTTGGGCAGTGAGGCATTGGCGTATGTATAGGATTTCATTACGCCGATCACCGGCCAATTATCGTTGATGGCTTCGCGAATACGCTCGTCTACATACCAATGATTTCCACTGGCAATTTCGTAATGATCACGAACCGTGCTATCACAATTGGCATTAACATAATCTCTAAATGTAAGCTTTATTTCTTCGTCCATCATAGGAAACCCTTTATCGTATGAACCAATATTCCAGAAGGTGTGCTTATATTTATCAAAAAGGTAATCGTGCATGGCGAAGGTGGTACCAGGCATCAGATCCCAGCACTTCCAGTCACTTTTAGAGACTGTAGCAGGCTGCCACAATGGTTCTTGAATAGTAGTTGGATGGTTTTGATCATACTTCTGCTCGCTGCTAAATTTAGCTATAGAAGAAAGGCCTGTATCTTGTAATGTGTTAAGAAGCGGATATGTTGATGAATTATAGATAATTTTGTCGAGTATAAACCCGCCATTATTAAATGTGTTCAGATAACCAAGATACATAGAAAGAGCGACAATCCCGCATTCACTCCACCAATTCATGGGGAAATAACTAAGGCGTCTAAAATATTGGTGATTGGCAATCAGGCGAAGAGCGTCGTCCGTTTTAATGGTGTCGCTTTTTGTTTGCGCGTTAAAAGGATTTGATTCTTCGATGCGCTCCGCAGGATGAACCCAAGAAGTATTCAAAACCTCTTGAGTGCACAAATCGCGGATTTTAGCGGAATTTCCGATGAAATAGTCGCCCGCGCCAAGATAGTAAAAATAATCGTTGTCAGCTTTTTCATTAAAATGATGGAAATAAACGGAATGAGAAGAATAAGACCCTTCGGCAAAAGATTCTTTGTCATCAGCGCCTCGTTCATAGATGGCATATCCATTATCGGCTTCATAAAGGGTGTATTTCTTGTCCTCCATGCCGCGGAGAGGAATTTTTGCAATAATCTCACATTCAGGGAAAAAATCGCAACGGATGGTTTTTGAAGAGGGGCAAATAAGCCTCGCTCAGAGCAGCAATTGCGCCTAATGTGATAGCCAGCTCTTTCATGATATCTCCTTTCAGTTTTTTTGGAAAGACTTGCTTCTTGTTGTCTTCATTGTATCAGGTGACAATGGTGGCGCAAGCATTTTAGAGAGGAAAATTATGTTCTTTTACAGTTTCATAAAAGTTGTTGAAATTTTAGCAAAGAAAAATGCCTCGTTTGCGAGAAGCGAGGCATTCTAGGTTTAGGATTAGATCTTTTCGATTTCCGAGAATTCGACGTCCACTGGCGTAACACGGCCGAAGAATACGGTGTTGACGGTGCAAGCGCCCGTTTCTTTGTTGATCGAAGTGATTTCGCCTTCGGTTCCTTCGAGCGGTCCCGAGATGATCTTGACCCGATCTCCGACCGCATAACGATCGTACATCGAAGCATCGACTTGGCCCATCCGTTTTAAGACAGGTTCAATCTCTTCCGGAGAAAGCGGGGTCGGCATCTGACCACCGCCAGAAGAACCAGCAATACCGGTGACACCGGGAGTGTTACGAACCACGAACCAAGAATCGGTCGTCATGATCATTTCAACAAAGAAGTAGCCAGGATAGAGGTTCTTGGTACGGAACTTATAAACCTTCTCGCCCGTCTTCTTGTCGATGGTGAACTTTTGTTCGCCTGTTTCTGGGTCAATGACTTTTTCTTGAAATTCTGCGACCAAGACACGGAAGATGAACGCTTCCATGTTCATGGTTTTGATACGATTTTGTAAGTTTTCTGCGGTTTTCGCTTCGTTGCCTGAATAGGTCGTAACGATATACCAATGCTTATCGCCTAAATTTTGTGCCATAAACTATCCTCCAAACGCTTGCTTTAATAAGTCGATGATACGGGCAGCAGCCAAATCCTCCAAGGCGAGGATCAAGGCAGCGAACACCGAGATGATCACAACGACGGCAACCGTAGACCAAAATTTATCTTTCTTTGGCCAGCGAACGCGTTTGCCCTCGCGGACCACTTCTTTCATGTATTTGACGGGTCCTGTCATGGAGTCTCCTTTCAATGACTATTTGCTTTCCTTGTGCAAGGTATAACGATGGCAATGGGGGCAATACTTTCGGATTTCCAAACGTTCTTTCGCGTCCTGCCGTTTGGTAATCGTATAGTTCCGAGAAAGGCATTCCTCACAAATCAAGAATGTTTTTTCTCTTCCCATAGCGCGGTTATATCCTTTCTTGCTTAAGTGAACTTAAGCCCTAAGAAAAAAGCGAAGGGACGAACTTCGCTCTAATAGTATATCGAGGGGGAATAGGAGATTCAACCACGGATTCAGATGAGGCCACGATATTTTTTGGAATCCGCTTTTGCTACTGTGGGTAAACACAGCTTTTAAGAGTTATGGTTCCCTATAAAAAAGTCCCAACCGTGGTCCGCAGTGCGTTTCCGCCTGATGCGTGGTGGGCTCTACATAATTAGAATATCAAAATAAATAGAAATAGGAAACGTTTTTAAAAATATCAGGCAGCAAGGCTGCCAATCTAATTGCCACAGGAAACAATTTGGGTAGTGAGAAAATCAGGAAATAGCATTTTTTGATCTTTGCTGTTTCAAACCGTCTTCAGGCGAAGGAAGTCGTTTCATAACGACACCCCTATCAAAGGGGCGCCGTTATCTTACGATTTTGTAACAAGAAATCGATTATGAGACGACTTCCTCGTTCGTCCACCGAGGCAAGGCATCGACGGGGTTCCCGCCGACGACGATCTTCTGCGCTGCCTCTTTGAAAGCGGCATAGAGACGTTGGGCTTTCTTAGGACTCACCCCTAGCACTTCCGCAATGGCAGGAAACGTCATGCCATCAAGCCGAAGCCTTGCTGCTTTTAAGACGTCCGGTTCTAGCTTCTCTTTTAAGACGCCAAGCCGCTCTGCCTCCTCGAAATAGTCGACATAACGCCTGGGATCGTCCCCAGAGCTACCGATGACGTCGTGTAACGTATCTTGCCCGTTTGGTGCGTAATCCAAAGACAACGTCGGAACATGGTCAAACAGATGGAGTTTCTTCGCTTCGCGAATCATCGCGTGACGAAGGCTACGAATCAAATAAGATTTGAAACTGCCACTCCCGAACTTAAAGTCGTTCAGGCAGTCATTGAAGGTGACATAAAAGACGTGGTTAAGGTCCCAAGGGTCGAAATAGCTTGCTAAGGCAGCAGAAGCAAAACGGCACAAAAGAACGCGGACTTGGAAATAACGTTTCGTCAGGATGTAGAAAGCATCAGCATTTTGGCTACGCGTCAGCAAAATCAGGCTCTCATCGGAGCAGGCGTCATAATTCATGAAAACAGGTCATTCATTTTGAGCAGCAACCGCTTCGGAGATAAGAATCGCACAAGCGACCGAAGCGTTTAAGCAACTCACGTGACCCGTCATCGGAATCTTCACGACAAAATCAGCGTTCTGTAACACCAAACGCGAAATCCCAAATCCTTCGCTTCCGACGACTAACGCGATCGGCGAATGATAATCGACATCCCGATAACTTTGCTTGGCCGAACCATCGGAGGCAACGATCCAGTACCCGCGTTTCTTTAAGACGTCGATGGCGCGCGTGAGATTCGGGACGGTGGCCACTTTCACATAATGAATTGCCCCGGTGGAAACTTTGGCTACTGTTCCGTTGAGCGGAACTTCACCATGTTTCTTCAAAATCACACCATCAACGCTGAAAGCATCGCAAGTCCTTAAGATTGCCCCTAAGTTGTGGGGATCTTCAATTCCGTCGAGGATTAGTAAGAGAGGATATTTCTTGGTAGCAGGAATACTCGCTAATAATTCCTCGAGGGAGTAGGATTTGACCGCTTCGCACGTAGCAACATACCCCTGGTGGACCGAAGACGATGCTAAGTTTGTTAATTCGTTATCGCTAACGAATTTCACAGCTATGTTCTTTCTCCGAGCCAGCGCTACAAGATCGTCGTTCTCGAACCGCGAGAGCGTGTAAAGGACTTTCACGCAGCCGGCCTCGAGACTTGCTCGGACGGCATTTTTACCGTAAACTTGTAAACTCATTGTAATTTAACATCCTGTCATTTAGCAAGCATTACTTTTCACTAATGGCCAAATGAATTTCCATTGGCTTGATCGAATTTCGAAGTTCTTCGACAAAAGTTGCGATACTAGCGGGATTTTCATGGCTGCAACGAATATTCATCCGAATGGGCGTTCCGCTTTGATTCGTCAATAATTCTGAATAGGTTTCTTTAATGGTGACGCCATAACGTCCCGCAATCGTCATGATTTCTTTTAATGCTGGTTTGTTATTTTCGACGACCATGACAACAATGGGGTCGCGTCTGGCAATCCAACGGTCGACCGAGTGAAGCATGATTAAGGCAAAGAGCGCCACAACCGCTGTCATGGCCCCTAATAGGAAATTACCACCGCCACAAGCTAAGCCTAATGCCATGGCTACCCATAATGTCGTCGCGGTCGTTAATCCTTTGACCCCAACGCCATTTTGAATGATGGCGCCCGCACCTAAGAAGCCGATGCCAGAAACGACCTGGGCCGCTAAACGTGTCGGGTCACGTGCCGCGGGGGCGCCGCTCCTGGTTGCCGCACCCGTGACAAACGCTTCATCCCAGGGGGTGAAGCCGTAAATCGAAATCATCATGATCAAACAAGAACCGACGCCGACCAAAACGTGGGTACGAAGACCGGCATGATGGCCACGGTATTCCCGTTCAAAGCCTAAAGCACCCGTTAAAATGACCGTCAATAACAACGAGCAAATCATTAAAACGAAATTGCCCGCCTCTTGTGAGGTTGCCCCGTTAAACCCATTGTTAAACCAGCGGATGATGTCTGCGTCCCAGGTATCCCAGGACAGCGTTTGCGCATACATCATAACGAATCTCCTTTAAGAGAAGTCAAAAAAGGTGTTTTGCCATCAATTCTGCACGCAAGGCGTCCGAGCGGCCAAAATCCTTATTTTGCTTGGCTAAATCATACTCCTCATAAAGCGATTTGTCTTCCTTAGAAAGATGGGGGAGTTCCATGTTCAAGCCTAAGACATCGCATTCGTCTTTCACTTGGGCAAAAACATCGCTCAAATGGTCGTAATCAATGTTCTTCGTGCGCCATAACGTATTGAGGAGTTTGTTGTCTTCATAAAGGGCCGCTAAAGCATTTGGTGTATTCAAGTCATCACATAGCGCATCATAGAACGGCGTATCGTCTTTGGCCTTTAGGGAGTCAATATCAATATCGTGACGTTCCAAGGCAATGGCCGCTTTCCGTAACGATGTCTCAAGTTGTTGGTATTTCACCTGGGCTTCTTGAATGGTTTCAGGGCTAAATGATGCTGGGGCGCGATAATGCGAGGCCAATAACATCAAACGGAAAGGAATGCCGCCATATTCGTTCACCACATCTTTCATCAACACGACATTGCCAAGCGATTTCGACATCTTGACGTTGTTGATGTTGATAAAGCCGTTATGCATCCAATATTGGGCTAAGCGATGGCCATCATGGGCCATGGCTTGGGCAATTTCGTTTTCGTGATGGGGGAACTTTAAGTCAAAGCCACCACCATGGATATCAATGAAACCTTTTTGATCGGCAAAGATGGAATGAATCATGACGCAGCATTCCGTATGCCAGCCCGGTCTTCCTTTGCCCCAGGGAGAATCCCAACGGATGCCTTCGGTGGTGGCTTTCCATAACGCAAAGTCTAATGGGTCTTGTTTCTTGTCCCCAAGCGCAATCCGAGCACCGCTTTCTAAATCTTCAATCGCGTTTCCTGACAAGGAACCATAGCCTGGAATCTTTCTGACGCTTAAATAAACGTCGCCGTCCGCCACATAAGCGGAACCATGATTCACCAAATCTTCGACATAAGAGATGATTTGAGGCATATAAACGGTCGGGGTCGGCGTGTAATCTGGCTGCAACGCCCCCACCGCATCTACCAAACGACGATATTCAGCAATCACACCGGTGGTTAATTCTTGTTCGGTGATGCCTAACGCTTTCGCGCGTTGAATGATTTTGTCATCGACATCGGTATAGTTCGAAACGAATGTCACTTGATAACCTTCGCGGATGAATAAACGTCTTAACACGTCAAACGTCACCACGGGACGGAAGTTCCCGATGTGAGGATCGCTATAAACGGTTGGGCCGCAGCAATAAATCGATACCTTGCCTGGCACTTGGGGGACAAACGTTTCTTTCTTCATGCCCCAGGAATTGAATAATTGAATGGTACGCATATGCATTTCTCCTAACTTAATGGACTCCTAAATAAGCCAAATAGCTCATCGCACTAGCCCAGGTGACGATGGCCACTCCAAAAGAGGCCCAACACCAGTACGCTAAAGGTAAAGTGAGGATGCCATAGGAATAGCCGAACGCGGCAACGATGACGGCCGCTATGGCAGCAAAGAAATTAAACACCGATAAATAGAAAAAGAAATTAGATTTTACGTAAGAACGAATGGCGCCCATCGATAGCCAGGCTACGCCAAGCAATGTTTCTAACAAAGAAGCGAAGAAGGCAATGTCTGTGAAAATCGCAACATAGTCGGCTCGTCCTGGTTGATCAATCCATAATGCCGTTAAGGGCAAGGACGCTAACGCACAGTTCCCAAAACCTAGGAAACCAATATAGGCGGCAATGAGTTCGTCGCCTTTATGCGTCTCGGTCATCCACTTCTTTTGCCATGTCATAAACCGATAAAGGATATTCACCAAAGCAAGGAGCAAGAGAATCGCCACCGACAACAACCGATCGGCTTTGTTTTCCCCTTCGGGAAGGTAATGGTAGTAATTCACGATGAATAATCCAGTGACAAGCCCTTCCATAATGGAATGAGAGAACGAGGCAATGGAATAAGCTGGGGAAGCCGAGGGTGCGTATTCATGCTCGAGCCCAACATCAATAAGGAGTAGCACTGCCATCGCGCCAAAGTACCAGCCGCCGATGGTTAAGTTACTTGGACGAGAAGAATCTCCGGCAGTCGCAAACCGTGGATTTCCGTACGTTAACGAAAACACCAAGGCAACTAACGTCAAGAAAATCACGGGGATTAACCGCACGGAAATCAAAAATTTACCGGCAAAATCGCGTTGTTTTGTTTTCAAAAGAACGTGTTCCATAAATCCTCCGGTTTCGTAAAACGATAGGCGCAATGGGTAAGCCAATCCTCTTCATAACGGCCATAACCCCATAAGCAGATACCACAAAGTAACTTCGCATTGTTCGCGGTATGGTAATCCGTGATGGAATCCCCGACAAATAACGTCTCTTCGTGTTTTAAATCGGGGTGGCTTGCAAAGAAAGCATTCACAATCGCTGGATTGGGCTTAGGGACTTCCCCGTCTCTTAAGCCACGAATCTCCGTGAAAAAGTCGGTGCCGTAGAACTTCGTGACAATCCGCTGGGCTAATGCATCGGGCTTATTCGTGCACACAAATAACTGCGCACCTTCTTTTCGAAGATGCTCTAACGCTTCTTTGACGCCAGGAAATAAACTCGTATGAATCTTCTGGTTTGCTCGATAACGCGGCATATAGGCGGCCTTAATTAACGCAAAGTTCTTGGGGTTATCTTGATCTTGCAAGGCGCGGTGCACCAAGGCATCGGTCCCATCTCCGATAAGACGTTTTGCACTGCTATCATCATAACGATAAGGAAAACCATTCGTTTCCAGCGCTTCATTAATCGCATAACGAATGCCTGAGATCGTGTTGAGAATCGTTCCGTCTAAGTCAAAGATGTAGTTTTTCATGGGTTTTGAACGAAGAAAAGTCATGAGATTTTTCTTCCTTGTTCATCATACCCTTTTTTGCCTCTCACTTTAACTCTTATCCCTGGGAAAAATGCATGATATCCCCCGTTTGTTCAAATCTCGATTACAATTAAGAAGATAAGTCAAAGGAGAGGTTTAAAAATGGATCAAGTCCGTGTCATTAAAGTTAAGCAATCGGTGCTCGCGAATAACGATGCTCGTGCCGATGCATTACGCCAAAAATTAAAAGAACGGGGGGTATTCCTCGTGAATGTGATGTCAAGCCCAGGAAGCGGCAAGACCACATTGCTTGTGAATCTCATCAACCGTTTGAAGAACGATCTTCGTATCGGGGTCATTGAAGCCGATATGGATGCCATCGTGGATGCCAACACGGTGGAAAATAAGACCGGGGTCAAAACAGTGCAACTGCATACGTCTGGCGAATGCCATCTTGATGCCAAAATGGTGGACGAAGGCATGAACTTTTTAGGCGATGAAGGATTGGATTTGGTCTTCTTGGAGAACATCGGAAATTTAGTCTGCCCTGCCGAATTCGATACGGGCGCCACGTTAAAAATGGTATTGTTATCCATCCCAGAAGGCGATGATAAACCCTTAAAGTATCCGTTGATGTTTGAACGCGGCGATTGGTTCGTGTTCACCAAAATGGACGCGATTTCCTACTTCGATTTCAATGTGGACCGCGTCGAAGCCTCAATTTTGAAAGAAAATCCAAACGCGAAGTTCTTCCCCTTATCCGCGAAAACCGATCAAGGGGTGGACCGCTTAGCCGCTGCACTTCTTCATGAAGTGAAAGCCTATCAAGGAAAAGCCGAATGAAACTCTTTTACGCTTACGCGCCTGAAGACGAAGCGGAAGCAAAGTCAGTGCTTCAACAATTAACCAAGCTGGGTTACGACCTTGAAAAAGTCGATACAGTCCCCTCGGATCCTTCTAACGTGACCCTGGCATTCTTCTCTTCGAAGACGAATCTCAATTCGTTTTGGAAGGCGCTTCCTTGGTTAAAGGAGCAAAAACAATATTCGTCTTATCCTTTTTTACGGGTCATGCCCTTCTTCCTCTACCATAGTAAGCAAGAAGATCCTGAAATTGCCTTTGAAGGTTCTGCTGGTGAACTCTACGAGGCGGTGTTCTCTGGAGAATTCAAACCATTTGGTTGGGATTTCGATCAATCATGCCCTGAGGCAGAATTCCAGCGCGTTCTTAACAATTATGAAGAATAAGGATGGTTCGCCATCCTTTTTCTTATCGGAATAAAGAAAAGCCCCTATCTTTCGATAGAGGCAAGAAACCGATTGCGTCGATTAGTCGGCCCAGACGACCATCACCACTTCGGCATTGTCGCCTTTACGGGCGCCAAGCTTATAGAGTTTGGTATAGCCGCCTTTGCGGTCTTTGAACTTCGGACCAATCTCGGTGAAGAGTTTGGTTAAGCTATCCACGCCTTTCGCGTCTTTGATGCCTTTCCGAAGCACTTTTTCGCATTCACGCCGTGCCGCCAAGTCATTCTGCTTGGCATAAGTGACCATTTTGTCGGCGAGCGGAACGAGCTCACGAACGACGCCAGAAGTCACGTTGACGTGGCCATTGACGATCAATTCGGAAACGACATTACGAAGCATCGAATAGTTCTTCGAAGCGGTATAGCCGGCCTTGAAGCGGACGCCCGTTTTGCCGTGGATGTTTTTTCTTCCTTGTGCTGCCATTGTTATTCTCCTACATAGTCACGGAAGTGTAAGCCGATTTGAGCCAGCTTTTCCTTGACTTCTTTGAGCGACTTTTTGCCGAGGTTACGGACCTTCATCATTTCGTCTTCGCTCTTTTGGGTGAGTTCGGCGACGGTGGAGATACCAGCACGCTTCAAGCAATTGTTGCTCCGGACGCTCAAGTCGAGTTCTTCGATGAGCATGCCTTGATATTTGTTTTCTTCCGGCTTGACTTCCTCTTTCTCGAGTTTGAAGTTCTTCACTTTATCATCGAGTTGCGTGAGCTTTTGCAAGTGCGCAATGAGGATTTGAGCGGCCATGGCAACGGCTTCATGCGGTTTGACCGCGCCATTGGTGGTCACTTCTAACGTCAATTTGTCGAAGCGCGAATCGTGTTCGACACGGGTTGCGTCGACCGAATAAGCGACTTTGACAACCGGCGAATAGTTCGAGTCGGTCGCGATGTAACCGATTTGGTTCACGCCGCGTTCGACTTTGTTCATATCCGAGGTGTAGTAGCCACGGCCTTGGCCAGCGAAGATTTGCATCTTGATGTGACCATTGGCGTTCACGTGAGCGATTTCTAAATCGGGGTTCACGATCGTGACCATCGCAGGGCATTGAATGTCTGCTGCTTTTAAGACACCAGGACCTTGGAAGTCAACATCAAGTTCTTTGACTTCTTTCGGGTCATCGCTGTCAATTTTTAAGATCAAGTCCTTGAGGTTCAAGACAATGGCGGTCACGTCTTCTTCCACGCCCGGAATGGACGAGAATTCATGACGGACGCCGTCAATCTTCACCGCATAGACGCTGGCGCCTGGAAGAGCACCAAGGAGAACACGACGAAGCGCGTTTCCAATCGTCATGCCGAAACCTTTTTCCAAAGGTTTGATCACGAAGCGGGCGTAATGTTCCGCTTCATCGTCGACTTCGATGGTGAAATCAAAGGGGACGAAGGGCTTGGGAAGACGGAGTTCTTCCGCTTGTTGTTCGATATTGTTGTTAGCCATTAGGGATTGTTTCCTCCTATTTTTCCCGATGCGCGTTTAGCGCGTGTTTGAGACAAAGCGGATTAGCCGCGCGGTCTCTTCGGCGGGCGGCAGCCATTGTGCGGAACTGGTGTGGTATCCGTAATGGACAGAACTTGAAGTCCAACGTTAGCAAGGGCGCGGATGGCGGATTCACGGCCAGGGCCAGGTCCTTTCACTTCAACGTTGACTTGACGGAGGCCTTGGTCAAAGGCGGATTTGCCCGCAGCTTCGGCAGCGAGTTGCGCTGCGAATGGGGTCGCTTTCTTAGCGCCTTTGTAGCCTAAAGCACCAGCGCTCGACCAGGCAATGACGTTGCCTTGGAGGTCGGTGATGTTCACAATCGTGTTGTTGAACGAAGCGTGCACGTGAACCGTGCCCACGGTAAAGGTGCGCTTGACTTTCTTTTTACGAGCGCTCGTGGTTTTTGCAGTTTTTTGTTGAGCAGCCATAATTCACTCCTTTCCGCCTTACTTCGTGGCTTCTTTCTTATTGGCAATCGTCTTCCGTTTGCCTTTGCGGGTACGCGCATTCGTTTTGGTGCGTTGCCCACGGACCGGAAGGCCTTTCTTATGGCGTAAGCCACGGTAGCATCCAATTTCTTGTAAGCGTTTGATGTTTAACGCGACTTCACGGCGTAAATCGCCTTCGGTCTTGTACTTGGCGACCTCGGTACGAAGTGCAACGAGTTGGTCGTCAGTCAAATTCTTGACGCGGATGTCTTCTGAGACACCAGCATCTTTGCAGATTTTTTTCGCGGTCGTGTCGCCGATGCCATAGATGTAGGTCAGCGAGATGACGACGCGTTTTTCACTGGGGATATCAACCCCATCAATACGTGCCATAGTTTAGCGATTCTCCTTGATTAGCCCTGTCTTTGCTTATGCTTCGGATTCGGGCAGATGCACATGACAACGCCGTGCCGGCGGATGATCTTGCATTTATCGCAGATCGGTTTGACGGATGGTCTTACTTTCATGGTTTCTAACTCCTTGCCAGAGTCAGTCGATTCTGGCTAATTTTTGTAACGGAATGTGATACGCCCACGTGTTAAATCGTAAGGAGAGAATTGGACGGTCACTCGATCGCCTGGAAGGATTCGAATGTAATGCATACGAATTTTTCCAGAAACGCAGGCCTGAGCAACCATGCCATTGGCCAATTTCACCTTGAAGTTTGCGTTCGGGAGACACTCGAGAACGGTCGCTTCCACTTCAATGCAGTCTTCTTTGCTCAATGGATTTTTCCTCCTTGCTCCAAAGTGAGAACCTCATAACCATCTTTGGTCACAAGGACAGTGTTTTCATAATGTGCGCTGGGTTTGCCATCTTTGGATACGGTAGTCCAGCCGTCTTTCATGGTCCGAAGTTTGTTCGATCCCATTAAGACCATCGGTTCAATCGCCAAGGTCATCCCTTCGCGAAGGACCGGCCCGGTTCCGGCTACACCATAGTCTGGAATATACGGGTCTTCATGCATCTCTCGGCCAATGCCATGTCCCGTGAACTCTAAGGGCACGGAGTATCCGTTGGACTCCGCCGTCACTTGAATTTCATGAGAGATGTCACCGAGATGGGCGCCTTCATGGATGAGCTTCACCGCGTTCCAGAAACATTGTTCCGTCACGTGGATAAGGCGTAATTTTGCTTCGGGGCAAATGCCGACCGCATACGTGCGGCAAGCATCACCCATGTAGCCATTTAATTCCGCCACGACATCCAAGGAGATGATATCTCCGTCTCGCAGAATCTTCTTCGGCGAGGGGATGCCATGCACCAGCACCTCATTGACACTGGCACAAAGCGCGCCCGGGAATCCGCCATAACCTTTTTCGGCACTTCTGCCACCGCCTTCCGTCATGACTTTGTCCGCCACATCGGCAAGGTATTGGGTTGAAACACCAGGTTTCACGAGCGGGCCGACGACTTCGAAGACTTTGGCCGTTAAGGCCCCTGCCTTCCGCATCAGCTCAATCTCGCGAGGGGATTTGATGATGATCACTTTTGTATCTCCTGGAGAAGGGCAGTGATGTCCTTCTTAAGAGCCACGAATCCAACGGTTCCGTCAAACTCGTGAAGCAAGCCTTCTTCTCGATAGAATTCCAGAAGCGGGGCTGTGCTCTTGTAATAATTCGCGAGACGAACCTTGAACGATTCTTCGTTGTCATCTTTCCGCTGAATCAAGGGGGTTCCGCAAACATCGCAGATGCCTTCTTGCTTCGGTTTCATGGTCACAACGTTGTAACTCGCGCCGCAATGTGGGCAAACGCGTCTTGTCGTAATGCGCTGGACGAGTAATTCGTCTGGAGCAGCAATATTCACGACGAGATTCGGTGCACGACCGATTTCTTTGCCCATTTCACGGAATGCTTTCGCTTGCTCAAGTGTGCGAGGGAAGCCATCTAAGAGATAGCCATTCGCACAATCGGGTTTCGAGAGCCGTTCTTTCACGAGGGCGCAGGTGAGCTCATCGCTCACGAGGTCCCCGCGATTGACAATGTCTTTGATTTGGTTGCCTAACGCACTTCCGCTACTCATGGCTTCACGGAACATATCGCCCGTGGAGATATGGGGGATTTGGAAGTCGGTGGACATCCATTGGGCATGGGTTCCTTTGCCAGCTCCTGGCGGACCCATAAGGATGATGTTCAGCATGGTTAGGCCTCCTTTCGATCGTAGGATTTGCCGGCGACTAAGCCGTCAACCTGCGCATTGAGTTCGATGGCAACGCCAACGACGATGATGAGTCCTGTGCCACCGATGGCCAAGGACGAATCGGAACCGAACACATTGGTCCAAACCAAGATGATCGGCAAGGCGGAGATGGCCGCTAAGGCAATCGCGCCAATGAACGTCACGCGGTTTAAGACTTTGGACACGTAACGTTCCGTTTCTTTGCCCGGACGAATGCCCGGGATATAAGAACCCGATTTCTGGAAGTTGTCCGCTAAGGTCTCTGGATCAATCTGCATCTCCGCGTAGAAGAACGTGAAGGCGATGATGAGTGCCAAGTAGATGAACAAGCCCCAGTTCATGTTCCATGTCGAGCCATCGAAGTTCGTCATGGTCATGGTCGTATTGTAATTGAAGATGCTAAGCCAACTCGCGTTAGCGGCATCCGAAGAGATAAATGAGGCAATGATGGACGGTGCCGTTAAGATCGAAGAAGCGAAGATGACCGGGATAACCCCAGACGAGTTCACTTTAATCGGTAAGAACGAAGCACGGGCCATCGATGCGGTCGCACCACCTTTTCCCGCGTGTTGAACGGGGATACGGCGTTGCGACAATTCAATGAAGACGACAAAGGCGATGACGACGAACATCGCGAAGATGTAGAGTGCGAATTGGAAGGCGCCTTTGATCATTTGGCTCGATCCGTAGTCCACATTCCCCGTCACCCACTTCTCCCAGGCCGTACGAATCTGGGTCGGTAAGGAACGGATACATCCGGCACCAATGATGACGGAAATCCCGTTTCCTAACCCTTTTTCGGTGATTTGGTCGCCGAGCCACATGGTGAGCATGGCGCCAGCCAAGAGCACGGTAACGATATAGGCATAGGTCCAGAAGTTATCGGCGAGCGTTAACGAAATGTAGTTTTGGTTGATCATCGTACGGATCATACCGTAACCTTGCACCGCCCCTAAGAGCAATGTGAGGTAACGCGTCGCCATCTCGATTTTCTTCCGGCCATATTCGCCTTGCTTAGAAAGCTCAGTGAGTGCAGGAAGCACATCTTTCGAGAGAAGCTGAATGATGATCTGCGCGGTGATGTAGGGAGAAACCCCGAGCGCGAACACGGAGAAGTTACTTAACGCACCTCCTCCGAGTAAATCCATGATCGCGAGCGAATTGCCGCTACTCATGATGTTCGAGAGTTGTTCGGAGACTTTCACCCCCGGGACCGTGATGGCTGCCCCAATCCGTAGGACAAAGAGGATCATGACCGTGAAAACGATGCGGTTGACGATGTCTTTGTTATTGAAGATTGAGACGAGTTTTTTCATTATTTGACTTCCTCGGCCTTGCCGCCTTTGGCTTCAATGGCTGCTTTCGCAGACTGAGAGAAGGCATTGGCTTGCACGGTGAGCTTTTTGCTCAAGGTTCCCTTGCCAAGAATTTTAACGCCATTGGCGATGCTTTTCACTAAGCCTTTTTCTTGAAGGGCAGCTGCATTGACAGTTGCGCCATCTTCAAAGACTTCTAACGCACCGACATTGACGATTTCCATCTCGACACGGGCGAGGTTACGGAAACCATATTTGGGAAGACGGCGAGCAAGCGGCATTTGGCCACCTTCAAAGCCGTGTTTCTTCGTATGGGCGTGGGCACCTTGGCCTTTTTGGCCTTTGCCAGCGGTCTTGCCGTTGCCAGAGCCCAAACCTTGGCCTTTCCGGAAGTGTTCTTTTTTCGAACCTGGAACGACCACGATGGTACTAAGATTTTCAGCCATGATTACTTATCTCCTTTCGCCGGAGCTTGTTGGACATGCGAAGCTTTGATTTCTTCGGGAGTCTTTAAGCCACGAAGCACCATGATCTTGTCATAGTCCTTCAAGCTTTGTAACGCCGCATCTGTGGCACGGACGACGTTGATGGCCGTACGCGAACCATAGACTTTGGAAACGATGTTTTTGATGCCAGCGAGTTCGAGCACCGCACGGACGGCGCCACCAGCGACGATACCCGTGCCAGCGGGAGCTGGTTTCAAGACGACTTTCGTCGAAGTATAAGTTCCTTCGACATCGTGGGCAATCGTGCCGCCTTTGCCAACCTTCACATAATGGAGGTCTTTCTTAGCAGCAGTGACTGCTTTCTTCATGGCATCCGGAACTTCACCGGATTTCCGCATCGCAAAGCCATAATGGCCTTTTTGATCCCCAACGACGACGAGCGCATCGAAACGGACGGTTTTGCCACCCATTTCCACGCGGCAGACGCGGTTGATGGAGACGACACGATCTTGGTAATCGTCTTCGGGACGACGGAAGCCACCACGGCCACCACGGCGTTCGCCAGGTTTGCCACGATGGTTGCCATATTTACGGCTGCCAGGGCGTTCCGCGGAGCGCGAGCCACGGGGTTCGTATTGCGGATTGCCACTTTGGCGGTTTTCAGCAGGTTTTTGTTCCGTTTGAGCGGGAGCAATGTTCTTGTTTTCTTCCATATTTGACTCCTTAGAAGACTAAGCCTCCTTTTCTTGCGGCATCGGCAAGAGCTTCGACACGGCCATGATATTGATAGCCGCCACGATCGAAGACCACTTTCGTGATCTTGAGGGCTATTGCTTTCTTCGCAATGTCTTCACCCACTTTGGCAGCGGCTTCGCAATTGGAGCCATTGGCCAACTTGAGTTGGACGGAGGAGGAGCTCACCAGAGTTGCTCCTTTGGTGTCATCGATAATTTGCGCTTCGATGTTCTTGTTCGAACGGAAAACGACTAAGCGTGGGCATTCGGGGGTACCCGAGACCTTTTTGCGGACACGAAGGTGCCGGCGTTCCCGGACAGCGGACCGCGATTCTTTTTTGATCATAATCCAAGTTCCTCCGATTACTTCTTAGCACCCGTGGCTGCAGCGCGTTTGCCGATCTTCTTGATGAGGTGTTGCCCTTTATAATGCACACCCTTTTGTCCGTAGACATCAGGACGATGCTTATCATAAATGAGCGCAGCGGTTTGGCCGACTTCTTGCTTGTCGCATCCTTCGACGACGACGTGCGTTTCATCGGGGCAAACAATCTTCGTGTATTTGCCAATCGGAGCGACGGTGATTTCGTGACTGTAGCCTAAGAACATCGTGACCGAGCCGTTCTTGACGGCGGCACGATAACCAGTGCCATTAATTTCGAGCTCTTTCTTCCAGCCTTCCGTAACGCCTTTCACGGCATTATTGAGGTTGGCCGCGGTCGTTCCGTGGTCCGCAGAACCTTGCTTCGATCCTTCTTCTAAGGGACGAACATGCAAGGCACCGTCTTTCTCCTCGACGCTGACGTCCGACGGAAAGTGGACGCTTACTTCGCCTTTGGGTCCTTTGACGGTGATGACGTTTCCTTCTTTGACGTAAGAAACGCCTTCAGGAAGAGCAATGGGTTTAAATCCAATACGTGACATATCGTGTTACTCTCTTCTTTCTTTGTTCTTCACCAGACGTAGCAGAGCACTTCTCCGCCAACGCCTTGTTTTCTCGCTTCCTTGTCGGTCATGATGCCGTTCGGAGTCGAGATGATGGCGATGCCAAGGCCCTTTAAGACGCTTGGGATTTTGTCAGCTTCCACGGTGACGCGGAGGCCAGGTTTGCTGATGCGCTTCAAATTGGTGATGACGCGTTCGCCATTCGGGCCATATTTGAGCGTGATGTTGAGGGTTTTGCGAGCCCCTTCGCCATCAGCGGCGAAGGAAGCGATGTAGCCTTCACGAAGAAGGATCTTCGCGATTTCTCCTTTGATTTTGCTGTAAGGCATGGAGACGTTCTCATAGCGGAGCGCGTTGGCGTTCCGGATGCGAGTCAGCATGTCAGCGATCGGATCTGCGTTCATGTTCTTGGTCTCCTTTCCTTACCATGAAGATTTCTTGAGTCCTGGGATTTCGCCCTTGTAGGCCATTTCCCGTAAGCAAATACGGCAGAGGCCGAATTTGCGAATGACGCCGTGAGGACGTCCGCAGCGTTGGCAACGCGTATATTCACGCGTCGAGAACTTTTGCGGGCGATTGCATTTGTTGATCAAACTTTTCTTTGCCATGAAATTACCTCGTTATTTCTTGAAGGGCATGCCCATTTCACGAAGGAGCGCGAACGCTTCTTCATCGGTTTGGGCGGTCGTCACGATGACGACGTCCATGCCACGGATCTTCGAGACCTTATCGTAGTCGATTTCGGGGAAGATCAATTGTTCTTTGACACCGAGGGTGTAGTTGCCATGGCCGTCAAAGGCGTTTTTGGAAACGCCGCGGAAGTCACGGACACGCGGAAGCGCGATGGAGACGAGTTTATCATAGAACTCGTACATGCGGGTTCCCCGGAGCGTCACTTTGCATCCGATGGCTTGGCCTTCACGAAGTTTGAAGGTCGCGATGGACTTCTTCGCTTTCGTGATGACTGGCGCTTGTCCGGTAATCGCGGCTAATTCCGCGACAGAATCTTCGAGCGCTTTGGCATTTTGCGTTGCGTCGCCAACACCGATATTGATGACAATCTTCTCAAATTTCGGCGCTTGCATCGGCGAGGTGTAGCCAAATTCTTTGATGAGGGCTGGAACCACTTGTTCTTTGTATTTCTTGACCAAACGGTTCACATAGGCCGGTTCAGCCGGCTTTGCGACTTTTTCCGCTTTTGGAGCGGCTTTCTTTGCGGAAGCAGCTTTCGGGGCGGCTTTCTTCGCAGCAACTTTCTTTTCTTCTGCCATTGGAATTCCTCCCTTACTTCTTCTCTAAGCTTTCGCCTTTCGCATTGACGCGAATTTTCTTACCGTCGACCACTTTGTGGTGGACACGGGTTGCTTTTTTCGTTTTGGGATCGACTAAGGCAACTTTCGAGGCATCCATCGGAACATAGATGTCCAAGATGGATCCTTCTGGAGTTGCTTGGGTCGGTTTCTTGTGTTTCTTGTGGACGTTCACGCCTTCGACGACGACTTTGTTTAAGGATGGATAGACCTTTTGGACTACGCCAACCTTGCCTTTGTCATCGCCCGAGAGAACGATCACTTTATCACCAGTTTTGATGTTCATGTTTCTTTCTCCTTACAAGACTTCAGGGGCTAAAGAAATGATTTTCATGTAGCCTTTATCCCGGAGTTCGCGGGCGACTGGCCCGAAGACACGAGTGCCTAACGGGTTCCCGTCGTTATCGATGAGGACGACCGCGTTGTCATCGAAGGAAATCAAGGAGCCATCCTTACGAAGGACGGGGCGCTTGACCCGCACGATGACGCCTTTGACGACCGAGCCTTTTTTGATCTTGCCATTCGGCGTGACATCTTTGACCGCGCAGAGGACGATGTCCCCTAACGTCGAGCTCTTCTTGTGCGATCCGCCGAATTGACGGAAGATACGCACCGCACGTGCACCGGAGTTATCGGCGACGACGAGATTCGTTTCATTTTGAACCATAGTTATTTCGCCTCCGCTTCGGGTTTCGCTTCTTCGTTCACGAGTTCGGCACTGCCTTCACTCGCTTCTAACTTTGCTTCGACTTCATCCGCTTTCTCAGCCGCCACCGCTTTCTTATCGATGGACACTAAGATGAAGCGTTTTGTCTTCGAGATTGGACGGCAAGCCATGATGGTGACGAGGTCGCCAACGTGGGCTGCGTTCTTTTCGTCGTGAGCATGATACTTTTTGCTGTATCCGACTCTCTTTTGATAAAGGGGATCGTTTTGCTTCGTGGAAACCGTGACCGTGATGGTTTTATCCATTTTGATCGAGGTTACGACGCCTTGGAATGTCGTACGAGTATTTCTTTCCATAACAGTCTCCTTTCTTTATTTGCTTTCCGGGGCTTTGATTTGGAGCTCGCGCTCACGCTTCACAGTCTCGACTTTCGCAATATCTTTGCGGACGAAGTGCAAATCGTCCGGATGTTCGAGCTGACCCACTGCCGCTTGCCGTTTGAGTTCGAAACGGCGTTGTTTGAGTTCGGCGAGTTTTTGATCGAGCTCTTCGGGCGATAAGGCCCGGATTTCTTTGATGGTCATTATTTCGCTTCCTCCTTCGGCGCAGCATCAGCAGCTGGAGTGGCATCCGCAGCCGGTGTTTCATTGCCGGTATCCGAGATGGTCTCCGTCGTGATTTGGTCTTCTGCTTCAATGGCTTCCAACGTGGATTCGTGTTGCTCTTCCATCTTGAGTAAGTCGGCTTGCGAGAGGGCTTTCGTCCGTTTCACAACCTTGGTCTTGATGGGGAGTTTGAATCCCGCTTGGTGCAAGGCGTTGATCATGGCCTCGGGAGCAATGCCACCGATTTCAAAGAGCACTTTGCCTTGTTTGACGACCGCAGCCCATGCTTCTGGCGAACCTTTGCCAGAGCCCATACGGACTTCGGCCGGTTTCTTGGTACGAGCAAGGTGCGGGAAGATACGAATCCAAACTTTGCCAGCACGGTCTGTATAACGGGCAAGCACGATACGAGCGGATTCGATTTGATGGTTGTCCACATAGCCGCCTTCGGTGGCGACTAAGCCGTATTCTCCGAATTCGACGTTGTTCCCCTTGGAAGCAACCCCTTCATAAGAGACACGATGCGGACGGCGATACTTAACGCGCTTTGGCTGCAGCATGTTCTTGTCCTCCTTCTTTCTTCTCGGCTTCTTTGACGGCTAATTTGTTCGTGGATTTGCAAATCCAGACTTTGACGCCGATGTCGCCATAAGCCGTATTGGCTGTGACGGCAGAGAAGTCGATGTCAGCACGGAGGGTTTCGAGCGGGACGACACCCACTTTATAACCTTCGCGACGTGCAATTTCCGCGCCACCAAGACGTCCTTGGCATTGGGTACGGCAGCCGACGGCTCCCGCTTTCTTCATGCGTTGGATGGCTTTCTTTTGTGTCGAACGGAACGATTGACGATTTTCAATTTCCGATGCAATCCATTTGGCAATCAAGACGGCATCGAGGTCCGGATTCTTGACTTCCACAATGTTGATGGTCGGAGTTCCGGTTTTGACGACGTGCTTGAGACCAGCACGGATAGCATTGATTTTGGTGTTGTCTTGCCCTAAGACGACACCGGGACGAGCGACATAAGCATCAATGATGACATTGGCGCCTTTGTCGTCTTTCTTACGGGCGATATCGATGTGGCTCACCACGGCTTCTTTGAGTTGTGGTTCGAGATATTGGCGGATCGCGATGTCTTCCCCTAAGAATTTCGCGTAATCCTTTTTGGAAGCAAACCAATTGGCTTCCCACTTGCGGTTGATTCCGATACGGAGGCCGTTCGCATTAACTTTTTGACCCATTGTTTACTCCTCTTAGTTTCTTTCCTTCACGGTGCAGTAGATGTTCGCAGTCCGTTTGATGAGCGGTGAGGACGAACCTTTACCGCGCGGCATGAACCGCTTCATCTTGACACCATCAGAGGCTTGGATCTCCGCCACATAGAGTTTGTCTTTGCTCAAACCAAAGTTATTGGTGGCATTGGCTGCCGCGCTTTGGATGAGCTTCAAGACTGGGGTGGAAGCAGCGCGATTGACGTTTTTGAGAATCGCGATGGCTTCGTCCACGTCCTTGCCACGGACTAAGTCAATCACAAGACGGACTTTGCGTGGGGTGACACGGACATTTAACGAGGAAGCATGAGCTTCGGTGACGACCGGTTTCTCGGCGACAGGTTCCGCTTTCACTTCTTCTTTCTTGGCGGCCTTTTTCGGGGCTGCTTTCTTTTCTTCGACGACTTCCGCTTTCGCTTCGGCTTTCGGTGCTTTCTTAGCCGGGGCTTTTTTCTCGGCTTTCGGAGCGGCTTCTGCTTTCTTCGCAGAGGCTTTCTTTACGGTTTTCTTTTCTTCTGCCATAACTCACTCCTTATTTCTTGGCTGCCGCTGCAGCAGCTGCCGCTTGATCGCCAAGGTTGTTTCCATGGTGACCAGTGAAGGTGCGAGTTGGTGCAAACTCGCCAAGTTTGTGTCCCACCATATCTTCAGTGACGAAGACGGTGATGTGTTCTTTTCCGTTATAAACGGCAAACGTTTGTTCGACAAAGGCTGGATAGATGGTCGAACGACGCGACCAAGTCTTGATGACTTCTTTTTTGCCAGACTTCTTGACGGCTTCGACCTTCTTGAGAAGGTATTCGTCGACGAACGGTCCTTTTTTCGATGAACGCGACATGATTCGATCTCCTTTCCTTATTTGTCATTCTTCCGTCTGATGATGAGACGGGTCGAATTCTTCTTGTAGCGACGGGTCTTAACACCCATGGCTTTCTTGCCCCACGGAGTACGTGGTGCATCGCGGCCAACAGGGCACTTGCCTTCGCCGCCGCCGTGCGGGTGGTCCACCGGGTTCATCGCGAAGCCACGAACGGTTGGACGGATCCCTTGATAACGGGTTTTGCCCGCTTTGCCTTTGTTCACCAAGTTGTAATCTTCGTTTCCGACGATACCAATGGTGGCGCGGCAATTGCTTAAGACTTTACGAACTTCGCCAGAGGCCAAGCGAAGGATGGTGTAGGCACCATCGGTGCCGAGCACCTGCGCGCTGCAACCAGCAGCACGGCACATTTGTCCGCCTTTGCCAGGCTGGAATTCAACACAGTGCACGAATGTGCCATCGGGGATGGCTTTTAATTCGCAGTTGTTCCCGACTTTGATATCGGTGGCTGCTCCCGAGACCACCACGTCCCCAACGTTTAAGCCTTGTGGACGGATGATGTAACGCTTTTCGCCATCTTGGTAGACGAGCAAGGCGATGAACGCCGTGCGGTTTGGATCGTATTCAATGGCGCTGACTTTGGCCGGAATGTTGTCTTTGTTTCTCCGGAAGTCAATGATCCGATAGCGGTTCTTGTTGCCCCCACCGCGATGACGGCAGGTGATGACTCCTTGGTTGTTGCGGCCACCGGTGTGCTTTTTCGGGGCAAGCAATGATTTTTCAGGAGTTGATTTTGTGATGTCTTCATACGAGAGCGACAACATTTCGCGCCGCGATTTCGTATATGGCCGATATGATTTGATTGCCATGTTTTCTGTTCTCCTATAGTGGATGCTTTTCGCATCTCTCTATCCTTATTTATATATAAGGGAGAGACGCGATGGTGATTCCTTACTCCTTGAAGAGGTCGATTGCTTCACCTTCATGAATGGTGATGACGGCCTTCTTGTAACCCGAGATGGAGCCTTGGTAACGGCCACCACGGGATGTGCTCTTCGCACGGACATTGACGATTTTCACATCGTCGACGCTTACTTGATATAAGCGTTGGAAGCTTTCTTTGATGGCGACTTTGTTGGCGTTCGCGGCCACTTTGACCGTGACTTTGTTGTCGTTTTGGAGAAGCGCCATGCTCTTTTCAGTGATGACGGGTGTCAAGACCACTTTGTAGTCATGGGCATTCGCCGCCTTGAATGTTTTCTTGGGAGCTTCTTTTTCTGCCTTCTTGCTTTCCTTCTTCGGGGCGGCTTGAACGGCTTCTTTCTTTTCGTCTGCCATTATTTGAGTCCTCCTTCGAGGGTTTCGATATCTTGTTTTCCAATGACTAACGTATTGGCATTCAAGACATCGTAAACGCTGATGTTGTTGCAAGCGCGAACGGTCACATTGTCAAGGTTCGAGGCGCTAAGAACGGCGTTGGCGTCTTCGGCGATGAGGAGCACTTTGCCCTCTGCTTTGACGTTGGCCAAGCCTTGTGCGAATTCTTTCGTGGAGATCTTCGCCGCTTTCACTTCGTCAACCACAACGAGTCCGCCTTTCACTTTTTGTGAGAGCACGGTCTTTAAGGCTAACGCGTGGGCTTTCTTGTTTTGGGAAACCTCATAGTTTTGGTTTCCGTCCGGTCCGAAGACCTTGCCGCCGCCAACCCATAATGGGGAACGGCTCGAGCCAGCACGGGCACGGCCAGTGCCTTTTTGCCGCCATGGCTTTTTGCCACCACCACTGACTTCGTGGCGTTTCTTCGTTTTGGCGGTTGCTTGACGGGCATTGGCGCCTTGGGTGACCACGGCGTCATGGATGGCCTGTTCATTCTTTTCGGTGATTCCGAAGACCGAGGCATCTAATTTGATGTCCCCGACTTTCTCGCCGGAGAAGGACAGGACAGGGAGAGTGATTGCTTTCGTTGCCATAGTCCTTATTCTCCTTTCTTCGCGTTATTCACGAGCGGCTTGACTTCCGGTTTGCGGAATTGTTCCAAGATGGCGCTCCGTAACATAACAATCGATTTTTTCGGTCCGGGGATTCCGCCCTTGACCAAGATATAGCCTTTTTCTTTGTCACTCGCGATGACGGTGACGTTTTCGAGCGTGGCTTGATGCGGGCCCCAGTGACCAGACATGGTCTTGCCTGGGATAACGCGGTTGTTGCAACGGCCGTTATTTGCTAACGAACCAATTTGACGATGGTAACCAGAACCATGGCCTTTTGGACCAATGTGGTTGTGATACCGTTTGATGGTGCCGCTGTAACCATGGCCTTTGGTCGTTCCGATCACGTCGACGACTTCGCCGGCTTGGAACAGATCCGCCGTCAGGGTTTCCCCGACGTTCTTGCCATAAATTTCATCGCCCTTTAATTCATATAGATGGGCGTGCGCGCTAACGTTGGCTTTCTTGTAGAGACCAAGTTCGCATTGATTGAGGTGACGTTCGGCAATTTCTTCATAGCCGACTTGTAAGGCTTCATAGCCATCTTTTTCAGTGGTCTTTTTGCCAACCACAACATTCGGCAGGACCTCAATGACAGTCACGGGATACATCGTTCCGTCAGCCGCGAAGACTTCGGTCATGCCCATTTTTCTTCCGATGATGGATTTCATGAATGATTCCTCCTTACTTCGCAGTGACATCGATGTCAACGCCATTCGGCAAATCGAGTTTGCGGATGGCTTCGACGGTTTCTTTGTTCGGATTGACGACGTCAATCAATCTCTTGTGGGTACGAATTTCGAATTGCTCACGGCTATCCTTGTATTTGAAGGTAGCGCGGAGAATCGTGTACACCTGCTTCTCGGTTGGGAGAGGCACTGGGCCAACAACTTTGGCACCGGTCTTTTTCGCTACGGCAACAATCTTTTCGGCAGCTTCGTCGATGATCTGATGGTCGTAGGCCTGCAAACGAATACGCAGGACTTGTTGTTTCGCCATGGATTTTTCCTCCTTTTTCATCCGGCTTGCTTGCATGAGCTCCAAGCGAGTTCCCTGACTAAGCCGTGTGCATGACAACGCCTCACGGTGTGTCAGCAACATCGCACTTCCACGCTCACGCCAGCGAGTTAGATTATGCGCTTGTGCGCGGGTGATGTCAACGACTTTTGTTCACCAATAGTTCCGTGTTTATCCGCACTTTTGGCAAAATCAGCGCCGTTTGCGGTTTTCGGTTCAAAACCGGCCTTAAAATGCGAAAAAACTTTGTGCACCATGCACAATTTTTAAGAGAAAACAATGACTGAAAACGTGTTATTTTGAGTCGTTTTTAGGGGCAAAAATAAAAATATCCCTTCCGTTTTGTTTAATATCTAGAGAGTCAAAACAAAAGAGACATATTTCATTACATTATGTATAAAAATGCGATGTTTAGAGGTTTATAAGCGTCCCACTATATCGATGTATTCTGGGGCCCCATCGGAGGAAAACTCAATGTCGCCCTCATGGTAATAGAATTCGAAGTTTCCGAAGGCAAGACCGGCGCGGATTTTAGGTTCGTCAGACCCTGGGATTTTGGTATATATCACCGATGCGGTGATTCTGCTTTTACTTTTTTCTTCCCATTCATGATAGGTCTTTTCATCTCCAAGAAGTGCCTTCCAGGCCTCTACTGTCTCTAGATTCTCTGTCCACTCTTGCCAGGAAAATCTTACAAAAATCCAAGGGAATTGGGTTCCCGAAGTTTGCCATAGGCTATATCTTTTCTCTAGAATCCTTTCTTTGATAAAAGGCAGGTAGTCATTCGCGGTGTAACGGATAGTGAAATTGGCCACCTTGCTCCATTCCTGAATTAAATCCGCCGCCGTCTTGATCGCGGAGGCATCCAATTGCCAGGTGTACACCTTTTCTTGCGCCGTGTCGGGCAAGGTTTGCAACACACCCGCAGTCGAAGAATACCCATAATGGACGGCATATCCCGTTAAAAACGAACTACTTCCAACCATCCAGCCATCAACGGACGTTTGATTGAAGCATCCGTAAAAATCTTTTCCTTCCGTATCCACGCCATTGAAGGAAATAGAGTCCGTAAAGGATTCCAAATCTTTTAATTTTTGGATAAATGCATCGGAACGAAAACGAGAGGGCTCGCCGGCTGCCATAGTACATGCACCGGCAGGAATAGAAACGGCAACCGCCAATAAACTGGCGATTTTAGAAAAATGGCAATTCATCGTTTTATCTTGCAACTGTTAACCCTATTTTATGAATCAAAATAAGATAAGGCAACCATCTAAGCTAAGAGAGATCAGGGTTTCTTCCGAGAAGCAAGGCTCGCTTCGCAACCGCAGTAATCCTGGTAATATAGCTGGTATTGTTTTCGAATGGCAACGCCTTTATCGATGCCACCTTTCTTTTTGAAGTCCGAATAAAAATAAGGGGTTTTATGGTGGGTTTCGAGTTCTGCTCCGATGGCATTTAGAATCGGAGAAGATTTCTGAGGCGATATGGTCATGACGGTCGTGAAGTAATCAAAATCATGCGCATCCGCATAGGTGTAAGCATCTTCCATGCGTTTTCGGTAACAAAGTTGACAACGATATCCACCTTCTGGCAAGGCAGCATAGGGCTTTAAGTCTTCCCAATAGGTTTTGTGATCATAGGGAGGAATCACAAGTTCTATCGTGTAGCCATAGTCACGTTTTAGGGATTCTAGCAGGCGTTTTAACTCCGCTAAACGATGGTCATATTCTGCTTCGGGATAAATATTGGAATTGCCGTAATAGATCGTGACGGAAAAATGTTCGCAGAGGAACGTCAAAGGATAACAAGCGCATGGCCCACAACAGACATGTAACAATAACCGCGGTTTCTTGTCAGGCGGGAAAGCGTCAATTGTCGCCAGGCTTTCCGCATAATAATTGCGCGTTGTTTCGTGATTTTTCATCGGCACTGATTCTAACATATTTTTCGCTCTTTTTACTTTGGTCACGCCCGCGCTCGTGCTATTCTATAGACGTACCTATGACCCCTTACATCATCATGCTGATCATCTGGGGCGCCATCTTCTTGTTGTCGCTCATCATTGAGATTTGTACCGACGGTCTCGTGTCGATTTGGTTTACCGGCGGCGCTTTTGTGGCACTGATTGTTGCCTTATTCCCTCAAGTTCCATTTTGGGTGTCGATCATTGTCTTTTTCGTGGTTTCCTTGGCCATCTTCTTATTGGTATATTTCTTGTGGCGCGATAAGTTACGGGGCGCCAAGAAGGCTAAGCTGAATGCTAACGCAGCCATCGGAAAAACGTTTCTCTTGCTAGAACCCATCACAGAAGATCATCCCGGCATCATTAAGAACCATGGGGTAACTTGGGAATGTGTCTCGGAACATAATGAGACCATCGTTAAGGGAAGTCGGGTAGAAATCGTGAATCTCATTGGGAACCATTACGTGGTGAAAATCCATTCATAGGAGGTTTATATATGAATCCGAATCCAGGAATTGTTGTGTTAATCGTCTTCCTCTGCATCCTCTTTTTGTTCTTGCTCATCTTGTTGCTTTCCTGCATCAAAGTCGTAAGACAAACGGAGAACTACATCGTAGAACGGCTTGGTGCTTACCATGCCACCTGGGATGTCGGGATCCATATGAAGGCGCCATTTATTGACCGCATCGTGAAGAAAGTTTCCTTAAAAGAACAAATCTATGACTTCCCACCGCAACCGGTCATCACGAAAGATAACGTCACGATGCAAATTGATACCGTTGTGTTCTGCTATGTCACTGATCCAAAACTCTATACGTACGGTGTTGCCGATCCTTTAGCGGGTATCCAAGCCTTATCCACCACGACATTACGGAACATCATCGGTGATTTAGACTTAGATTCTACGTTAACGTCTCGTGACATCATCAATGAAAAAATGCGGAAGATTCTTGATGAAGCCACCGATCCTTGGGGCATCAAGGTGACGCGGGTTGAAGTGAAGAACATCCTTCCTCCCCGCGATATCCAAGAAGCCATGGAAAAGCAGATGCGTGCCGAACGGGAAAAACGGGAAAAGATCTTAATTGCCGAAGGCGAAAAGACGTCCGCGATTACGATTGCCGAAGGAAACAAAGAAGCCCGTATCTTAAATGCTGAAGCAGCCAAACAAGAAAAGATTCGGCAAGCCGAAGCGGAAGCGGAAGCCATCTTGAAAGTCAAAAAAGCCCAAGCTGATGGGGAAATCATGATTCGCGAAGCTGAAGCCAAAGGCATTCAAATGATTAATGATGCCCATCCTTCCCAAGAAGTGCTTGCCCTCAAGGGCATGGAAGCCATGAAAGCGGTCGCGGATGGCAAAGCCACCAAAATCGTGGTGCCAAGCAACCTACAAGACTTAACCAGTTACCTTGTGACGGCAAAATCCGTTTGGCAAGATGTGCCTGAAGCGCCAGAAGAAAAACCGGAAAAGCCAAGCACAGATGAAACGAAAGCCATGGTCCAAGACGGGCAAAAGTCCATCGCGAAAATTGACCGCAAAACCAATCGTCAATCGGCCAATCCTGACCACGTTTATGCCGAGCATCCGGCAAAATAATCCGAGAAAATCAGAAAAACGGCTGGGAATCCCAGTCGTTTTTTAATCGTCTAAATTATGGGAGTAATCGTATTTGCCATAGATGAACATCGCGTCTCCAAATGAGAAGAACCGATAACGTTCTTTGACGGCTTCTTCGTAACAAGACAAGATGAACTTTCTTCCCGCAAAGGCAGAAACAAGTTCTAGCAACGTCGACTTCGGAAGATGGAAGTTCGTGATTAAGGCATCGACGGCTCGGTAGGTATAACCAGGCTCGATATAGAGTTTGGTCGGTTCTCGAATCGCCCGGAATTCTCCAAATTGGCCATAAATGGTTTCTAAGGTTCGAACGGAGGTCGTTCCAATCGCGATAATCCGCCTGCTTTCTTGCTTGGCTTTGTTTAATCGTTCTGCCGTTCCTTCATCCATCTCAATGATTTCGGAATGCATCGGATGGTCTTTGGTGTCGCGAACTTTGACAGGTCGGAATGTGCCTAAGCCGATATTCAAGGTAATTTCTTCCACTTCCACACCTTTCGCGCGTAATTCTTGGAAGAGTTCCTTGGTGAAGTGGAATCCAGCCGTCGGCGCGGCAGCACTTCCTGGCACCTTGGCATAAACAGTTTGATAATCGTCGTTATTCGCGCATTGTTTTTTGATATAAGGCGGTAACGGCATCTGGCCGAGTTCTTCTAAGACTTCCATGAAGATCCCTTGATAATGGAACTTCATGTCGCGTAAGCCTTCGTCTTTCACCCCGACACATTCGGCGATGAGCTTACCATTCCCGAAGGAGCAATGGCTGCCAACTTTGACGGAGTGGGCGTTCCCCACCAAACATTCCCAGGTATCGTTTTGTAGTTGTTTGAGCAACAACAACTCCACGGCACCGCCGGTTTCGACTTTGACGCCGAGCAAACGAGCAGGAATGACTTTCGTGTTGTTCCGCACCAAAACATCACCGGCGTGGAGATAGTTCACAATATCATGGAAGACTTTGTGTTCATAGGTCTTCGTTTCGCGGTTAATCACCATTAAACGGCATTGATCGCGTTGTTCCATCGGCGATTGGGCGATGAGTTCTTCTGGTAAGTGGTAATCGAATAGTTCGATATCCATAAGTCTTTAAAATCCTCTCGGGTCTCCATAACGAGCTAAAATCATCTGCTCATATTCTAAGAAACGGTCTTCTTGAATGGCTTTTCTTGCCCCTTCCATCACCCGAATTAAGAAACGGATGTTATGCAAGGAGTTTAAGCGTTTTCCAAATTCTTCTCCGGTCATGGCCAAATGATGGAGATACGCCTTCGTGTAGTGACGACAGGTGTAGCAATCGCATTCTGGGTCTAACGGAGTGAAGTCATCTTTGTATTTGGCGTTCCGAATGTTAATCCGTCCTTGTGATGTCATTAAGGCACCATGTCTTGCAATACGGGTCGGAAGCACGCAGTCCATCATGTCAACGCCGCGTTCGACGCCACCTAATAAGTAATCTAATGAGCCAACCCCCATTAAATAACGGGGTTTCTCTGGCGGCAAATAACGAATCGCGTCTTCAATCATCTGGAAGCAAACCTCTTTCGGTTCCCCGATGGAAGTGCCGCCAATGGAATAGCCAGGGAAGTCTAATGCCGCTAGTTCTTTGGCACACATTTCTCTTAAGTCGCGATAAGAAGAGCCTTGAACGATACCGAATAACGCTTGGTCTTCGCGTTTATGAGCCGCTAGGCCACGTTTGGCCCACCGAATCGTCCGTTCCGTGGATTTCTTCGCGTAAGTGTAATCGACGGGATAAGGGATACATTCATCAAACGACATGATAATGTCCGCCCCAATCGCCTCTTCAATCGCAATGACTTTTTCTGGGGTGAAGAATTCTTTATCCCCATTATAGATATTCCGGAATTCGACGCCTTGTTCCGAGATTTTCCGGGTCTTTTGCAACGAAAATACCTGGAATCCACCGGAATCAGTCAACATCGGGCCAGGGTAGTTCATGAATTTTTGAACGCCGCCTGCTTGCTTAACGATGTCCTCTCCAGGGCGAAGGTGCAAATGATAGGTATTGGCTAACACCACGCCAGAACCCGCTTCTCTTAGCTCTTCTGGCGAAAGGCATTTCACCGTCGCGTTCGTGCCGACGGGCATAAACATCGGGACTTCGCAATCGCCGTGCGGCGTATGCAAAATGCCATAACGGGCCCCCGTTTTGGCATCAATATGACGAATTTCAAGAGAAAAAAGTTTCGGATCCATGGAGTTCATTGTACGTCCTAGCGTGGCCTCAAGCAAATAAAGAAGCGCCGTTACCACTTTCGGGCAGCGTGACGAGTCGGGTGGAATACCTTCGGAAAGAATGGCAGATGGTCTAATATCACCCAAAGCACATAGCCACAAGCTAAGGCAATGAGTTCCCCTACGGCGACAGAAACGCTGTTTAGCCAGAAATCGGTCATCGTTCCGACTGGACTTATCATGAGCCACGTGATTTCAGCACCAACCACGAAACCATTAATGACACATGGCCACATCGCGGCCATCCATAACCAGCGCGAAGCATAAGACATTAAGACACAAGAAATTAACGTTGCCATCGTACCGAAGAGTAAATCCCAGGGCGTCGGTGATAAGAAGTTGGCCAAGAAGCAGCCAAGCGTCATGCCGATTACAAAATCCGGGCGCCAAAAGCAAAGTAATCCCAGCGCTTCGGCAAAGCGAACCTGGATGGCGCTAAAGGAAATTGGCTGTGTAAATGCCGTCAAAGCGAAGTAAATGGCGGCGACAATCGCATTTTGTGCGATAAAGAGAATCAAATCGTGTGTGCTGTAACGATGATGAGATGTGGGTTCCCCGTTTTCGGGTAAAGAACGATCATTGTTGGTCATGATCAAGACCTCCTTGTTTTTTAGGCGTGGTTCAGAGGAAGAACACGCAGGGGCTAGTATACACCTAACGCGAATCGTTTTCGTACTTTTTTAAAATGGCCGCCAGTCCGCCTTCTGCCGTTTCTTTGTAAGCGGAAGCCAGAGAATCGCCCGTTAATTTCATCGCGGAGACCACGTTATCAAACGAAACTTGGTTTTTCCGAATCGGGGCGATATATCGCGCGTAAAGATAGGCATCGTAGGCACGTAAGGCGCCCATGCCATTCCGTTCAATGCAAGGGATCATGACGTAACCGTCGACTGGGTCACAAGAGAGGCCTAAGAAATGTTCCATGGCACATTCCGCGGCATATTCTTGTTGGAATAACGATAATCCATGAACATAGCAAAGCGCAGCGGCCGCCATAGAAGAAGCCGTTCCGATTTCGGCTTGGCAACCGCCAATCGCACCCGCGATCGAGGCGTTTTGTTTGACTAAATTGCCAAAAATACCGGCGATATATAGGGAATCTCTTAAAGTATTCCAATCCATATGATCGTGGTGATAAGACTCATAAAGTACAGCTGGTAGGACTCCGCTAGAGCCACAAGTCGGTGCCGTCACGATCATTTCTCCTGAAGCGTTACTTTCTCCAACCGCATACGCATAGGCCGTTAAGCGCATTTCCCTGGAAGCATCATCGTCGGAGATGTTCTCCGCGGATTTCTCGATTTGTCCAGCGACGCGGTTCCAACGCAACGCCGGATTGTGGTTGGCTGGAATAATGCCGTTTGCCATTAAGCCACGTTCCACGCAATCAAACATGTGTTTCAGGATGGTGTCTAGCTCTTCTTCTACCGTTTCGTTTTCGTAAGCTAAGGCAACGTCTTTTAAGCTAGTCCAGCCTTTTTCTTGCATCTTGGCCTTGATGTCATTCAAAGAACGGAAAGGATAGATATCGGTTTCATTCACTTCTGGGTCATCGTTCGAATAGATTTCACCACCGCCTAAGGAAGCATAGGTCTTTTCTTCTAGAACCGTATTTCCTTGATAGGCTTCGAAACGCATCGTTAAAGGATGATCCGTCTTTATTTCGGGATGAAAAATAATCGTAGAAGGATAAGGGGCTAGCGTAGAACGAAGGATATCATCCGTATGGTGGCCTTTGCCCGTCATCGCCAAAGCGTCATAAAGCGTGACTTCTACGCGTTCAATCGGACGATTTTTTAATAATCGGCAAAAGTGACGAGCCGCCAAGGCGGGGGCAATCGTGTGGGAGGAGGATGGGCCAGGCCCATAACGAAACAATTTCGTTAAAGATTTCATGCTCCATCATTGTAGCGAATTTTCCATCAAAAATGCCGATTTCGGTTAACTTTTTATCGTGAAACCGATAAACTAACATCATGCGTACGTTGATTGTTCTTTCCGGCATGCCAGGAAGCGGAAAATCCACCTGGGCAAAAGGTTATCTCAAAGAGCACCCATCGACTCGTTGGGTGGCCAGTGATGAAATCCGGAAAGAATTCTTCGGGATTCCCAACTGCTTCGAGGATGAAGATCGGGTTTGGAAAACATTCTGCGAACGTCTGACCTCCGATTCCGAAAATAACCCTAATTTCGTGGCCATCGCGGATGCGACGACCTTAACCAATGCATTACGGATGCGTTATTACCATTTAACCGAAGATTTTGATCGGCACATTCTCGTTCTTTTCAAAATTCAGGACTATGAAGCGCAAAACAAGCAACGCGAACCAAACCGCATTGTGCCTGAATATGCGATGGACCGTATGAGAGGGGAATACGAAGAACCAAACGATGAGGTGAAGCATGCGTTTGAGATTCATGTCATCACCCACTTCTCTCCTGACGGACCATTTGATTTGTGAAAGTGAAGCCGAGGCGAAAACGCTTCGGCTTTTTCTTTGACATACAAAAAGCCGACCCGTTTGAGTCGGCTTAATGATTTTGTTTTCGATTAATAATCGCGTTGCGCTGGCTTGGTTTCTTCTTTTTCGCGGTTGATGATCATGAAGACCACCATGGCACCGACGACCAACAAGGCGCCAAGGACAATCGCCATAATGCCGAAGCCTAAGTCGAACGGATTGGCGCCAATAGTGGAATTACCGACATTCTTAGCGTAAAGATGGACAGGCCATCTTGTTTTATTGCCAGAGCCTGGCGCATATTGCCAAACGATATCTAAGATACCATAGACGGCAAGGCCGATACCGACCACTCCCATCGCACCGGAAGTTAATCCGTTGGCGGCTTTCTTGTGGCTCTTCTTGCTATTCCGAGATAGTAACCAAGCCATGAGCAATAAAGCAAAAGCAACAAACGAAGCCACAACAATGACAGAGAGCAAATAGATAACTTCCTTTTTTTGAAGCGACCAAGTGCTGGCCCCTATCATAGCAGCTAACGCTTCGGCACCCATGATGCCAGTGACTAAGGCACCGGTGCCCATGAAATCAACGAGTAACGGCATTTGATCGCGTTGGTCATAAAGACGGACCATCGGGATGTTCGTAGCGATTAAGAGAACAATAGCGATTAATAAAGCCATCACAATGACAAAGGCAACATTGCTGCCGTTCGCAGTTAAGTCCCACAAAAGCATGCCTTGAAGGGCGAAGAAGATAGCGGCAACCCAGCCATCGCAGATGAAGGCGTTGAACGATCGGACCACAGGTTCATCGTTACGAGAATCGAGGATGGATTTGATGCCATCGATAAGACCAAGCAAGGAAATGACGAATAAGGAAAGACCTACAACGGCAAGTTCATACCAAAGGAAGAACGCGCCATTCCGGTCAAAACCGAAATTTCCATAGAATTGTTGAGGGTTAGAACCCAAGAATTCCGGAACGACAAAGATGCCGAACCAAATCCCCATTAAGCCCATGGCGGCGACGATAATGGCATGGAAAACGACACATAGTGTACGAGATGTCATTGAATACTTCATAATTACCTATACCTCTCGAGTATGGCTTGAGCTTACGAAAGAATGCTCAAACGCGACATAACAATTAAATTCTATCTTTTTAAGATAGTCAAATAAACTTTGCCTTTCTTCCGAAATCTGTCATGAGATTTTCGTTCACCAACAAGGCACTTAATAACGCCCAAGAAAGGTTAAATCCCCCGCAAAACCCCGCTATATTGAGAATTTCGCCTGTAAAATAAAGACCTTTTTCATGACGACTCTCTAAATGATCTGTTACCACTTCTACGGCCACGCCACCTAAGGAAACTTGGGAATCTTCAAAGCCATAAGTGCCCGTAACGTGGTATACCAGGTGCTTCAAATGATGGGCAATCTCTTGAGAATTCGCTTTCGGCATGTTTCGTTCTAAGACATGAACAAAGGGTTCCGATAACAAAGAAGATAAATAACAAGATGGGTTCTTTGTCTTTGCGGCTTCTAGTTGTTTGATTAGCATTTCTTCTGCGTATTCAGGGAACAAATCGACCTCAAGATATGGCGAAACCACGTGAGGGACGTTATATAACGCCGATTCTATATTAAAGATGGCAATCCCTGAGATACCGTCTTTTTTATAGAGCACTTCTCCTTCTTCTTGGTGAATGAGTTTGCTTTCTCGATAAGCCTTCACTAAGGCGTGATGTCTAGCGCCGACAAGGAGATGCACATCTTCTTTCAATTTTAATGGGGTTAGTCCTGGCTGAAATGAAACGATGTGATAACCATGTTTTTCTAAGGCAGGCACAAATGAACCGTCGGAACCGAGACGGGGTGCGCTTTTGCCACCACACGCCACAATGAAAACGTCAAATGGTCCAACTTTGTCCTGTTCTCCCCATAAGAAATAGCCTTCTTGGGTGTGCTGATAATCCGTAATTTTGATGGGAGAAACAAAACGTACGCCCAAAGATTCGGCGTACGTGAGGAGGTAATGAACGTAGCTTTCGGCACTATAAGATAAAGGATAGACCAGTTCCTCATCTTCCTTTAAAGCCACGCCCCAGGAACGAAGCGTATCCATCAAAGTAGAAGCGGGATAGGCGCGGATAGCCTTTGCCATAAAAGCGGGGTCATTATAATCCGACGCGGATAAAGAAGAATTTAAAACGTTGCAGTGCCCATTCCCGGTCGCATAAAGCTTTTTCCCGAGTTTGTTTTCTTTCTCGTAGACGGTCACTTCCGCTTTGGGAAGGGAACGTTTGATTAAGATGGCGCTATATAAGCCAGAGGCGCCGGCCCCTAGAATGGCAATTTTCATGCCATCATTGTAACTTATTTCGCCAAGTAATGCTCTAACTCCCAGGTGCTGATTTCGGAGGAATATTGGTCCCATTCGATTTCTTTGGCTTCCAAATACTTCGAATAGGCATGATCACCTAAGACGGAGAAGAGCAACGGATCTTCTTTAAAGGCACGGATGGCTTCATGCAAATTATCTGGCATCGAAGGAATGCCTTGGGCATCGCGTTGTTGTTGCGATAAGGCAAAGATGTTATCGGATACCGGGGCAATTAAGTCTTCCTCTTTTAGCGTTTCGATACCTTCGAGACCTGCGCTTAAGATACCAGCCATGGCCAAATAGGGGTTAGCCGTGCCATCGACATTACGCATTTCGGTACGGGTGCCATTGCCACGAGAAGCCGGGATACGAATTAACGAGGAACGGTTCGTATCGCCCCAGCAAATGTAGCAAGGAGCTTCATAGCCAGGAATCAATCGTTTATACGAGTTCACAGCAGGGTTCGTTAATAAGGCTAAGCCACGAGCATGACGTAAAATCCCCGTAATCCATTTCCGGCAAACGAGAGAAAGCTTCATCGGAGCATCTGGGTCATAGAAGACATCGTTACCGCTAGGATCAGCCAACGAAGCGTTCACATGCATCCCACTGCCATTGATGCCTTTGATAGGTTTTGGCATGAATGTGGCAAGATATCCATTCTTACGGGCAACAAACTTAACGACTTGTTTAAACATCTGGACGTTGTCACAAGCTTCAACAACGTTCGAGAAACGGAAGTTGATTTCTTCTTGGCCAGGAGCAACTTCGTGGTGAGCAGTTTGAATGACAAAGCCCATGCTTTCGAGCTGCATCGCGATATCACGACGAACATATTCGCCGCCGTCAATTGGAGAAAGGTCGAAGTATGAGGCGTTATCAATCGGTTTCACGACTGGTTTTCCATCGGAATCGAGTTTGAACAAGAAGAATTCTGGTTCAAAACCGACATTTAACGAAGCAAAACCCATCGCATTCATTTTGGCGACGGCTTGTTTCAAGATATAACGCGGATCCCCAACGAACGGTTTGCCATAGGATGTATAAACATCACAAATCATGCGGGCGACTTTGCCGTGTAACGAATCTTCGAATCCCAAAATCATCCAAGTCGATGGGTCGGGGCGAAGGAACATGTCCGCCTCCTTGATCCGAACAAAACCTTCAATGGAAGAACCATCGAACATGATTTTGTTATCTAAGGCATCTTCTAGGGATGTCACCGCGATTTCCACGGCTTTAATCGTTCCAAAGATGTCGGTGAATTGGAGACGAACATATTGAACATTTTCTTCTTTTGCGAATTGAAGGATGTCCTTTTTCGTATATTTTGGCATAATGCGCCCTTCTTTCGTCAAAAATTATGGTCTTTTTTGGAAAACAATCAACATTCATTTCTGTAAATTTATTTAAAATTAGATTTTATCGAATGTTTTTCTTTGCAAATTTCGGAATTGAAACAAGTTTGATTTCCAAAATGCATTTTTTAACAAAAAGAAAATGCCACCCACAGGAGACGTTTGGGTGGCATTTGAGAGGGGCCAGATTATTTCGATTTGGAATCGGCTTTTAGCGAACGGCCATGTTCGGCTTCGTATTGGTTTAACTCTTCACGAACGATTTGGCGGGCGTCAATCACGTCTACTGCTTTCTTCGATTCTGGAAGTTGCTTATGAAGTTCTTCTTTCCAGATGGCTTGGAATGATTCGGCCGTCGTAATGTGATTTTCGTTTTTCTCGGGAGCGGGTGCGTTTTGACCTGCCTTGGCCTTGTCTTTATTGCCAGCGTCAATCGTCACGACCATCTCACCGTTTGGAATCTTATAAGAAGCGTCTTCTTTTTTCGGCGCCTTAAAAATGATTTTCTTCCGCGTGGTGTAGTTATAAATCATCGTGCAGATGGTTTTGATCACAAAGATGATGACGAACGCCCAGAAAGATGTGCCTTGTCCATTCCATAGATCCGTCCAAGAGACTTTGACGAAGTTCGTGGATAACTGCATATCGGGCCATGCGCTATTGCAAATCCAAACACCAAGTTCTTGAATGGCAACCCCAAGTAACCAGCCAATGGCTGCTAAGCCAACATAAGTCCAGAATGCTTTCGGTGTCTTGGTATTAATCTTGCGGTCCACGTTTTGATAGACCCAAACGCGAGAAAACAAGTAATTGACAATACAAGAGAGGAAAAAGGAAATCGTGGTTGCCAAAGCCCAGGCGACATATCCGCCCCAGCCATCGTTTCCGCCTTGTTCCGCGAGTTTCGGGAAGGCAAAGCGCATTAATAAATAGAAGATAACCGCATCAATCAGTGTGCAAAGAACGCCGACAATGACGAAGCGAATAATTTCTAAGAAACGTGATTTCTTGTGTTTTTCCTTTTTGGGATCCACCACATTGGTAGAGGCACTTTCAGGTGCCGTAGGGGCTATATTTTTATCGTTCATGGTTTCATTCTACCTTGAATTGTTATTGGTTGCACTGACGAGTGTATCGATTTCTTTGAGATAATCATCCACGTCGGCATCGGAAGGCATGCGCCAATCACCTCTCGGAGAGATAGCAACACTGCCAACTTTTGCCCCGTCAGGAAGGCAAGAACGTTTGAATTGATTGTGGAAGAATCGCACAAAGAAGGCGCGGAGCCAATGGAGTAAGAACGCATCGTCATAGACGCCGGCATAGGCTTGTTTGGCTAAGAAATATAACTTTTTAGGACGATAACCAAACCGCAAAAAATGATAGATAAAGAAGTCATTTAACTCATAAGGACCAACTTTATCTTCGGTTTTCTGGGCAATTTGCCCTTTGGCATCCGTCGGTAAGAGTTCCGGGCTAATCGGGGTGGCAATGATATCCGTTAAAGCGGGAGCAGATTCGGGATAAAGCAAGGCATAACCTTCGCATAGATAACGAACTAGTGTCTTAGGAATAGAGGCGTTGACCCCATACATTGACATATGATCGCCATTATAGGTGCACCAACCCAAGCAAAGTTCCGAAAGATCGCCTGTGCCAATCATCAAAGAATTTTCTTCGTTGGCGATATCCATCAATACTTGCGTCCGTTCGCGTGCTTGCGCATTTTCATAGGTAATATTGTGGTTTTCGGGATCGTGCCCGATATCCTTAAAATGAGAAAGCAGGGTATCTTTCAAGGGGATTTCGCGAAAACTGACGCCTAATTCCTCTGCCAAAAGCTTCGCGTTATGATGTGTCCGTTCCGAAGTGCCAAACGAAGGAAGCGTTAAGGCAGTGATGCCTTTTTTATCATAACCAGCAAGCCGGAACGCCTCGACCGCGACGAGTAAAGCAAGCGTGGAATCTAATCCCCCACTTAGCCCGACAATGACTTTTTGTTGATGCACGGTTTGCAAGCGCTTGACAAGACCCATCGCTTGAATGGCCAAAATTGTTTTAACCCTTTCTAAGTCGATTTCTTTTTGCTCCGGGATAAAGGGGTTGCGGGCATAGTGCCGGTGAATCACGCTAGGGGTCACTAACGGCAATGAGAATGGGATCCAAGCCATCTCCTCGTCTTCAAAAGAAGAGAAAGTTGTCATTTTGCGTCGCACAGAGATAATTTTTTCAATATCAATTTCGGCATCTGCTGCTTGTCGCGAAAAAAGCGGTGATTCGGCTAATAAGGTGCCGTCTTCCGCGATCAGTTGATGACCAGAAAAAACCAAGTCTGTCGTGGATTCGCCTGCGCCAGCGTCAGCATAAACATAGGCGGAACGAAGACGAGCGGAAGTCATTCTTACCAAATCACGACGATAGTCCGCTTTCCCGACAATTTCGTTGGAACAAGATAAATTTAAGATCACGGTGGCGCCATTTAACGCCAACTTTGTAGAAGGAGGATTAGGAACCCATAAGTCTTCACAAAGTTCCACACCGATTTTTAAGTCAGGATAATAGGTGTCATAAAAAATCAAATTCTTACCAAACGGAATTTCCTTTCCATCGAAAGAAACCATAAGGTTCTTTTCGGGCGCGGGAGAAAACCAACGGGCTTCATAAAATTCGGAATAATTCGGCAAATATGTTTTGGGAACAATACCAAGAATTTTTCCTTGAAAACAAATAAAGGCGCAATTATAGAGTGAATTTTTTCTTCTTAAGGGAGCGCCAAAGGCAAAAAGAACAGGGATATCTTTTGTTTCCGAAAGAATGGCACGAATCGCTTCCTGACTTTTAGAGAGCAAACTATCCGTCTCAAAAAGATCGTTTGCCGTATAACCAGTTAAGCAAAGTTCCGGCAAACAAAGGATAGAAATGCCATCCTTTTCTGCTACTTTCACCGCAGAAACAATCGCATCGCGGTTATGGCGAACGCCGGCCACATTTAAATCAAAACAAGCGGAGCGAACTTTGACAAACCCCAAAGGATCGGAAAGATGCTCTTCTGTCACAAGATGAGAAGGTTCAATGCGAGGGCACTCTTTCTTGGTGGTTTCGTTTTTCCATGCCTCATATCGTTCGCTAGAAAGAATCACAAAGTCAGAATAACCATTTTTAGTGATTTCAATAATGCCGTCTTGCTCAGCCAAATCGCGTTCTAATTTGGTGGTGTCCCGTAAGGCGGTAATCGGTTGAATACGTTTGTTCATGTCAAAATAATACCATTTTTATGTCTTTGATGTCTTTAAGAAAAGCTCTAGACTTATCAAGATGAAACGAGCTTTGTTTATTTTTAATGCCTATAGTCGCCAAAGCGGGCCTCAGCGTTTTTATGAACGAATGAAGGAAGAATTGCTTCCTTATGGTTATCTTTTAGAAGCCAAAACGAATCGTGAAATACTTAACTATATCGACAAAAAAGGAGATATTGCCGGCATCGATCTTTCCCCTTATGCATTTTGCCTTTATTTAGATAAAGATGAATATGTCGCGGCAATGTTAGAAAAAGAAGGCATGCGTCTTTTTAATCGTGCTGAAAGCATTCGTCTTTGTGACGATAAGATGCTGACCCATATTGCTTTGGCAAAAGAAAACATCTCAATGCCTAAAACCATCAATGCGCCGTTAAATTACAGCGGTTACGAGTCTTCTAATTCTTTTTTGTCTGAAGTCGAGGCTTTGCTGCCTTATCCTATGGTGGCCAAAGAGAATTATGGTTCGTTAGGAAAAGGGGTGTTCTTGCTTTCCAATCACGACGATTTGGTTGCATTTGAAAAATCCCATTGGAACGTCCCCCATCTCTATCAAGAATTTATCCGTTCTTCGTTTGGATTTGACCATCGTATCATCGTGATTGGCGGTCATTATGTGGCGGGAATGAAACGTGTCAATCTTCATGGCGATTTTCGTAGCAACTTAGCGCAAGGAGGACAGGGGGAGAAAGTGGATATTCCTTTTTCTTATCGCGCTTTGGCCGAAAAGGTATCTACTTTATTGAAATTAGACTATGGTGGGGTTGATCTTTTGGACGACGCCAATGGCAACCCCGTTCTTTGCGAAGTGAATTCCAATGCTTTTATCACTGGCATTGAAGAAACAACAGGAATCAATGTAGCGGCGCGCTACGCTGCCTATATCGATGAAACAATGCGGGCAAAAGAATAAGACCACCCTCGCGGATGGTCTTTCTTGTTGCCCTAATTGAAAATCTCTTTATGCGTTTGTTTTGCCAACAGTATTTTGCTTTTTGAGTTCGGCTAAAATCTGTGTCAACAATTCAGCTTCGGTCGGAGCGGGTGCGCCAGGGACAACCGGTGCCGGACGTTCTTCTGGATGTTTCTGATAATATTCTTCTTGTAATTTCGCTTTGAATTCGGCGTTCTTTTTCTCTGCAGCATTGATCGCTTTCACAATGATGAAAAGCACCAATGCGATGATCAAGAAAGAGATGCAAGCATTGATGAAAGAACCCCAGTCAATCACCGCGGACATGTTATAGGTATATTTAGTGCCGTGAAGCGTATATTTAGAAAGAATGGTGGCCTTGACGTTTTCTACCAAAGTCGGAGTCCCGTTCACAGTAGCCTCACCATAGATCGCTTTTGCTTCCGCTTCTGCTAAACCTTGCAATTCGCTAGCATAGAATTCTTGGTCAAGATTAACGGCGGGGTCCATGCCTTTTTGCGCGTCATTGACAGCTGGTAAAACACTGACTAAGCCTTTTAAGCCGCCTGGGACAGCCCAAGTGCAAACGGAAAGTAAAATGTTGACGAGAGAAGTGACAATCGCATTGAACGCGCCCCCGATGACCACACCGACGGCGAGCATGAAGGCGTCACCTTTGCTAATGAAAGCTTTGAATTCTTTCCAAAGTTTTCCCTTCTCTTTTTTCTTCTTTTTTGTGTCCATAATTTGAAACCTCCGGGCAACGTAAGGTTATTCTAAGCCTGAAAAATGCAAATGGAAGCGAAAAAATATACAAATATAGAAAAAAGAATCAGGATTCGAAAGAAAGTCGGGTCACTTTCGAAAGAAAGCGAATGCTGCTTCACCTCTTTTTAGTCTGAAATGCTTCTCTTTTTTTGCGACATTTTCGTTTTGAAAATTGTAAAAACAGCCATTCATCGAATTATAATGCCAAAATTTTATACAGCGTATAATCGGTATTTCCCCTCGCATCCGCTTTGTGATTTGAATGAAATTTCGGGTGGTGAATGAAGAAATTGATACCTAAGAAAGCAAAATGAAAAATCGATGTAAAAGTTTCTTCAACTTCAGTCCCGCTTTTTTCGTTGAAATTCCGTTTTGCTTGTTTAAAGATAAGTTTGCTAGGCACCAAAGTGGTTGACCCTTTATCGTGGGGTAGTGTAAAAGCTGCCTTTTTATTGCCCCCTAAAATCACTTTGTTTCTTAGGAATGGAGCACCATCATATGTTAAGAGTTCAAAAAAGAGATGGGTCGATTGTTGATTTCGATCTGAAGAAAATTGAAAGTGCGTTGGACCGCGCTTTTTGTGCTGAGCACAAGAATGTGCCAGCCAACATCGTGGAGATATTGGCCATCCGCGTGACGGCTGACTTTAATCCGGAAATCAAGAACGACACCATCGGGGTGGAGCAAATTCAAGATTCCGTGGAAACCGTCTTAATCCAAGCTGGCTATACTGATGTGGCTAAATCCTATATGGAATATCGCCGCACCCATGCCGATTTACGGAATTTTAAGAAAACACAACTCGACTATGCTGCCGTGGTAGACAACTATCTCAAAGTAAGTGACTGGCGTGTCAAAGAGAATTCGACCGTCACTTATTCCGTCGGCGGTTTGATTCTTTCGAACTCTGGCGCTGTTACGGCTAACTACTGGTTATCGCAAATTTACGACAAAGAAATTGCCGATGCACACCGCAATGCCGACATGCATATCCATGACCTGTCCATGTTAACTGGCTATTGTGCTGGTTGGTCATTAAAGCAGCTCATTCAACAAGGCTTAGGCGGTGTTCCGGGAAAAATCACTTCCTCTCCGGCGAACCACTTAATGACCTTATGCAACCAAATGGTGAACTTCTTAGGCATCATGCAAAACGAATGGGCTGGCGCACAAGCGTTCTCTTCGTTTGATACCTATCTCGCTCCGTTTGTGAAGAAAGACAACCTCTCTTATAAAGAGGTAAAGCAATGCATCCAATCCTTCATCTATGGTGTGAATACCCCCTCTCGTTGGGGCACGCAAGCACCATTCACGAACATCACGTTAGATTGGGTTGTTCCCGATGATTTAAAGAATCTCCCTGCCATTGTCGGCGGCAAAGAACAAGACTTTACCTATGGCGATTGTCAAAAAGAAATGGATATGGTGAACAAAGCCTTCATCGAAACGATGATCGAAGGCGATGCGAACGGCCGTGGATTCCAATATCCCATCCCGACCTATTCCATCACGAAAGACTTTGACTGGTCCGATACGGAAAATAACCGTCTTCTCTTTACGATGACGGCCAAATATGGCACACCTTATTTCTCGAACTACATCAACTCGGATATGAAGCCAAGTGATGTTCGTTCAATGTGCTGCCGTTTACGGTTGGACTTACGGGAACTCCGGAAAAAATCGGGCGGCTATTTCGGAAGCGGCGAATCCACGGGTTCTATCGGTGTTGTCACACTAAACATCCCGCGGATTGCTTACCTTGCCACCGACAAAGCCGACTTCTATCAACGGCTCGATCACTTAATGGATATTGCCGCTCGTTCCTTGAATATCAAACGGAAAACCATTGAGAAATTAATGGATGCCGGCTTATATCCTTATACCAAGCATTATCTTGGGAGCTTCAAGAACCATTTCTCCACGATTGGTCTGGTAGGCATGAACGAAGCTTGCTTGAATGCCCGTTGGATCAAAGCGGATTTAACGCATCCAGAAGCCGATGACTTCACCGTGGAAGTCTTAAATCATATGCGTTCTCGTCTTTCTGATTATCAGGAACGTTATGGCGACCTCTTTAACCTCGAAGCAACGCCGGCAGAATCCACCGCCTATCGTTTGGCAAAACACGATAAGGAACGCTATCCCGACATCATCACAGCTGGTAAGAGTGGAGAAACCCCATACTACACGAACTCTTCTCACTTACCGGTTGGCTATACTTCCGATATCTTTGAAGCGCTTGACACCGAAGATCGTTTCCAGACGTTATACACCTCTGGCACCGTCTTCCATGCCTTCTTAGGACAACGACTCCCGAACTGGGAATCTTGCATGCGCTTAGTCCGTAAGATTGCAGAAAACTACAAGTTACCCTATTACACCATCTCCCCGACGTACTCGGTCTGCGAAGATCATGGTTACCTCTCGGGCGAAGTTTGGAAATGCCCGATCTGTGGCAAAGAAACCGAAGTCTATAGCCGTATCACTGGCTACTATCGCCCCGTCAAGAACTGGAATGATGGCAAACTCCAAGAATTCCGTGATCGGAAGACCTATGATCCAGCGCACTCCGTGCTCAATCATCAAGGCCCAGAAGACGAATGCGCTTGTCGCGAAGCACATATCGCGCAAGAGAAATTGACACAGCCTTTGTTATTCACCTCACCGACTTGCCCCAATTGCAAAATGGCCAAGATGATGCTTGACCGCGATCATATCGCTTACACGAATGTAGATGCTGCAAGCCATGCCGAAGAAACGAAGACTTATGGCATTACCAGTGCGCCAACTTTAATCGTTCCGCACGGGGATAGCTATGACGTCTACGAGAATGCCTCACAGATCAAAGGCTACATCGAGAAAGTGAAGCATGTCTGCTGATATCTTAATCATCGGAGGAGGGCCAGCGGCATTAACCGCGGCCCTTTATTCACTTCGGGGTGGCTGCTCGGTAAAGTTCTTAGAAAAAGAAGCGATCGGCGGTCAGATTGCCGACAGCCCACGGGTTGAGAATTATCCGACCATCTCAGAAATCTCGGGGCTTGAGCTCTCCAATCAAATGTTTGAGCAAGTCACGTCTTTAGGCGCGGATTTTGATATGGATGATGCCCAAAGCATAGAGAAAACCCCACAAGGTTTCCTAGTCCATGGCACCTATGGCGATTATGAAGGCCGTGCCGTCATTTTAGCAACGGGTGTGAAGCATCGTCATTTAGGGATTCCTGGAGAAGACAAATTCCTCGGGCATGGCGTGTCTTATTGTGCCGTATGCGATGGCTCGTTTTATGCTGGCAAAGATGTCGTGGTGATTGGGGATGCCAATAGCGCATTACAGTACGCCTTATTCTTGTCTAAGACTTGCCATCATGTCTCGTTAATCACCTTATTTGACTGCTTCTTTGCCGACGCTCCATTGGTCAAAGCGTTAGGAGATTGCCCCAATATCTCCGTTACGCATTGCCTTTCAGCCCAATCGTTTAACGGGGGAAGCAATTTAGAATCGATTACGTTCCAAAACACCAATACAAAAGAACTCGTGACCGTTCCCTGTGCCGGTGCCTTCGTGGCCATCGGACAGATTCCCGACAACGATCGCTTCGGCAATCTTGTGGACTTAGATCGTGGCTACATCGTGACGGATGAAGACATGGCAACCCGCACTCCGGGTTTATTTGCCGCAGGAGATTGTCGCAAGAAAAAATGGCGGCAAGTCATTACCGCCTGTGGGGATGGCGCTACTGCTTCCTTAAGCGCCCAACATTATTTATCGGTCATATCCTCGAAGTGAGACTTCGGGGATATATTTTTGTAAAATCGCCTGGAAAACCAAGGCTTTTTGGTACGGAACCATATGTAATCCGTGAGCAATGCAGTCTTGATTATCAATGTAACGTTGTAAGAAATGTCGTTTGGCACCTTGTAAATATGAACCGATTTCTTCCATGTCTTTTTCGGTGTGGTATTCCGCGATTAAAGTAGTACGGAATTCATAATCCACTTCTCCTGACATCAAGAAATGAATCGTCTTTTGAATGGCGTCTAAATCAACATTCAAGGTTCCCGTAATGGCAGGATACTTTTCAAAAGAGTCTTTGATATCCATCGCCACATAGTCCACCAAGCCTTGATGGACGGCAATTTCTACGACTTCGGGTCTTGTGCCGTTCGTATCGAGTTTTATCAGATAGCCTAAGGATTTGATATCCGAAAGCTTATCTAATAAATCTGGCATTAAGGTGGGCTCTCCACCGCTCACGCAGACGGCATCTAAGACGTTTTTCCGTTTCTTCAAGTATTCCATGATGTCGTCCCATGGAATTTTTGGCGCCTTAGAAGGATCTAATACCAAAGGTCCATTATGGCAAAATGGGCAACGGAAATTACATCCAGCCGTAAAAAGCGTACACGAAATCCGATTGTCATAATCGAGAAGCGATAGCTTCTCCCAACCTGAGAAATCCATGTCTTCATTATAAATCTATCGGCGCTAATGAAGAAGTTTTGCTTGAACTAGAAATTCGAAAGATCTAAATAGTCACAAAACAAGGAAAGATATAATCGATTTTCTGATCAAGAAATCATTATTAGAATGCCATTTCATCCTAAGCCAAGTTAGACAAGGCAGCGCAAAAGGATAGTCTTTATCATCCTATTGCGTCATCTAAGCGGCTTAAATGATTTACTTTTTTTAAAAGTTATTAGAGGTTACAAATTTTATAAAAGTTATTAGAGGTTACAATAATTATTAGAAGTTACAGTTTTTTATAAAATTATTAAGAGTTACAATATTTTCGGAGGTAAAGCATGATGCAAAAAGAAAACCCCTTTACGATATCCTTTGGAGAAGAACCGAAATTGATGATCCCTCGCGAAACGGCGGTGAATCAGGTGGTTTCCGCTTTCACGAGTGAATCGCCATCGACACGCGTTTTCTTAATTACCGGCGTACGTGGATGTGGCAAAACTGTTTTGCTTTCTTATCTCGAAGATGTTTTTAACGCCAAAGAAGATTGGGTCGTCGTCGAATTAAATCCTAATCTTAATTTGTTGGAAAGCCTGGCCTCTTTACTTTACGAAAAGAGCAAGACGAAATTTCATTTCGCGCAGAAATCATTTAGTTTCTCTTTTCACGGGTTAACGTTCACGTTAACGGGCGAGAAACCGATTTCCAATATCGAATCATTGTTGGAGGAAATCTTATCTCCCATCGCTAAAAGTGGGAAAAAGGTTCTCATTACAATCGATGAGGTGACGAACAACTCATTCATGCGCGCTTTTACGCAGGAATTCCAGATTTTGGTTCGGAAGCATTTCCCGGTGTTTTTGCTGATGACTGGCCTTTATGAGAACATCCGTTCCTTGAAAAACGAGAAAAGCCTTACTTTCTTATACCGAGCAATGCCACTAGATTTGACTGCATTGAACCTTAACAACATCAAAATATCGTTTCAAAAAGAACTATCCTTGTCAGATAATCAGGCCATTCAGTTTAGCAAATTAACGAAAGGGTATGCCTTTGCTTACCAGCTTCTCGGCTACCTGGCATTCGAATCCAACAAGAAAGAGATCGACGAAGAATTACTGCACAAGTTCGATTACTATCTTTCCGATTTCGTCTACCAAAAAATCTACGAGGATTTATCGGCTCGCGCCAAAGAGGTAGTCAAGGCGATGTGCCAAGCGCAAGACGACAAAATAGAAACCATCCGCCGCAGCTTGAATATGAATTCGAATATTTTCTCTTACTATCGTGACTCGCTGCTCCGGAGTGGCGTTTGCGAATCACCTTCCTATGGCCGTCTTTCTTTCCGCCTTCCTCGTTTTAAAGAATTCGTGCTGACCCAAATGCAGTTTGAATAAGGGCCCTAAAGCCAATATTCTGCTAATCCCTAATGTTTATTTGAATGGCGTCTAACAACAGCCTGCCACTTCTTTCTCTATTTTCCACAACAAATTGTTATTTTCGGTGGATGGTGTAAATAGACACCCCGTGCTTTAACACGCAAAGGCGAATGCATCATAAGGACAGGAGATGGCCTTATTTTCAATGTGCATCAGTCTAAGTTTCAACTTTCAAGCTTTCTCAGCGAATCCGAAGTCTTTTCTTTTCGAGAACAATCCTTCTAGAATATAGGTATGAATCAACAGTCGTCGTTTTTTGATCAAAACCAAAATGCTCCGTTAGCCGAACGGCTTCGTCCTCAAACGTTAGAAGAGTTTGTGGGACAAACGCATTTGTTAGGCGAAGGCAAAGTCTTACGGAAGCTCATTGAAGACGATGAAATCGGTTCGATGATTTTTTGGGGTCCGCCGGGCGTTGGCAAAACAACGCTGGCACGGATTATTGCCAATCGGACAAAAGCCGACTTTATCACGTTTAGTGCCGTGACTTCTGGCATCAAAGAAATCAAAGAAGTCATGGAAAGCGCAGAGAAGAACCGCCGATATGGTACGAAGACCATTCTTTTTGTCGATGAAATTCATCGGTTCAATAAAGCCCAACAAGATGCCTTTTTGCCTTATGTAGAAAAAGGTTCCATCACGTTAATCGGGGCAACGACTGAAAACCCATCTTTTGAAATCAATAACGCGTTATTAAGTCGTTGCAAGGTATTTGTGCTGAATGCCTTAACGGAAGATGACATCGTTTCGTTGCTCCATCGTGCGTTAACTTCTCCCAAGGGTTTTGGAAACGAAAAAATCCAAATTTCCGAGGATATCCTCCACGGAATTGCCGTTTTCTCAAATGGGGATGCCCGTAGCGCCTTATCCACATTAGAGATGTTAGTCTTAAACGGAGACAAGGAAGGCGACACTGTTGTTGTCACTCAAGAAGCATTCACACAGGTGACGTCTAAGAAGTCTTTGCTTTATGACCGAAATGGCGAAGAACATTACAACATCATCTCTGCCTTGCATAAGTCCATGCGTAATAGCGATCCCGATGCTGCCGTGTATTGGTTGGCTCGTATGTTAGAAGCCGGAGAGGATCCGCTTTATGTCGCAAGACGTATCATCCGCTTCTCTTCGGAAGATGTCGGGATGGCTGATCCTCACGCGATGGAAATTGCCGTTGCTGCTTATCAAGCCGCCCACGATATTGGGATGCCTGAATGTAGCGTGAATCTAACGGAAGCCGTAGTTTACATGTCGCTAGCGCCGAAATCCAATGCGATGGAAGTCGCTTATGATAGCGCAGCGGCGGATGCGAAAAACATGTTAGATGAACCAGTGCCGATGCAGATTCGAAATGCCCCGACTGGCTTAATGAAAGATTTATGCTATGGCGAAGGGTACATCTATGCGCATGACACCAAAGAAAAGGTGGCTGCCATGGAATGCTTGCCGCCATCGTTAGCGGGAAAGAGCTATTACCAGCCCGGCACCCAAGGCCTAGAAGCGAAATATGGGGAACGCCTAAAAGCCATCAAAGAATGGAAGAAGGCACATAGCGCTTCTGACAGTAAGAAAAAGTAAACCTGCGTCCTGTTTCTACGTTCTAAGGAGTAGGATGTTTTGTTTCTAAAACAGCAAAACGCAGTATTCGTCCGAATCGTCAAAACCAAAAGTTTTGAAATATTGCATGTTTTTGCGATATAAAGTTTTGAAATTTTGACAAGTTTTGAATAATAAAACTTTGAAATTTTGACATTTTTGCCAATATAAAACTTTGAAAAGCTTCCAAGTTATACGAAAATTTATCAACCGAAAAACTGCTAAAAACGAGATATATCTGCCTTATTTTTCTATTTCCCGCCATCCAAGGCGTTAGAAATAAAGTTCGAATTAATGCTTTTGCTTGGCAAGATAGGCTTGATACGCCTCTTCTTGCTTATGGGCTTTGAGATAAGCCTTTTGTTGCTTTTCGATGTTCTTGCGATTCTCAAAATAATCAATCTGCATGGCGCGACGAGCGCGGATAGTGACTTCCTTGGCTTTCGCTTCGGCTTTGATAGATCCTTGCTCCAAAATTTGATATACGTCTGCCACTTTATTCTCCCATTCATGGCGTCTTGCCCGAATGGGATTCAATGTATCGTTTAAAACGGCGGCTAAGAATTGTTTGACACGAACGTCACCAATGCCGCCCTTGCGATAGGCTGCTTCTAAGGCAGCAAGGTTGGGGAATTCGGGATAGAAACGTTTGAAGTGATCATCGGTCGCGAATGCTTCAAGGTAAATGAAGACAGGGTTGTTTTCGGTATGGCCAGGATCTTCAGCACGAAGGTGCGTCTGATCGGTGAACATGGATTTGACCTTTTTGTTGACGGTTGCTTCGTCATCCGAAAGATAAATGCAGTTCCCTAAAGACTTTGACATCTTTGCTTTGCCATCCGTTCCTGGCAGACGACGAGAAGCTTCGTTCTCCGGCAACATGATTTTGGGTTCCACGAAAACTTCGCCATATAACGAGTTGAACTTATGCGCGATTTCTTGTGCTTGCTCAACCATTGGTTCTTGGTCTTCACCAGCAGGAACGATGGTGGTGCCAAACGCCAAAATATCGGCAGCTTGAGAGATGGGGTAGCATTGGAAACCAACCGGAATCGATTCTTCAAAGCCCCGCATCTTTAATTCATTCTTCACGGTAGGATTGCGTTCCAGTCTTGCGACCGTCACCAAATCCATGAAGTAGCAGGTTAATTCAAAAAGTTCGGGAACGCGGGATTGCACAAAAATTGTGACTTTGTTTGGATCAATACCGGCCGAAAGATAATCCAAAGCCACTTCCAACACGTTATCGCGAATCTTCGTGACGTTCCCAGCGTTGTCGGTTAACGCCTGAGTATCCGCAATCATGATGTACATCTCGTCAAATCCACCTTGATTTTGTAATTCCACCCGACGACGAAGAGAGCCAACATAATGCCCGATATGTAACCGACCGGTTGGGCGGTCCCCCGTTAACATGACTTGGGGAATTTTCTTTTCTTCATTTTCCATAACTTACAAACCTGCTTTTTGCTCGCAATGATTCTAACACTTCTTCTTTTCTTCCTCGAGGAAAGGAAGCAAAACCCGATAAGCGATCTTTAAGTCTTCTAAGGAGAAGGCGGCATTCGCGGCGCTGGGAGAAGGCAAAACAACGTCATTGTTCCCAATATATTTTTGATAAATCGCATGGGCTTTCTTGCCTGTTGTGAAAACCGGTAACTTCTGCTTAGCCTCAATCTTCTCGATGGTTTGCTTTGCCGAAACCACAGAACGAATGCTGCTATCGCTCGAACCTACAATCTCACAAGATTCAATCGTGTCATATAAAGCAATCCCGTGCTTTGTTAGAAATTGTTTCCGTTCTTCTACCGATAGAGGAACCGCTTCTTGCCATAGTCCTGCGAGTGTCGCGTAAAAACGGTTGGTGGGATGCATGTAATAAAAACCAGCCTCCCGAGAAGCGACAGACGGTAAGGAACCTAAGATAAGAACTTTTGCTCCTACGGGAACAAAAGGTGGCAAATCTTTGTGAGAAACAAATGTCGGTTTCATCTCTTTGATTATATAAGGCTTTTAGTAAAAGAATGAAAACGCTTACGGTTAATTAAAACTAACTTCAATATTGAAAGTGCATTTTATTTGTTAGATACTCAATAAGTAAGGAAATACTAACTATGCCAATATTACTTGCGCCAACGGATACGGATCTCATGATACTTCACGTACATGGAACCGACAAAACCATCCAACATCTTCGTGAGCTCGGCATCGTGCCGGCAATGCATTGCCGTGTACTTTCTTCTGAGCCGAGTGGTGTGATTTTGCGGGTAGGCGATAGTCGTTTAGCACTTGATATTAATTTGGCAAAAGCAATTTCCGTCGTTGTTGCATAAGCAGTAGGAGGTTTTCAAATGTCGGAAAACGACAAGATTCAAAGCCAAAATCCCCAAGAAATCACCTACAAAATTGGAGATGAGGCAGCCTTGAATGCAATTCGAATCGGCATGACTGGAGTAATTGTCCGTGTCGAAGGAGAAGGACGGATTAAACGTCGTCTTTTCGATATGGGGCTAACCCCAGGCGCCGAAGTCTTCTTGCGAAAGAAGGCACCGTTAGGAGACCCATTAGAAGTGACGTTGCGGGGCTATGAGTTAACGTTAAGGAAGGATGAGGCGTCTCGCGTGATCATGAAAATCACAGATTTGTCAGTGAAAGACGAAACGGGGGCGAAATAACGAGTATGGAAGACAAAAAACGTATTCGTATTGCCCTTGCAGGTAACCCCAATAGTGGCAAAACCACCTTGTTCAATTCTTTGACGGGCAGCACTGCCTATGTCGGGAACTGGCCCGGTGTCACCGTTGAAAAACGGAGTGGTGTCTACAAAAACAAAAAACGTGGCTACGAAGTCGAAGTCGTTGACCTTCCTGGCATCTACTCGATGTCGCCATATACGTCCGAAGAAGTCATTTCTCGGAACTACGTCTTGGATGAGAAACCGGATGTCGTGGTCGATGTCATTGACGTAACTAACCTTGAACGTAACCTTTATCTCACCACACAGTTGATGGAAATGGACGTGCCTATCGTTGTTGCCTTAAACATGATGGACGCGCTCGAAGAAAACGGTCAAACCGTCGATGTGAAAGGTCTTTCCAAAGCGTTAGGCTTACCTGTTGTTGGTGTTTCCGCATTACGGAACCGCAATTTGGAAGATTTGATGGACGCTGTGGAAAAAGCTGCTTCCACCAAACGTGCTGCTGTTTCTTGCTGGGTGAAAGGTACTGATCAAGAAAAGATACGGCAAGCCAAAGAAATCTATCAAAACGCCGAAGCCTCGAACCCATTATTCCACGCCGTCAAAGCGTTAGAAGGCGATGAACTCGAGCAAAAACAATTCCCAGAAGTGTATGAAGCCGTTCATAAATTCGCGCCCAATACGGAAGATTTCGAATCGCAAAGCGCGGATGAACGTTATCAATTCATCACTTCTCATCTTTCTATCTATCGGAAAGGCGCACCTAAACACGAAAAGAAAAAGTTATCACGTTCCGATAAAATCGACCGCGTCTTAACGAATAAATGGGCGGCAATCCCGATTATGATTGCTATCCTGTTTCTCGTCTTCCACTTCACGTTCTCTACCGACCTTTTCTATCTCCATGCGATGGGAGTCGATTTCGGGGATGGCTATCCTGGATTCATCCATTGGAGCGTCGACGGAGAAGAATTCTATCCCTTCGCCGGATTGTTCTATAGCGCGGACGGGATTAACTCTCTCGGTGTTATCTTCCAGAATTTAATTGGTTCTGGCAATGATGCCGGCATCCAAGGCATGATTTGCATCGGCATCAAACAACTGCTTGAAATGGGCGGCAGTCCGGAATGGTTGACGAGTTTCTTCTATGATGGCATCTTGAACGGTATCTCTTCCTGTATTGGATTTGTTCCGTTAATCATGGTTTTGTTCTTCTTCTTTGCCATTCTCGAAGATTCTGGCTACATGGCCCGTGTTGCCTTCGTATTAGATCGTATTTTCCGCCGTTTCGGTGTCTCTGGACGTGCCTTCATCCCGATGTTCATGGGATTTGGCTGCGCCGTTCCCGCCATGATTAACACCAGAACGTTGTCTTCCGATAAGGAAAGAATCAAGACCATCCGTGTGATCCCTTTCTTCACCTGTGGGGCAAAATCGGAATTCTTAGCCGTCATCGCCGCTGCGGTTGCTACCGCGATTGGCTTTGATGCTGGTTTATTCGTCTTCCTCATCTACTTAGTCGGCGTGGCTATCGCGATTGCCGCGGTGATTGTCATGAATCACACGACACAACGTGAAAAAGTGCCGCCGTTTATCATGGAACTTCCGGCCTATCATAGACCGCAACCCCACGCTTTGGCGATCCACGTTTGGGATAAGGGCAAACATTATCTCAAGAAAGCCTTCACCATCATCTTTGCTTCCACCGTTGTCATTTGGTTCTTATCTTCCTTCACCCCGAACTGGATCTTCATTCCGTCTGCGGAAGGCTTAGATGATTCCTATTCGATCCTTGCTCATATCGGTATGATTATCGCTCCATTATTCACCCCAATGGGCTTTGGCAATGTCCAAGGCGGCAATATGGGATGGATGTACTCTGTCGCTTCGATTCAAGGTATCGTGGCGAAGGAAAACGTCACCTCTGCTTTGGAACAATTCTCGGCGTTAAGCTCCGTCACCAATGCGTTGACCCAAAACGGTGTTGAATTAACGGGATCCTTTGCCGATATTGTGGCCGCTTCGAATTTAACGGGTGGGCACATCGATGCCGCAAGCTTAACGGCTTTTGCCGTCTTCAATATGACGACCATTCCTTGCTTTGCGTCGGTTGGTACGGCCAAAGGCGAACTTCCTGACCGGAAATCCTACATCGGTACGTTAGTCTTCTGGCTGGTAACCTCTTACATTGCAGGATGTGTCACTTACATTACGCTCGAATGGGTTTGGACCTTAGCCATCACGCTTCCGGTTCTTGCCTTGGTCTTTGTCGGAGTTTATGTCTACAATGGCCGTATGAATGCCAAGGAGGCTGCCGCGAACTAATCGCGGTTGACCCCTATGGCTTGGTATGTCTACCTCATTATCGTCCTTGCTGTTTTGGGATTCCTTGCCGTCTTGGCTTACTGGATCCATCTCAAACGACATGGCCGACGGATTTTAGAAGAAGATTGCCGCCTCTCTGGAAAAGACTTAGTTCGTCTTTATAAGATTCAGAAAAAGGCAGAAGCCAAAGAAAAAGCCAAAGAGACCGATTCTTCCTTACCTTGATTTTATCCCCCCTTTATACCGAAAAAGGGCTGGTTCGCCAGCTCTTTTTTGTTGTCTATAGAAAAAGAAAAAAGCTACCCATACAAGTAGCCATTACATTATTTCTCAGGCGTTTTGCTGGGTATTTTCTATTTTTTATGATGGAAAATCGAGAAAATCGATTTCTTGACGTAGGGTTTTTCTTCTTGCCCTAAGACACGGTATCCCTGGCTTTGCACCGCTTCTAAGATGACGTTACGATCCGTATCTGCAGCCATCACAATATCGGCCTGGCTCTTCCGGTATGAAGCATTGACTTTCTTCACCCCTTCCACTTTGCGGATAACGTTATTCACATGCTCTTCACACATCGGGCAATGCATGCCATCGATTTTTAAGATGAATTCCACTTGATTATTTGATTCCATAATTAGTCTATTTTAACTATCTATGATTATAACGATGTTTTATTCTTATTGTTAGTTTTATATAACTTTTAACAAATCATATCACAAAAAAATTTTTGACCCGTCATTACATGAAAGCGCTTACTTTCTAAAATACCTTTGCGGTCTATGGAAGCGATAAAAACGTAAACGTCATCGTTTGGTCAACGTCAAGAATTCCCCCTGTACAAGTCAAAAAACACGCTATAATAAGGGTGCTGGGTAACTAGCCACCAGACAGGAAGCATGTTCCCCTACAACTCATGTTTTAGGCATCCTGACGGGAGACCCCTGTGTTGAAAGCCTGACTGTTCGAAAGAATAGATTCAGGAATCCTAACGGGCGACCATGGATACCACCTCTCTCTAAGAGGAAACGAAATATTCCTGCTGGCGAAAGAAAAAGGAAAAGGCGATATTGTCGCCTTTTTTCTATTTTTGGATGTTTGCCAACATCAATTTTAAACGGTTCTCTTGATTGACTTGCGTGGAAGAGGCATCGAAGTCCAAGGGCACGATGTTCTCATCGGGATAACGTTCTTTGACGGGACGGATCATACCTTTCCCAACGATGTGGTTTGGCAAACAACCGAAAGGCTGCACCACCACGATGTTTTTGATGCCGTGTTTGGAGAACGTGACCATTTCACCTGGGATCAACCAACCTTCCCCCATTTTGACGCCGGTAGAGATGACTTCGGTGGCGTTCTGCGGTATTTCTTCAAAGTCTTCAAATGGGTTAAATCTGGTACCTTTTAACATGGCGTTCGCTTGTCTAGTGAGTTTTAAGGCCTTTCGATAGGCAAAGCAATAAAGGCCAACGCTCCCCTTATTGCTGCCATATAAGCGGTTATCATTAATCGCGTTATAGATGCAATAAAGCAAGAACTCATTTAAGGATGGTTCCACGACTTCGGTGCCTTGTTTGACCAAGAAGTCTTTTAAATGGTTATTCGCATAAGGTGAGTATTTCACAAAAATCTCACCAACAATGGCAACCCGTGGCTTCCGTTCTTCGGGAGGTTCCAATTCCTGGAAACGGTTCAATATCATTTGGTAGTTCTTCTTGATCTTTAAGAAGGACAAATGACCGATCTCGGCATCTAATGCATTTAAGCAATCTTCTAAGGCGGCGTTGGTTTTTTCGTCCCCGTAATATGGCCGAGATTGATTGACTAAGTTCATCAAGAAATCACCATAAAGGACGGCCATATAGAGGTTAATCGCCCGTTTTGGTCCAATCGGCAAAGAGAAGTCTTTCTCTAAGCCCGAGAAATTGAGAGATAAGACAGGTACGGTTGGGAATTCTTTTTCAAATGCTTTGCGGTATAACGCGATGTAATTCGAAGCACGGCATCCGCCACCGGTTTGGGTCATTAAGACGCAGGTGTGGTTTAAATCGTATTTGCCACTCTTTAACGCTTCGACAAAGGCGCCGCAGGTAATTAAGGCAGGATAGCAGGCGTCATTGTGAATGGAGGCTAATCCCTCATCCTTCGCGCCACGATCCTTCGGGGTTACCACCACTAAATTCATTCCGTCCTTGGCTAAAACACGAGCTAAAATCCCGATTTGAATCGGGCACATGTCCGGAATCAGAATCGTGTAATGCTCTTTTTCTAGCTTTCGGAAAAACTTTCTCCGTTCACGACTCATGGTGTTTCTCCTCTACTGCCGCTAATAAGCTTCGTAAACGAATTCGAACGGCACCTAAGTTATTGATTTCATCAATCTTGATGCCGGTATATAGCTTGCCTTGATTTTCTAAGATGCGCCGTACTTCATCCGAAGTAATCGCGTCGATGCCGCAGCCGAACGAAATCAGTTGAACGAGCTCCATATCAGGTTGCTTCGCCACATAGTTTGCCGCGTCGTAAAGTCTGGCATGGAATGTCCATTGATTCAAAACATGAGCATGCGTTTTAGGGGCGTTCTCATACCGCAAAGAATCCTCGCTGACCACAGCAACGCCTAACGAATCCAATAATCGTTCAATGCCATGACTGACTTCGGGATCCACGTGATATGGACGTCCTGCTAAGACAACAATGGTCTTATGTTCTTTTCTGGCTTTATCTATTATTTCTTTGGCTTTCGCTTGGGTGTCATTTCGATAAGATTCATACATAGAAATCGCAAAATCAAATGCATTTCTCACGTCTTTTTTAGAAACGCCATATGGTTTGAACGTTTTTTCTAAGGTATCTATTGCTTTCTTCGGACGCGATAAATCCACAAAAGGATCCAACAAGGGAGTCGTCTCAAAACGAATGTCGTTCTTCTTTAAAAGCTCACCGTAATAAGCCACCACAGGGCAGTTAAAATGGTTGTCGCCGCGTTTTTCATTCACGTTGTAGGATTCCGATGGATAAAACACGAACGTGGGGTTTTGTTTTAACAAATAATCGGCATGGCCATGCATGAGTTTGGCAGGGTAGCATGCCGTATCCGAAGGGATGGTCTTTTGACCGGCGCGATACATGGCACGTGTGGAAAACGGAGAAACGATGGTATCCCAGCCTAAATGCTTAAAGAACGCATCCCAGAACGGAAGTTGTTCCCACATGACTAAGCCCATTGGAATACCCACTTTGATGGAAGAAGAAGGGGATGGCAGTAGCTGCATTAATCGTTCCCGTTTCCAGAGATAAATGTCTAGTTCACCAGAAGAGGCTTTCTTGCCTTCTGGTTTATCGCATTTGTTGCCCGACAGGAAAATCCGGCCGTTCGGGAAACGAAGGAACGTTAAAGGACAATGCGCGCCACATCCATGGCAGGTAGAATGGGTCGAAGAATAAGAGAAGTTTTGTAGCTCTTCTTCGCGGATTAAGCCTTTTTCACCGCCTTTTCGTTTTGCGGTCAAAGCAGCGCCAAATGCGCCCATCAATCCAGCGATAGAAGGACGAATAACCGTTTTTCCGATTTCTTGCTCAAACGAACGTAGCACCGCATTGTTTAAGAAGGTGCCACCCTGGCAGACAATCTTGTCTCCTAATTCGCTCGCGGAATGAATTCGGATTACTTTGTATAACGCATTCTTCACGACGGAACGGCAAAGACCGGCCGAGATGTCTTCAATGGACGCCCCTTCTCTTTGTGCTTGTTTGACGGAACTATTCATAAAGACGGTGCAACGGCTTCCGAGCTCCACCGGATGTTTCGCAAAGTATGCCATCTTAGCAAACGTTTCTACGTCATAGCCTAAGCTTTGCGCAAAAGTTTGTAAGAAAGAGCCACAACCCGAAGAACAGGCTTCGTTTAACATAATCGAATCAATCGCGCCTTGCTTGACGTTAAAACATTTGATGTCTTGTCCCCCGATATCCAGCACGAAGTTCACATCGGGTTCGTAATATTTGGCCGCTTGGAAATGGGCCACCGTCTCTACCATGCCATAGTCGACATGTAACGCGGTGCGGATTAAATCTTCCCCATAGCCCGTGACGGCAGAACCCACAATCTCACATTGGGGGTTCTTTTCGGCATAGATAATCTTTAATTGATTGACGATACGGTCAATCGGCAAGCCAAGGTTGGCCTCGTAATGATCGTAAAGGATTTCATTATGTTCCCCCAGTAAGACCAATTTTGTGGTTGTGGATCCGGCATCGATACCTAAGTAAGCTTTGCCTTGATAGGTTTTTAAGTCGCCCCGAACAATATCGAAGTCTTTATGAGCGGCCAAGAGATTTTGATAGTCTTGTTCGTCTTGGAATAATGGCTTTCCGGTCATCACGGCCCCGTTCATCGGCGTGTTCTTTAGCTTATCTTCTAAGCAAGATAACGGGACTATATTGGGTAATTCTAATGCGGCTAAGGCTGCTCCCTTGGCCATAAATGTGTCGGCATCTTCAGGGAAGATGACGGATTCATCATCTAAAGAAAGCCGTTGTTGGAACGCTTTCCGGAGCCCCTTTAAGAAATGTAACGGGCCGCCTAAGAACAAGACGTGCCCTTTGATTTCTCTTCCTTGGGCAAGACCGGCTACGGTTTGATCGGCAACGGCATAGAAAATCGATAAGGCGACATCTTCTTTCGAAGCCCCTTGGTTTAATAAGGATTGGACATCGGATTTGGCAAAGACACCGCAACGAGAAGCGATGGGGTAAGCTTTCTCAGCTTTTAAGGCCATTTGATCCATCTCGGGCAGCGTTACGTTTAATAACGTAGCCATCTGATCGATGAAGGCACCTGTGCCACCGGCACATTGGCCATTCATCCGTTCTTCTAACCCACCGGCGACAAAGATAATCTTGGCATCTTCTCCCCCTAGTTCAATCGCGGCATCCGCTTGTGGGTAAAGCCGCTTCATCGTGGTATAAGCCGCTTGCACTTCTTGCACAAACGGAAGATCACTCCGCTCAGCAAGCCCTAAACCAGCAGAGCCCGTAAAGGCAAAATGAACCGACAAATCCCCAAACTGTTGCCGGATTTTTTGGATTTCTTCTAACGATGTTTCTCTTACCTTCGCGAAATGCCGTACATAGGAAGCGTAGAGAATCTTCCCGTTCGGGTCACGGAGCACCGCTTTCACGGTCGTTGAGCCAACATCAATACCTAGTGAGTAGCCTTCTTCTTTTGCCATAACAAACGAATTTTACGTGGAAAAATCATCGATGCAACAAAAAGACCTCTTCTTTTAAGAAGAGGAGGCTTATTTTTTACGGAATGCTGATTTTTGTTAAGAATTAGTTCCAGTATTCGACACGGACTTCGTCAAACCGCTTTGCTGTTTCAGGGGACGGGTCTACGTATTGTTGAATCATCCGATCAATCACGTCATCAGGGACCCATTTGTCTTTGGGCCGCATCCGATTTTGTCGGTAACAAATCGAATAATCATGCATCTTAACCATGAACAAAAGGGAACGGTCATACCCTTTTAAGCGGTCCATATAGTAGTTACGACGATAATCTTCTAAGAAAATCGAGTCTTCAATGACGGTACAATCGCCTGGAGTATTTTTAAAAATCTCATTGCTTTCCCGAATCATTTCATCAAAGATGACTTCCATATGTTCTGGAAAAATCAAATAGGATCCCGTGATTTTCTTCCGCGTCTCATCGGTATCGATGATAAAAACGTTCGGATGGGTTTTCTGATATTCATGGCACCAGGTGGACTTCCCGCTTCCTGGGATACCTGCCATTAAAATGAGTTGTTTCATTAGACGAGCTTCTTTCTTAGCCAGCTCGAAACCACGTTAATCACAACGACTAAGATAACGATGCCAAGCACACAAGAACCGAGTTTGTGATAATGCGAGGCCACCGTAGAAAGATAGTAACCAATGCCACCTTCAGATCCCAAAACAACCCCAAGAATCGTGGCGGTACGGACATTGATATCGAAACGATATAACGCCACGGAGATAAAGTTTGGTAACACCTGAGGCATGACGGCCAAATGGATTTGTTGCCATCTGCCTGCCCCACAAGAAAGTACCCCTTCTACCGGTTCTTGCTGAATGCCATCCACTTGGTCAGCATAAAGCTTACCGATCATGCCGATAGAATGAATGCCGATAACCAAAATGCCAGAGACATAGCTAAATCCCGTGAAACGAATGAGAATTAACGCGAAGATAAGTTCTGGAACCGTACGAATGGCAATTAATATGATTTCGAAAGGCCAAGCCACATTGCCGAATAACTTATGGGAGGCCAATAAGCCAAACGGAATGGCTAAGATGGAGGCAATGATGGTGCCAATATACGAGATGCCAAACGTTTTAATGATGAACCAAATGACACTTTCGCTAAATTGATATTGGCCATAACCGAAGAAGAATTCCCAGTCCGGCTGGAAGAGCAATCCTAAGTTATAGAAGCCCTGTTTGGGGTTACCGCTGACACTGAATTCATCGTTCATGTTTAAGTCAAAATGAAGGAATACAAAGGCGGCAATTAAGGCCAAGAAAAAGAAGAGATCGGTTAACCAAGTTAAAGGGCGGTTATGATAGGCGCTCTCGGCATCGGGATAATGTTTGGCCTGCCGATAACGCAAATACTCATAAATCGCCATGGCGATGGCGGCCACAAGCAAAGCAATGGCGCCGATACCAAAGGTGAGTTTCATCGCGATTTCCTCCCCATGGCATTCGAAATAATCTGTAAGATGATGACTTCAACAAAAAGTGGAATCATCATGGCGCCAATCTTGTCATAATAGCCGGAACCGAAGTTTGTCTTTAATAAGAAGCCATAACCACCGGCACCGACATAACCTAAGATGACCGAAGCGCGGATGTTGATTTCAAACGTGTAAAGCAAATTAGCAAAGAACATGGGTTGCACTTCCGGATGCACGCTTAAACGAATGCACTGCATCGTATTGCCGCCGTTACTCCGAATGGCTTCAAAAGGAGACAGCTCCAATGTTTCAATGTATTGGTACATTAACTGATACATAATGCCCAACGTGAAGATGATGATAGAGGCAATGCCGGTCACTAATGTCGGCCCAAAGAACAACCGTAAGATTAAGGCCATCACCATTTGAGGAATCGTACGGAGAACATCGTTAATCACGCGGAAAATGCCACGTAAAATGCGATTGTGGTTAATGTTGCTAGCGCAAAGATAATAGATAGGAATTGAAATGACCGCGCCTAAGATGACGCCGATAAAGCACATTTCATTCGTGGTCCAGATGGCACGGATGGCTTCGCCCCACATGTAAGACCAATACGCATCCCAGGTCTTTAACGAGGCGGGAAGCGGGTTAAACATGTCGTGGAAAATGGCACCTAATTGGTCCCATTTAAAGCCTTGGAACGTCGAATAATCAATGGAGAAAAAGCAAAGAACAAGGATAACGATGGCAATCAATGCCGATAAGTACCGTCCCAAATGCCGCGGCTTTTGGATGGAACGAACCATGGATCCGTCTTGATTAGGAGACAAATCAACGGTGACGGTGCGATAGCGCAGGCGTTCCTTTAACGATGGTTTTTCCGTTGCTTCAGAATCGCTGCTCATTGGGCTACACCGCCTTCTTCAATACCGAGATTTTCGTTTTTGTTTAATGCGCGGCCATAAATTTTCATGGTCACTTCATCCGTGACTTCGGAGGCAGGTCCATCATAAACCACTTCTCCAGCTCGGATGCCGATAATGCGGGTGGAATAACGTTTGGCTAAGTCCACGTGGTGCATGTTGGCGAGAATGGTGATGCCCGTTTTGTTAATACGGGTGAAGTCATCCATCACGCTGATGGTGGTCACTGGGTCCAAAGAGGCAACCGGTTCATCGGCCAGAATCAAATGAGATTCTTGCGTTAACGCACGGGCTAAAGCAACCCGTTGTTGTTGGCCGCCAGAAAGTTGGTCGGCGCGGACATAAGCTTTATCCAAGATGCCAAGCTTTTCCATATTTCGTAACGCCAACATCTTTTCTTCTTTGGTATAAATGCCGAACATCGTTTCAAAGGTGTTGTGATAACCAACACGGCCTGCCAAGACATTTTTATAGACCGTGGAACGTTTCACCAAATTGAAAGACTGGAAGATCATACCGATATTCTTACGGGCTTGCCGTAACTTCTTGCCTTTCAATTTGGAGATGTCGACTTTCGAAGGAATGTTGAGAAGACGTTTTAAGGAAGGGTCCGCTTCTGCTAACGAAGGGTCCGCTTGCACCGCATCATATTGCTCGCGTTGCTCTGGCGTCATCTCATAAATCACAGGATTGGGAATCAGGATTTGCCCTTCCGTGATTTCGTGCATCCGGTTGATGCAGCGGATAAGTGTGCTCTTCCCGGCGCCGGAGAGCCCAATAATCGAGACGAATTCGCCGTCTTGAATCGTCAAATTGACGTTTTTCAAAGCCGTAAATCCATTGGGATATACTTTGGTTACATTCTTGATTTCGATCATAGGGACATCTCCGGCAACCGTGGTGTTCACGATTGTGAATTCAACAAAAGAGGAAGAGATTAATAGAGGTCTTTGCCGTTCGCATCAACTTCGCCGTTCATGGCTTTGCGTTGAAGGATCTTGTGGGCAGCATCGAACATTTCGCTGGAGCTATTGCCGGCGAAGTCATCGGCTTGGACTTTGTAACCCGCACGGGCCGCAGAGAGCAAGACTTCGACTTTTCCTGGATGACTCACGAAAGCGGAAGCATAAGAGGCTGCTGGAAGGAACACGGCATCGGTTTGACCAGCCACCAAGGCTTGGGTCGGAACTTCATAGCCGCCTTCGGAGGTACCGACGGTGATTTGGAAGTCATAAGTGCCGCCAGAAAGTTTCTTCAAGATTGGTTGTAACGCTTTCGCACGGTTTTCCAACGTTTGCGCATCGTTAGAAGGAACCAACTGAATCTTGATAGTGGTGTCGGAATCCGTGGTGTCTTTCGTATCCCAAGTCACATTGGTCGGGATGGTGACATCGTTGCCTTTTTGCTTTTCAGACCAGACATACATGTTTTTCGCGGAATCATAATCAGAATCTTTCGCGTCCACATAACCAGTGTGGCTATAGATTTGATACAAAAGGTATGCGCCAGTGCCTTCTTGGTCTTTGGTTCCATCTTGAACAGCAGCTTTGAAGGCAGTCTTGATGGCTTCGCGTTTCGCATCGCTTAACGAAGAACGAATCGAAACGGTGTCGTTCATGATCGGGTCCGTGATGGCGATGGTATAGGTGTTCTTGAAGAGTTTTTCGTTGTTGTGGTATTTGCCACCATCTTGCACATAGGCACTGCCATAACGGGTATCCATGAAGCCGCAGGTGACGTCAAAGGTGCCCGTCATCAAGCCATCAACACCATCCGGATAGGTGCCTTGTTCCACACCGATAACGGCTTTTGCCTTGTCGGCATCAGAAAGGGCGTTATATTCGCTACGCGTCTTGAAACCAAGCGTATAGCCATGTTGATAGAGGTAATAAGTCGGATAGACATAGCCAGCCGAGGAAGTAGTCGACATGTGGCCCCAGACAGCGTTCGCGTCGTGGAGTTTCTTAAGCATGGTGTCTTCATCATCACCTGCTTTGATACCGAATTTGCTCTTGCCGATGTAAGCACGGGCTTCATCACGAAGCGTGTAGATGACAGCGCTATAGAACATGACTTTCGTGCTGGATTGTTGGCCACGATAAACATACGCGTTGGCGGGAAGATCCGGTACGGTGGCGTCAATGGCGTTACCAGTGCCGCTGCTGCAGGAGGCTAATGTAGTGACAAAAAGTGCACCACCAGCGATGAGGAGTTTGATGTTTTTCTTCATAGAAGAATTTCCTTTCGGGGCTTTACCCCTGTGATTTCCAGGTTTATGGCCGTAGCAAAAGAGGTGAGAATGCCCCCTACGCTCTGCTATCCATGCCAGTTAACCTGTTCATCCTTTATATTTCATACAAATTTAAAAAGAAAAAGACGATGACTTTATGAATGCGATTACATCCTAGAAGCCATCGAGGTTTTCTTTTTTTATTTTTGCGTTCCGGTTTCCCAGAAATAGATGCCACCGCGTAGCACTTTGGCCATCCGGATCGAAATCTTTCCTTTGACATAGATGGTGGCGCCAGGCATGCCACTTAACGTAGTTTCCTCAAAAGATGCTGCCTTTAAAGCTGCTTCATAAGCAGCATAGAAAGAGTCCGCATCTGCCGTGTAGGTATTGGAATAGAACTCTAACTCCAATGTCGAATCCATCGCGTCCCAAAGTCCATAGATATCGGGATCATAGACATAAGGAACATTCGCCGCTTCATCCCCAAAATAACGGGTGAGGTAGTTCGTAAATGTGACGCCTTCATCGCCCCAAGAGGTAGGCTCCTTCCATTCGGGCAAAGTATCAATGTCTAAGTTCGTCATAGACGACAACTTCACGTCATCCCCGTAAAGGAAGGTCAAGGTTTCTGAACCGGAATGGAATAAGTTATCCGTATAAGAATAGGTTGCACTTGTGACGTATCCCTTCGTTTCATCTACCGTCAAACGGAAGCTAGAAGGTACGAAGAGATTGCTTTCGGTGCCAAGAATCATACCATCACGAACCGAAGGCAGAACATACGAATCAAATTCATAAACCCCATCCCCGACTTTACGAAACAAATCAGGAGACAAAGAGAAGGTTAATAAGGAACGTAATGAAGCATTCACTTCTGCTCCGTTGGCTTTGAGATTCGCTTTCCGGTCAATTAAGAAACGACGATAGGCGTTATCTCCCGTCTTGGTGTAGCCACGCGTGTACGAAGTATTGCCAGCACCGGTGTAATAGGAGTTCTTGTATAGCAAATGATTGCCGTCATAATACGTCGTGTATTGGATGGCGGCCGTCCGATCGTCTTGCGCCGTCACTTGGAACGGAGCAGAACCGTCAAAACGCGCGAACGCTTTTTCTAGAACGTTATGAAATGGACGGGTGGCATAAGGTTTGACATCCATAATGGGTCGATCCGCCACCACATCCGCATAGATCGTTACGTCGTAGGTGAAAGATTTGCCATCCTTGTCTACGTCTTTCATCGTGGGATAGGTGAAGACAATCTCATTCACTTTTCCATCCTTCGTGAAGATGTCGACATTTTGGATGGAATTACGACCATTTAATTGGGATAGCGAAGCAAAGAAGGAAGACTTGTTCCAGCCATAATATCGATACTGGTTGTCTCCAATTTGGCGAAACGCCTTCCGTTCAGGGACCAAAATCCCTTCGATGGGAGGGAAACGGCTATCCCAAGTAGAGTAAGAAGTAAAATTTTCTTCAATGACTTCGTTATTCGCGTTTAATCCAATATAGGTTGGGGCGCGGTCCGTATGATTCTCTGCCAAGGAAACGCGGGTGGTGTCTGCGTCTAAATCCACGGTGGTCAGTTCGTAACGGTTGCGAGAGCGGTTCACTTTCTCTGCCGCTAAAATGCCACCTTCTTCTTTCGCGCCATTGAGCCACATCTCACTATGGTTATCCAACGAGATAACGTCGTCATCCGATTGGAACACCAATGGAGAGATTGCGTCTTCGGACAAAGTATTCGACGGAAGGTGATAATGATCTTTTAGATAATCTTCTAACGGAGCAAACGAGGATTGCCCGATGTTTTGTAAGACGGCTGCCGTATCTTCGGCATCGACGACTTGATAGGAATCATCAAACGTTTGAAGCACGAAATACAGGTGTTTTTCTGAAATTTTAGTGAAACGGACGCGGTAGTAATTGCCCTTGGCAGCATCCGCTGCATGACCCGTTAATGTTGCAAAGGCCGTAAGCAAATCTTGATTCGTGGTCACTAACGTTTGGGTTGCTTTGTCTATCGTGAAGGCAGAAGCAGAAATCGTTTTGTCTTTCAAAGCCAGCATGGGATTAAACGAATCCAAATTCGTATAGGGGTCTCCGGCAACGTAAAGATTACCGTCAAGTAATGGAGAACCCAATACAATCGCCTTATTTTCAAAGGTGACAGAATAAATCAGTTCATTTGAGTTCGTATAAGATGGATCGAAACTTTCTAACGCAACATAGCCAGCGTTTGCGTCCGAAGCATAGTAATAGCGATCATTGATGTAGGTATAAGAAGCAGCGTGGGCCAACTGCTTTTGATAGATGGAGTAGTTCCGTGATGAAACAGCATTGGTAATCGTGCTCAAAACATTTTCGGCGGTTAATTCCAAATCTTTTTCCGGCTCTTCCGCTTGAGAAGAAACGGAAGACGTCCCCGTACAAGACGAGGACGTTCCGCTGTCATTAGAAAGAGAAGATTCGGCTGGAGATTGGCAAGCCGCTAAAACGAAGAGAGTCGATACCAGAAGCAATGGTAAACGACGCATCGAGGACTACGCTCCTAAACCTTGAATATATAGAAAGATGCCACCTGAAGTTATGACATTACTGGCTGATTCGCTAGGATAATAGCCATCGTAGCCGTTGTTGACGTCAATGTCACTTATAGGCAAAACTTCAATCATACAGCCCGTATCATCATAGTTTGCAAACTTATAAGCATTGATAGAACCATCTGACCCAAAGAAGCTAGACATATTCGTATCGTACTCATCAGTAATTTCGTCATTGGTGAGTTTGACGAATCCTTGTGAAACGAGAGTCGATGAATAAGCGCCAACAAGTAATTTGTTCGCATTGGCATCATCGCCCGTCATGGCGACTAATCCTAAAGATAAACCGCGCCCTGGATTCGAACCGAAGTCAACGATCCATTCCACATTTTTTCCACCAGTTTGGAAAAAAGGAAGAGAGCCGTCTGCTGTCGCAGTGGAATCATACACTTGGAAGAATTCAGTGATTGCTTTGAGCGCATCGCCACCGACTTCGCTCCATGTTGAAGCCACCTTTTCGGCGCTAGAAGATGAGCTTTCGGATGATAAGGAACTCTCAGATGATTCAGAAGAAATGGATGATTCGGAACTTTCAGAAGAAACCGATGACTCCGAACTGGTAGATGAAGCAGAAGAAACAGAACTTTCAGACGAGGAAACTACGACAACAGATTCACCGGAGGAAACGGCTGTCTTTGAAGAACCCCCCCTGACGAAGTGATCTGATCCTGGCAAGCGGTTAACAATGCCGTTGAAAGAAGCAACGGCATCCAGGCTTAATTTTTGATGTTTTTCATTTATTGTCCCCCTTTAAAACATAGAAAACAGGATTACCTTAACAAATGAACAATATTTTTCAATGATTATTTTTTGAGATTAAAAGGCCCAGTTACCTTCTTTGAAGATTTGCACTTCTTCTCCGTTTTCTGTTTTTCCGACAATCGAAAGATCAGCTGATCCAATCATGAAGTCCACGTGGCTTAAAGAATCGTTGATGCCGAAAGAATGGATTTGTTCATCACTATATTTCTCAAAATCAGGATAGAGTTCCGTAAAACCCATACCGAGTGCTAAGTGGCAGGCGGCATTTTCATCAAATAAGGTCTTATAGAAAAGTAAGCCAGTATTGTTAATGGGAGAATCATAAGGCACTAAGGCACATTCACCTAAATAGGCGGATCCTTCATCTAGTGTCAAAATGGAACGCAACGCCTCTTCTCCTTCTTCGGCATAAACTTCGATCGCTTTTCCTTCATGGAAACGCACCCAGAAGTCACGAATCATTGTTCCTTTATAAATTAAAGGTTTCGTAGCGTAAACAATGCCTTCGGCTTCGCCACGTCTTGGTGAAGTAAAAACCTCTTCCGAAGGGATGTTAGGTTCAAAGTAACGCCCGTCTATGGTGGCTTCTCCACCGCCTAAGAAACGGACGCCGGGGATTAATCCAACCGTTAAATCTGTGCCGTTTTGCGAACGATAATGAAGGGACTTTAAGCGCAATCCATTGAGGAATTCACAACGTTTTTTCAATTCTTCATCGTGTTTCTTCCAGTTTTCAATGCCGCGTCCTTCTTCGGCACGTGATGTTTTTAGAATGGCTTTCCATAAAGCTTCCACCGCATCATCCGGTGAAAGATCGGGGAAGATTTTCTTGGCCCATTTCACGGAAGGGATACCAGCAATGCACCAAGTAATCTTGTTGTTGGTGGCCTTCTTAAAAGCACCGATTTGTTGATATTGTTTTTGGGCAATGCGGGCAGTCTTTAAAGGATCAGTTCCTTTTGCCGCATCGGGATCGTCCGAAGAAAGCCATAGTAACGAAGGTAAGTCATCGGCTTTCCACTTCGCTAATGCGTACGCCATCGGGCTGACTTGCGATAACACTTCTTCGTTTCCTAATTGAAGTTCTACGCGATTGACGGCCTCCGAACGCCAATCCACATAAACATATTTGGCTCCGGCTTGATAACATTCCTCCACTGCCATCGCAACCTCTTTTTCGATCCCTACATTGGCAACAATGACAACTTCTTGCCCCGGTTGGACGGCAATGCCTTCTTGCACCAATAAATGAATATAGTCACGAATCCATTCTTCTTTCATAACATCACTCCTTCTACCTATCCTATTTATTTGCAACAAAAGAAGATAGTCAATGAAAAAGGAAGAAACCTGCTTTTAAAATAGATGGATACTCATCATTGTCCATCGATTTGCCGAAAAAAGTTTTAAACTCTATAGTGCACGTGAGGGATAAAAGAGTCAGCCTTTATCGATGTTTTCAGGATTTTTCCAGTCACGATAGCGCAATTTAGTGCGCTTTTT
>CADAXQ010000006.1 GCA_902791935.1 uncultured Erysipelotrichaceae bacterium | reverse complement strand
AAACAACCAATCCGAAGCGCCTCCCAATCTCCTTTGATTGTTTAGCAAGGGGATTATAGCACGACAGGGCTATCCTTTATTTGCTGGTATATCTAGAAAAAAGGCGAAGGGGTTGCCTTCGCCTTATGGGTTTTCGGAAGCGAAATCAATACATTCCTTCCATACCGCCGTTTCCAGCTGGTGTGGCAGGTTTTTCTTCTTTGATTTCGGTCACGGCCGCTTCGGTGGTCACGAACATTGCTGCAATCGAAGTGGCGTTCAAAATCGCGTTCCGCGTCACTTTGGTAGGATCAATGATCTTCGCATCGAACATATTGACCCATTTGCCCGTTAAAGCATCAAAGCCAAAGTCTTTCGGTTGTTTCTTTTGTTCTTCGACAATCTTGCCGGCATCGTAACCAGCGTTGGTAGCAATCTGGGCAAGCGGCGTGAACAAGCTATCCATGACGGCATCGATGCCTTTCTGGATATCGGGATTCTCGTCTTTTGTCGAATCGACAATCGATTGATAGACTTCCGCTAACGCAGCGCCGCCACCGACGACAATGCCTTCGGCAACCGCCGCTTTCGTAGCGTTAAGCGCATCTTCGATACGGAGCTTCTTGTCTTTGAGTTCAGATTCGGTCAACGCACCGACTTTCACGACGGCAACGCCATTGGAGAGTTTTGCGATACGTTTTGAGAGATTCTTCTTGTCGTATTCAGAAGTGACGACTTGATATTGGGCTTGGAGTTCAGCAATGCGGTCGGCAATGTCTTTCTTCGAGCCTTCGCCACCGACAATCGTCGTGGAGTCTTTCTTGATGGTGATACGTTTTGCGTGGCCAAGATCATCCAAGGTCATATCCTTGAGTTGCATGCCAAGGTCTTTGGAATAGAACTTTGCGCCAGTGAGAATCGCGATATCTTGTAAGGCGTTCTTTTGGGCATCGCCAAATTCTGGGGCTTTGGTGGCAACAACCGTGAACGTGCCACGGAGTTTATTCACCACGATGGTGCTCGTGACATCACTATCGAGATCATCAGCAATGATGAGTAACGGACGGTGCGCATCCACCACGCCTTGAAGAACGGGGAGAATGTCGTTCACGTTCGAAATCTTCATATCGGTGACCATGACATAGGCATCTTCGAGTTCCGCGACCATATGTTCGGTATCGGTCACCATGTACGGAGAAATGTAGCCTTTGTCGTATTCCAAACCTTGGGAAACGGTGAGTTCGTTTTCGGAGGTCTTGGATTCATCGACGGTAATGACGCCATTCTTGCCGACTTTATCCATGGCTTGGGCAATGAGTTTGCCGATTTCTTCGTCATGGGCAGAGATGGAAGCGACCGATTCGATATCTTGATTCGTTTCAACTGGTTTTGAGATGGAAGCAAGTTCGTTCGCAACGGCTTTGCCAGCCTTTTCAATACCAGTACGGACAAACACGGGGTTAGCGCCGCGTTCTACGGCATCAATGCCACGATGAATGATGTCTTGCGCCAAGACCGTCGCGGTGGTTGTGCCATCGCCGGCTTTTTCATTCGTTTGATTCGCTACTTCATACACAAGTTTCGCACCCATATTTTGATACGGATCTTTTAATTCGATTTCACGGGCGATCGAAACGCCATCTTCGCAGATTTCTGGGCTGCCATAGCCTTTGTCTAAGGCAACGTTGCGGCCTTTTGGCCCTAACGTCACTTTGACGGTATTCGCGAGTTCATCCACGCCAGCGACCATTAAGTCGCGGGCTTCTTTGCCATGTTTAATTTGCTTTGCCATAGTTCAATGCTCCTTTTTCGGTGATTCGTCCAAATTAGTTCTCGTGGACGATGGCGAGGATGTCTTCGGCTTTGATCAGAAGATACTTGTGATCGCCATCTTCATAATCGGTGCCGGAATATTCCCGATAAATGACCCGGTCCCCAACGGCAATGCCTTCAATTTTGACCAGCTTGCCATTTTCGTCGACTTTGCCAGGGCCAAGCGCGACGACAGTCGCAATGTTTCCTTGCTTCTTCTCCGAAGTAAGAACAATGGAACCAACTTTCTTTTCGCTGGGAACTTTTTCAATTAATAGATAATCATTTAAAGGTTTAATCTGCATAATTTCGAGGCCTCCTTTTTCTGCCTACGGGTAATATCATATCCACCATTTTGGCACTGTCAAGTCACAAGTGCTAAAATTCTTGCAAAAAGTTAGATTTCGTCGAAACAATAATTGATAAATTTTATTTTGCAAATCATAAAAAAGAAGGGTTTTTAAGCCCTTCTGGAATGACGATAAATCGCGTTTACTCTCCCCGTGTTGAGGCCCGCGCGACATAATGGGCTTCAAAACGGCAGGTTTTTTCTTCAAGATTGTTATTGATCAAGTCAATCAACATCAACATGGCGCGTTTGCCGACTTCGGACATATCAATCTGTAACGAAGAAAGCGTCGGGCGCACAATGTTCGCATATTTTGTGCCGACCAAAGAAAGCACTTCTACGTCTCCTGGCACCGCTAAACCGGCATCGGTCGCGGCATTTTCAATCGCGGCAGCGAGCGAATCGCGGTAGGCAACATAATAACCACGGGCGGCAGCTGGATCTTTTTTGAACGCTTCCACGAAGTCCGCATAGGTATGGGTGTAAGAATCATCGCAATTCGTAACGCGGTATTCTTTGCCAAGCTCTTTATGCACTTCAATGAAGCAATGTTCGCAGTGCGTGAGTAATCTCCCGCCATCATGGACGTGCACAAACGTCATTTCTTTGTCGCCGCCCTCTTTGTAATAGGTACGGATGATGTTCTTTAGTTCATCGCCATACGAGAAATGAATCGAACCGACCTTATCGCCAGTGATGGTATTGCCAATCACAATCGTCGGAACACTATAAGAATTAATGGTAGCGATATCTTCTGCGCCTAACTCATCATCGAAGACAATTGCGCCATCCACGTGGGTCGTAATGACTTTTTCAATCATCGAAAGCGCTTCTTCTCTGGAGTGAGAGGTGGTAAATAACGTCAAAACAAAGCCTTTTTGTTTGGCGACTTCCGAAATGCCTGAAAGTAAGTTCGAGATATAGACATAGTTCGCGCTCGGGATAATGACCCCGATGTTCGTGGTTTTGTTCGTGGCCAACGCTTGGGCTAGCCCCGATGGTTTGTAACCCAGTTTTTTAATGGTGGCTTCCACTTTTTGCCGTGTCGCCGGGGTGACATTCCCCTGATTGTTAATCACGCGGGAGACGGTTGCTAAAGAAACGCCAGCAGCTTGGGCTACTTGATAAATAGTGACTCGATCTTTGAGATTGTTCATACGTGCACTCCCTTAGGTTCTATTATGAGAATGAAACCGGCTTTTTTCAATGTATTTTCCACACGAATCATTGCGTTTTCCTATCAAAATAAGGGGGATATGTTGCGTATTTGCAAAAATGTCATTTCTTGCGTAAGCAAAAAGGCACTCTGAGAAAGAAATGCCTTTTCTTGATTTTCAAAAATATTTTCAAAGCGTCTTAGATCTCGCCACCGTGGAGTAACCCATAAAGGGCTTCCCGGGTTTCATGCACTTTTTCGGTGAGGTCCACGTAATGGACGTGCGGCATCTCGGGACGAAGTTCACTTTCCCAGACTTTGTGTTCCAGCTGGTCTTTGATGTAGGCTTTCTTCTCTTCGATGGAAGGAAGCGGGCCAACGAGTTCCCCATTTTCAAGGAATGGCACCAAAATCCGTTCGACGGCATACGGAACGATTTCTCTCCGTTTCCGGAACGCATCAGGATCTAAGTCATAAACAACCAAAGGTTCCCCTGCTTCAATGACTTCATCATCCATCGCGATGATGTCGCATTGGCCTTGGCCTTGTTCATCATAGACACGCCAAGCCATAAGTTTGCCAGGGATAATCGCCTTTGAAACCGAATCGGAGCATTTCATCTTCGGCGCATAGCTGCCATCCTCATTTTTAATGGCGACTAACTTATAAACGCCGCCAAAGACGGGATCGGTAGCGGAAGTAATCAAATTCTCCCCAACGCCGTACGAATCGAACTTCGCGTCTTCATAGATTTCCATGGAACGCATCTTCGGCTCGTCTAACGAATTCGAAGCGACAAGCTTGATATAGGGTTTTCCGGCTTGATCTAGCGCTTTTCGGAGTCGCTTATAGCTACGGCCTAAATCACCTGAGTCAATCCGGGCTGATTTCACACGCCGGTTCGGATCATTTGGATATTTCGCGATCAATTCATTGTCGAGTTCGATTAAATCGGGCAACCCCCGTTCGAAAATCGAATAGGTATCTAACAATAACGAAACATTGGTGGGATAAGTTTCCGCGAAGGCACGGAACGCATCGAGTTCCGTCGGGAAGAATTCAATAAACGAATGGGCCACCGTTCCCACTGCTTTCACGGCCGGACCATATTTCATTTCCGCCAAGCAGTTCGCCGTGCCAATACATCCGCCTAGCACTGCGGCATAGGCCCCATCATTGCCCGCGCTTTCCCCTTGGGCGCGGCGTGTGCCAAATTCCATGACGGAACGCGGGGTATGGGTGGCTAAGCCAGAAATTCGCGTTGCTTTCGTCGCGATTAACGAATGGAAATTCATGGTTTGTAACAAATAGGTTTCGATTAAAATCGCACCAACCATGTCGCATTCAATACGAACCATCGGGACTTGGGGGTAACAAACAGTGCCTTCTTTTAAGGCATACATGTTCCCTTTCCAACGGTAAGTCGAAAGATAATCCAAGAACGCGTCAGACATGCCTTTGGATTTTAGCCAAATCAAGTCTTCACGGTTGAAATGATAATGTAACAAGAACTTCGTTAATTTGTCTTGCCCACAAGAAATGGAATAACCAAGGTGGTCAGGGTTCTCACGGAAGAACATGTCAAACACCATGACCCGGTCTTTGAAGCCATGCAAAAAAAGGCAGTTGGCCATCGTGAATTCATAAAAATCCGTGACCATCGCTGGATTGTCGTAGTCTTCGTTGGGAAGATAAGGTTCTGCGTAAATGCTCATCGTTTCCCCTCACTTAAAAAGAAATCATCACCTAAGGCATAGCCTTCGGGATGAAAAGCGCCTAAGTCTTCCGATAACCGTAAATCTTTCGCACTCATGAGTTTCACATCAATTTGGATGTGACGAACTTCACCGGCATGGAAAACGGTGCCGTCGGATAAAATGCAGCCATCTGTCGCCCCAACCACAATATCTCCGACTTTCAGATCAGGAAGCGAAGAGACACTTGTAACGTCTTTTTTGCCATTATTTAACGTCACAATGCTAGCATGAGCTTCTAAGGGGTGTTCTTCGAGTTTCGTGATTTCGAACACTTTGAAACCACTGCTCTTTTCGGGGGCTAAGGCAGGAACGCCAGCCGCTTCTAACCAAGGGTTAATCGCAGAAAGGAGTTTCTCACTCGGGGCAAATAACGCGCCTTTGGAATGAATCTTCACGACCGAAGAGACCGTGAAAAGATTCGCGCCTAAGATTTTGTCTTCGACGTCATAAAGCACCGTGACATTGCCCACTTGCTTCGTGTGATCCACTTTTGCCTCTGGGTCGATTAACAAGAACAAGACATCCCCATTGGTTTCATAGTCATAAAATAAACGATACATACCTTTTCCTCCCTACTGGATTTTCCGGTATACGATGCGGTGGATCGCTTTGCCTTGCGAACGGAAGTTCCGTTCGTATTCGCTCATGGCATCCGTGCTTTCATCGAAGACGTACTGATCTTGATGGTCCACCATCGTCAGCACTTTATCGACTTTTTGCTCTAACGTGAAAGCGTAAAGGATGTCATTATCGGTTTTGATTCGAATCTCTCCGTTTTCCGTTAAGAGTTTGGCCATCTTTTCTAAGCGGTCAGCAGTCGTTAAACGTCGCTTCTCATGCCGTTTCTTTGGCCAAGGGTCAGAGAAATTTAAATAGATGGTTTGGAACTTCAGCCCTTGGAAGGAATCATGCACACGGTCAAAGTCGGCATTCATGACCCGAATGTTTGTCACTTCTGCCGCCTCAATCTTTTTGGCCATGATGCCGCAGACCGAGAGATCCCGCTCTAACGCCAAGAAATGAGTTTCGGGATATTTTTGGGCCATTTGAAGCACAAAATCCCCTTTGCCAGCCCCAATTTCTAACGCCAAAGGAGCAGCTTGGAAAAACGGATCTTCTTTTTGGATGGAGGACAAAACCAAATCTGGATGTTCTTCTAGATAGGGCTTCGCCCACTTCTTATACCGACCTCTCACGCCGCTTTCCCTAACAGGCGGATCGCCCGTGCATAAATCGCGATGTCTTTGATGAAATCGGCGATATAGATATATTCGTCTGGCGAATGCATGTTACCTGGATGTCCTGGCCACTCCGCGCCAAAGGCGACGGTGTTCTTCGCTTCTTTCGCGTAGGTGCCTCCACCAATGGCAAGAGGTTTGGCGAATAATTGAAGCGTTTCGCGCTTATAGGCTTTCATTAAAGTCGATACCAGCGTCGACGAACGGTCATAAAGCAAATAGGGGGTGACAGAGCCTACTTCGAAAGTCATATCCGTGGCTTTTTGAAGGCTCGCTAATAATTTCTCGGCATCGGCTTTCTCACCATAACGCATATCTAAGCTAAGGCGTAAGGTCTTGCCGTCATATCGGACAATGCCATAGTTATAAGTCACTTCGCCAAGTTCGGGGGAAACCATGTTGCCGTGGAACGATTCGCCATGGGGGTCTAAGACTTTCGAAAGTTTTGTTAAGAAATCGATGTGATAGAACTCCCCTAAGGCAGCAAACGCAGCCTTGGCGGCATTTTGCCCGAGTTCTGGGGTCGAACCATGGGCAGTCTTGCCGATGAAACGAACCGTTAAGAGAACCGGTGAGGAATTAATATCGCAAGAAACTTTCTTTTCTTTTAAATAAGAAACAAACTTCGCATCGGGTGGTAAGGTCACAAGCACCGAATCGCAGACGGCATTCTTGACGACACCGCCATCCATCGCGATAACTGGTCCTAACGTGATTTCTTTGGTTAAGAAGCCATTGGTGATGCCTTTTTCAGCATAAATCAAAGGCCAGTTCGCATCGGGGGTAAAGCCGAATTTCGGTTCTTCGCCATGATGTTTTTCAAAATAGTAACGTAAGCAAGAAGAACCACGTTCTTCATCGCCTCCCGAAACGATTTTGACACGGAAGCCATCTAACCAGCCGTTGTCTTTTAAGAGTTTGACCGCAAAGAAAGCCGCGAGTAACGGTCCTTTGTCATCGCACGCACCACGGCCATAAATCACACCATCTTTGATGGTGGCACTGAAAGGTGGATTCGTCCAACTGCCCGTAGCAGGGACGACATCGCTATGGCCATAAATGCCAATTAAGGGTCCTTTGTCTCCGATGGTGAGTTCGGTGGCATAGCCATCACAACGATCGACTTTGAAACCATAGTCCTCACCGAGTTTGGCAAAATAGTCTAACGCCTTCTTGACGTTAGCCCCATAAGGTTGTCCTTCGCCGATGGTCGAAGCATCGTAAACCGAAGGGATACGGATGAATTTTTGAAGCGCTAAAATCGCGTTCTTCTCGTAGCTTTTCGCAAGTTTTTTGTAATTTGGCATGCTGCTCCTATTCTTCCCGAGACGCTGCTTTGGCTAAAGCTTTTCCAACGGCGGGGGTCAAGAGGGCGGCCACAAGGGCTTCGCCGAGCATCCCGAGTCCAATGATTCCCGCGAACGTAAAGGCAATCCCGGCCCCTGCTGGATCAGAAGAGGTGAACAAGGCCACCATCTCATTCCAGTAAAATAAGAACAGGTCACCAAATACGAGGCCCGTATGTAAGATCGTCAGTCCAAAGGAAAGAATCCCGATCCCTAACGGGTTCGCATATAGTTTATGGTTTTTCCTGACCAATGAAAAGCAAAACCCAGCCAAAAAGCCCCAAACGGCGCGTGGAAGAACGCTAATCCAGGGATAAATGAAGAAGGCATTGAAGCCAACGGGGTTGGTCAAGGCCTGAATCCAAGAGGTAACCCCGAAGGCGATGCCATAAAGCAAGCCCCGCTTCCAACCCTTTCGATAAGCGCCAATGAGCACAGGCAAATGCATCAAAGTCAACGATACGCCCGGCACGATCGTGATGTAGCCGGCATCGGGGACAAATGCCATGACGCAAAGAATCGCTAAAATCAAGGCATCAAATGTGATGTCGTGAACGTGATTATCCCCTTTGGGTGCTTCTTTCCGAAGCCGGGAAAATAGGAGAATCGCCCATAAGGCAAAAAGAACCCAAAACGCGATGGTCATGCCGTTCATTTGTGGTTCCTCCGGGCGATTTCTTTTAAGCCGAATAGGAGTAAGTTCGGGTCATAGGTAAATGACGGCAACAAATCTTTGACGAAGACGGCATTCCCACCGGTTAAGATGGGTTTTAATGCCACGCCGGCTTCTTTTTCGAATTCTTTCAAGAACCCTTCGACCGCATAAACATTCGTATACAAAATTCCCGCGTTCATCGAATCATTCGTATTCGTTCCGATGACGTTACGGGGTCGCAATAAACTCGCCAATGGCAAAGCGGCAGTATCACGCGATAAGCTCGCTGCGCCTTGGGCTAAACCGGGTGCGATCGCGCAACCGGCAAACGCGCCATTTTGGTCCACGTAGATAAATTTATTGGCCGTGCCTAAATCGGCCAAAAAGAGATTGGTTCCATAACGGGCCAAACCACCGACGGCATCGGCAACCAAATCGGCACCGACTTCGGCGGGATTATCCGTTCGAATCGCAATTCCGGTTTTTAAACGAGGGCCGACCACTTTCGGTCGGATCCCGAAGACATCTAAGGTAATTTTTCGGAAGATCGTCGCTAAAGGCGGTACAACCGAAGAGAGAATCGCATCCTCCACTTCATGAGGATCAATGCGTTTGCTCTGCAAGAAGAGTTCCACGACGCTCCGATATTCGTCTTCGCTTCGGATGGGTTTCGTGGCGGCTTGGTAGACGAGCGTAAGCTCCTCCCCCTTCCACAAGCCAAAATCGATCAGGGTATTCCCGATATCGACGGTGAGTAACATAAGGTCTGCCTCCGCTCCAGAGAAAGCCAGTTGCTTTCTTCCGGGCAAGGAAATTATAGAGATTCGTCAAAGAAAAAGCCACGGGAACACCCGTGGCATAGGGAAGAAGGATTAGCCAATCAAGAGATTTAAAATCTTGCCTGGCACATAGATGACTTTCCGAATGGTTTTGCCTTCGAGCCAACGGCTCGTCTTTTCCGATGCTTTCGCAAGGGCGACCGCTTCTTGTTCTGAAGCGTCTTTCGCCAATGTGATCGCATCACGGGCTTTGCCATTGATCATGACCCCGATCGTCACTTCGTTTTTCACGAGTTTCGCTGGGTCATAGGTCGGCCAAGGCGCATAGGCAATGCTTTCTTGATGGCCCAGTTTTTGCCACATTTCTTCGCCGACAAACGGGCAAACGCAAGAGAACATCTGCACAAACCCCTCCCAATAAGGACGATAAATCGATTTGGCTTTGTAGCAATCGTTCACGAACACCATCATTTGGGCGATGGCCGTATTGAAAGAGAGTGCCTCAAAGTCTTCCGTCACTTTTTTCACAAGCGCCGCATAAGAAGCGTCGAGTTCGCCCGAGTTTTCGGTCGATAAGTGTGAGGAGAAAGCCGGATCATCGACAATGCGGTAGACCCGTTCAATAAAGCGGTACGAACCGTCAATGCCGGTCGTAGACCAAGGTTTGGCATCGCTTAACGGACCGGCGAACATCTCAAAGAGACGTAAGCTATCAGCCCCTTTCGTACGGACGATATCGTCAGGATTAATGACGTTACCACGCGACTTCGACATCTTTTCGCCGTTCGGCCCCAAAATCATGCCTTGGTGATAAAGACGTTGAAAGGGTTCTTTGCACTTCACGACGCCAAGGTCATAAAGGAACTTGTGCCAGAAACGCGCATAAAGCAAATGCAAGACGGCGTGTTCTTGTCCGCCGATATAGAGGTCAACCGGTAACCAGTGTTCGAGTAAGGCAGGGTCGGCTAACGCATGGTCATTGTTTGGATCAATATAACGGATGTAATACCAAGACGAACCCGCCCATTGCGGCATCGTGTTCGTCTCCCGGATGGCATCTTCGCCATGCCACTTGGTATGAAGCCAAAAATCCGGTGCTTTCGAAAGCGGCGGTTTGCCATCTTTATGCGGACGATAATCATCGAGTTCGGGCAATACGACTGGCAATTCATCTTCGTCGACCGCGTGCTCTTTGCCATCTTTGACGGTTTGAACCATCGGGATCGGTTCGCCCCAATAACGTTGTCTTGAGAAAATCCAGTCCCGTAACTTATAGTTCACGACTTCATGGCCTTTGCCAAGTTCTTCTAGTTTCGCGGTAATGGCGCGTTTTGCATCGGCAATATTCATGCCGTTGGCGAAGTCAGAATTGCAGTGTGGGCCATCGCCTTCAAAGGCACCTTCTTCGAGGTTGCCACCTTCCAAAACACGGACGATTGGGAGGTTATATTTCTTCGCGAAGGCATAGTCGCGGGAATCATGCGCCGGAACGGCCATGACGGCACCGGTGCCATAACTACCTAAAACATAGTCAGCCACATAGACTGGCACTGCTTCTCCATTAATCGGGTTAATCGCGTGAACGCCAAGATAGACACCCGTCTTATCCTTTTCTAAGGAAGTTCGGGCCAAATCAGACTTATGGGCGGCGGCATCGCAATAAGCTTCGACCGCGGCTTTTTGTTCTGAGCTTACTAAGGCTTTAACCAGCGGATGTTCTGGCGCCAAGCAGCAATATTGGCAACCGAATAACGTATCAACTCGCGTCGTAAAGACACGGAAGGACAGCTCGGGGTGTTCTTGAATCACAAAGGTGATTTCAACGCCCGAAGAACGGCCAATCCAGTTCTTTTGCATCTCAATCGTGGACTTGGGCCAATTTAACGTGACCAAATCTTTTTCAAGACGATCGGCATAACGAGTGATGCGAAGCACCCATTGGCGCATCGGCATCCGGATGACCGGATAGCCACCACGTTCGGATTTGCCGTCGATCACTTCTTCATTGGCTAAAACGGTGCCAAGTTCAGGGCAATAGTTGACGGGCACATCAGCAACATAAGCCAAGTCATGTTTATACATCTCGGCAAAAATCCATTGGGTCCACTTATAGTAAGAAGGATCAATCGTCGCGATTTCTTTCGACCAGTCATAGGAAAAACCTAACGACTGAATTTGGTCTTTGAAATGGGCGATGTTTTTCCGGGTGAACGATTCGGGATGCTGATTTTTCTTGATGGCGAATTGTTCGGCCGGTAAGCCAAACGCATCCCAGCCCATCGGGTGCAAAACGTTGTAGCCTTGCATCCGCTTCATCCGGGCGACGATATCGGTTGCCGTGTAACCTTCCGGATGGCCGACATGTAACCCTTCTCCCGAAGGATAGGGGAACATATCCATCACATAATATTTTGGTTTAGAGAAATCGTGGGTATCGCAATAAAACGTGTTGTGTTCAGCCCAGTAGGCCCGCCACTTCTTCTCAATTTCCTCATGGTTGTAGCTCATATCGACTTTTACTCCTCTTTGCCTAATGCTTCGTGATAGAGACGAAGATAGGCGGCTGCGCTCTTTTTCCAAGAATTGTCTTTACGAAGCGCGTTGCCTACGATTCTAGCGTATTCTTCAGGCTGATGATAGAGTTCATTCGCCTTGGACATGCCATAGGTAAGGCCACCGAGGTCGTAGTCACGGAAGCCAATGCCGTCCGCATATTGGTTAGGATCGCCATCATATCCTTCGACCGTATCCCGGAGACCGCCCGTATAACGAACAATTGGCAATGTGCCATAACGTTGGGCAATCATTTGGGAGATGCCACACGGTTCAAATAACGAAGGCATCAAGAAGAAGTCCGCCCCAGCATAAATTAAATGGGATAAGGCATTTTGGTAGCCAAGATAGACGCCGACTCTCGAAGGATAGGCATCGCGTAACGCTTGGACTCTCCGCTCAAGTGCATATTCGCCAGAACCGAGAATGAGGATGGTTCCTTCGACATTCGGTCCCACAAATTGTGGGGCTGCTTCGAGTAACAAATCCACACCTTTTTGCCAAGAAAGGCGGGAGACCATCGCGTAGATGGGTCCTTTGCCTTTGGTTAAAGAGAACGTCGACAACAATTGTTGTTGATTGGTTTCTTTCCCTTCTTTCCAGGTTTTCGCTGTATAGGTTTTGGCTAAATAAGCATCATGCGCAGGATTCCATTCTTCTTCGTCAATGCCGTTTAAGATGCCTTGGAAGTCATCTTTTCGTAGTTCTAAGACGCCGTTCAGATGTTGATCACTATAAGGCGACAGGAGCTCATTTCGGTGCGTCGGAGAGACCGTGGTAATCTTGTCGGCATACACAATCCCCGCTTTCAAGGTGGAAACCATGTTGTCGAAGCGGACTTGGCCGTTATCATATAACGAATCGGGCAAACCCCAGAAATCCGCTAAGAAATAACGGTCGATAAAGCCTTTGAAGGCAGGGTTATGAATCGTTAAAACGGTCTTCGTATGGGCGAATAACGGGTCATTCTTGTATTCGTCTTTTTCTTTCAAAAGACAAGGAACCATCCCAACTTGCCAGTCATGGACGTGCAAGATATCGGGGGCGAATTTCAGAAAACGCAACGCGGCTAAGCACGCGTTCCCGAAGAAGGCAAACCGCTCGCAATCATCGTGATAGCCGTATAGCGATGGGCGGTCAAAATAGTAAGAATTGCCAATCAAAATGTAGCGAAGCCGGCCGAGTTTCGCTTCCCAAAGATGCGCATGCAAGTGACGCCAAGAAAGATCGACGGCAATTTCGCCGAGGTCTTTGAGGCGGGGAAACGCGTTAATCTTGGCATTACGATAGTTGGGGGTAAAGATAATCACCTCGTTCTTAGGATCTTTCGCGAGCTCTTTGCTTAACGCATAAACAACATCAGCTAATCCACCGGTTTTGGAAAGTGGCAACGCTTCTGAAGCAAGCATCGCGATGTTCATAAGATGGCCCCTTGTTTGAGATAAATCGGATTTTCTTCATCGCCTTCGATGGTGTGACGTGGGGTGATAATCGCGTATTTATCGATGACGACATCGGATAATTTCACATTTTCCCCAATCCGAACGCCCGAAAGAACGATGCAACGATTGAGTTTTGAGCCTTCTCCTACCACCACATTACGGCAAATGACGGAGTTAGAGACGGAACCGTCGATTTGACAACCATTCGAAACAAACGAATTCGTGATGGAGGAATGCGGGCCATATAAGGCCGGCGGGGTATTGTGCGTTAACGTAAAGATGGGCCAATCCGAACGGAATAACGTGCTGGCCACATTCGGCTCTAAGAGTTCAAACGAATAACGGATGTAGTTCTTTAATGAGTTGAAATTCCGTAGATATCCATGATATTCGTAGGCGTGAATCTTCATCGTCTTGTTCTTGACGGCATAACGAAGGTAATCCCCAATTGTCATACCCAAATCGTGTTTTTTAGACTCTTCCACGATTTTGGCTAAGACCACGCGGTTCATGATCCAAGACTCCAAAGAGACATTTGCCGTCTTGGATTTGCCTTTGTTAATCGTCACTTTTTCGACGTAACCATCTGGCGATACTTCAAAGCAATAACCGCCTAAGAAATTCGTATCGGCATCGTTGACTTTTTTATAAAGCACCGTGACCGATTCGTCGCGTGCCCAATGTTCATCAAGAATTGGGCCATAATCGACGGTGGCGACGATATGGGGCGAAGCAAACACCAACGCGGACGCTTGGGAATTATAAAGGATATAGTCATTCTCTTTTAACGCGTTTAAATCCGTGTTATAGGCGGGGTAAAGCACACCATTTTCGTTCGTTAAAATCGTGACTTTTCCCGTTTTGGTGTTGTTGACCCAAGAAGACATGTTCCCCATGTGCTTCAAAATCGAACGTTGATGGTTTTTGACCATGACACCGATGTTATCGATGCCAGAGTTCGAGAAGTTTGACATCGCGACATCCATGAAGGCATAACGGCCCAAGAAGGAAGTCGACGCCAACGTGCGGTTTGAGGTAAGACCACCAAGTTCGGGATCGGGGAAACAATTCACTAAACCAATGACATCTTTCATAATCTTGCCGCCTTTCGATTCACGACGAGCGCAATGTCGTCATTTTCACCGTTTACAATTTGGTTTTCTGCAATGAGGGTATCTGGGCCAATAATCGCGTTTTGCACGACGGCGCCTTTTTGTAAGACGGCGCCTGGCATCACGACTGCATTGACGCAACGTGCCCCTTCTTCAATCCGAGTATCCCCAGAAATGACGCTATGAATCACCGCGCCATAAACCTGGGCGCCTTGGTTGATTAACGAATCTTCAATCGTGGCTTTTGGACCGATATATTGCGGCGCCGAATGCGGGTCTTCCGAAAGAATCTGGTTCCCTGCGAACATCGAATACAAGTTCGTGCCTTTTTCTTTGTTGTCTAACAAATCCATGTTGGCCGCATGCAAGGAAGAAATCGTTCCGACATCTCTCCAATAACCGTGATACGTATAGGCCACCATCTTCCGATGGTCGGCCATCATATTCGGAATGATGTTCTTCCCAAAGTCATGATCGCTTTCTTCTTTCGCGTCTGCCTTTAAGTAATCGACCAATACTTTGTAGCTGAAGATATAAATCCCCATGGAAGCAAGATTGCTGATTGGTTTCTTCGGCTTTTCTTGGAAATTCATGATTTGATCGTCTTTATCCGTCACCAAAATGCCAAAACGCGACGCTTCTTCCCAAGCGACCGGATAGACGGAAATCGTGCAATCCGCTTTAGATTTGATGTGTTTCTCCAACATCTCGTTATAGGTACAACTATAGATATGGTCACCAGAAAGGATCAACACATAGTCGGGATTCATCCGTTCCAGCCAGTCGAGGTTTTCATAGATGGCATCAGCCGTTCCGCGATACCAGGAAGAGCCTTCTTCCGTTTGCTTTGGAGAAAGGACGGTCGCGCTCGAACGAACGCCATTTAATCCCCACTTCTCTCCGTTTCCCACGTATTGGTTCAATTCACTCGACTCGTATTGCGTGAGAACGCCGACATTCCGAATCCCGGAATTGGCGCAGTTGCTGAGCGGAAAGTCGATGATTCGATATTTCCCGCCATAAAAAACCGCTGGTTTAGCTGCCTTTGCGGTCAGAGCCTTGAGTCTGGTGCCTTTGCCGCCAGCCAGAATCATGGCTACCATTTTATTGGCCATAGCTATCTCCTTTCTGATGGGTAGTAAGATTTGTCTATAGTTTAACACAAAGCCCTTTGGGCTAGTGTCAGGAATCCGTCAAAAAACGAAGGAAAGAAGAAGACTTTGCAAAAAAGGTTGCCGTCAAGGCGTGCGCGTGCTATATTCAACATTGCGATTTTTCGCGTATCGAGGTGATAATCATGTCCAGAGTTTGCCCAATTTCCGGAAAAGGACCGATGAGCGGAAACAACCGCTCCCACTCCGTCTTGGCGACACGTCGTCGTTGGAATGTCAATCTTCAAAAGTACAAGATCAACATTGACGGCAAAATGGTGGAAGTCCGCATGAGCGCACGCGCTTATCGTTCTTTGAACAAATCCGTCAAAGCAGCGAAAGCCAATGACGCCAAAGCCAACTAATCATTGACCATTTTGGAGAAAGACGAACGGGGAGACCCGTTTTTCTTTTTGTTTTTTTGGTGCATCCCGCTCGTTGTATTGTCCTCTCTTTCCTATAATTTGGACGAGGGGTAAGACGATGACATACGGTTACTTAGGAAATTTATATGAACAACATCCGCCAAGAAAAGGCATGACGCTTTCGAACAAAATTTTGGAAGCGGGTGCTTTGAAGGCAATCTATTTTGCCTTAGGAGAAGGCACTTCCATTTCGAGAGAAAGCTATCCCAATCCCGGATTTTATTTTGGGATGGGTGGCGAAATTTTGATAGAGGGAGAAAAACAAATTCCGCTTGCTCCAGGCACGCTCTATCTTCGAAAAGAAAATGAGTTAGTCGGGCAAAGTAGCGTGAAAGGTGGCGCTTATTTAGAGATTGCCCTCGGGAATGAGGGTCACTTCAATCTTCCCGACAATCATGAAAATCCGCTGGTGTTAAAGGATTTGGTCCCCTGGGAAAAAGACGGCATTGCCAATTGGGATCTTTGGAATGGCAAAGAAGGGAAATTCGTGGTGATGGCTCTTGATCAAGGAGAGGCGTTGTCCGCGCATCGCGCTCCGGGGGAGGCATTGATTCTCGCTTTAGAAGGAGAAGCGGACTTCACCTACGAAGGCACAACGTCGCATCTTGTTGCTGGCGATGCTTTCCGCATGGCAAATAACGGGCTTCATGCGCTCGATGCCTCTAAACCATTTAAGATGGCATTATTGCTCCACTTCTAATTCGTTTCTTCTTTCCGCCGGTTCTTCCAATCGGCGGTTTTTTATTGTCATTCATAACGGAAAATGCTATGATTCTTCCGGAAATGATGTCTTCCCGAAACGAAAGTTTCAAACCGCTCTAAAAGCTGACGACGTCTTTGTTGCTTCTAACAGAAAAGATTCGTCTTTTAGGGGAAAAGGAAGATGTCGCTTTTTCTTAGCTTGTTTTTGATGATGGCAGGTGGGGCCATCCTGTACGTTCTCTTTGAACATTTTCATCTGCCTGCCTTGATTGGTTACCTTTTATTTGGCATTTTGCTTGGCTGGCTTGGTTTGATCGACGATTCCATTTTGGCCATTTCTAGCCAAATTCGCAAAATCGCTTTGATCATCATCCTTTCAAAGGCGGGATTGTCTTTGAATTTAAGTGATCTGAAGAAAGTAGGAAGACCGGCGATTTTGATGTCTTTCGTCCCAGCATGCATAGAAATGTGCGCTGTCGGCATTTTTGCACTGCTGCTCTTCCCGCTTTCCTATACCGACAGTTTTCTTTTAGGTTCGGTCTTAGGCGCCGTATCTCCTGCCGTGGTTGTGCCGGCAATGAGCAAATTATTGGATGAGAAAAGAGGAACGAAGAAAGGAATCCCACAGCTCATCATTGCTGGATCAAGCATTGACGACATTGTGATGATTGTCTTCTATCAAGCCTTCATGACCATAGAAAAAGGAGAAAAAGTCTCATATTTGACGTTTCTTAATATCCCATTGTCCATTTTTAGCGGCATTGCTGTAGGCGTGGGAATCGGCTTTTTGCTCGTCTTGCTTTTCGCTCACATCTCTCTGCGTGACTCCTTGAAACTCATCCTGATTTTCGGCATTGGCTTTGGTCTTACGGCCTTGGAAGATTTTTTGGCGCGATGGTTTGGCTTTTCTTCATTGCTTGCCATCATTTCCCTTTGTATCGTCATCAAGGCAAAGGCAGAAGAACGGGCCGTCCGATTGGCAAAGCGTGGCAATCAAATGTGGGTGCTTGCCGAAATGTTTCTTTTCCTTCTCGTCGGCGCTTCTTTGAGGATGGAATACACCTCCCGTTATTTCTTTTTATCGATCGCCTTATTGACAATTTCTTTGTCTTTCCGCAGTTTGGCGGTTGCTTCTTGCTTGGTCCGTACCAATCTTAATTTCAAAGAACGCACCTTTGTTGTTTTCTCCTATTTTCCAAAAGCCACGGTTCAAGCGGCCATCGGCGGAGGTCTTCTCGATCTGGGCAATCAAATGCTGGCGCAAAAGCTTCCAAACGCAGAACCAATCGTCCAATCGGGCATCATCGTTCTTTCCGTTTCCGTGGTTTCGATTTTGCTCACCGCGCCTTTAGGCGCCATCTTGTTACGTCTTACGGCCCCCCATCTATTGTCAGACGACGCAAAGGAAACCTTAGAAAAGAACGACCCTTCTCCTAACCCTTGACAACTCTTCTTGCTTTGTTTTACATTGATTAAGCCATAAAGAGAGCAGCGAGGGACAAGCCCTTAGACCTGCCGACAACCTACCTCCCTATAGGAAGGCAAGGTGCCAAAGCTTGGATGATGGGAGAAAACAACTGCATGAGCTCCCATCACCGCGATGGGAGCTTTTCTTCTCTCTTTTATGGCTAAAGGAGGGAAGAAATGAACTTATCCACGATTCTTAAAGCAAAAAATGATTCCGATGCCGACTGGGTGGACGTAAAAAGCCAAGAAGAGCGCATCCGATTGTTGCGTTTTTTGCATTCCATCTACAATTCCAATTATTACGAGAGACGCGAAAACAATCCCATGAATTCGAGGGATGGTTTTCTTATCCCTTTCGAAGGAACGTCCATCTCGAGGCGTTGGTTTGACATTGACATGGCTTACCGAATGGGTTATGGGCTAAAACGCTGGAGCGTCGATGATTTCATCCGCCACTATTTCGACCTGGATGCCGAAGGGAAACATCAGGCCCGCATAGAACGTGGTTTGAACGATTACTTTCGCGATGTCAATCTTGGCCAATTCGTCGATGATTTGCAATCGCTTTTTGGTCGTATTGTGTTCCATATTCCTCACGCTTCCTTGGAATTGCCGCAAAGTTTTTTCACCGATTGCCTTTTCTACGATGGTTTCGATGCAAAACGTCATCGGCAAGAAGCCATCGAAACGGCGATTCGTATGGGCGATGTTCTATTGCTTGATTTGGTTCGTTTTCTTCCTTATCCCAAAGTCGTTGCCCCTTATTCAAGAATTTATTGCGACGTGGAGAAATATTGGGACGAAAGCAAAGAACCTTTGGCCCGTTATGGAATGGGGGCGGTATATCGGAAAGACGATCGGGGCCGAACGCTGCATCAACAAACCCCGGCTTTTATGAAGGAAGCGAAGGCATATTACGATCGTTGCCACGAAACGCTTTACCAAACCGTAATGGATGTCTGTCAAAAAGATAACCTGCCTTGCCTTTTGATTGATCTTCATTCTTTTGGTGAAAACATGGCCAATGTCTTTACAAAAGGACCCTATCCCGATGTGTGTTTTGGCTATAACGAAGGGCAACGAGTTCCGTTGTTGTTAGATTTGGCAGAACGATATTGTCGCGCAACCGGATTGAGCTATGCGGAGAATTTCCCATATTCTGGCGCGATGACGTTAGATCGTCCCACTCCTTTTCCCGTCTATTCTTTCATGGTGGAAATCAATAAACGTGTCTATTTATAAGAGGAGAAGCAAAAAATCGTCATGAAGCTATTTCAAAAAATCATTCATTTCTTTCGCCGATTGTTTCGGAAGAAAGACAATCCAAAGCAAAGCAAACCAGAAAACGAACAACGCATCTTCCATCACGTCATCTTCAAAGATCCTTTTGGAATACCGAACTTAACGCATGAAATCGATCGCATCATCGTGCGAAGAAATGGTGTCTTCTGCATCGAAGATAAAACCTGGAAAGGAAAGGTCTATGGATTCGAAGACGATGGACCTTGGCGACAGGTCTTTGGTGAAAAACATACCATCCGTTCTCACCCTAGTCCCATCCTTCAAAACGATACGCATAAAAAGGTGCTGGAAGAGATTCTCGACAAAAGGACGGAAAACTACGTGATTCCCGTTGTGGTCATGACGGAAAACAATTCACCGCTTCATAATGGTAAAAAAGTTATCAATGCACAAGATCTGAAGCAGTTTATGGACACCCATTCTTCTGTTAATCCGCCGTGGAATGAAGCCCAGTTTCTAGCGATTTGTTCTCAAATCGAAAAAGCTGACTGCTCTACGACAATAACGCGAAAGGAACACGTGCAGAACATCCGTTCCTTCCACTCCGCGCCCACCGAATATGACATCATTCATACTGTAAACTACAGTCACGCCAAGTCGAAAAAGAAGAAACGTTAAATGAATTTTTCCATAAGACACAATGCGTGGTGAATCGTATGACAATCGTCTTCTAATCGGCGCATGTTCTTCTTGATTTATTCGATAAATTCTAAGTTTTGTGAATTCTTACAAATCGCCAAGTCTATTGACAATGAATTCATAGCTCTTAGAATAGTTCCCGTCACATCGGATCGGGCGTTTCTTCTTTCATCAATCTCTTTTGAATTTTCCGCAAAAAGCTTAATCTCATTCCCCATTCCCTTTCCGTGATTTTAAACTGATTCTCCGTGTGATTCGGAATGGTTTCAGCGAATTCGTATTAGAAAGCTCAATGTCCATCGTTACTTTTGCTTTCATCTTACAAGCCAATCGTTATTACGGGACCATCGGTTCTTCCATTTACACGATGATTATGAATTGGTCGTTGATATTCTTCAATTTGATGACTGGTGTAGGCCAAGCTGCTCAGCCGTTGATTTCCCTTGCTATGGGGAGAAAGCCGAAAAGAAGGAGCAACGTTGTCTTCGCTACGCTTTAATGACTTCCGTCCTTTTAGGCATCATCTTCTTCGTTGTCGGCTATATCTTTGCCAAACCATTGATCCGTGTTTTCTCCGATCAAGATGCCGATTTGATTGCCATTTCAGTGACTTGCATGCGTTATTACTCCCCTGCTTATTTCATCATGGGTATCGGCATTCCCCTTGGCATCTATTTCCAAGCGATCGAAAAACCCCATTAAAGCCTTCATGATCACGTTCTCTCACGGCATTCTCTACCCAGTTTTGCTCGGCATTTTGCTTCCTCTTTTGACTCAGCAAAAAGAAATGTTATGGGTATCCATCCCGATTGCCGAAGCCCTAACCGCTATTCTTTCCCTTGTTCTTTATTTCGTGAATCGCCATGCATCAAGCCACCACGATATCGCCATTCCTGCCCATTCGTAATGCATCTTTAATTTCTTTTTTTCTTAAGCATATTTCTTTCTTCTTCGTTTCTTTTTCCCTATTATGAGCATCAGGAGGAGAGAAAAAATGGAAGAAAAAACCAAAGAAGAACGCGCCAGACGGTTAAAGCAACTCATTGAGGAGTTGCATCAAGGAACGGATTATGAGGTTGTGAAAAACTCTTTCCTATCTGAATTTCAAAACGTCTCTCCGAGCGAGCTTGCCGCTGCAGAAGGCGAAGTCATAAGGTCAGGGGTTCCCGTCAAGGAGGTCCAAAATCTTTGCGATCTTCATGCCGCCGCATTCCAAGACGGCATCAAAGCCATGGTGAAGGCCAGATATCACGAAAACAAAGTCACGCCGATTTCGGTATTGCAAGACGAAAACCGTGGTTTAGGGCGATTGCTAAACAACATCAAGACAATCTTAAACGCACCGCAAAGCAATGAGGAAATCCGTTTGGTCCACGATTTGACGGTATTAGAAGGAATCGGGACCCATTATGCGAAGAAAGAGAATTATCTTTTCCCGTATCTTTATCAGCTTGGCATCAGCGCTCCGCCCCAAGTCATGTGGGGCGTGGACGATGACATTCGCGCTGCCTATCGGTCCATCATAAAGCAGCTTAATCAAGGCGTGTCCCCTTACACATTAAAAGAAAAAATCCTTGCCTTGGTGGAAAACGTTCAAGGCATGATTGAAAAAGAAGAAAAGATATTGTTCCCGATGGTCAAAGAATCCTTTGAGCCTTGGATGTGGAATGAAATCGCCGAAGAGATGCCGGAAGCGGGTTATGTATTCTTGCCAGCCAACCCCGATCCTTCTGATTATGCGCATTTTGATGCTCAAAAAGAAGAAGCGACTCTTGAAGAAGGGACAATCGATTTAGGAACAGGAAAACTGAAACTAACGACTCTTATTCCTATGCTTAATGCCTTAGGATCGGAACTTACCTTCATCGATGAGAATGATCGTTTCCGTTATTACAACAAGCCAAAAGAAAACATCTTCCTCCGCACAAAAGGGCAATTGGACGAACCGGTCGAACAATGCCATCCGTTATCGGTCCTTCCCCAGGTGAAAGGCGTGCTTGCTCTTCTAAAGTCAGGGAAACAAAATCAAGTTGATATGATGTTCCCGAAAGGCGGGATGATGGTTTACAATCGTTACCTCGCCGTGCGAGATCACGAAGGCAAATACCTCGGCTGCTTAGAAGTCAGTCAAAACGTCAAACCGATTCTTGACATGGCAAAGAAGGTCAAGGGGGAATAAAAACAGGCGGAATATCCGTCTGTTTTTTCATTTTTGATTGGCTTCTATCGCATCGACAAGAAGCTTTTCCATTGCCACTTCCTCTTTGCCATGGTGTTCGAAGGCATCCCGCAAAGAAATGTGATTCGCCACCGCTTTCCGCATGGCAGGATTTCCTAAGTGAACAAAGCCCTCTTTGACCATCACATCCACCAAGAAAGGGTAACGTTCTAACACAGCACCGACTTTTTCGTCCAGATTGAAATAAGAATTCATCGTCCATCACCTCCGACAAACTCTAACAACACTTTCAAGCTAAAGCAAAAGATATGCTTCACGCTTGTCATTGGTTAAGCGTTATGGCAAGCCACATCAGCAAAATTCCATCGGTCAAAAAGCCGAGCAAGCCAAGAAGGATTTCCCACCACTCACTGGCTGCCAAAGGAAAAATTTTGGGGCGGCGTAATTCCACGCTTCCATCCGGCAAAGTATGCGCCTCTAATTTGGCATAATCTTTTAGTTTCGGGTTGAGCAATGGAAGAAAAGAAAGTAAAAAGAGCAAAACAGAAACGATTGCTGCGATGAGTAACGGGTTGCCATTCACTAACGCGCCTTTTCGATAGCCCGAGAAAAAGAAGAAAAAATAAGCGCTATGAAGGATGCTTAGCGTAGCGGATTCAGCAAAAAACAGGGATAAATGAAGCTTTTCTTTGGACAAAGGAATCCAAGTCAAGGCATAAATTAAGGCGGCGGCACAATCCGTCAAGGCGCATAGGAACCATAAAAAGCCGAGGTTCGAAAGCAAAAATGCCGAAGAAGGAAGGAAGACCATTCCGTAAATCGGTCCAAAAAGTAGAGATGTTGCGGTTAAACCCGCGAAGACACGGGCTGGCAAAGTATAGTTCTTCTTCCCTTGGAAGAGTTCATAAGGAAAATATTGGCTGAATCGATAAGAAATTTTGGCTTCTTTTTGTGCCGATAGACCAAAGGAAAGCGTTAAGGCAAAAAAGAAAAACGGGGCAAGCAATATAACCCAAAGAATCGGGTTATTCATAATAACGACCTCAGTCGTTCTTCAAAATCAGGATGGCCATATAAATAAGACCCAGCAACAAGCACTTCTGCGCCGTGGGCCAAAGCCAAAGGGGCGGTCTTTTCATTGATGCCCCCATCAATTTCAAGGACAGGATGATGCGATGAGGAAACAAACAAAGAACGAATTTCGTCTAATCGTTCCAAAGAAGCAGGAAGGAAGCTTTGCCCTCCTTTTCCCGGTTCTACTGACATTAAAAGAATCAGATCCAATTCGTTTACAAAGGGAGCAAGCACCGAAACGGGCGTATTTGGCTTAATCGATAATCCAACATTGGCCCCCGCTTGATGAATGGTTTGAATCAGGCGATGGATCTTTGCTTCCATCGGTAACGCTTCGTAATGAAAGGTTACAAGTTCCGCCCCTGCTTCCACATAAGCAAGAGCCGCTTCTAAGGGATTAGCAATCATCAAATGAACGTCGTGCACTAGCTTTGTCACCGGGGCGAGTTCTTTTACGACCTCTAAGCCAAAAGAATGAGCAGGAACGAAAATGCCATCCATCACGTCAATATGAAGGTATTGGGCTCCGGCTTTCTCCGCTTTTAAGGCTTCTTCTTTCAAATGAAGCGGGTCGGCGGAAAGCAAAGAAGGGGCGACGGCAGGATAAGAGATATGCTTTAAGTTTTTCATGATTATTTAAATCCGAATAAGCGCGCAATCCACGACTTTTTTTCTTTGAAATTTGCCGGGTCTTTCATCACGTTAGCAATGGCGTCACGCATCATTAATGCCGAGGTATATCGTTCTTCCGGGCGTTTGCGGCATGCTTTGATCACGATGCGGTCAAGCGCAGGCGTAATGGAAGAGAGACGTTTGGAAGGCTCTGGGAACTTCTTTTTGATGTGGTCTACCGCGATTTCTTCAGCCGACGGCTCATCAAAAGGAATCGTGCCCGTTAACATTTCATAAAAGACGACGCCTAAAGAATAAATGTCCGATGCCACGCTGGCTTCTTGGCCCATCAACACTTCGGGGGCGCAGTAATAGACCGTCCCTGCCACGCCATCGCCATCATGTTGTTTTTCGCCAATGCGGCTCGCAATGCCAAAATCCGTGATTTTCACAGAATTATCGGACAACAAGAACAAGTTATCCGGTTTGATGTCGCGATGAATGACGCCCCGGCTATGAACATACGCGATGCCAGAGGCAAGCTGAATCATGACTTCGCAAGCTTCGCTCGCGGGCAAATTATGGCCAGAGACAATATTTAATTTGTCACGCAACGTCCGTCCTTCGACATATTCGTTTGCCATATAAGGACGGCCATCCACCATGCCTGAACCATAGAATTCAACGACATACTTACTGCGATTGAGTTGCGCAGCAATATCGCATTCATGATTAAAACGTTCGATATTTTTCGGGTCGCCCATCATGTCTTCCCGCATGACTTTTAGCGCGGTAATGCGGCGCATGGCTAAATCATAGGCCTCATAAACATCGGCCATTCCGCCATGAGCAATCCGGCTCGTGATGCGGTAACGATCGTCGATTTTATCTCCGATTTCAATCATGCGTAATGCACTCCCACAAGGCAATACCAATATTATCCGATCCGCCCGCGTGGTTCGCGGTCGCAATCAATGTCATGACTTTTTGATCGCTTCTTTCGTCCGTCGAAAGAATGTTCGCAATCTCATTTTCTTCGAGGTTGTTATAAAGTCCATCGGAGCAAAGCATGATGGTCTCGCCATGATATTCGTAGTCTTTTAAGGAAATCGATAAAGAAGGATAAATGCCTAGCGCATTCATTAAGACATGGCGGTCAGGATGAGTCATCGCAGCTTCAGGTGTGATTTTCCCAGCTCTAACGAGATAGGCCACATACGTTTGATCTTCAGTCAGTTGCTCTAACTTCCGATTCTTTAAGCGATAGGCACGTGAATCTCCGATATTTGCGACTAACATATGTCCTGGAGAAATTAACACTGCCACCATCGTGGTGCCCATGCCGTTTTTCTTCGGGTCATCGCTTTGCGAAGCGTGATCCCCCATCGTATAAATCTTATGGTTGATGGTTTTACAGACGCGACGGAACCACGATTTATCCCAATAGTGTGAGCTATAGCGTTTTTTCTTCTTAAAGGCAGCCGATAACGTATCGATGGCAAGTTTCGAAGCAACGTCGCCTTTCATGGCGCCGCCCATGCCATCGCACACGGCCATAAAAATCTCGTCTTGCGAGTTCATTAAGACAATCGCTTGGTCTTCGTTGGACTTTCTGACGCGTCCAATATCCGTTTTATAGGAATAAGTCCCATGATAAATTTCTTCGTCATTGGCCATGGTTCTCCTCCTTTTTCGCTTTGGCTCTTAATTGTCCACAAGCAGCATCGATGCCAGTGCCCCATTCTTTTCGGACCGTGCAATTGACGCCATGAGCGTTCAAATATTCCGCAAAACGACGCGTCGTCGTCGGTTCACTCCGTTCGAATGGTTTTTCGGGAACGGGGTTTAACGGAATTAAATTCACATAACAAAGAATGCCTGCTAGCCGTTCACAAAGCTCTTTCGCATCTTCTTCGCGGTCATTGACGCCTTTGATCAAAATATATTCGAAGGTGACACGACGGCCGCTTTTTTCGACATAGTCTTTCACGGCAGGAAGCAACGTTTCTAACGGATAGTGCCGGTTAATTGGCATCAAAGCCGAACGAATCTCAGTGTTAGGAGCATGCAAGGAAATGGCTAAATTCACTTGGATGCCTTCGTTCGCATACCGTTCGATACCCGGCACGATGCCACAGGTCGAAACCGTGATATGCCTTGCCCCAATCCCAAGGCCTTTTGGTTCATTCGCGATATGGATGAACTTCGAAACTTCGTCATAGTTATCGAACGGTTCGCCCGTGCCCATGACGACAATATGGCTCACGCGTTCCCCCACTTCCGCAAGGCGGGCATTCATCACAAGGACTTCTCCGATCATTTCGGCTGCGGTGAGATTCCGTTCTTTCTTTAATAAGCCAGAGGCGCAGAAAGCACAACCCATCGAGCAACCGACTTCACTAGAGACACAAATGGCGTTCCCATAGTCATACCGCATCAAAACCGTTTCGACTTTGGCGCCGTCGCTCATATTTAAGAGCAACTTAATTGTGCCGTCTTTCGCGACTTGTTCCGTATGGATGGAAGGCAAAACGCATTCATATTGTTCGCCAAGTAACGAACGAAAAGACTTCGACATGTCAGTCATGCTGTCGAAGTCATAGACGTTTTTCCCATACATCCATTGAAATAATTGGGTGGCGCGAAAACGTTTCTCACCGAGAGAAACCATTTCGTCTTCAAGCGCGGAAAGCGTGTAACCAAATAAATTCTTTTTCATAGGATGTGGTCATAAAGTAGAAATCGTTATTTTGCATCGGCGCCGAGTTGGAATTCGGGGGTCATGCCTTCGGAGGCCATCACCCCAAGATTCGGGGTGGCTTTCGCGACTGGTGTCGCTTTGTGAAGCACCGCATAATAGAATGCCGTTTCGCCATTGTCGTACGGGAAGCGTTGCGCTTCTTCGACGAATTGGAAATCGGGATGGTTGGCCAAGAAATCAATGATGGTTTGATGTCCTTCTTTCTTCGAGATGGTATAGATGGCATAGATTAAGGTGCCACCTTCTGCCACGAACGGAGCCAACGTTTCTAACGCTTGCTTCTCTTGAGCAAAGAGGCCATCCATCGATTCTTTATCGAAATGTAAGAGGTAATCCGGTTGTTCGCGGATTAAGTCAAAGTTCGAAGAAGCCGGGGCAGCAATGGCCAAGTCTTGCGACGCTTCTTTGACGGAAGCGAGTAACGAGGCGTTCTCTAACTTCGAGGCAAAGAAGTTAACGTTATGAAGACCTTTCGCGTGGATGAGGCGCGAAACAGCGGCATAGTGATCAAGCGTCGGAACCGCTAAGTTCATGCCAACGGCACTGCCATAGTTCTCCACGGCTTCGCAAAGTAACGAGCCATCGGGGTTCGCATCGTAAATCAAGAGTTGTTTTGGTTCCGAGATCCGATATTTGTCGATGAGTTCTTTCGTGACGGGTTTTTCCGCAAATAACGTGCCGTTCTTCATGAGCGGGTTGCGGCGTAACGATTCTTTGCCTTGGTAAAGCAAGACCCCGTCGACACCAGTATCGACGAAGAGATCCGGATTCTTGGATTTGACGTCATCCACGGACATGACGGAAGTACGAACGCGAACGGTCGTCGCAAACGGGCGATTGTTCTTCCGTAAAATCTTGTACGTCACACCATAACCGTAATGTTGGAAGATCTTTAACACCCATTCTGGCGTGTTATAACGAAGTGAGAGATAGAGATTCGAGTGTTTGACGATGGATTCGGGAATGAATGGTCCTTCTTGACCAGCCTTGTCTAATAACGGCTTGGCTTCTTCCATCTTTGCGGCATCTAATTTTTCTCCCAGCACTGCTAACATATCGGTGGGGGCGATGTGCTTATAGAAGTAAAGATCGGCCAAGGCCAAGGCTAATGCCCGTTTATCTTCGACGGAGAAATCCGCAAAATCTTTCGTGAGATATTCAAACAATAAGTGATGGCGTAATTCACAACCTACCATGCCGGCGACCATCCCACGATACGGGCGAAGGTCTACCTGCGTTTGGAAGATTTTCCGTAACGCCTCGTTGAACGGTGTCTTGTTATCGACAATGTCGTCCAACGTTTGTAAAGCCAAATCGAATTCTTTCATACTCGTACTAACCTCCGAATTCTCTCAATGCTTGATTTTGTTTTTCAAGGCTTCTTCCGTCTTTTCTTGATGGTCATCGAGTTCATCTTGGTGGCCAGCAAATACGTCTCCGAGATAGATTTGATTGGGATCATTCGGGTCTAAGTCGGCACGATCTCTTGGATCGGCATCATCTTCATCCGAATCGTCCATATCCATCTCGTCTTCTTCGTGGACTTGCACCACGTTCTTTTCCGTAAGATAACGTGGGTAGTCTGGGTTAATCTGCACATAGGTCTTTCCTTCGGGCAGATAGTCGAAGTTGATTTCCAAATGGATGGAAAACTCTCCTAATGTTTTTAACAAATACTTCGCGACAAGCGCTTCGAAACGAGAATACTTCTCGGGTGCTTTGACAAAAACAATCGTCTCCCAGGACGTCTGTTCCACACCGTTATGAAACAACAACGAATCGCAGGGGGCATAGAAATTAATGTCCTCCTCGCTCGTCTCATAAAGGTTGGCCAGATTGCTGGTGTGGTCTTTGGAGTAATGGCCAATGACGTATTGGTCAAGCCCGAGGATTTCAATGGTAATCATGAAAAATGCAAAATCCTTTTGAAAAAGTATAGCATATCTTCCTATTAAGGAAGAGACCTTTTTCATGTCAAGAAGAGAAAAAATGTCTTGTTAACAATGAAAACCCTTGCTTTGCCTAGTAGTCTAACGGATCGACATTTACCGTAATCTTCACCCCCGATAAGCCATTCAGCCGAGGCAAGGCTTCATGAAGATAGTCATCCATTTGTTGGCGATTCTTGTAACGAAGTAACAAGATGCGTTTATGCATGCCATCTTGCATGGCGTAATAAGGAAGAATCGGCCCAATGGCGGAAACATCAGCAAATCCTTGGGTCATGACGTCTTTCTTAAAGTCGTAAGCAAACGAAACTAACTTATTCTCGTTCGAACTTTGGAATTCCAGCAAAATCAGATAAACATAGGGCGGATACTTTGCGACTTTTCTCTGTTGCATTTCGTAACGGAAGAAAGATTCATAGTCTTGGCTAGCGCCAAAACGGATCGCGTAATGATTGGGGTTATAGGTTTGGATTAAGGCAATGCCGGTCTTTGAAGAACGGCCACTTCTTCCAACGGCTTGGGCGATGAGTTCGAAGGTTCGTTCGGCCGCGCGATAGGTGGGTAAGGCCAACCCAATATCGGCATTTACGACCGCGCTTAAGGTGACATTCGGGAAGTCATGGCCTTTCGCGATCATCTGGGTCCCGACCAAAATGTCGTATTTGCCTTCTTTGAACGCTTTTAAAATCGCGACGGCTTGCTTTGAAACACGTGAGACATCGCTATCGAGCCTAGCTACCCGTACGCCAGGATAAAGGTCTTCTAGCTCTTTTACGACCCGTTCCGTGCCATAACCGATCCGACGTAAATGGGTGTTCCCGCAATCGGGACAACGTTCCGGATAGCGCATGACATAACCGCAATGATGGCATTTCAGCATTGAATCTTCTTGATGATACGTTAAGTTGCCACCACATTGGGGACAAGTAAAGATATAGCCACATTTGGGGCAATTGATGCCAGTCCAATAACCACGGCGATTGAGCAAAAGCAAAACTTGTTCGTGTCGATTTAACTTTTCTTGAATTAAAGCCTGCAAGGGAGCAGAGAGCTTCTCACTCTTGGCGTTGAAGTTACGGCGGTCTGTCAAATCCACAATTTGGGTTTTGGGCAATGCCTTTTCGTTGATGCGCCGATTCATTTCGGCATAGCCATACACCCCTTTGACAGCGCGGGCTTTTGTTTCTAATGATGGTGTGGCCGAGCCAAGCACGACTTTGCAATGCTCTTGCTTGCCCCGCATGATTGCCACTTCTCTCGCGTGATAAAACGGCGCGTTATCTTGCTTATAGGATTCAACGTGTTCTTCATCAAGAATGATAAGACCAATATTTTGTAAAGGGGCGAACACCGCGCTTCTTGCCCCGACGACAATTGAGGCTTTGCCTTGGGCGATCCGCCGATATTCGTCATAACGCTCACCCGGGGTAAGCTCACTATGCAAAATGGCAACCTTGGGGCCAAAACGTCTTGAGAAATACTCCACCATGACCGGCGTTAAACTGATTTCCGGGACCAACATCAAAACGGTCTTCCCTTGGGATAACACCGTCTCGGAAAGACGAAGATAGACTTCGGTTTTGCCAGAGCCCGTAACGCCTTGTAACAACACGACTTCTTTTGACGAATCCAAAATCTTTTGATAAGCCTGACGTTGTAACTCCGTCATCTCATGGGGTTCTTCCCGTTCATTGACGGGAATTTGTAACCGTTGCTTTTCTTTTTTGAAAAGGGTGACCCGTCCTGCTTCGATTAATTTCTTTAAAATCGCTGGGGAACCCGCCTCTTTTTTTAAAATCGGCGTGTTTTTCGCGATCAAACGAAGCATCTCGATTTGCTTGTCCGTCAGCCCATTTTCATCAGCCGAAACAAGCTGAACCCATTGCTCATAAGCAATTTTAGGTCCATGCTCGGATGAGAGCTTCGGGGATAATGAAAGCGGCAACATGGCCTGAATGACCGAAATTAACGGGGCAAAGTAATAATCCGCGACTTCTTTGGCTAACGTCATCATGGATTCATCCATTAAGGGGACATCGTCCACCACATCTTCATTGGTGATGTTTTTTAAGGGATAACCATTCCGTGCCTCGAACTGTTCTGGGCTGTCTTGGGTTTCCCGGACTTGCATGACAAAACCCATGGCCAAATGGCCGTTAAAATTAATTTTGATCCGATAACGAGGGCCAATCGGTTTCGTACCGACATAGGCATAGGAAAACGTACGGTCTAATGACCGCGTTCCGTATTCCGTTAGGACATCTAAGATTTTCACATCTCTATTTTAATCGTTTGCGGCTTCTTTTCGAATAATCGAAGCGATGGTTTTCGCACAAGAATCCAAATCGTTATTCACGACGTGGTAACGATAATCGCTTTGTTTCGCGATTTCGCGTTTTGCCTGTTCTAATCGTTCAGCAATAACTTTGTCGCATTCAGTGCAACGTCCTTTGATCCGACGGGCGAGTTCTTCAAACGAAGGCGGTAACAAGAAAATGGAACAAACGTTTTCTTTCCCGAGCGCCGCCATGACTTGTTCCGCCCCGTTCACATCGATTTCAAGCAAGACGTTATAACCTTTTTGACGCATTTCTTCGACTTTGGCTTTCGGGGTGCCATAATCATGATCAACATAATGGTTGTGTTCCAATAAGCCCCCTTCTTTCAAGGTCTTTTGAAACTCTTCTGGCGTGACGAAATAATATTCTCGGCCATTTTCTTCCCCAGGGCGCATCGCACGTGTCGTCATGGAGACAGAGTACCAAAGATGAAGGGAGGAATCTTTCATTAATTCCTGTCGGACGGTACCTTTCCCGACACCGGAAGGGCCCGACAAAATGACAAGCAAACCTTTTTTCATGTTTTTTAAGGTAGCATTTTTCAGCAAAAACGGCAATAGGTCGGACGTTTTCTTCTCGAGAGATGGCAAATTTCGTTATAATTAAGTCCCGATGGCAAATCTGAGTTTAAATGAAAATGAATGGAAAGCGTATTTGCCTTTCTTGCAACAAGAATTACAAGGCCGATATTTGGCCTCTCCTTTGCTTTATGCGAAGGATACGTTCTTCTTTCGTCTTTCGAACGCCAAATATCGAAGATTAGTTTTGTCTCTCAATGGCGATTTTCCGAGGATATACCTCACGGACGAATCGTTAGAGGGCCATTCGTTAGATGGCAAAAGCGTCGATTCCCTTCGAAAAGAACTCGCGAACGTTTTTGTGGAATCGGTCGATTTGGTCCCGAATGACCGTATCTTAAAAATCGTCTATACCCGCATTAACGACGTCTATAAAGAAGAGAAGCATATTCTTTATGCCGAGATGATCCCCCATCATCCGAATCTCGTCTTAACGAACGAGTCAGGAACGATTCTTTATGTATTCCGTCCTAGCGGTTTAGAAACCAAGAGACCCCTAGGAAAAGGGCTTCGTTATGAGTTACCAGAAACGCCTGGGAACGTAGTCACCCCGACTATTTCTTTTGATTGCATGGAATTCTTATCCCGTTGCCACTCTGCCGAGACTTTATTGACCGAATCGCGAAAAAAAGAGAAATATGCCCCGTTATTTCAAGCGTTAAAACAAAGAGAAAAACGGTTAACCCGTAAGATTGAAAAACTGCAACAAGACTACGATGAAGCGTCGACTCATTTACAAGATGGGCAAAAAGGCGATGCAATTTATACGTCTTGGGGCGAATTAAGCCCGAAGCAGACTTCGTTTGTCTACGAAGGCCAAACGATTATGCTAGATCCTGCCAAGACTTTAGCCCAAAATGCCGAAACGTATTATCGTCGGGCCAAGAAAGCCAAAGAAACCCTGCAACAAAGCCAACATTTTTTAACGCTAGCCAAAGAAGAACAAGAAACGTTACAAACAACGTTAGCGGCATTGCCCCAAGCCGATGAAAGCGCGTTAGATGAACTTTCAAAGCAACTCCATATTTCTTCAAAACAGTCCAACGCTAAAAAGCAAGCTTCCAGCACTTCTTTGTTCTCTCACGACTTGTTGCCCTATGAAATTGAAAAAGACGGGGTGCGTATCGTGTTTGGCAAAAGCGCCAAGCAAAATTCGTTCCTGTCTTTTGTTTATGACACCGCTCCTGCCCATCTTTGGTTCCATATCTTAGGCCGAAGTGGCAGCCATGTCATGATTAAGTCCGATCACCCCACGGATGCCTTAATTCGTACGGCCGCGGAAATCTGCCTTTATGAATCACATCAATTGGATGGAGACGTCATGATGACGGAACGAAAGAACGTCCGTGCCGGACGTACTCCTGGCGAAGCCATCGTCAAGTCTTACGAAACCATCCATTTAAAAAACGTTTCGCCCGAAACGAAACGTCTTTGTGATAACGCCACGAAAGTCAAAGCCCCGCGTTAACGAGATGGGAACGCTTTTTCATAGGCAAGGATGTCTTTTCGAATGGCGTCTTTTGCCGCTTCGGCACCACGCATTTCTTTCACAACGGTGGTCTTGCCGTGTTCCAACTCTTTATAAACTGTGAAGAAATGAGAGATTTCTTCCGAAACGTGGGCAGGCAATTCGGAGATATCGTGGAAGTTTTGATAAATGGGATCATGCGAACAAACCGCGATGATTTTTTCGTCTAGTTTGCCTGTATCTTCCATTTCTAAGATGCCGATCGGATAAGCTTCGGTTAAAGCTAAAGGAACAATGGGTTCCGAGCAAATAACCAAAACGTCTAACGGGTCACCATCTTCGCTTAACGTGTGGGGAATAAACCCATAGTTTTGGGGATAATGCGTTGCCGTATATAAGATACGGTCTAGGATTAACGCCCCTGTCTCTTTGTCTAATTCGTATTTGTTTTTGCTCCCGGCGCTGATTTCGATGCAAGCAAGGAAACGCTCTGGAGTAATACGTCTTTTATCGACGCTATGCCATAGATTCATAAAAGATACCTCACACGATTTTCTCTCACCCCTAGTTTATCATAGGGCCATCACAAAGTCGCGGCGCATCGGAAGTGAGAAAAACCTCCCTGAATTTTGCATGGCGCTAAAAAGCTAGTTATCATCGAACTTTTTTCGATGTCAATCACGTTTTCAAGGTTTTCAGAAAGCCAAATTTACACGTTTTCAAGGTTTTCGAAGTGATGATTTTACACGTTTTCAAGGTTTTTAGGCTTTAAGAACTACCGCTACGTCACTTCATACCCGCCTGGTAAAGACGAATTGTGCTAGACTAAACCCATGAGAAAACCGCTTGCTATTTTCTTGTTGTTCCCTTTCTTGCTTGCTTGTCAAAACACGGCCGGTGATGTTCCTGCCACGGATTTATCGAAACCGTACTGGATCTATCGGAATGGCGATCTCTTTGCCGCTGACTTCGATAACGATGCTTTATCAGATTTAACCAATCAGGATGACGCCTCTTCTTTGCTGACAGAAATGAAAAATGGCACTTCTGCCACGTTTATGAAAACATCAGATACCTGCCACGCATGTGAAGCATTTAGTCCGACATTACGGAAATTCTTAAAGGCAACTTATGCCGACGTCACCATCTGGAAAGCATTAGACACTAACTTTTTAGAAAATCGCGGCGCCTTGATGAATTACTATGAATCGCTTCCGGCAACCGATGAGCATCCGTTCTTACAAAACACGCCCACTTGGTATAGTGGGTCTTCTACAAAGTGTTCTTTAACCAACTGGGGTGCCACTTCTTATTCCGATTTATGGAAGAACTTCTTTAAAGAAAATACGTTACTTCCCATCTATCGTTTCTCTCATTATGGCGCCTGGGAAAAAGCAATCGCAGAAAATGATGTTTTGCTTTACTATTATGACCGAAATGATGAAACGTCTTTGACGTTTTATTGCGATACGTTACTTCCACTCGCGAAAGCATCGAAAAAAGTCACTTACCTTGCGGACGTCTCGCGCATGAACGAAGAAGAAAAGCCAAAGTTTCAAACGAACTTTGGCTCTCAGGGTGTTGTTTTAAGCTATCAAGGCAAGTCTTATTCCGTCACAAGTGACGAGACAAAAGCCGTCGTGACCCAATATTACACTTAATGGGGAAGTTTCTTTTCCCGGACGAAACGATCGAAGGCTAAGCCCATTGAGAAGTCTTTGAACTTCGCGTAGAAATAGTCATCGCCCATCGCATCGGCCATGTGTTTGGGATAAACCCCGTGGGCGCAAAGATAGGCGCCCCATTGGTTAAAAATCTCTTCTTGCGTATGGGCATAAGAAAGTTCATCACGCCGCGAAACTGCGAAGGCGTAATACTTTTCTTTGCTCATGTCTTGGTCGTTCCGGTCTTTGGTGATGACATCGGCGTAGATTTCGTAACAAGAAACCGAGTTCGCGAAATCAATTAAATCGGGGGTATATCCACCCGCGGGACGCATGTTACATTCTAACGCCACGAATTCTCCTTTTTTGGCAAAGCCTGGTTTATCGGACCGCAACACAAAGAATTCGATGTGGAAGAACCGTTTTTGAATGCCAAACGCTTTGACGACGCGCCGCCCTGCTGCTTCAAAGGCGACGGGGTCAACGTCAAAGAACGGCAAAGCGAACGGATTATTGTAATAATATTCGTCTTTGCTTTCGTTCACGATATCAGCAACGGGGGTTGGGAAATGGTCAGTCGTTTCAAAGACAACGTTCGAATGAGAATCGCAGATGCCATCGTAGGATACAATCTCTCCATCAATGAATTCTTCCACGATATACGCTTCTGGAAGTGGCTTTGCTAACCGTTCCCGTAAGGCCGCTTCGTTAGGAATGGGCCAAGAATCATGGGCACCAACCCCGATATTCGGTTTGGCAAATAAAGGCCAGCCCACTTGTTTGGCAAAATCCAAAACCCGGTCGATATCTTCAGGGCCGTTCACCAAAAGGTAACGCATCGTTTTGACGCCAGCCGCTTCAAAGCAGGCTTTCATGGCCGACTTCGCTTTGATTTTCTCCATTTGTTCGGGGAAGAAACCAGAAGTGACGTTCAGCGCTTTCCGTAAGCGTGCGTCTTGCTCTAACCACCACTCATTATTCGATTCAATGAAGTCAATCTTGCCGTATTTGCTTTCAAAATAACGACAGGCTTTGAGCATGTCTTCTTCGCGTGATAAGTCAGGCAAGTAATAATACTCATTCAACGAATTCTTAAGCCGTTGCGGAATATCCGCCCATGGGGTATCCCCGATGCCAAGGACCGTAACGCCATGATCGCGTAACGCTTCTACCCATTTGAAATAACGAATGGGGTAATTTGGAGAAACAAAAATGAAATTCATACTTTACTTAGACTTCCTTGTAATTTTGCTGTGGCGGTCTCTAATTGATGATCGTCCGAAGCGGAAGAAAGGGGTAACGAAGCAAGCATACGATTGGCTTCTTCTTCGTTACTCGCGGGAACCGCTTTGTCTGTTAAGACATACGTTCGCTCTGGTTTGACTTCTAACGCGCCATGGAACAGGACAAAATAACGTTTTTGTCCTTCTTGCATCGTCAAAGTCAAAATGCCTTTGGGGGCAAGTTCTGCGATTAAAGGGGTATAGCCAGGAAGCAATCCTAACGGGCCGCGACTGGAGGGCACAAGCAAAGCAGCGACTTCGCCTTCAAAGGCGATGCCGTGCGGGGTCACAATCGTTACGAGCAAAGATTCCGCCATTATTTAGACTCCATTTCCTTCGCTTTCTTGACGACATCTTCTATCGTGCCGCAATAAAGGAAGGCCGATTCCGGATACGAATCATATTTGCCCGATAAAATCTCTTTAAACGAACGGATCGTTTCTTTGACGGGCACATAGACGCCCGGGAAACCATTAAAGGCTTCCGCCACGTGCAAAGGTTGTGACAAGAAGTTACGAATTCGTCTTGCTCTTGCGACAATCGCTTTATCTTCATCGCCAAGTTCATCAATGCCTAAGATGGCAATGATATCTTGTAGCTCTTTATAACGTTGTAAGATCTTCTGCACTTCTCGCGCCACTTCGTAATGTTCTTGGCCCACGATATCGGGATCTAAGATATTCGAAGAAGATTCGAGCGGATCGACGGCAGGGAAAATGCCTAATGCTGCGGTATTCCGGTCCAAAATCGTCTTGGCATCCAAGTGAGAGAATGTCGTGGCTGGAGCAGGATCTGTAAAGTCATCGGCAGGCACGTAGACGGCTTGAACGGAGGTGATGGAACCATCTTTTGTCGAGGTAATCCGTTCCTGGAGTTGGCCCATTTCGTTTGCCAATGTTGGCTGATAACCGACCGCAGAAGGCATACGGCCAAGCAAAGCCGAGACTTCTGAACCCGCTTGGGTGAACCGGAAGATATTATCGATGAATAACAAGACATCTTGATGTTTGAAGTCACGGAAATATTCCGCCATGGTTAAGCCTGTTAAGGCCACCCGCATACGGGCTCCCGGCGGTTCGTTCATTTGACCGAAGCAAAGGGCAGTGTTTTTCAAAACGCCGCTGTTCTTCATTTCGAAATAGAGGTCGTTCCCTTCCCGTGAACGTTCGCCAACGCCCGCAAAGACGGAAATACCATTATGTTCGGAAGCAATGTTAAAGATTAATTCCTGAATCAAGACGGTTTTCCCAACGCCAGCGCCGCCAAAAAGACCGATTTTGCCACCCCGGACATACGGGCAAAGCAAATCAATGACTTTAATGCCAGTTTCTAACATCTCCGTCGAGACGTTTTGGTCGGCAAAAGACGGGGCTTCCCGGTGAATCGGCATGTGTTTCTCTTTGGAGAAATCGCCACCTAATCCATCAATTGGCTCACCTAAAACGTTAAACATTCTGCCTAATGTGCATTCCCCGACCGGAACGGAAATCGGAGCTTGGGTATCCAGCACTTGCATGCCACGTTCCACGCCTTCTGTGGCGCCCATCGCCACGGTACGCACCGTATCGTCTCCGATATGTTGCATGACTTCGACGACGAGTTTCTTTCCTTCGCCAAGCCGCACTTCTAGCGCAGTTAATAACGATGGAAGGTGTTTGTCTTCAAAACGAACATCGATAACCGGTCCGACTGCTTGGACGACGGTCCCGAGTAATTCTTGCTTTGTTTCGCTCATGCTTTCTCCTCCTAATTGGCGTTCGCGCCACTGACGACTTCCGTGATTTCCTGCGTAATGGAATTCTGACGGGCTTTGTTGTATTCAATCGTAAGTTTATCGAGTAACTCATCGGCATTGTCGTTCGCGTTATCCATCGCAGTACGGCGAGACGCTTGCTCCGAGAGTTCGCTTTCGACGAGTAAGTCATAGAACAAACTCGTTAAGTAACTCGGTAAAAGATGGTGGATCATTTCCCGCGGACGATCGTCAAATAACGGCGGGGCGTATTCTTCATGCGTCCATTTCTTCGGGGGAATCTGGACGGGTAAGAGTTGGAATGTCATCGGTTCGAATGTGATGGAATTTACGTAATGGGTGTAAATGACCCGGATGGCTTTGTATTTCTTGGCGTTAAAGTCATCTTTGAGTTGTAAACAAAGGCCATGCAATACTTCCATGTCAGTATTGAGCCCCACATATTCGTAACGGCTATCCGTGCGTGAAGCGTAACGTGGATCTCTCGAAAACCGATGAATGGCTTTGTTTCCTAACGGGGCAACAATGTCGTTTGGGCCAATTTCATGGTCTAAATAACGGAATAAGTTATTGTTATAGGCACCGCATAATCCCATGTTCGAAGAAATCACTAAATAGAGAATCGGCAAATCGCCTTCGTTCATCTTCGCGTAATGGGAAACATCGCTCGAATGGTCATGCGAAAACACTGCGCTCATCAAAGCCAAGAATTCTTGCGTGTAGGCAATGCTTTGCTCATGAAGCGCCAGGAACTTCTTCGTTTTCACGGTGGCGGTGAGACCCATCGCTTTCGTGATTTTTTCCGTTCCTTGGATCGAAGCGATCCGTCGTTTTGTTTTCGCTAAAGAAGAGGCCATAATTATGCGTTCCGATTCGCTTTAAATGCCTTAATGGCGTCATTTAATGCCGCTTCGACTTCTGGTTCGATCTTTTGTTTTGTCTTGATGCTATCGACCAAATCAGCATGGGAGGCATGGAGATGTTTTAAGAGGTCCGTTAAGAAAGGATTTACCTCATTTAATGGCAAATCATCGAGATAACGGTTCTTGACGGCAAAGAGCTCCAGCACTTCGTCCGTGCTATCCATCGGGCTCCAGTTCTTTTGCTTTAACGCTTCCATCACGACGGCACCATGCGTCAAAATGCGTTTGGTTTCCGGGTCAAGGTCGCTACCAAATTGGGCAAACGAAAGATTTTCCCGATAGTTCGCTAATTCAATTTTTAACGATTTTGCCACTTGCTTCATGGCTTTCGTTTGTGCTGAAGAACCGACACGCGACACGGAGAAGCCGCTATCAACGGCTGGGCGTTGACCGGCAGCAAAGTAATCGGTGATCAAGAAAATCTGACCATCGGTAATAGAAATGATGTTCGTCGGAATATAGGCAGAAATATCGCCTGCTTGGGTTTCGACGATGGGAAGGGCGGTAATGGAACCACCGCCATATTGTTTCGAGAGTTTACAAGCCCGTTCGAGCAACCGGGAATGGAGATAGAAGATATCGCCGGGATAAGCTTCACGGCCCGGGGCACGACGGAGCAATAACGATAACGTACGGTATGCGACCGCGTGTTTCGATAAATCATCAAAGACAATCAAGACATCTTGCCCTTGTTCCATCCATTCTTCGGCCATGGCCATACCAGCGAATGGGGCGATATATTGCTGTGGTGCCGGTTCGGACGCCGAAGCGTTCACCACCGTCACATAATCAAAGCAACCTTTCTGTTTCAAACGGTCCACTAAGCTTGCGACGGAGGAGTTCTTTTGCCCAATCGCGACATAAACGCATTTTACGTTCTTGCCTTTTTGATTCACGATCGTATCGATAGCAATGGAGGTTTTGCCCGTTTGACGATCGCCGATGATAAGTTCCCGCTGACCGCGGCCAATCGGAATCATCGAGTCAATAGCTTTAATGCCGGTTTCAAGCGGCGTGTTGACGGATTCCCGTGTCATGACGCCAGGCGCAATCCGTTCAATCGGTCTTGTTTTCGTATAGGAAATCGGTCCAAGTTCATCAATCGGTAAGCCTAAAGGAGAAACCACGCGGCCTAATAAACCATCGCCGACGGGGACTTCAACGACTTTGCCCGTCCGTTTGACGGTGTCGCCTTCTTTGATTGAAAGATCGCTATCGAGCAACACAGCGCCGACATCGTCTTCATTGAGATTCATGACCATGCCGTAAACATCGTGAGGGAAGAGTAAAAGTTCCCCTAACATGGCATTGCGTAGGCCATAAAGCGTGGCGATGCCATCGCCCACCGCAATGACCGTTCCCACGTCACTACTTTCAATTTGGCCTTCATATCCTTTGATTTGCTCTTTGATGAGCGAGGAAATCTCGTTTGGATTCAGTTTCATAGCGTTCCTCCTTTAAGAAGTTGATTTCGGAGTGCTTCCCAACGGGCTTGGATGGACCCGTCAAACACTTTTCCGTCAATCGCTACCTTCACGCCGCCGATGAGATTCGTGTCGGCTTGGTTATGAAGATAGACTTTCACGCCCAACCGTTCTTCCAGGGCGGATTGAATTTTCGCAAGGTCGTCTTTCGAGAGTAACGCCGTCGAATAGACGATGCCTTCCCGAATGCCTAGTGCTTCATTGCATTCTTGAATAAAGCAATCGGCAATATCGGATAGATGGGGAATCAAATGACGCGCCGTCACAAGTTTTAAAAATGGGACGAGCTCAGGGGTGTCAAGAGAAGCAAACACTTCTTCTAACAAGGCAAATTGCCGTTCTTGCGGCACAGAATAAGAAGCTAAGAACGTGCCAAAAGATGGGTTATCCGCAAACGTGGAAACAACGAGTTTCATCGCTTCCCGATAAGCTGATATTTTCCCTTCATCACGGGCGAACTGATAAAGCGCGTCCGCATAATTGGCATAGCGTTCGTTCTTCATTCCGCTCTCTTCCCCTCTTGCACTTGACTGGCGAAATTCGCCACGAGCTCTTCGTTGTCTTTGGTGTTGACTTCGCGGCCAAGCAATTCTTTCGAAGCGTCCATGGCCACTTGCACAATCGCTTCTTGCATGGCTTTTTGGGCTTTGACTTCTTGTTGCTTGATGGCTTCGTCCGCGCGTTGTTGCCGTTCTTTGGCTTCCGCATTCGCGGCTTCGACAATTTGCGTGGCTTGTTTGGCGGCGTCATCTTGGGCCTTCGTCACAATGGCTTGGGCCTCTTGACGCGCATCGGCGATGATCTTGTCTCCTTCGCTCGCTTTCGCTTCATAGAACCGTTTCGCGGTTTCGGCATCATGAATGTTGTGATTGATATAATCGCGACGTTTTTCCACGTATTTCCGTACCGGCTTATACGCGACGAAATAAAGCACAAGGAAAAGAACGATCAACGCCAGAAGATTGATGAGCAACGACCAGAAATTGCCGAAAATCTTATTCAAGAAGTCTTCTGGGGAGAACGGGCTGGATGAAGCAGCAAAAATGTTGAGATATAGCATAAACATCCAGTTCTCCTAGTGATGGTTATAAGACGAAGATGATCAAAATGGCGGTAATCAAGGCGTAAATGGCGGTGGATTCGTCAAGCGCGACAGCAACGATCATGTTGCTCCGTAACTTGCCAGCCATTTCAGGATTCCGGACCATGCCGTCAATCGCGTGGCAGCAAATGAGCGATTCCCCGATGGCGGAAAGGCAGCCAAAGGCAACGGCGATGGCCGCCCCGATTGCTTTGAGGCCAACGGCGCTCGCAGCGGTCTCTTCCAATAACATCAAAAATTCCATACTTCTACCTCCTATCTATGGATTATATGGATGATTCCTTCGCTTGTTCGACGAGCAAGTCAGACGGGATACGGGCAAGGTCGACATACGTCTGTTCCTCGTCCGTTGGTTTCTCTTGGGCAATCCAAAGGGATGTCAAAGAGCAAAATACCAGGGTCTGAACAAACCCGGAGAACAAGCTGAAGTAAAGATTTAAGACCCCCATTGGGATCGGGGAAAGAATCGTACCGGTCCAATAAGGGAACGCATTCCACCAGGATTGCCAGTTGTCGGCAATGCCGGGAATCGTTAACGAAACATTCATGGCAGAGAAAATGGCGGCCGAGGCGTTCGATAACGCCCATTGCACCAGCGTAATGATGATGGTGCCAGCCAAGCAGTTCCCAAACATACGCATCGTGGTCGAGATAATCGGGGACCACATCGTAATGAGGTTCACGGGCAAGAATGCCGCAATCGGCTCGATATAACGATGGAAATAATGCCAATGTTGATATTTGATGGCAGTGACTTGAATTAACGTGAACATGATCACAGCCAAGCATAACGGGGCGGGAAGCCAGTCAATCACGGAAGGAATGCCAAAGAGCGAGGCATTAAAAGATAAGAAAAGATAGGCAAATAACACCCAGAAATAACCGCTCCAGGCCATGGAGGATTCCCCCATGTTCCCAACGGTGAAGTTCGTCACATAGTCATAATAAGCATCTGCCCAGAAAAGCAAACCCCTTGGTGCTTCTTTGTATTGACCTTTTTTCACGGCTTTGTGGGCTTTGATGCCGATGACGACGCCGAGAATCAATAGGACAAGCATGACCAAAAGTGAGCTGAATAATGGCGCATCCAGCCATTCCCAGCCAAACTTGAACATGTCATTTAAACGATCGTGGTAGTCGGCATAGATCATCATAGACAGCTGGCCTCATCGGAATCCTTCACGGGTTCTTTCTTCATGAAATGCGTGCAAAGCACAACGATTGGCATCGGTAATAAAGCGGCAAACGCTGTCCAAAAGCCAAACATGTCAAATCCGCCAAACCAGGCGGGGCGGAACGTGCAGATGGCGCTGATGACGAGAACCACCAAATAACAAAGCGGACGCACGAGGGCATTCAAAATCATCAACCCGGTATGGTTACCACTTTTTTGATCGGTTAAGCGGTTCGTGAAGTAAATTAAAGTGAAATAAGCGAATAGTTCGACGAACGAACCGAGCCACCAACCATTCGGGTATTGATAGCCCTTATCTAAGCCAAAGAAATAAAGCGGAATCAAGGCAAGAAAAACCACGACGGAAATCGTCACAAGCCAGAACATTCCTTTTTGATCGCGATTTAAGCCAAGGTAAAAACGTTTCATTCTTTTTTCCTACGGAAACGATAGTAACCTAAAACCCCATTTTTGCCAACAAAAACCGCTATCATTTTTCGAGAAAAACGACAGGTTGTATGAATTTTGAACGCCCTTGGTGGAATGTGTCTTTCATCTTTGCTTTTTTGACAAAACCATGACGTTGCTTCCCTTGTAATCCCCTCGTGAAACCGATATCATGATTTACCAATGTATTGGTAAGAAAGGAGAATGCTATGCAAGTGTTCCATATCACTATCAATGGCGAAACGAGAACCTTCGATCATAAGATTCCACTACTCGAATTATTAAGCCCCGAGCAAAAAGCCCAAAAGAATATCATCGCGGCCAAGGTAAATAACCGCGTCCGCGAGTTGGCCTATGAAATCTATTATGACGCCAATGTCGAATTGCTCGACCTCAAAGACCATGAGGCCATGAAGATGTACGAAGCCTCGCTTCGTTATCTCGTTGCCATGGCCTTTAACCATGCCTATCCCGGCTTGAAAATCCGTTTTGCCTATAACATCTCGCGTTGTGTCTCCGTGCACATCCTTGATCCTAACGTGCACGCCACGACGGCCATGCTCATCAAAATCAATCATGAGCTCGAATCCATCGTGAAAGCCGATTATCCCTTAAAACGGATTGTCGTGCCGAACGAAGAAGCCGCCAAAATCTATGCAGAACGTGGCTTTGCCGATAAACTCGATATTTTGGCGTATCGTCCCGAAAAGACGGTCCACTTCTATGAATGCGATGGTTATTTAGACTATATGTATTCGCATCTTGTGCCGTCAACAGGTTACGTCCATGATTACAAGATTCGTCTTTACGCGCCTGGATTCTTATTACAATATCCCCGTTGCGAATGTGGCGGCACCATCCCCGAATTTGAGGATGCCCCGACATTTGGCCGGACGTTAAAAGAATCACACGACTGGGCCAAAGTTGTCGGCATTTCCACGGTGGCTGGAATCAACGAAGAAATCAAAAATAACGGTTCTGCGGAATTAATCAATGTTTGTGAAGACCGCCATAACCGTCAATTGGTCGAATTAGGTCAGCTAATTGAAGACAACATCCGTGATGTTCGCATGATTTGTATCGCGGGCCCCTCGTCTTCTGGCAAGACCACGTTCGCGAATCGGTTACGCATCGAATTACTTTCACGCGGCATTAAACCGATCCGTATCTCCACGGATGACTACTACAAATCCCGTGAAGACACTCCGTTAGATGCGGACGGTAAGCCAGACTATGAGTCATTACACGCGATTGATATCGATTTCTTCAATGAAAACATGTTGAGCCTCATCAACGGCGAAGAAACCGACTTGCCGAAGTTTGACTTCACGTTAGGCCATCGCGTGGTGGGTCGTCACTTAAAGTTAGAGAAAGACCAACCCATCATCATTGAAGGCATCCATGCGTTAAACGAGAACTTAACGTTCCAAATCCCGAAGAGCGAGAAGTTTAAGATCTTCATCTCTCCGCAAGCGCAGATCAACCTCGACGACCATAACCCGTTATCGTTAACCGATATCCGGTTGTTACGGCGTTTGGTGCGTGATAAGAAGTTCCGTGGCTCGCCCGCCGAAGAGACGTTAGAGATGTGGCCACGTGTACGAGCAGGTGAATTCAAATGGATTTACCCGTATCAAGAAGGCAGCGACTATGTCTTCAATAGCTTCTTGCCTTACGAAATGGCAGCCATGAAGAAATACGCGATGCCACTACTCCAAGCCATTCCCGCCGATTCCCCTTATTATCCCGATGCAGCCCGCCTCATGGGCATGCTCAAATACTTCATCGACATGGATGACAAGTGGGTGCCATCGAATTCCTTGATGCGGGAATTCATCGGTGGATCCTGCTACGCCGACGTGTAAGGTATTCTTGCTCCGATAAAAAGAACCCCCGATTCCGTTTAATCTTCGGAATCCGTGGGGTTCGTTTTTTGTTCAAGGCTAGGATTTTGTTTGGCCGCAGCTTGTTGCCTTTCGGCAAAGCGGTGTTTCGCGACTGTGTAACACGCCATCAGTTCGCCACGATACAATGATTGCATTCTTCGGTATGACTCTTGTTCTTCTTTCGAAACGGTGGAGAGATATAACGAGGAGAATACTTTTTCTAGCCGGAAGAACGATTCATAAAGATTTAAGACAGTGACTTGATAGAAATAGTCTTTCCTCGAATAGATGAGTAACGGGGAAGAATGGGCAATCTCGCTCGACATTTCATAAACTTTCGCGTATTCACGAAGGTTAGCCGCCCGTTCCACGCCGTCCCGGAAGTTCAGTTTGAACCCTTCCATCTTCTCAATGTCGGGAATGCCATAAAGCCAACCGTACTCGATAAAGCGTTTCATGTCCTTGGACTTTAAGTCATGAACGCGCATTTCAGATTTCATTTGTTCGAAGATCTGATCGGTTTCTTCTTTGGTCGGAATGCCACCCCGGAACGCCACAGCATAACGAAGATGCTTGAGATATTCTTGAATGACCGGCTGTTGATAACGGACGAGCGTCAGCAAGATGCATTCATTTTCATGTAAGGTGCGCCAAGTGGAGAATGCTTCCGTTTCAAAACCACCGGTCAATAATGCCACAATGCATTGGGCCATTGAGAAGCCTTTTTGCATGATATCCACGATTAATGTGACATTGGGTTCCCCTTGGTGGTAGCGCGAAAGCATGCCCAGCACGAAGTTAAGATATAACGATATCGTAGAAATTTCGGGTTGAAAACGATTGGAGAAGGCAGCATTCCGATAGGCGAGATGTTCATTCGTATAGTACTTGTCCAAACTGATGGACAACAATAACTGCTCATACTTCTCATCTTTTACCAAATCTGCTTCTTTTTGGTCGGGATGGGCAATGAGATAGAAATAATGTTCATTCACGAGGTATAGCGTTAACGTCACATCATTGACGGCCATCCGGGCGATGATGTTATTCTGTTCCGCAAAACCTTCTGAGGATTCTTTGGCGTCCGTATAAGCTTGATAAAGAAAATCCCAGTCCAAACGAGCAGGGACGTTTAACGCTTTTAACAAAGCGCGAAAATTCGTTTCGTCTAAACGGTTTGCCATGGCCTTATTGTAACCTAATAGGGTCAGGATGTGCCGATTATTTTTGATTTTGCGCAAAAGGGATGTTTTCGTCTAGGAATAAAACGTTAGGTCTCTCCCCTTCTGCTAAAGAAACGGAAGCCAGTTGGCCAGAATGTAACAAGTGACGATAACGTTCTTGCTTTTCTATGGCTTGTCTTTCCAACGTTAAAATCCCTAAGGAATTCCAAGTGGTTTCTAAAAATAACAGGGGTTTTCTTGGGGTTTTTGGATTTTTCGCATGGACCCAAATCCCAGTTTCTCCTGGCATCAACAAAGGATTCGCGCGATAGATGGCGTGACTGCCAGGGAAAGAAGCTGGATGAAATCCAAAACAGACAATCGGTTGTATTGCGTTTCCTAAGGCGGAGAGCGTCAACGCTTTCAAAGAAGCGGCCCGTTCTTCGTTCTCAGGGCTCGAATACACCTCGACTGCGCCGAAAGAAATAGGTTCATTCGGTTCTAACTCATAACCTATTCGCATATCGCCCCGCAAGGAGCCAAGATAAGCGGAGATGATATCGCCATAAGAAAAATAGCCCGAGATCACAATCTCTTTTCCCACAAATAAAGAAGCAGCGTTATTCTCTGGTTTCGTCAGCCAGCCTTGTTTTAAGGCGTAGGCGTATTCTTCTTGATAAGGTTGTAATTCGGGCAACAGCGTAGCGTTCTTCTGAAAAAACGGTGATGTGAATGCCAAAACCAGTGCTTTGACTTTCAAAGGGGCAAAGCCTTTATCCTTCAAGTAAGACGAAAGCGCAGAGGATGGTTTCTCATCCCATAACGATTTCATCTCCGATAAGGTGAGTAATAAAATCTCTGCCCCATCGCGTTTGGCGGCCATTTTGTAATATGGTTGCCGTTCTTTTGGGGCGAGCACGACATATTCATGATGAGGAAGAAAGCGAAGTGGCATGTTATCTCAGCTTGGAAGATAAGGCGTTTTCAATGTCTTCCACTTCTTTGACGATGTTTTTCGTTAAGACTTCGCAGCCATCATTCGTAATCAGCAAATCATCTTCGATACGAATGCCGATACCACGGTCCGCCATATAAAGCCCTGGTTCATCGGAGATGACCATGCCAGGTTCTAATTTGATGGTGCGGTAGTCGCCACGGATAGGAGAAAGATACGGATCATGCGTGTCTAATCCAATGAAGTGAGACACCCCATGGAAGTAATAACGCGATATATCTTCCTTATTTTCAATAAATCCCTTGGCTAAACAAGCCGTGGCAAGATAGTCAATCGTGGCCTTTTGCAAGGAGGCGATGGTGATACCAGGCTTCGCTTTCGAAGCAATCATCTTGTTACAGTCAAGCACGATTTCATAAACGGTACGTTGTAGTTCATTGAACTTGCCATTGACTGGGATCGTACGCGAAACATCGGCGCAGTAATAATGGTTACGGGCGCCTAAATCGGAAAGTAGCAAGTCTCCATCCGATAAGCTACCGAGTGGTTTAGGATAATGTAACGTGGTGGCGTGAATGCCGCTTGCCATGATTGTATTGAATGCCAAACCTTGATAACCATTCAAATCATTCACGACTTTCATGAATAAATCGGCCAGTTCGTATTCGTGCACGCCAGGACGGGCGTTGGACCATACGGAATAAAGGCCAACTTTTGTAGTTTCAATCGCACTGCGAAGTTCCGCGATTTCACGGGCGGATTTCCGTAGCCGTAACGTCGTAATTAACGGATAGGCATCAGAAACGGCAACGTCACGATACGTCGCTTCTGCAATCTTCTTTTCGTCTAAGGTCGTGGTATCTTCCCCGATTTTGATTTCGCGGTCCAAATCGAGATATAACTTCTTGATTTCACCGAAGACATACATCGATGGATTCAAAATTTCGTCTAACTTAGCTGACAAGGAATCAATGACTTGAACGTTTTTGATACCGCTGATTTTCGTGGCTTCTTCGGGCGTTAACCGTTTGCCATACCACTTCTCTTTGCGTTCATCGTAAGGAGAAATGAATAAGAAATCTTTCATTTCACCATAGGAGTTCACCAAAATTAAGGCAGAATCGGGTTGGTCAATGCCCGTTAAGTAATAGAAGTTTCGGTTCACTTCGAAAGGATAGGTTTCGTCCGCGCTGGAAATCTTTTCTACGCCAGAAAAGAGCACCATAACGGAGTTGGAATCCATCATGGCCAAAAGCCGGCCACGACGTTCTTCAAATTCGGTTCCATTGATCATACTCGTAATCTCCTTTTCCCTACCCGAACGCTTCGTTCCATCACGATGGCTTCAGGCAAAGACGATAACGCTTGCGTGATTAGTTTATCATTTCCTACTAACGTGAGGGTCACCGAAATCCCATAGGTGACATTTTCAAACGTGATTTCTTCCTTGTCCCATTGCCGAGAAAGCCGTTCATAGGCGGCATAGGGTAACGATATCTTGACGGCCGTTTCTTCGACTTTCTCCGCCCATTCTGCCTCTTCTAGCGCTTGTAACGCCGTCTCGCGATACGTTCTCGTCAGTCTAGGTAGCCCTAATTTTGTGCCACCGAAATAACGGACGACACAAAGAAATATCTCATCGACTTGGCGTTGCTCTAACAAAGCAAGGATAGGATAACCTGAACTTCTCGAGGGTTCTCCATCATCGCTTCTTGCTTCGAATGCCCCTACTCTTGCTCCATAAGGATAATGCGTTGCCTTCGGATATTGGATTTTTGTTTCTTCGAATAAACGTTCTAAATCTTCTTTATGTTCCAAAGGCAAAGCGACCGCGATAAAACGTGAGCCAAGGACGACTTTCTCACACGTATAGGGCTTTGCAAGGTAACGGACGGCGTTCATGTGGTCTAATTATAAAATTGAAAGGTGCCTTTGGCACGCATTCTTGCTACAATGGCGTTATGAAATACTTTCATAACCCTTTCCGTCGTAGTCGTTGCCCTGAATGTGGCAAGACCTATGATCCCACGTCTACTGAATGCCCTTATTGCCACGCTTCCAATCCCGAATATGGCCCTGAATATCGTTCGTTCCGTTTTACGGCCAACATTCCTTGGTGGCGGCAAATTCTAGTGTTTGTTACGGGTAGCCTTGGCTTCCAACTCATTGGGGTCATGCTTTCGTTGCTGGTCTTGCTGATATTACGACTTGGTCCCCAAAGTGGGTTAAGCGCCAGCGAATGGACGTCATTCCTCGCAGAATACCAAAAGAGCGCCCAATACTTAACGATTGTGAATGATGGCGCCTACGCCATCTTAATTATTTCCTTGCTGCTGATTTTGTGGCGCAGCAACAAAACCATATTTGCTTCGTTCCAAAATCCTCGCACTTGGCTTGGAATTCCGCTTGGTTTCGGCGTCATTATGTTATCTGTGATTTGGAACGTGATCGCCTCGAAGCTTGGCGCGACAACCAACCAAAATGAGACGGCCGTTGAGACCACAATCTTATATTTGCCCGTTCTCTCCGTGCTCATGACGGGATTTGTGGCCCCATTCTGCGAAGAACTCACCTACCGTGTCGGCGCATTCGGTTTCTTAAAACGATGGAACCGCGTGGTAGCCTATCTCGTGGTTGGGCTTCTCTTTGGCTTAATCCACCTCCACGACTTCACATCCGTGAATGAATGGTTGGCCTTCCCTTCCTATGCCATCGCGGGATTCTCCTTCTGCTTTATCTATGAATATTTTGGCTTTGGGGCGTCATTCTTAGCTCACGCCACAAACAACGTCGTTGCCGTTATCTCGGTGATTCTCTCTTCCCTTTATGCGCAATAAGGCTCAAGTCTTTTCCTCATTTTGGTTAAAAATCTTTGCGTTGGTGACCATGACGCTCAGCCATATTGGCACGTTCCTTTCGCTATACAAAATCGGTGGAGATTGGGCATCTGTCTTGCTAATCATCGGACGAATTGCTTTCCCTTTATATGTTTTTATGTTGGCCGAAGGACTTCATAAGACCCACGACCGTTGGAATTACATTCTGCGCTTGGCCATCATTTGGGCAGCGATATTCCTCGTCGAAATGGTCTTTTCTTTTGCAAACCCCGATATGATGGCAAAAGTTTCGGCTCAAGCATTCACGGATTTATTATGTTATGCCTTGTTTATTACCTTGCTTGAAAGCAAGGGTGGTCTAAAATACCTCTCCATCTTGCCCGCTGGTTATGTTGTTCTTTCCTATGTAGCCGACGTGATGGAAAACTATGAGGCGTTAGACGGCACTTATGTCGTCTATTGGACAAGCTCTTTCCCCTTATGGGCTAGAGCGGGTTATTCGTTATTCGGGTTTGCTTTGTTCTTAGGTTTCTACTACACGTTGCCTTTGGTGAAAAAGATCGTTGCTACTGAAAGTAAGAAACGGGAATTAAACTTAGGAGATGACTTTGAAAAGACCCCAACATTCCAATCTTTATTGAATTTGGTTTCTTGCACGGCTTTGGTCTTAGTCACCGTCATCTTCTGGGCGCTTTCGTATCTATGGCCAGCCGGAGACACGATATTCTGGCTCAACCCCCAGTCTTATTGCTTACTCGCGGGCTTAATCATCTTCTGCTATAACGGCAAACTGGGTTACCATGCGAAGTGGTTCACGTATGCGAATTATCTTTATTATCCAGTGCATATCGCTTTGCTTGCGCTCATTTTCTTCTTATCATTAGGGCAGTTCTAGGAGGTTATATTCCATGATTCAAGAAATTCATAATGCCGAAGAGTTCAACACCGCCATCCAATCGGGCCGCGTATTAGTGGACTTCTACGCCACTTGGTGTGGTCCATGCCGTATGCTCGCCCCCGTGATTGATGAAATCGCATCGGAGCACCCTGAAATCAAAGTCGTCCGTGTCGACGTCGATGAAGTCGGCGACATTGCGGCCAAATATGGCATCGCATCCATTCCGACGTTAATCGATTTCCAAGATGGCAAAGCCGTCAATGAGACGCTTGGCTATCAAGACAAAGACGCCGTCTTAAAGTTCTTAGGGCTTTAATTTCTACAAAAAGATAGGGGGAGAAGTTATTACTTCTCTCTTTTTCTTTGCCCTAAGGCCTTAGTTGTGCTATATTTTCTCTCGCAGTCGGTGGACCATTGGTGTAGCGGTCCAACATGTCTCCCTGTCACGGAGAAGATCACGAGTTCGAATCTCGTATGGTCCGCCAATCTGCAGGTGTAGTTCAGTGGCAGAACATCAGCCTTCCAAGCTGATTATGCGGGTTCGATTCCCGTCACCTGCTCCAGAAAAAATAATCCCGAATTCATCGGGATTTTTTATTTGTTTTCGGGATTGGTCTGCACTTTAATCGCATGCAGGTCTTGAATGGCTTGCCAAAGTTGCGATGAGACGAATGGTTTTACATCACGTTTCTCGTAGGACCGAATGATTTTTCCAATTTGATGTGGTGTCGAAAGATAAAGATCCGCGGATGGGTGGGCGTTACCAAGTACCACGGCATCGTCATTGATGAGCGCGATTCCGACAATATATTCGGAAGGAATTCCGCTTAACGTCGAAAGTCGTTCAATGGCCGCACGGACCATCTCATAGGGGCTAAGCATTTCTAGCTTCTCATTCCCTTTTCGGTAGACCATCGCATATTTTAAGCGAGGATCCACTTCTAATGTGCCCGGAATAAAATAATCAATCACGACGTAAAGATACTTATCCCCGCCGATTAAATGGTCAATGACCAAGGGAGTTGATCCCGTTTCAAACGTGAAAGAATTAATGAGATAGTAATCGTTATTCTTCACCAAGCGCGCAATGACGTCATAGTCAAAGCGTTTGTAGTTTTCTTGAGAAAGACGGTGTTTAACGCGCGGATAGATGATCCAAAAAGCCAGGCCGGCAAAAACAAGGACGGCCGAAACAATCCATAAGGTAAGCCTTACTTCGTGCGGCATGCATTGTATTTCATCGCGACATCCATCGCGATGCTTACCATATTGGTCAATCCTTCTTGCCGTTCTTGGGAAGAAAGTTCTTTGGCGAATAAGAATGAGTCAGAGACCGTGCAGATGGCGAGGGCTTTCTTTCCTAACGTGGCAGCGTTCGCATAAAGCGCATATGCTTCCATTTCAACGCCGAGTACACCGAGATTAGCCCACTTCTTCCAGGCTTCGGGACGATAGTCATAGAACGTATCGGAAGAAAGAATGTTCCCAACATGAAGCGGAAGTTTCTTTTCCCGCGTGGCATCCACTGCCATTTCAAGGAGTTGATAGTCTGCGATGGCAGAGAACGTGCCGCCATATAAAGAATGCTCACCCATCCAATTCGAATTTGTGCAAGCACCTTCGCCGATGATGATGTCTTTTAAGCCGATGTCTTTTTGGTAAGAGCCACAGGTGCCAATCCGGAGAATGGCTTCCACTCCATAAGAGGTATAAAGCTCATGGGAATAGATGCCAATAGAAGGCATACCCATGCCAGAGGCCATGACCGAGACTAAAGAGCCATCCGGTGCTTCTCCCGTAAAGCCCAAAATGCCACGAACAGATGTCACAAGTTTTGGATTCTTCAAGAACGTCTTCGCAATCCATTCGGCCCGTTTTGGGTCTCCTGGCATTAAAACGACCGGGGCGAAATCCCCTTCTTTTGCTTCAATATGTGGTGTCGGCATTTGATTCTCCTCCTTCGAGTTAGGCGTTTTCGTCATTGTCTTCACTCGACTCATAAGCCATATCTTCTTCAAAGACGCTGGCTAAGCTATCGGGGTTGACGGAAGTTAATTCGCCTTGGAATGCAATAGAAATACGACCAGTTTCTTCCGAAACAATAATGGTCACAGAATCAGAGTTCTCAGAAATTCCTAACGCCGCTTGGTGGCGGGCGCCATATTTGCCCGTTAATGCTTTGCTGGTGGATTGAAAGAAAACGGCTGCGCGAGCAATCTTGTCATCCTTAATGACGACGGCACCATCGTGAAGGCGTGTTCCCTCGTAGAAGATCGTTTCTAAAAGTTCTGCTTTGACAGGCGCATTTAAATCCACGCCGCGTTGTTTGATGACGGTACCAATTTTAGAATCGTCTAAAAGATTGTCTTTTTTCACAAAAGTGATCAAAGCGCCGCGTTTCACGCGCGACATGTTAATCACGGCTTTATAAACTTCTTGATAAACCTTTTCGCGATCGAAAATATATTCTGGCTGTACCGGTTTCTTTCGCTTAAAAAGATCACGGAACGAGAAATGGTAACGTTCGGTAACAACGGGGTAAGCGGGTTCATTTCGCCATAACACGACGCTAAAAACGCCGATGAATAGCAAGGACGGCAAAGCAAGGTACCACATGCCAAATGCTCCAGCGATGGTGAAAATGGTCTCCAAGACACCAAATAGAACCCAAGGGAGTGGCTTTCGAATGCCATGCCACCAAAGTAAAAAATCAAGCCCCAAAAACAAAAGGATGCCAAAAATGAACGAACAAATGCCCGCTGCTGAGGTGAAATCATACATCGGAACCATTTCCATGATTGGCATTCATCCTCTCCTTTTTTCTTTAAAGCATAAGAAAACTCGCTGTGTTTTTCTTACCTAGGAATATGATAGCAACTTCCGTTTCATTTTGAAACCGCAATTGTCAAAACAGCCAAACCAATGTGTGTTGGTTCTTAATTGATGTGAAACATTTGAGAAGCCTCGGGCATCTGACTTCGCCCGTATCTTGCATCAGCCGGGCGAGTTTCTCAAACTCAGCCCGGTTCGGCTTTTTGTGCTCTAAGCCGATTTCCCCAACGCATCGAAAATCTTGGCCCATCTGCGGACGCTGTCCATGAAAGCGCGGCGTTTGTATCCTCCCGGATCGTCGATGCGCTCCCGGCTTTGTGTTTTCTTACACATTCCAATTTGAATTCTTTCGTAAACCTCATAGAAAAGAGACCCTCCAGTTGGGGAAGTCCAACTTTTGGGTCTCATCTCGTTTTAAGTTGTAATTTCCTAGCCATTTTGCAATGAATGCTCATCTTCGCTATATTGCATACCACCACAATTCAAAATAACTAAGCCTGATGAACATTCATTTTTGAGCGGAGTTGCTTAATCGCTTCGAGTCCTGCTTTTTCGCCGTTCTCTACCGCTTTCTCGTACATTTCAATTGCTTTCTTATAATCTTTTCTCACGCCGACACCGTTTTCGTAACAGATTCCGAGATTGTGATACCCAACACCCGAACTGTAGTTTTCAGCAGCAGTCCTAAAACACCTAACCGCTTCTCTTTTGTCTTCTTTCACGCCGTGGCCTTGAAGATAGCAAAGTCCGATATTGTTAATCGCCTCGTCCTCGCCGAGATTGTATGCGTCGACAAACAAATCAAAGGCTTTTTTATAAGCCGCTTCGGTTTTGACGGTGTAGTAGTAATAAAGCCCCACTTGCAGGCACGCCGACGGATTTTTGCCTTTCGCGCTCTTTTTCAGCCAATGAAGGGCAGTTTTTTTGTCGACGGTCACACCGTAATACCCGTAAGCATACGCCATACCGAGATTATATTGTGCGTCGGCACTGCCGAGCTTTGCGGCTCGCTTGAAAAGTTTCAGGGCGGTTTCTTCGTCCTTTTCGAGTCCTAATTCGTCGCCAAGACACGCTTCCGCTATTCGTTCGATTGCGTCCGGAAAGTCCATTTTCATTGCCATCAGATAGTAGAACAGCGCATTTTCGTAATCGGCTTTTTTATTTTCGTAAATCGTCGCCATGCACCAATAAACGCCGGCATAATCAAAATCGCACTGCGCAAAACAATCGAGCGCGTCGTCATACTTGCCTTTTGTGTAATAGTAATATCCCAAATCGAGCAGAGCGTCGTCCTGACCAAGGTTCGCGGCCTTTTTAAGATAATGAAGATGCTTTTTTTCATCGGGCTCTATTCCGTACAAGCCTTCTTCGTATATGCGGGATAGAAAATAAAAGGTGTCCGGGTCATTGTATTTCACGCCGTCAGCAAGGTATTTTAAGCCTTTTTCATGATCTTGCGGAACAAACCTGCCGCTCAGATATGCATACGCCAAATCGACATTAACCGAGTAGTCGCCGAGGCTCAATCCCTTTTTGTACCACTCTATGGCTTTGGAAACGTCTTTCAGTTCTTCATTGTTTAAGTAGATAAAGCCTATCTTTTTTGCAATTTTAACGTCGCCAAAATCAAAATCACGCTCGTAGTATTTCAGCGCGTTTTTGACGTTTTCGATCTCGGAAATCGGCATATCGAAGTAATACAAATCCCCGAGAGATCTTGCCGCTGCCGCCACACCCAAATCGGAGGCTTTGGCGTAACACTCGATTGCTTTTTGAATATCGGTTTTTACATAACCAGTTTCATAGCAAAATCCGAGACGGGCAAAGCACTCCGCTTCGCCTTTGTTTGCGCCTTCCGTATAAACGTCGAGCGCTTTTTTGTATTGAGAGCGGTTGCCCCAAGTGTCGCCAAGAGCAGTATATGCCAAAACGCCGTTGTCGATGGCTTTTTGATAGTACGTCGTTGCGGTTTTGAAATCGCCATCATCGAAATATAAATCGCCGATAGAAACGTAGTATTTCGGCTCGTTTACGGCGAGCCGTTCGTATCTTTTTATTTTATTGCTATTTGTGCTCATCTTGTCTCTTATTTTATAATACTGCAAACGGTTTAGACAATATCAGTTTGTAATCGTCGTCGTGCGTATAAAACTGCTCCATAAGCCAATAAATACCGTTTGTTCCTTTTTTTAACTTTTTGCTGAGCAGCTCCCTCGTTATTGGCATTACTTGAAATATGCTTATGAATTTATGTTTGGAAACAAAGCACTTCACTATGCTTGGAGATTTAAAGATTTCTGGTAATAACAATACAGTCCCGCAGTATTTGCCTTTTATTTGCATGTCAATGGTATCAGAAACCGTAATATTTTCTTTTGCATTAAAGGCGTATTCAGCAGTTGCCCAGAGCAATGAGTTGAGCGATAACCATTCCGTTTTCTCCTGACTGATTTCGACTTCTGGATCGATAAGCATCATGTATTCGTTGCGTTGATTTGCCTTTCTTCCCCACCCAATATCACGTTCAGGCATTAGGTAGTCGCTAGCACCAATCGTGCATAGTTTCCAGAATGGCATCTCTTTTGAGGGCTCAAACACAAGAGCAGTAATTGGCTTCATTTCATTGGATAGAACATTCTTTTTAAGTCTCAAGAAAAAAGCAGGCTTTTGCTTAAAAGCCTCAACATAATGGTCATATAATTTTTGTTGCTTCTTGTTACTCGCTTTATAAGCAAATTCTTTTTCGTCGAATTCTGGCAAACCAATCGCTCCTGTATCGCATTCTAAATATAATGTTATTTGACCACAAAAAGCTGAGAATGTCGCGAAAAAAATGCCATTTTAAGTACAAAAAAGGCTTGATACGCGATTTTCTTTGTATCAAGCCTATATTTGCTGATGGAGCATCTGGCGGGAATCGAACCCGTATAACTAGCTTGGGAAGCTAGTGTTCTGCCACTGAACTACAGATGCAACGCGGAAACATTATAAGAGTTATCACGGATTTTGCAAAGCAATTACGCTTTCCGAATCTTGCCCTTCACCGAGTGAACGCGAATGGATCCATCTTGGTTCTTAGCAAGCTTTTCCGCGTATTCGATGGCTTCTTTTTGCGTGGCGAAAAGCTTAATGGCAATTTGGCCATTGGCCAATTTCACTTGCCACTTGCCATCGGCTCGTTTTGCGATGTGATACGTTTTCGCAATGGCATTTTCTTTTGTTTTGTTCGCCATAACATTCATCCTTCTTTTTTTCTAATGGTAAGAGTTTTCAAAGAGAAAAACAAAAATTTTCTATTTCGAAGCCAAATAGGAAGGCAATTCCTTTAAAGAAGGCAACAATATGGCTTGTGAATCTTGTTCTAAGATGTTCTTGGCCTGATGGCCTTGCGCGATCAAAATTGCTTGTCCACCTAAGGCATGCGCCACTTCAGCATCATGCAACGTATCCCCAATGAAAAACAAGGCGTCTGTTTTCGTAGGATGGGTGGCAAAATAGGCACGTCCTCGTTCTAATTTCGATGCCCCGTAGATGTCTTGAATGCCTAAGATGGCCGAGAATTCTTGTGAGATGCCTTTTTGTTTCAGCTGGTCTTCGAGATTGGATTGCTTTGAGGCCGATAAGACGATTAAATCCATTGAAGATTTCAATGCATCTAACGTATCCTTAGCATCCGGAAATAAGGAAAGGCGAGGAAAGGCAGCACGATAATCTCGGTCGAAGCGCTTTGCCAAGGCCACAAAATCATCCTCGGGGAAAGAAAATCCTGCCCGCTCATAATAGGTCTGGATGGGGAACGTAAAAATTTGGCGATAGGTTTCTAATGTTACCGTCGGATGACGTCGAATCGTTAATAATTCATTCAATAAGCGCCAACAAATCTCTACATCGTCGAGCAACGTTCCGTTCCAGTCAAATACAATCGTCTTTTTCATGGCAAACATTCTATTCCGTTTTCATTCGCTTTCCTATGTCAAAGTTCGCCGTATGGCGTAAGATAAACATGTTGATGAAAAGCGAAATGAATGTCTTGATGCTATTGCTCCCCAAAGTGACGGTTGATTACCTCTTCTCCGATTTCACCGTGCGCCAATCCTTAGAAAAGATGGATGCCCATGGCTATAACGAAATCCCTGTGATTGACCGACAAAGCGGTGTTTATGTCCGTTCCGTAGCTTATGGAGACTTTTTACGTTACATCTTAAAAAATCGCGTGAGTTTTGATGATCTAGAACGAATTCCATTATCTTCCATCACGTCGGCCCACCAAATTCAGCCAGTTCCTAGCACCACGAATGTCGCTGATTTAAAGGACGTCATCCTTTCGCAAAACTTTATTCCTGTCGTGGATGATCACGGGATATTTATTGGAATCGTCACGCGCAAATCCATTTTGAAACATCTCTTCAAGGAAGAAAGAATCGGGTAGCGCCTTTCCATTATCTTTTTGTTCTATAGTCAAAGTAAGAAATTTTTGCGGATATCCGCATTTTTTCTTGTTGCTGAAAACGAAAACCGCTCTTTTTGCAAAACAGCAAATTTTTTATCGCGATAAAAACAGGCAGTACCACCTTTCATATGCGGACAAAAAAACAAACAAGTTCGTTGCTATTGTGGCTATCGTGCTTGTTAAACGATATCGTTATCAAGCAAAAATTGCTCTACTCCAACATAAAGAATTCCGTGGTCATCCCGCCAAGGCTTCCGATAATCTTTGATGACAACAATTTTTTCGAAAGAATCGTGAATTCTAAGCAAAGAAGCAATCTCTTGTTCTCGTTTCTTAAAATCATCCACCGATAAAGCGGACTGAATATAGATTCTTTTTTCACCTTGATTCACAACAAAGTCCACTTCCAATTGCTTGCGAACATTCTTGTCTTGAGGATCTTTCGTATTGTATTCCACCACGCCGACATCAACGTCCATCCCTCTTCTTTTTAGATCGTTATAAAGAATATTTTCCATGATGTGATTTTCTTCCATCTGCCGGAAGGAAAGACGCGCGTTTCTTAGCCCTAGATCCGTGTAGTAATATTTGGAAGGCGTATGGATGTATTTCTTGCCTTTTACGTCATATCGAAGTGCTTTTGAAAGTAAGAAAGAATCTTCGAAATACCCTAGGTATTTTGCAAAGGTATCCGAATTAATTTGAATCCCACGATCGCTTTTAAAAGCATGAGAAAGCTTGTTGGGGTTGGTCAGGGAACCGATCGAAGAAGCCAAGACATCAAGCAAAACATCTAATATTTCTTTGGAATTTTTGATGGAATGGCGCTCCAAAACATCTTTGATATAAGTTCTTTCAAGCAAATCTTTTAAGTATTCGCTTCTCTCCTCATGCGTTTTCAAAGAATAAACATAAGGCATGCCTCCATAGGTGTAATATTCTTGCCAAGCATCCCTTTTATCTCCCTCATAATTTTCATAGAATTCCGCATAGGAAAGCGGATAAACTCGAATCTCATCCCCCCGGTCTCGAAACTGCGTCAGAATATCACTAGAAAGCATGTTTGAGTTGCTCCCCGTAATATAAACATCCACATTTTCCATTTGCATCAACCCCAAAACGACATCGACAAAGGTAATTCTTGCATTGGGATTATTGACATAGGGATTTGGGACATCGGAAACAAATTGAATTTCATCTAAGAAAATATAGTATCGCTTCGTTGAATCATGCATTTGACTACGAATGTATCGATCTAATTTAATGGGATCACGATACGTGGCGTTGGCGACGACGTCCAAAGATAGGCTGACTATCTGATCTTTTTGAATTCCTTGGGAAAGCAACCAACCGCGATATAGTTTGAGCAAAAGGACGGATTTGCCGCTTCTGCGCAATCCCGTGATAATTTTGACTCTGCCGTTGTCTTTTTTGGAAATCAACTCGTTCAGATACTGTTTTCTTTGGTACATAACTAGCCTTTACAAGAAATTTTTGCGGATATCCGCATTTTTTCCTTACATATTATAATTCCGATTCTCTATAAATCAATTTAAGAAGACGACGATTCTTGCGAAGATTGGCTGATTTTGCTTTTTTGTTATTATGTCGGAATGGCAGATTGCCTTTTTAAAAAATCAGAAAACTATACAATAAATTTTTGCGTATATCCGCATTTTTTCCTTGTAAAAATACAATATCGGTTGCCTTGACGGAAACCTTAACTTCCATTTGGCTATCTACGATCGCAGGCGGATAAACGTCCAAACATCGCTGAACCTTTTTTACGTCATCAATCAGCCTAGAATAGAGCCATTTATTTTTCTTCATCAGAGCGAAAGAAACCTATAAATAAGAAAAAACCCAGGCAACCCTGAGTCACATTTCTAATTGGTGGGTAGTAAGAGGCTCGAACTCCTGACCTTCTGTACGTCAAACAGATGCTCTCCCAGCTGAGCTAACTACCCATCAAGCTGGTGGTTCCTTCCGAAACCGCTCGATTATTATAAAGAGAGCGCTAGATTGAAGCAAGAGGAAAAATCAATCTCTAAGTAAAAGACGTGCGAAAATGTCTGCTTCGTTTTTAATGGCAACAAAAAGGCCGCCTTTTATCACAAGCGCGGCCTTAAGTTAGAAAATCAAATTATTCTGCGGCCAAGCGACGTCCTAAGACAACGCCCATAACGGAAGCCATCATCAAGCCTCTTGTCCAGCCCGAGGAGTCCCCTAAGCAGAAGAGATTCGAAATGTTCGTCGTCAAATTCGTATCCATCTTGATACGGTTGGAATAGAACTTGATTTCTGGCGAATAGAGCAAGGTTTCTGGCGAAGCAAAGCCTGGCACCACATGATCCACTGCTTTGATAAACGCGATGATATCCGTCATCGTCCGATATGGCATGGCAGCGGTGATATCGCCAGCCACGGCATCAGGAAGCGTCGGAACAACGTTCGAACGATTCAGTTCGTTTTGCCATGTCCGTTTGCCATCTAAGATGTCGCCGAAGCGTTGCACTAAGATTTGGCCATTGCCTAACATGTTCGTCAATTCACCGATCTTTTGGGCATAGAGAATCGGTTGATTGAATGGTTCTCTAAAGTTATGGCTACAAAGAATCGAAACGTTCGTGTTTGGCGATTTCGTATCTTTGAAGGAGTGACCATTGACGACGGCTAAACCACCATCGTAGTTTTCTTGGGCCACAAAGCCACCCGGATTTTGGCAGAACGTCCGGACTTTGTCTTTGAACGGACCTGGATAGCCGATTAACTTGGCTTCATAGAGGTTGTTATTCAAAACCTCCATGACCTCATTACGGACTTCGACACGGACCCCGACATCAACCGGTCCTGGCGCGTGGGCAATATCGTATTTCGCGCAGATCTTTTCTAACCAATCGGCACCACGACGTCCTGCGGCAATGACGATATCCTTCGCTTGGATTTCCTCTTCTTCGCCGCCATGGTATTTCTTGGCACGGACACCGACGCACTTCTTACCATCGAGCATGACGTCATTACATTCGTAACCATAACGAATCTCAACGCCGTGTTCGAGCAAGTAACGTTCAATCGCCAAATACAAGTCCCGGGCTTTTTCTGTGCCTAAGTGACGAATCGGGCAATCGACAAGTTGCAAACCCGCTTCAATGGATTTCCGACGGATTTCCCGTTTTTCGGCGGTTTCGTTCGCCCCTTCGACTGCTTTGTCTGCGCCGAACTCCAAATAAATGGAATCGGCATAACGGATGAGTTCATCCACGGTGGAGTAACCTAAAAGTTCAGGTAACGCACCGCCAACGGAACTCGATAACGATAATTTGCCATCCGAGAACGCGCCCGCCCCACTAAAACCCGTGGTAATCGCGCATGGATCGCAATGGATGCAATGACCAATCTTGGCTTTCGGGCAATAACGTTTTTCTACGGATTGCCCTTTCTCAATCATCAAGATTTTCTTTTGGCTTCCCTTGCGTAACATTTCTAACGCGGTAAAAATGCCCGCGGGGCCACAACCGACAATAATGACATCGTACATATGTATTTATCCCTTAGGAACGATACTCTCTTTTGAGACAAAAGTAGAGTTTTATTTTTTCGAATTGCATTTTTTGTTCCTATAATGGAGAGAAAGAGGAGGTTCGAACGATGAACGAAACCTTAAAATTATTAGAAGAACGAAGAAGTGTTCGTTCTTATGAAAACAAGCCTGTGCCCGAAGAAGATTTGAAGCAAATCGTAGAGGCAGGGCTTTATGCCCCGAGCGCCATGGGGCGACAAGATGCCGCAGTCTTAGTGATTACGAATCGAGAGCTTCGTGATGCGTTAGCACGCGAGAATGCCGCCGTCATGGGTTCGACCGCAGACCCATTTTATGGAGCGCCGGTCGTCATGGTCGTCATCGCAAAACGAAGCGCGACTGCCATAGAAACCGGCTCTGCCATGATCATGAATCTCATCATTGCCGCAACTTCGTTAGGGCTGGCCTCTTGTTGGATACACCGTGCCAAAGAGGAATTAGAAAGTGACTTTGGACGGCAACTATTAGAAAAAGCAGGCTATGATCCTGCCATCTATCAAGGCATCGGGAACGTCATCTTGGGCTATGACAAAGGGCCTCTACCGACAGCAAGACCGCGTTTACCAGGACGCGTTGCTTATCTAAAATAACAACAAATCGGGGTCCAGTTTATACCTTATCATTAGAGGCAGCGTTGCCCCTGGCCCGTTGATTCGTTTATTGCCACGCGTATCGGCTCGTTTTCCCGATATCACCATCACTTCCGAAGTGAAAGATGAATCTCATCTTTTGCTGGGGTTAGCTGATGGCACATATCAATTAATCGTATTGACACATATGGTAGATGATCCGCGATATCAATCGGTTTTCTATGGCAAGAAACAACTTTATCTCACCATGGATTACATGCATCCCGTCTCTTCTTACCCTTCGGTCACCTTTCACGAAATGGATGGGCAAAATTTCATCATGTATTCAGAAGTCAGGGTATGGGAAGCCATTGTGCGCGCAAAGATGCCACACGCGAAATTCTTTAAACAATCTGACCGAGAAGCGCTGTCGGCATTAACCCGTTATTCGTCTTTGCCTTCGTTTCTTTCGAATTTCACATTGCCTGAACAAGTCAAAGAAACGAATCGGGCCGTGATTCCTTTTTCTGATCCGGAAGCGACGCTTTCGTTCTATTTGATTTATCCGAAAGCTTCGATTGAACGCTTCCGCGCTTTAACGGAAGGCATAAAAATGGGGTAAATCCCCCCATTTATTCTAAGTATCGATCCCGTAATTGAGCCAGGTCTTCTTCGCTTAACCCGATGATTTGCCGTAAGTAAGACTGGACCGAACCATAATGGCGTTCTAGCGATGCCTTTAAGGCAGCTAAGTTTGTTTCATCGACGGTATTGATCCAGTAAATCGATTCCAGAAGCACCGGGTCATCGATGCCTGCTTCTTTGGCCTCTTTCGCCATCGCACGGGCTCGTGTTTCTTCATTTTCTCTTGAAATCAAATAATCGCGCAGCACTTCTTCATACGAAACGCCGAGTGCAGATAAGAATAAGTAACAAAAGAATCCGGTGCGGTCTTTGCCATCTTTGCAGTGCACGACAAACGCCCCTTCTCTATCCTTATTTAATAAGAGAGAAAACGCGTCGTGAATATGGGCTTGCGTGACGGGATCTAGCGGCATCATGCTGTACATCCTGGGAAATCCTTGATGCATGTCGCCATGGGGGTCATAACGATATAAGAACGGCAAGAAATTTTTCCAATAAGGATCTTTGACGTCGGGATATGTCTTCGGATGGATGGGTTCTTGCAAAATGTGGTCTAAATCCACCTCATGTTGAATCGTTAAAATCTCGTGGTCGGCACAAGGAATCTCAACATCAGGAAATCGTTCTTGTTCGGAAGGAGAACGAACGTCAAGGATGAGCCGTAGGTTTTGACTTTCCCAAAATGCGACATCACGGGGGCTAAGACGATTTAAAGTGTCGCTTCGAAAGGCAAGGCCCTTCCGCAAATGATGGCCATCTTCCGTCACGATGCCACCCATATCGCGCGTATTGATGGTCCCATCTAATAAGATGCGTTTATAGTTCTCTAAGAGAGGATTCATGGGCCGATTGTAGCATAAAATGGGGCGGGATTGCATTCTTAGGCACTGCGGGGCAAAATATCCACCATGAAACGTGGTGTTCTCTCTTTCTTGGCTATGCTAGCCCTGGCTTCTTGTACCTCGTCCAACGAAATTTCTTTCCAAGACGCGAAAGCGCGTGCTCAAGATATCCTTCACCAAGAAAGCCATGATTCACATTTAATTGCCAAGCGAAATGAAGCCACCATTCAGACGAATGAGGAAGAATTCCGTTTCTCGTTAGCCGATTCGTATTTCGCGCGTATCTCTAGGATGAATGCTAGCGCCACTTATGTCACACAACAAGATAATGGCGACTATCTTTGCTATACGGTAGATCAAAATGGCAACGTTTCTAGTGACACCAATCAAGAAACAGCCCAGCAAACCTTAAATACCTTATTAAAGGATTACTACGCTTACTTAACTTTGCCAAGCGATGCGTTAAGCGCGCTCCTAAACCTTTCCTCTACGGAAGAATCCCAGATCCACAACCTCTCTTCCCAAGCAAAAGGTAACCTCTCTTTCCAAGATCAAAGAGAACAAGCAACGATTTCCGTCGCTTATCAAGATTATCTTCCTGTTTGTTATGAGTCTCATTCTGATACGGAGACAGTTAGTGTTTCCTATCGGTTCGGAAATACTAATAAAACCTTACCTTTTTCTTCTAATAAATAAGAAAGTTAGTTTTGTTTCTTTCGTTTTTTCGGTGAAATCGAAGCCAGCATTTTCTTTGCATTTAACGAAAAAACATAGGATTTACGTTATTTTTAACGAAATAATTCACTTTTTACTATTTTTATAAAAAACATGATATGATATTTGCGCTTTCAACCAAAAGTATTGGAGGAAATACCGATGAAAGAACAAAAATTAGTTTTGTTGACAGCGGCAGCCGCCTTGATGGCCCTAGCGGGATGCAATGATACCCGGGGCCAATCTAGCAGCAAGGTTAACTCTGTCACCTCGACCGAATCGAGCCAAACTACCAAAGAAAATAGCGGCATTCGGATTGCTTATGGCATCGTTTCGGACAACATCATTCGCGCTGAAGTCCAAGTGAAGAAAGGCATTGCTGACTCCGTCCGTTTTGACGAAGTGAAGTTTGGTGCCACGACGATTGGCGTTACCAGTGCCGCAGCTGGCGACAATGTTGTTACCGTTACTGATGAAAAGAACGGGGACAAGAACTATGCCAAATATCTTAACGTGAATGGCAAGCTCTTCACTGCCTCTGTCGATGGCAGCAAGTTAGCCTACAAGAATGGCGACACCGATTTAGAAGCCTATTACAAAGACAGCTCTCGTACCCAAGCCGAACTTTCTGATTTCTACTATGCGCTCGTCAACAATTTCGTCTATGGTGCCGATAGCGCAGGCGCTCGGATCGAAGGCGAAATCGCGATGATCTACTCCAAAGCCTCGAAAGATTCCACCTATTGGACTTGGGGCGTCACCAAAGATAAATCCGTCGATGGCTCGCAATGGAAATGGAACATTCAAAACATTGAAAAAGCCTTGAAAGGCAAAGACCTTTCGAAAAACTTCGCCATGGAACAAGGCGATGACAAAGTCTGGACGTTAGACAGCGTTTCCACCGGTGCTACCCTCGGCTCGTTCGAAACCTATATCGAACTGGCCCAAACTGCGTTCAAAGGCACTTCGAAAGTCGTTGCCTATTATGGCGCCGATAAATTAGATGGCCGGAAATCGAACGGTCACTATAACTGCATTTCCAAAGTCGAACTCGTTGTCGGCAGTGACAACAAAGTCTTAGATGCCCACATCAACGAAACGACTCGTTTCTTAGAGAACTGGGGTTCTGCCAAGATCGATTCCGAATTCCCGACTCTCTCGAAGACCACTACGAAGACGAACTCCGATAGCACCACGACCACAACGACTGCTTACTATGCCCAATACATGTCCGTCAATGGCACCATTTGGACAGGTACAGTGAATGAAGACACCAAGACCAATAAGCAAAACGTGATCTATAGCAGCTCTTTAGGCACCGATGCCTTGGCTTACTATGGCAATGATCCTTATCGCGCCGCTGACTATTACAACGCTGCGTTCACGCACTATGTCACGATTTCTAACGATGCCACAGGCACGACGCTTTATGCTCCTACCCTTGGTAACGTCACCGCGACGAAAGCCGAATATGATTGCACTTATTGGGCCAAAGGCCATGAGGCACCAGAAAATGTTGCCCCAGCCGATGCCAATAACTGGTGGCAATGGAACATCCGTGCGGTCGAAAAAGCCTTTGTTGGCAAAGACTTCACGAATGCGATTGCTTCGGAAAAGCCGGAAGAAAAAGATGCCGACGGCCATATTTACGTTGTCTTTGACGGCGTGAAGACCGGCGCAACGATGACTGAATTCGAAACGTTTGCCGAATTTGCGCATCGCGCTTATGCCTATTTGGCGTAATCGTTATCGATGATGCAAAGAGCCTGACTTTTTTGGAGTCGGGCTCTTTCTTACTTTTTGTCCTCATCTTATACTAGAAAAAAGGAGAACCTATGGCATTTCATTTGTTCCGCTCCTACGAAGCGACCCATATTCCTGGACATAAAGAGCAAACGGCCGATGCGCCTTATGTTACGTATGCCCCGGAATATGTTTACATCCCGGCCTTTGATGGCCGCGGCAACCCACTGAATAACACCTTAAAAGTGGGTGATGCCGTGGAAAAAGGAAGTTTGTTAGGCACCCGTGCCCCTGACGACTTCCCTATCTATTCCTCAGTGAGTGGCACGATTGAGGCGATTGAACCGATTTTGACCGCCGGAGGAAGAACGCAAAAAGTCTTCTGCATCCATAACGACAAGAAAGACGAATGGACGTTGGCAAAACCACTTCCTTCTTGGGAAGAAGCCACGAATGAGCAAATTCTTGCTGCAATGAAGTCTTCGGGCGTCATCGGCATGGGCGGCGCTGGCTTCCCGACCTACCGCAAGTACAACTCGGGAAAACCAGTCGATGTCTTAATCATCAACGCCATTGAATGCGAGCCTTTCTTAACGACAGACTATGTCTATGGTGCCGAAATGGCCGAATACGTTTGGAAAGCCCTTCCTTATTTATTAAAGGTAACGGGTGCCAAACGGGTGGCATTCTGCACGAAGAAAGACAAACCAGCCTTGCTCGAAGCCTATCGCGTCAATCACGAAAAATACCCCGATATTCCGGTCGAACTCTATGCGACAGCCGACAAATACCCGATGGGTTATGAACGGAATCTCGTCACATTAGTCACGAAAAAGGAATACATGAATATTCCGATTGAAGCCCAAGCCATTGTCGATAACATCTATACGTTTATCTTGCTTGGCCGTTACTTCACGGAAGGAAAGACACCGGATCTTCGTTGTATCACGGTGGCCGGTGAAGTCAAAGAACCGAAGAACGTCTTAACGCCTTATGGCGTCGCAGCCGATGATTTAATCGCATTAGCTGGTGGTGAAACCATCGAAAAAGGCAAATACATCAATGGTGGCCCGTTAAACGGCAACTGCTTGGCTTCTTCGCATTTTGCCACATTAATGCAGTCAAACGGCGTTTTGGTCATGAAGGCCAATGCGTTCCGGGCCGAACCTTGCTGGCATTGTGGCGATTGTTGCAAGCAATGCCCGATGGATTTGCAACCGGTGCAAATTCAAATGGCGTTGAAACGGAATGACTTAGAACGCATGAAGGCGTTACATGCGGAACGATGCTGCGGTTGCGGACTTTGTTCTTTTGTCTGCCCCGCGAGAATCGATGTTTCGCGTAACGTCCAAGAAGCGAAAGCCAAAGTCTTAATGGCTATGAAGGAGGGCAAATAATGGAAACCGTCATCGAAACCGCTCCGCAATTACGCACCAAAGTCAGTTTGACGCAGAAGATGTTCGAATTCTTTGGCTGCTTGGTTGCCCTTTGGATTTATGCCATTGTCTTTTATAGCATCAAAGGCACGGCCGAATATAATGGCCTCAATGCCTTTGTGAATGGCCTTGCTGGCATCTTATTCGCTGACTTTGCCGATGTCTTATATCACTTACCGGTTTTATGGAAGAAAGATACCGTCGGAAATCGTTGGAAAGAATATGGTTACCGCATCTTGCATTCCTACTCCTTTGTGACGGGATTACTCGTGGCGTTGCTTTGCACGATTTCTTTGCCTTGGTGGCAAGTCGGGATCAGCGCGTTTGTCGGCACATTCTTCTTCAAATTATTGTTTGGCGGATTTGGTCATAACATCTTCAATCCCGCGATTATCGGCCGCATTTTTGCGCAACTCGTCTTCTCTTCGGGCATGAATGCCTATAAGAGCGATAGCGCGTTTGTCGAAACTGGCGCTTCTTTAACCGCTTCGAACGGAACCTCTGGTTTCCAAGGCTTAATTGGCAGTCACTTTGATTTTGGCAAAGTGTTCTTAGGCGCTTACTATGGCGCCTTAGGCGAGACGTATTTATTGCTCCTTTTGGTGATTTGCGTCTATCTTTGCGTCCGCGAAATCATTGATTGGCGTGTTCCTGTCTTCTACATCGGTTCGTTGTATTTGGCGTTCTTGCTTATGTTCTTTGCGATGAAGGATGGCACATATGCCTTTGCCGATGCATTCAAATACACGGCCATTGGCGGCATCTTCTTTGGCGGCATCCTTTGCTTAACGGATCCCGTCACGAGCCCCACTGCCCGTTCGGGACGAATCATCTTTGCCTTAGGCAGTGCATTCATTACCATCTTGCTTCGTCTCTTCACCGCTTCACCTGAAGGCGTTGCCTATTCCATCTTGATCATGAACTTCTTAACGCCATTGATTGATAAGGTCGTCAAAGGACGGACGCGGAATAATCTCGTTCCGACCATTGTCGTTTGCGTCCTCTTCCTCGCGGTGTTGGCCGTCGGGCTGACCTTTGGGTTACAACACACGATTCAAGCCGATGGAAGATTTGCTGCATAAGGAGGAAAGAACCATGAATTTAATTGGAAAAACCGCCTTGGTTTGTTGCTTTGCTGCGGTGGCAGCCGTAGGGGCAAGCGTCGGCATCTATTATGGAGTGACAGCCCCAGCCATTGCCGCGCGCGTTCCTTCTGGCGATGCCGTTCCTGAGGTCGTCGCCACGTTATTTGCAGATGACGCTCCTACCGGTGTCACCAAAATCATTGACGAGACGACCGTTACTTCGAAATCATACTTACTTGATGGTTACCGCGTCTATTTGCCTGACACGTCCGTCAAAGCCTTCTACTATCGTTGCCGTAGCGCAACGGGGTTCGGTGGCAAAGTCACGTTCGATATCGGCATTAAAAATGATGCCGTCGCTTACTATGCCTTCGTGAAATCAAACGAAGACGATCAAGGCACGAATTGGGCACGGGCGACCAAAGATTTCATCGGCTATGATGGCTCGTCCGATGTCGTTGTCACCGGGGCAACCGTGCAAGAAACGCCTGTTGCCATGCAAACGGCGGTCGACGCTGCGTTAACCGACGCGAAAGGGAGGGAATAAGCCATGGAACAAACGAAAAAAGGATTTTTATCCTCATTCCTTGACGGCCTTTACTTCAATAACCCCGTTTTGACGTTATTCTTAGGACTTACGTTAGCCGTTTTAGCGACCACGAGATTCCAAACCGCCTTGATGGTTGGTGTCTTAACGTTGGTCATCCTCTTCTTGACCGTCCTTATCGTTTCACTTTGCCATTCGTTCTTAAACAAAGTCGGGGCGACGATCTTATCGGCAATTCTCTCGGCTTGCTTTGCTACCGTGACCATGCTTCTTTTGGTGGCGTATGCGCCAAAACTCATCGACACGGAAAACGAAAAAGCCATTGCCTTATTGACGTTGGTTCCGTTTATCTCCACCACCTCTTTGGTACTCATCAAAGGGCAAGAGAGTTTGGAACATCCTTTATCTGACAATCTTGGGGATGCGTTAGGAAGCGGCATTGGCTTCTTGCTTGCCTTGGTGCTCATCGCCTTTGTCCGCGAACTTTTGGCCACTGGCGCGATTACGTTCACCGCGATTGATGGCACTTCTTCTACCTGGACCGCATGGAGTGGCTGGACGTTAGGCATTCTCTCACAACCGTTTGGTGGCTTCTTCTTAGTGGCTATCTTCTCAGGCATTCATCTTGCGATTCTCGAAGCGAAAAAGCAAAAGGCTTCCGTAGCCAAGGAGGCAAAATAACCATGCAATTCTTAGGTGTTCTCTTATCGGCATTCTTCGCGCATAGCTTGGTGTTATCGGGCTATGGTTTACGGCAAAACGTTGCCCTTGGCGCCAAAAAGACCCATTATCGTTGGGTGCTTTTGTGCCTCTATTTTGTGGAAGCCTTGATCTTGGGCTTTGCAGGCTGGGGGTTCCGTGCTTTGGCGGCAAATAACGCCATGTGGACGTATCTGACTCCGCTTTTCGCGGTGCTCATCATGTCGATCTGCTTAGGCGGTTTCGCTCTTCTTACGAAATATTGCTTCCCTGAAGCCATGCGGAACGATTTATCCGACTCCTATGTCGAAATCGGCTTAAATTCTTCTTTGCTTGCTTTGGTGGTCGTCTTGCTTTCTTACGAAGCTGGCACGGATGCCGTCATGTTAATCGGCAGCATCATTTGCTTGCCATTAGGTTACTTGGCCGCTAGTTACGCCACGGGCGCCGTCTTAGATCGACTTTCCGTCTCTAACACAAATGGCCCGTTCCGTTTTGCGACCATGCCGTTACTTCTTCTTTCCATCGCCGGGCTTTGCCTCGGTTGCTGGATGATGACGTTCTAATCCTTCATCCTTACTGGCATCGGAGTGCTTCCGATGCCTTTTCTTTTCTCCCACCGATCATATTGAATGGGGATTTACCTATCTTTTCTAAAAAACATCGGATTTCTATAAAGAAAAAAGGATTTCTTACGAAATCCCTTAGAAATCCCAATGATTTTATTGAATCGGTCTTGTATAGAAACGGCCTTCTACCCGTTCTAGTGGTACGACTTGAATGAAGGCGTTTGGGTCTTCTTTTTTAATCAGACGAAGCGCATTGTTGATTTCGTAAGTCGAGATCACAATCGTGAAGATATAACGTTCCGTGCCCGTATAAACCCCGATGCCTTTCGTCATGGTGGCAGAGTGAGGAAGATTCGTGATGATGAACTGGCCTAACGCTTCGTTGTTCGTCACCACTTCCACTTTGCATTTCTTGTTCCGCGTATGGATGCGGTCAATGACTAAGCCGGCAACAAAGAGATAAACGGTGGAGAAGAAAGCATGCGCGATATATTCCGCAACACTGGTTTCTACCCAGTTGGCTTTGCAACAGCTAAGAATCGTGAACAAAATCATGGTGATGGTATTGATCGTCACAGAATATTTGCCAACCGAAGTGCGTTTCCGAAGTGAAATGTAGTGCGCAATGATGTCGACACCGCCCGCGGAGAAGTCACCTTTTAATGCCAAGGCAGAACTCAAACCCGTCGTAACACCGCCAAAAATGGCACGGGCCAAGAAGCCCGCATTATTGTTGACCCATTCGGCCACATCACCGACAAGTTGCACGTGCGAAGAATTGAGCAACCGCACGAATAAAGAAACTTCGGCAACATTGACCAACGTAAAGATGGTGTATTTCTTTCCGATGCCAAACCAAGCCAAGATGATCACTGGGACGTTCAAAACGAAATAAAGGATAGAGATCAATAAATTCTCATCTTGAATATCCACGCCACATACTTCTAAGAATAGCGTGAAGGTCTGAGAGATACCAGAAACGCCACCGGCAACGATTTTGCCATCCCCGATGGAATTCAAATCCACAAAGGTATTAAAGCCGAAAGCGAAGACAAAAGCCGAAAGCGAGGATAAAAGGAACAAACCCGTATATTGCAACGCATGTTTGATGGCCAGGTGGTCATAAAGCCAATTCTGAACCTGTTCCTTTTGATTTGCCCAGCGCGACTTGCCTTTGCCCATTTGTGGTATTTATTATAAGGCAAGGAAAACGATTCTCAATCGGATAAAAGCGCTTTCGTATTTCGTCATCCGGACTTGCCTTTCCTGTCCCATCCGGTCTATTCTTTCTTTTAGAAAAGAAAAAGTTCATGTCCGTAATTGCCTATCGCAAGTCATAATGATAAGATTTAAGCGCTGTTTCTAGAAAGACAGGTCTTTTTTGGAGGTTTCGCATGATTGTATTAAAAGCCATCGGCGCATTCTTTGTAAGAATTTGGCGTTGGATTAAAGAAACCGCGTGGGTGCAACCGTTATTGATTGTCGGTGCCATCTTCGCCATTATCTTCTCTATTCCTTCGATTACCCGTTGGGCCCAATCGTTCTCGGGTTCGGGTTCCGGCCAATTCTATAAACAATACGATATTTCGATCAATGGAGAGGAATATCAACTCGGAGAAGCCGTTACGGATGGCGATAAACTGGCGCAAAAATTAGCGGAATGCAACGCCATTGCCTATGATGGCTCTACGAACGATTCCACTGCTCCTTATCAAGATTTCATTAACACCTATGGCGAGAAGTTCTTCGTGGTCTTCTACAAAGAAAATGATTCGACTTCGGACAACATCGAAACCGGTTTGAAATATTTGAACGATAACTGGAACAAAGAAGCCTATGCGATGAAGATCTCCGACGGGAAACCATTCAAAGCTTATGCGTTCAATACGTCCTATGTCTCCGACAATGATGCGAACTACACGTTAACGCTCGGCGGACAAAGCGCGTTCAGCCGTTTCTTATATGTCAATTCGAACTTATTTGAACAAGCTGGTCCGGAACTCTTCCAAGCGCCATATCGCACTCGTGCTTCTGTGGCAGAATCGAACTACGACAAATTCGCGTTAAACGAAACGGACAGCGCTTCAACAAATCCGCTCACGAACTTCCCTTCTCCGACCGTTTGCTTGGTCGACTTCACCAAAGAAGCCATTGATCAAGGCCGTGCTGGTTTAAGCGAAGTGCTCTTCACGGTTTCTGGCAGTGGTGACATCGAACGGGCAAAACTCTTACGTGACATGTGGAACCACACCGATGCCTACTCGGTTGATAACCTCTTCACAAAACAAGGTTAATTTCAAAAGCATGAATAACGGGATCCAACTGGTCCCGTTTTTCTTTTCTTTAGGAGTCAAAAGAAGGCTTTCCTTTGCCGTTTTTGCTTTCAAAGCGTACGATAAAAATGGAGGAACTCCCATGTGCACTTGTCTTTCTTTTCAAACTAAAGATCACTATTTCGGCCGTAATCTCGATCTCGAATACTCCTATCAAGAAAGCGTAACCATCACGCCACGAAACTACCCTTTGTTATTCCGGCAAAAAGCTGCTTTGGCCTCCCATTACGCGATAATCGGTATGGCCTACGTCCAAGACAACTATCCACTTTATTACGACGCCACCAATGAATGTGGCTTATCGATGGCGGGTTTAAACTTCCCGCATTATGCTTATTTCGAAGAGCCAAAGAAGGATGAAAAGGATAACATCGCCCCTTTTGAATTCATTCCTTGGGTGCTAGGACAATGTCGTGACTTATCCGAAGCAAAAACTTTGCTTTCCCGCCTTCGTTTGGTGAATCTTGCCTATAGCCCAAAACTCCCGATTACGCCGTTACACTGGATGATTGCTTCGAAAGAAGGCTCTCTGGTTATCGAAAGCGTGGCCGAAGGACTAAAAGTTTATGAGAATCCCGTCGGTGTCATGACGAATAACCCACCTTTCCCTTTGCAACTCTTCCGTTTGAATGACTACCGCGCTTTGTCTTGCGAAAGTCGTCCAAACACTTTCTCTCCCAACTTACTGCTAGAAGAATACAGCCGTGGCATGGGCGCGATGGGATTGCCAGGTGATTTATCTTCTAGCTCACGCTTCGTTCGCGTAGCCTTTACGAAAATGAATTCCGTTTCTCCAGTAGACGAAGGTTCATCCGTCAGTCAGTTCTTTCATATCTTAGGTTCCGTGGAACAACAACGCGGTTGTTGCCGGTTGGGTGAAAATTCCTACGAGATCACGATTTATTCCTCGTGCTGCAACACCGACAAAGGAATCTATTACTACCACACCTACGATAACAGCACCATCCACGCGGTCGATTTGCATGTCGAAAATCTCGATGCTACGAACCTCATGTCTTACGCTTTAAAAAGGGAACCGCAAATCGAATTTATCAATCGCTAAGAAATAACGTTGCTCTCGGGCAACGCTTTTCTTTTATTTTTTGTGCTTCGCGTAGTATTCCAGCACGACTGGCGGCACCAAGGCATCAATATTCACCCCGTTATGATGCAGTTCGTTCACGACGCTAGAAGAAACGAATGTCTCTTCTTTTCTGGCCATGAAGAACACCATATCAATATCGGGGTCGGCATATTCATTCGCGGCTGCCAGCTGGAATTCATATTCGAAGTCCGTAACGGCACGTAATCCACGGATAATATGCTTCGCCCCGATTTTCTTACAATAAGAAACGACGAGGCCAGGCGTATAATCCACAGAAACATTCGGGAACTCTTTCACCGCTTCTTTCATCATGGCAAGACGTTCTTCGACGCTGAAGGAGGAATTCTTGGTAGGATTGACGGCCAACAAGAGAACGACGTGGTCAAAGACGTCTAACGAACGTTTTAACACGCCTAAATGTCCATAGGTAATCGGGTCAAAAGAACCAGGATAAACGGCAGTACGCATGTTTTTACCTCCAAAGGATCGTTACTTTTGTGCGGCCATAACGATAGGAACGGCTCCGTGAAAAACTAGAGGCATCAAGCGTCGGTTCTTGTTCGTATTCTAACATGACCGCGCTGCCTTCTTTTAATAAGTTACGCTGCAACAATTCTTGAATCGCATCATCGTACCAAGAAAGCTCGGCGTAAGGCGGATCCAATAACACAATATCAAATGGGGCATCAAACGATTCGATTGCCGAACGGAAATCAGCACAGACCACCTTTCCGTTCGTTTCTTTTAATAAAACTAGATTTGAGGTAATGATGCGGGCCGCTTCTGGAGAATGATCGACAAACACCGCTTCTTTCGCACCACGCGATAACATCTCAATGCCAAGCGCGCCAGAACCGGCAAATAAATCGAGCACTCTCGCCCCAGGAATCATCGGCAATAAAGCATTCGCGATGGCTTCACGGACCATAGACTTTGTAGGGACGGTTCCGTTCGGCGGTACTTCTAATTGTCTCGAACGATATTTCCCACCAGCGACTTTTAACATGTTAGTGCGCCTCCGTGGATAAAGAAGGAAGGCGGAAAACGCCGAATAAAATATCATCAAAGCGCATTTCTAAATCGCGTGTCACAATAAAGGCTCGGTTATATTGTGCCACTAAGGGATGTTCATCTAACGCTTTCTTAGTTTGATATAGTGCTTGCTGAGCTGCGAGCACTTCTGGTGATTTCGCATCATGTAACGAAAGCGCTAGCCCATAGGCTTCTTCTGCCGCTTCCATTTTTAAGGATAAGGCACGGACTTCAGGGCTTTGTTCCATGGCTTTCTCCGATTCATGAAGCGCGACAAAGCGCGGATCAGACTCTATCGCAGTATGAAATTCTAGCGCTGCCCGTTTTAATTCTTCTTGCATACAGCATGATTTTAACGGCTTTTCAAGAATCGTGCTACAATTCGGGTATGCTAAAAATCGTGAAAGATACCTCTAAAAATATTCATGCCCCGTCAAAAGACGTTCCGATGCCCTTAAGCGCCGAACATAAAGCCACGCTTGATGCGATGTTAGAGCATTTAAAAGAAAGCCAAGATCCCGCTTTCCGGGAAAAACATCCTTCTATCCGAGAAGGTATTGGATTAGCCGCTCCTCAAATCGGGGAAAACCTACGGATGTTAGTCATTTATTATCCCGTAGACGAAGAAGGAAAAGAATACGTTCAATATGAACTCGTCAATCCGAAGATTGTCGCGAATTCCGTTCGGCAATGTTATCTCGAATCGGGTGAAGGTTGCTTATCCGTGGATGAACCTCATCCTGGTTATGCCTACCGTGACTATAAAGTGACGGTCAAAGCCTATGACGCTTTACAAGGCAAAGATATCGTCATCAAAGCACGGGGATTTGACGCGATTGTGTTGCAACACGAAATCGACCACCTCTCTGGCATCTTCTTCTACGACCGCATCGATAAAAAAGACCCCTATAAAAAACTTCCTGACGCCGTTGCGATTTAATCGATTTCCTCTTATTATATTAAGGAATGAGAACCCATAAATTCATTGGCACCTTTCTTTCGTTAGTAACATTATGCGCTTGCCAAGGCGGCACGAAGGCTTATGAGATCAAAGACTATCGTCAAGTGTTAACTTCGACGAATGACACGTTTTCCATCCTTCAGTTAACGGATATTCATTGGTGTTACACTACGAAAATCGCGCATTCCGAAGAATATCTGACACAGGTTTTTGAAGCGGCGAAGAAAGAAGCGGGTCACTTAGACTTAATCGTCATCACCGGTGACTCATTCTTAGGTGCCGATCAAGCGATGGTCACGGAACTTTATCGTTTTGTGAATGGGTGGGGCGTTCCTTTCGCGGTCACGTATGGCAATCACGACAAGGAAGGCGATTGGAGTCGGGAATGGATGAATGAGGCCATTCAAAAAGGTGAGAACGCTTTAAGCCTGCCTTATGCCGATGATGGCATAGACGGTGACACGAATTACTTCATCGATTGGAGCGATGGCAACGATACCGTTTGGAGAATCTATCTTTTAGATTCCAATTCTTTGACGTTAGAGAGTCCGTTCTCCTATGGTTATGACGGCATTCACGAAAACCAAGTCGGGTGGATGAAAAACGTCCATGACACCATGAACGATTCCGTTCCTTCTTTGGGTTTCGTTCATATTCCGCCGAAAGAACTTGCCCCAGCCTTGCAAGGAACGGCAAGCGATAAAAGCCAATGGATTTTAGGCAAGCAGCACGAGAAGACTTGTCAAAGTTCTGTGGATTCCTCCTTTGTCCAGGTGGCCAAAGAAATTGGGATGCGTGGCGTGTTTTATGGACATGACCACAACAATGACTTCGTGTTGCAAGATCAAGATGGTTTCGTGATGGGCTATGGTGTAAAAAGCGGAACGGAACTCTATTCTTACGAAGATCCCGATACACACCAAACATTAACGGGCGGTGCCCTTTATACGTTAAAGAAAGATGGCGCTTATGATTTGACCCATCTTTATGTCGATGACCATGAAGGATATGCCGTCTCTTCCCTTCGAAAGGAGAGTCTACGATGAGTAAGCGACTCGCCTGGATGTATTGGGCTTTAGAAGCGATTCTCTTCGCATTCGCCGGGATTCTCTTCTTCCGTGGCATCCGCTTTGCCTTCGCGGATATGCCTCATTTCCGCCATCAATCCCGGTTATTTTGGGTTGAGCTTGCTTATTGCTTGCCCTTGCTTTGGCTCGGCGTGACGCATGTCTTACTTCACCCTACGAGCGAAAAACGCCACCATCATGCCAAAATCATTGGAGCAGCTTTCTTGCTATGCCTTGGTACGCTGGATTTCGTCTTTGCGATTGTCTTATGGGCCAAAGGCGAATATCAATATGGGGATCAGGTGTTTTCGGGGGCGTTCCCTTTGGATTTGATGCTCTTGGACATCATTTCCGTCGCCTATGGAGTTTGGCTCATCACCGTTCGGAAAAAGAATCCGTTGACTCCCCTGGAACCGTTAGTTCGCCCAGCGGTGTGGCGCATCCTTTTTCAAGATATTCTTTTCCCGTTTTTCGTCGGAATATCGCTCTACTTCTTCGGCGGATTCTGGGTTCTTTTAAAGCACAATAACTTGAGTTCTCTCCAAGATCCTGAAATTTATTTTCTCTTCCTTGCCTTGCCCCTATTCCTCGGTTATCAAGAATATCTCCGACTTTGGGGCAAAGAGAACCTCTCGGTGTCTACCAAACGCATCGTGGCTTGGAGCGTATTTGCTTGGGCTTTTGTGCTCACCGTCTGGTTAGGCATCCGACAAGCTCTAGTACCCTCCTTATTTGTGAATGCGTGGCAAGCGTATTTGCCACTTGATTTCATGGGAAGTCTAAATTTAGCTCCCTATCTTTTGACTCTCCCTTTCCTCATCCTAGCGTTGAAAGAAGCGTTATCCTTTCATCATAAGGGTCAAAAATAGTGCCTTTCTAACCGCTTTCATAAAACTTTTGACATTGTCAAAAGCCAGCTGTGCTATATTGTTCGTGCTAGGCGAACATATCGTTCGGTACCTTTGTATTTCTTTGTTTTATTCTTCCAGAAAGGAGGAACCATCCTATGATTGGTTTTCAATCCGGTATTAATGTATTTGCGCTCGGCGGTTTGGGTGAGGTAGGTAAGAATACCTACGTCATCGAAAGTGAAAAGAGCATGATTTTGCTGGATGCAGGCGTCCGCTTCCCCGAAGCAAATTTACCAGGGGTTGATTATGTCATCCCCGACTATTCTTATCTCAAAGAGAATCGTTCCAAAATCAAAGCGTTGTTTATCACCCATGGTCACGAAGACCATATCGGTGGCATTCCGTTTTTGATTCGTTCGGTTTATATTCCCGTCATTTACGCGCCCCGTCTTGCGGCGGCCTTAATTCGCCATAAGTTAGAAGACGCAAGAATTAAGGATCCCGTCAAAATCGTAGAATACGATTCCGACAGCGTCGTCAAAATCGGCGATGATTTTGTCGTCTCTTTCTTCCGTGTCACTCACTCTATCCCTGACTCGTTTGGGATCTGCGTCGATACGAAAGAAGGCCGTATCTTAGATACTGGCGACTTCAAAATCGATTTAACGCCAGTCGGTCCAAACTTTGAATTGGCCAAGCTTTCCCGTTTAGGAAGCGAAGGCGTTGATTTGTTATTAGCCGATTCGACGAATGCCGAACTTCCTGGCTACACGCCTTCCGAAACGAATGTCCGGATGGATGTTGAAGAAATCTTTGAAAAGGCGCCTGGCCGTATCATTGTTTCCACATTCTCCTCGAACATTAACCGTATTCAACAGGTTGTGGAGGTTGCCGTAGAACATAACCGCAAAATCTGTATTGTCGGCCGTTCGATGGAAACGGTTGTTGGCATTGCCAGAGACTATGGCTACATCAAGATTCCTGATTCTTCCATTGTCAAAGACGATCAATTAAAGAATTATCGGAACAGCGAAATTTGCATTCTTTGCACTGGCTCTCAAGGCGAAAAGATGGCGGCATTGTCGCGAATTGCCAATGGCGATCACAAAACGATCCATATCATTCCTGGCGATACGATCATCTTCTCTTCGAACCCGATTCCTGGGAATGGCGCCATGGTCGATAAATTAGTGAACTTACTAGTCAAAGAAGGGGCAGACGTCAAGCAAAACGGCATCGCTTTCTCCTTACATAGTTCTGGCCACCCTTCGCAACAAGAATTGCGCTTGATGCTTCGTTTGGCACAACCGCACTACTTCATGCCAGCGCACGGGGAATACCGCATGTTAAAAATCCACGGCCAAATCGCCTTGCAAGTCGGCCTTCCGAAAGACCATATCTTCATTTGCGACAATGGCGATATGTTGCAACTTAAGAACCATGTGGTTATCAGAACTACCAACCATGTTCCGGCCGAAGACGTCTATATCGATGGCAACGATCTTGATGGGCTTTCTAGCAGTGTCATCAATGACCGGGAACAATTAAAAAACGATGGGATGGTTGCCGTGCTTTTGACGATTGACTCCAAACGGAACAAAGTCATCGTCCCAGCTTCGGTCTATAGCCGCGGCTTCAATGCGGGCAAAGATACGCACGTGATTCGTCACGCCCAAATCCATGCCCAAGAAGCCATTGATTCCTTAATGGGTTGCGGTCGTGTATCATTCGCGGAATTAAAGTCGACCATTCGTGAAACGGTTTCGCAGTACATTTACCGCCGTACCGAACGGAATCCGATGATTATCCCGATCATCATGGATGTCGGAGAACGTGCCTAATGCTTTATCTTGCTTCTGCTTCTCCGAGACGAAAAGAGTTGCTTAGCCTCATCACGTTAGACTTCCAAATCGAAGTTCCGGCAGTCAATGAACGTTTGATTGATGACTTCTTACTACCGGAACGGCTTTCTTACGAAGAGGCAAGGTTAAAAGCCTATGCCGTGTTCGCGAAGCACCCATCCGATATGGTTTTAGCTGCCGATACCATCGTTTTATTAGATGGCAAAGTGCTTGGAAAACCAGGGGATGCCAAACACGCGAAAGCCATGTTAAAAGAAGAAAGTGGCAAAAAACAAGTTGTCCTTACTTCTTATACATTCGTGAAACCCAGTGTTGAAATCTCACGCACCGTGAAATCTGTCGTTTATTTCAATCCCTTAACGGACGAAATGATTGACCATTACATCAAAGTCTATCGACCTTTCGATAAAGCCGGTGGATATGGCATTCAAGACGAAGCAGGATTAATCGATCATATCGAAGGCAGTTACCATAACGTCATGGGGCTTCCCACCGAAGACCTCATGCGTCACGTTAAACCTTATTTATAAAAGAAAAGAGGCGGCTGCCTCTTTTTCATTTGCTTTCCGGGAACATGGCCCGATAGACATCTTGGGCATGTTCTTTGAACACGACTGTAAGCTTATCGCTTTTTAAGACAAATCCCGTCGCCCCTTGCGTCTTTAATTTTTCACGGTCCACCTTGTTATAGTCTTTTAACCGCAAGACAATTCGCGAACCTTCTAAGGCATGAGACAGGACGTTATCCGAACCCCCGATAGCTTCGAGATTCCCCGCTACGTTTACGGATGGTTTTTTCGGTTTTTTCGGGCGGAAACAGAAGAAGAGAATCATCGCTCCCACAATAAGAACGACAACCAGAACGATCCACCACAAATTTTTTAAGAGAAAATCCTCATCGGCAATGAACATACTTGCATTATAATACTACCGAGGTGAATTTATGAGCAACGCAATTGAAATCGAAGCCAAAGCATTGGTAAGCAAATCGGATTACGAGAAGTTGGTCGCCAAGTTCAAAGATTATGGCGCCTATGAGCAGACGAATTATTACATTGATTCGCCCGATAATGTCTTGCAACGAGAAAAACTCGCCTTGCGGATTCGGAAACGGGATAACCATTATGAGATGACCTTAAAAGTTCCGTTGTCCCAAGGATTGCTTGAAAAGAACTGCACCTGGAATGAAGCCACGTTTGTCGCATTCCGTGACCAAGGTGTCTTCCCCGATGGCGACATCAAGAAGATGTTATCGATGCTCGACATTGACCCAAACAGCTTAAAAATCAAAACTTCCTTAACGACCGAACGGATTGATGTTCCGTATGAAGGTGGCAAACTCTCCATCGATCAAAACCACTACTCTGGCCAAACTGATTACGAGATTGAGTTTGAATACAACAACGAAAAAGATGCCGAATCGCATCTAGAAGCTTTGTTCCAAGAGAACAACATCCCCTTTGCCTTAAACAAACAAAGCAAAGTCGCGCGTGCCATGGCGGCATACGAAGCAAAACAAGCGTAATCCAAGGCAGAACAAAACCGAAATGAATTTCGGTCGGAACTCGAGCGAACCCGAGTTTTTTGCTAGAATTAGGCATGCGCGGCCCGTTCAGGAACTCCGACTTCA